>JAERTD010000014.1 GCA_016845175.1 Bacteroidota bacterium | reverse complement strand
GAACAGAAATTTACTTTAATTTTGCCACCTTTATTTTCGTAACACACAACTACAATATGTCCATAACCACAAAAGAGATATCTGATGCTTTAAAGCAGGTTATCTTTTTCCAAAAAGCGAATAATATTGTTGATCTTAATATGGTCGACAATATCGAAATATTAGATCAGGAGATCAGACTTACCATCGTTTTTCCCAAGCTGGATGACCCGGCGGTAGGAATAGTAAGCAATTCCATCGAAAAAACCCTTAAGGGTGAATTTGGTGACACCTATACTATAACCATCAGACCGGTATCCGAATCTGACAAAGGATTAGGCCCTTTATCGGGTGTTAAAAATATCATTCCGGTTATTTCTGGTAAAGGTGGCGTGGGTAAATCCACAGTTTCTGCAAACCTTGCCATTGCCCTGGCAAAAACCGGAAGTAAAGTTGGTATTCTCGATGCTGATATTATGGGGCCATCGGTACCCATTATGTTTGGTGTTGAAAACGAACAGCCGGGAGTTTTACAAAGAGAAGGAAAACCAGTGATGGTACCTCTCGAAAATCATGGGGTTAAAATCTTGTCTCTGGGCTTTTTCGTGCAACCTGATCAGGCCTTAATGTGGCGTGGTTCCATGATCAACAATGCCTTCAACCAATTGATGAAAGATGCCGAATGGGGCGAACTGGATTATTTGGTTATTGATATGCCACCCGGGACAGGTGACATTCAGCTTACACTGGCTCAATCTTACAATGTGAAAGGCACTGTGTTGGTTACTACCCCACAGAAAATTGCGGTGGCCGACGTTCGTCGTGCAGCTATGATGTACCGACAAGAGAAGTTGACCATTCCTTTATTGGGAATTGTTGAAAACATGGCCTATTTTACTCCTGAAGAATTCCCTGACAAAAAATACTATATCTTTGGCAAAGGTGCCAGTGCATTGCTTTCCAAGGAGCTGGACATCCCCGTTTTGGGAAGTATTCCCATTGAAGAAAAGATAACCGAGGGAGGTGATACCGGAGCACCTGTAGTGTTGAACAACAGCAGCAGGGTATCTGCAGCCTTTATGGATATTGCAGTGGAAGTAAAAAAGCAAGTGGAACTGCTGAACAATTAATTTGAAAAGAAGAAAGAATCATGGGAAATACAAGAGAAGAACTCACTACAAAAGTTCAGAATGTTTTAGAGCAAGTAAGACCCTATCTACAGCAAGATGGTGGTGATATAAACTTTGTGGAATTAACCGACGACAACATAGTAAACGTAGAACTGACAGGCGCCTGCGGTTCATGCCCTTATAGCACCATGACCCTGAAAAATGGTGTAGAAGCTACCCTAAAGAAAGCACTTCCTGAAATAAAAGAGGTAGTAGCTGTTAATTTATAAGCTAACTCAGGTATTTAGCCACTATAGGCATGCGGCGTCCCATGCCAAATGCCTTGGTCGACACCCTTAAAATTGGTGGTGTTTGGTAACGTTTGTATTCGTTGGTATTCACTAGTTTCAAAATCCGTTTCACCAAAGCCGCATCAAAGCCCATTTTGACGATCTCATTGGGTCCCAAGCGCTGTTCAATATATTGGTACAGTATCTCATCCAACACCTCATAATCAGGCAAGGAATCTGTATCTTTCTGATCGGGCCTGAGTTCTGCAGAAGGAGGTTTAGTTATAATATTCTCAGGAATGATCTCGGCATTGCGGTTGATGTATCTTGCCAAATGGAAAACCTGTGTTTTATACACATCACCTATCACAGATAAACCACCATTCATATCTCCGTATAAGGTGCCATAACCCACAGCAGCCTCACTTTTGTTACTGGTATTCAATAAAATGTATCCGTATTTATTGGATAAAGCCATGAGCAACACACCTCGGGTACGGGCTTGTAGATTTTCTTCGGCGATATTGAAAGGCAAGCCCTTGAAATATGGTTGTAGGCTTTCCTCAAAAGCATTGAATGCGTGCTCAATGGAAATTATATCATGAGGCATCCTAAGGTTTTCAACCAATCCTATGGAATCGTCCACTGAATGATCTGAAGAAAAGCGTGAAGGCATTAACACATTATACACATTCTCATGGCCAAGGGCTTCAGCTGCCAGGGCCGATGTAACTGCAGAATCAATGCCGCCGGATAGACCAAGTATGGCCTTGGAAAAACCCAGCTTTTTAAAATAATTCCGTATACCCATGACCAGGGCATCATGAATCATTTCTATTTCCGAAAACTCCCTTGAAGGGTCACTAATTTCTTTACTGTTGCTCAACTGATCAGTATCAAAAACCTGAAAGTCCTCTTCAAAATAGGCCAACTCCAACATTGTTTTTCCCTGCGCATCCATTACCAAAGAACCTCCATCAAAAAGCAATTCGGTTTGGGCTCCCACATGGTTCACATAGAAAAGAGGTAATGCATATTTCACCGCATTTCGGTGCAACACATCTTTCCTGATCTTTGTTTGTTGATAGTTAAAGGGAGAAGCAGCAATATTAATGATGAACTCAGGATTTTGACTGATCAATTCATCCATGGGGTTGATGATGTATAATGGATTATCCTGTACGTTCCACAAATCCTCACAGATTGTAACTGCCAGATTCTTACCCTTTAAATTCACACATTCGAAACTTTTGTTGGGCTCAAAATACCTGTATTCATCAAAAATATCGTAGTTGGGCAGCAAACTCTTATGAATATGCTGTTTGATTTCTCCATTTTCGATGAATACTGCCGTATTATATAAGGGCTTACCTTTTTCGTTTGGATTCCGCGTGGGTAGTCCGATAATGGCAGCAATACCTTTACACTGTTGTGCCAGTGTTTGCACCGCATCCTGACATTGCTGTATGAAATCATCAAACTCTAAAAAATCTCTGGGAGGATAACCTGAAATTGCCAATTCTGAAAAAACAACCAAATCAACTTTTTGATTCCTGGCCTTTTCAATACCACTGGCAATTTTTTCAATATTGCTGGCAAAATTTCCTATATGGTAATTGCACTGTGCTAGGGCTATTTTCACTGTTAATAATTTAAAAAATAATGGCTGCGTATAATTCAAAGAAATGATTGAGGGCCTGGTTTTCCACCGAAGGATCCACCGCATTGTCACCCTTCAAAACATTCAAAAAACAATTGTCATACTTCACTCCTGTTCTGATATGTGTGGATTTGTGTAGTGGTATCTCAAGTCCGGCACCCAAAATAAAAGAAGTTCTGTAAAAATTCATTTCGCTATAAATATCCTTGGTTTCTTTCTCAAAAGTCACCCCGTATTTCGAAGTAAACTCGTCTTCTGCGGTGGCTTTAACAAGTATGCCCAGACCAAGTCCAATCTGCCCAAAAAAGCGGAGTTTTGCAATTTCATTGGTTTTCATGGTAAACAGCAAGGGAATCTGAATATACCTGGCTTTATAAAAGCGCAGTAATTCACCACTAACCGCAGCACCACCATTAGGGGGATTATATACATGAGGGTATTTGAGTTTCGAATTCAGGTACAAAGCTTCCAATCCTGTGGTGAAGGAGTAGTTTTCCATTATATAGAAATCAGCAAGCAAACCAAAGGAGCCGCCAGGAGGACTGTCCTTGCTGCTATAACCTTCAGCACTGGTTCCGAACCACCCTAAATTCCCACCTACTTTAATCCCAAACTGAAAGGGTTTATGCTGGGCTTGCGCAAGGCTAACCGTACAAACAAGAAGAACAATCAGATACTTTTTCATAGGTTTTTATTCTTAATACAAAAGTAATGAATCAACGGAATTGCCGTTGAAATTATTATAGCAGCAGATGTTTAGACAGAAAACCACTATATTTGAAATAAATTAAAAACTGACCAATGAAAAAAGTAACCTTATTAATCGCAGCCTTATTTTGTTCAGCTATTATGTTTGGAGAAGTGCATTTTGGACCACAAATTGGTTTCGCCGCCTCCACCCTAAAACTTAACAAAAGTGAAATCGAAGAAAGCCTCAAGAGTAATTTTGTTTTTGGTGTTTTTCTAAGAATTGGAGAGAAAATATATGTCCAACCTGAAGTTAATTGGCTAACCCAGGGAAGTGTGTTTAAGTACCCTTCTTTTGGTGACCTGTCTCCAGTTGAACAGGAAGTAGACCTGAAAACCATCCAGATTCCTGTAAGTTTGGGCTGGAGAGTACTCAATCTAAAAATTGTCAATCTCAGAGTATTTGCAGGAGTAACAGCAAACTATGTGACTGACGTGAAAATTGACACCAAGAACGGTGATCCTGAAGAATATTTACAACCAGATGACTTTTCCAATATGATCTGGCAATATCAGGCAGGTGTTGGCGTGGATGTATTGATGTTTGCCCTGGATGTTAAATATATGGGTGGCTTGAACGATATGTTCAAAAATGACATTACCTATGATGGCACCAGCCTTAGCACAAAATCCAATATCTTTCTGGTTACCCTGGGCTGGAAGATATTCTAGCAGCTTATCTCAATAAAACACAACTAGTATCGTTAATTAAATGTCAATACATTTGTATTGGCATTTTTTTGTGTACCTATGAAACAACTACACTTTAGCATCGGCCTGCTACTTATCCTATTTCTGTTCTCCTGCGACTGTAAGCGGCAGAAACCAACGGTAATAAAGACATCTGATTTGCCACCCATGGATATTCAAATCCACCGATATGGCAAGGCTTTGTTTGAGCTGGACACCCTGGATTTGAAATCCGGACTGACTGCTATCCAAGATCAGTTCATTTATTTTCTGGATGTGGATCTGAATCAAGACCATCATATACAACAAATCCATGATTTTGTTACTGACACCCAGCTCATCCATATCTATCAAAAAAGCATGGAAGTCTATCCTGACATGCATAATTTAGAAAACGAGATCGAAGCTGGTTTCAGTTACTTTTCATACCATTTTCCATCATGGGAATCTCCAGAGGTATACACATACATCTCAGGGATGTTTTATGAGAATCCAGTCATCTTATCTGACTCGGTTATGATTATCGCTGTTGATGTGTATTTGGGCAAGAACTTCCCTCCTTACCGTTCACTGGGATTACCCAATTATAAACTCAGGACAATGGAAGCGGGTTACATTAGTATTGATGTTATGGAGGCCCTTTATTACCAGCAGGTATACCAACCACGGCGTACGCTTACTCTACTTGAGAAAATGGTAGAAGAGGGCAAACGATTGTATTATCTGGATGCTGTATTACCGGAGCATGCTGACAGTCTGAAAATTGCCTACACCCAAAGTCAGATGGATTGGGTGCAACATCACAAAAAAGAAATCTGGGCTTTTTTGATAAAGGAGAAGCTTTTGTATTCTACCGATTCAAAGTTCCATCGTAAATTAATGGAGGACGGCCCATTTACCACTGCCTTTTCTACAGATTCACCTGCCAGGATAGGTCATTGGGTGGGTTGGGAAATAGTACGTTCCTATATGCAACAGTATCCTGATACCCAACTTAAAGAACTTATGCGCATGTCTGATGCCCAGGAATTATTACGATTATCGGAATACAAACCCTAGCCATTCTGAATATGCAACTTGCACTTCCCAAATACGAGTTCAATATCCGTGAAAATACAGACGGAAGAAAAGAAATCTTCGACAGCTTCAGACGGAAGTATATTGTATTGACACCGGAAGAATGGGTGAGGCAGCATTTCCTGAGATACCTGGTTGAAGAGAAGGGGTTTCCTTCCTCTCTGATTGCAGTGGAAAAGAGCATTATGGTCAATCAAATGCCCAAAAGATTTGATGCTATGGCATATGGTAAATCTGGAAAACCTCTGATATTGATGGAATTTAAATCTCCCAAAGTAAAGCTTAATCAGGAAGTCATTGAACAAGTTAGTCGGTACAACAGCAGCTTACAGCTATCCTATCTATTAATCAGCAATGGCTTAAAACATTATTGTTGTCAGCTTGATTTTTCCAACAACAACTTTAAGATTCTTGACCATATACCATCATTTGAAATGCTGGACGAGAATTAACTCACAAAAATTTCCTGCCAAGGAAAATCTATTGGGTGATATTGCGTTTAACTTATATCAATGCTCAATCAAACAGAAACTTAAGGCCAGCAGGAACCTTGTTTTTCAAAACGATAATAAATAAGCAAACAAGGCTTTAAGAAAGAAAATTTTATAAATTTGCTCGGTAAATTCAAAAGACATGAAAAAAACACTTCTCCAGCTTTTTTTGTTTATCATCATCGTAGGACTGGGTTATTTTGTTTATCAAAGTATCATGGAACCTGTTCGTTTTAACAAGGAAAAAAATGCCCGTGAAGCCGAGGTTATTCAAAACCTTAAAGACATCCGCAGCGCTCAGCTTATCTTCAAACAATTAAACGGAACCTATGCTCAAAATTTTGACACTTTGGTTTGGTTTCTGGATGCTGCAGAAATACCTGTGATCAAGATTATCAATGACCCAACTGACACTACATTTACCAGAACCATCAGTGACACCCTGGGTTATGTGAAAGTATCAGATTCGCTGTTTGGAAAGAGACAGAATTACAATTTAATGTCCCTCTCCCTTATTCCTTTTTCAGAGGGTGAGAAATTTGAAATGAATGCCGGAGTTATCGAAAGAAGCGGTATGGATGTAAATGTTTTTGAAGCTGTCGCACCTTATACGGCCTACCTGAAAGGTATGGACGAGCAAACGATCAACAATCTGATTGCCAAGCAAGAGGATATCGAGAAGTATGCCGGCCTGAAGGTTGGTTCTATGGCGGAACCCTCAACAGACGGCAACTGGGAGTAAATTAAATCCCAATGCCTTATACGATTAAGCCATATATCAATTTATTTGATAAGTCATTTAAAGCATCTCAAACCCGATCTTATAAAATGTCTGTGTCATTTGATATGACACGCCTGACACTCAGTTTATATCATCCTGAAAAAAACAAACACCTGGCTCTATTGTCATATCATGCTGATGATGTGGATACATTAGAAAAAATTCCAGGATTCTTTGACAAGATATTGAATAGTCTTGAGTGGTTTGGATTTCCTTTTCAGGAAGTCAATGTACTTTACAAATCCAGACTTAATACCTTAATACCCGCTGCACTATTTGATCCTGAACATAAAAACCTTTATCTGGGTTTTAATCAGCCTTTTCAGGAAAACAACCGCATCGTATACGACAAATTGAGTACTACCGAGGCCATTAATGTTTACTATATCCCCAACCCATTTGTTGAAAAAGTAAAGGATTTATGGCCCAATGCAAGGATTTCCCACTACGCTTCTGGTTATATTGAAAGTCTTACCATTGGATTTAAAAATAAGATGGACAACAGAAGTCTGTACCTGAATGCTGATAACAGTAGTTTCAATCTTGTATACTTCAAGGATAACAAATTGCACTACCACAATCAATTCAGCTACCGAACCAAAGAAGATTTTGTGTACTTCCTGTTGGCTGCCATGGAGCAACTTTCCTTGAATCCGGAAGAAGTCAGATTGGTGCTAATGGGTGATATCGATAAAAGCTCAAACACCTATGAATTGTTGTATCGTTATGTGAGGCATATGTCATTTTTGGAAAGAAATGAGGCCTTTGGCTATTCATATGCACTGGACGATTTATTGCACCACCACTATTATACACTGTTCAATATCCAGCAATGCGAATTATAGGAGGAAAATATGGCCGAAGGATCATATCGCCTCCTAAAAACCTGCCAGTACGACCCACCACAGATTTGGCTAAAGAAGCACTGTTTAATATCATTAACCACCTCATCGATTTAGAAGGAATCGACGCCCTTGATTTATTTGCTGGTACAGGATCCATTTCTTTTGAATTGGTTTCAAGAGGTTGTAGCACGATAACAGCTGTTGATAAAAATTTTAAATGTGTGGAATTTATCAAAAAGGCAAGTGGTGAATTTGGGATGAGTAATCTGAAAACCATTCGTTCTGATGTCTTTCAATTTATTAGAAATTCCACCAAAACCTACGACCTAATTTTTGCTGATCCACCTTATCAAATGGAAAAGCTAAAGGATATAAGTACTGCCATATTCCATGCACAACTATTAAAAGCTGATGCCTGGTTAATTGTAGAACATCCACCGGAAATTGACTTATCCGAAGCGGAATACTTTGTGGAACACCGGAAATATGGTAAGGTGAATTTTAGTTTTTTCAGAAATTCAACGGCTTGAATCAAGACTATCCCTGCTTCTTAACTACTGATTTATTGATCGTTACGCATTCTTTCATTGCTCACAAGACATAAAAAAAGGCCGCATATTGGATGCAGCCTTTTTTGTTTTTGTGCCTTTTCTTAGTACTCATCCTCGTTGAAGAAAAAGTCTTCTTTTGTAGGATAGTCTGGCCATAAATCTTCGATTCGATCATAAACCTCACCTTCATCTTCGATTTCCTTGAGGTTTTCAATAACTTCTGAAGGTGTTCCGGTACGGATACACCATTCTATGAGCTCATCTTTCGTTGCCGGCCAAGGAGCATCTTCTAACTTCGAAGCCAACTCTAAAGTCCAATACATTGCTCAAATAAATTGGTTAATAATTTTTGCAAAAGTAATTTTTTTTTGGAATATTCCAAGGAATTTTTAATTAACAGAGAATCCGCTATACACGCGGCTTCCAGGGAGTTTCATCAACAGCAAAGTCCTTGGTAAACTTGCGGGCAAGCACAAAAAGGTAGTCTGACAATCGGTTCAGGTATTTTATGAGTAGTGGATCCACCGTAACGGTCTCGTTTAGTTTGATGCACAGACGTTCGGTTCGCCTGCAAACCGTTCGTGCCAGATGACAATAGGACACAGTGGTGTGTCCTCCAGGTAAAATGAAGGAAGTTAAATCTGGAAGCACTTCATTCATGCGGTCAATTTCCTTTTCCAATAACTCAATATCCACAGCCTCCAATAGAGGTAATGGTCGGGTATTAGCTACAGCATCATTGGCTAGAGTTGATTGTAAGGTAAACAATCGATCCTGTATGGTGAGCAGGCATGCTCTGCTGCTGGAATCAATTTCCTGATCCCGAATAAGTCCTATCCATGACAGAAGCTCATCAGCGGTCCCATAGGCTTCAATACGGTCATCATATTTGGGCACCCGGGTTCCTCCGATCAGGGAGGTGGTACCATCATCTCCTGTTTTGGTATATATTTTCCATTCAGATGGCATAGGCATGTCTGTTTACAATGGCGGAAGTCTATTGGCTTTCCTCCTGAATCGCATAGTCTTTTACAGTTACTATGTCTTCATTAATTTCATCTCTTTCCACAGCTCCATCCATCATACGGATAATTCTGTGAGCGTGTTTGGCTATATCTTCCTCGTGAGTTACCACAATTATGGTATTACCCTGTTTATGGATTTCCTCCAGCAGCCCCATAATTTCCACAGATGTTTTCGAATCAAGGTTACCGGTAGGCTCATCGGCCAATACAATGGAAGGATTGTTTACCAGGGCACGTGCTATGGCTACCCTTTGTCTTTGTCCCCCTGAAAGCTCATTGGGTTTATGGGTCATCCTGTCCGATAGCTGTACATGCTTGAGTGTATCTTCAGCCATTTTCATTCGGGTTTGCTTAGGTACACCTGCATATATTAAGGGTAACATGACATTTTCTAGGGCAGTTGACCGCTGTAAAAGGTTGAAGGTTTGGAAAATAAATCCAATTTCCCGATTCCTGATATCCGCCAATTCATTATCTGTCATCTTACTCACATCCACACCATTAAGCATATACTGCCCGCCGGTTGGTGTATCCAGACAGCCTAAAATATTCATCATGGTTGATTTACCAGAACCAGAAGGTCCCATCAAAGCTACAAACTCATTTTCGTGGATACTTAAGGATACTTCCACCAAAGCTTTAACGGTTTCGGTTCCTACCTGATAAAATCGGGATATATTTTCTAGCCTGAGGACTTCCTTTTTCATGTGTACGATTTTATGCAGCAAAACACTGCCTGTGTGGTGAGGAGGGTGAAGCTATGAATTCATAGGTGGATTACTGATGGAATACCGAGTAAGTCATAGGATCATCATCCTTTCGTCAAAATTATAAAAACAATACTAATAAACGATTTTAAAGTTCTGTTTGGCAACACCTTCTCTGAAAAACACCAATCCAAACCAGAATAAATCGATGGTTATGCTTACCTGTGGATGCTTTTGTATCTCTTGCCAGGCCTCTTCCATACCGCGGGACCAGTGGATATCATCAAAGATAAATACACTGTTTTCTCTGGCCAGGGGTAGGCACTTCTCAAAATAATCCAATGTGGGTTGCTTGCGGTGGTTGCCATCAAAAAAAACCAAATCGAGCTGAGCGAATTGTTGCAATACTTTCGGCAACATCACCTTAAAATCACCCATCACCACTTCCATGGCTTGCAGGTCCAGCTTTTGAAACTGCTCTTCGGCAATATGAGCCAGTCCTGCACATCCCTCCATGGTGATCATAACGGCTGATGGAGCTCCTTTTTTTAAGTAGGAGGCACTTACCCCAGCTGCGGTTCCAAACTCCAATATTGTTTTTGGCTTGAAATAGGCAGCCAGACGGTATAGCAATTCCAATCGGGCTTTGGTGTGGGTACGGCTCCTTACCATTTTACCAAGAGCCTCTATTTGGGTGCGGTAAGGTTTGTTCCCGGCACTTGCTCCAAAATCTACTGTTTCTACCTGGTCTCTTCTATGGAACAGTTCCTGCCGATTATCCTCTAAAAGCTGGTAATGCTCGTTATATTTTGTGTCAAGTAATACCTTATCAATCAGATCATACACAAATGGTGAATGTATGCTATGCCTTCTCTTGGCTGTTAACCAGTAACGTATATATCTGATAATAAATAACAAGCCCTTCATATCCTTCTTTTCATCTATTGATAAGCTACTTTACTAACATAGAACACGGTTCTTTCACTCTGATCGCCCAGGCTGCGATTATTGATTTGCTGATAGCCATAAATCAACATATAATTTCCATACCAACCGATAATATGGTTGTTTTCATCCCGCACTGTCCGGTCCCTAGTAAACCTTCCTTCTATGCTTACTTCATCTCCTGTAATATCTCTGGTTTGTTGAATGGTTTGTGAGATTACATCTCCATTATTAACGTAAGCGATGGTGACAAAACCTTCATCCTCCAATACAATACTATGTCTTTGCAGATTATAGGTTTTGATATTTCTGATCCCAAAATCATTGTTCCATTGGAGCTCACCATTCTTGTCTATTCCTGCAACAACCACATCATAAAACTCATATCCATCAAATACGCTGTAGGTACTTGGGTATGGACGACCATAAAAGTCATAATCCATTCTGGTTTCTGTACGGTAATGCGGCGAGTATAGCTCTACTGACAGTATGTACTCATCATCCAGCTCCAGCAACTGTGGTTCATACATATAGTAGTAGGCAGTAAATTTCTTTCCTGTGTTTGACTTGGAATCATTCTCACTTTTTCTACTCGATTTCACCTCCCTGCCCACCAATGAGGCATGAATATTTTCAAAATTGATAAAGTCGTAATATTGAGTCAGGATTTGTTCATCATTGTCAAACCTGAAGAAATAGAAGCCAGCTCCTCTGGCATTATCATCGTCATCCAAATCTTTTAGGCCTGCCATTCGTCCTTTTATCAGATCAAATGTTCCGAATAATTCCAGTTTTTTTCCTCTGGAAGACTTTATAATATATGAAGAAAGAAGTTTGCTGTTGTTTTCATTTTGCACCTCGATGGTCTGCAGTTGCTCTCCTTTTTCTGAGAAACTGATGATATGATCTGTCAGATACCTTTTATCCTTTGTTAGTTTAAGGACCACATTTATACGCTTGTTTAAGGGATCTGATTGAATGTGCATGATTCTGTTTTGGGATTCTGGCATCAGATGAACCGGATGGATATCACCATTAGTAAGATTGATGAATAATACATCCGTCAGATTCTTTTTCAGGTTTAATCCCAAACAGGCAGTACGACCGATGATATCAAAACCGGCTACTTCAGCTTTCTGTGGAATAGCACCTGAGATCAAACTAAAATCCTGGGTGCGAAAATCGTAGGTTACAATCTCATAAAAACCGCTACTACTTCTTGATTGGGTGGTACTTTTAAACAAAAGATGTAGTTTCCTGTTGCTCTGTTTGGCTTCAATAAACTCAATACGGTCGGTCAGGTCAACAAACTTCAACCATTCCTGGGCCAAACTGGTGTTAAACAGTGCGAAATACCACTTACGCTTATCATCTTTAGTCACCTCACTACTCTCATAAAAAACCAATACCCCATCGGTTGAAAGTGCTTCCACATGATAAGATTCAATGTCAATATTGGAAGGAACCTCAAGACGAACAGCCTGACTGTTTTGCGCAAGCATTGCTAAGGGGCAGAATATGAGAAGAAATGATATGTTAAAAAGTAATCGATTCATGATGCTTATAGTCAAACGACAATAGGCCTTTGTTCGTATATAATGTGTTTGTAATTATGTATAAATGTAAACAATAATCCCGCCAGTTTTTAGCACTGGCGGGATTGATTATTTTCTGATGTTTGAAGAATCTTAATTCACCATCAGCTTATGTGTTTTACTAGCTTGTTGTTCATCGGTAAAGGTGATCACATACATGCCTGTTAGCAAGTTTTGCAAACTAATTGTTGTGTGCCCTTGCTCAAGTGCCTGCTCCATTACCAACTGTCCCATGGCATTTGAGATACGTAATTTCCCCTTGTTCTCAACCCTTATGTTTAACTGATCAGAGGTAGGGTTTGGAAAAATTGAGAACGAAGCTTCTGCATGATCATTAATGCTCAAGGTAGAAGTTCCGTAAACCAATAAATCATCCAACTCCCATGTGGCAGATTCAGCATCAGTAGAGGTATACTTAAAGGCAAGATAGGTACCCTGGGACATATATTCTGAGATATCAACCTCTCCAGAAGCGACCCATGACCATCCACCATCTGACCAAATGGCATCCTGAGTTAATTCATCCCATTCAAAACCATTGGGGTCTCCAGTTCCACCATAATCAGTGGACACAAATAGCTGTAAATCAGGACCTGTATAATTCATGGCTGAAATGAAATTGAAATAGGCGTTTTCGGCATCTATAAATTCAAGTTCGGGAGAAATGAGCCAGTCCTCATTTTCATTACTTCCCCCATCAAAACCCGACATTTTTGCGAAAGTCTGATCGTTATAGGTATCCTGATACCATTCCTGATCACCTGTCACACTATATGGAGTCCATGTGCCCAAATCATTCTCAAAACCTTCCTCATTAATTATAATGATTAAGGAAACACTTGCTGTAGCTGTCGGAGCCGTTCCATCAGTCTTATAATCAATATTGGCTCCCGAATTAGTATAAGGGTAGATGGTGAATTGATAATGCTCTCCCATGGGCAGATTCGCAAAGGAATAGGTTTCCTGACCATAGAGTACATTAATCGCAGCTTGTCCATCAGTCCAATCCAAATCATCGGTGACGGGTTCGCCATCCATTGGTGGGTCAAGCTGAACACCTTTGACAGGAAGGATTTCGCCTAGAATCAGATAGGCGCCGGGCAATTGAGTACCAACAGCATCTTCCCAATCCAGTACAATACTCTGTCCCGCGGAATTGGCCTCGAAAGCAGTGGGGTAATTGCTGGGCTCTGGATAGGTAGTTTGATCTTGTTCAAAGGAAAAGTCATCATAATACACCATGCCACCCCAACTTCCGTCCTGCTTATACACACGTACTTCAAAACGAAACTGATTGGCGTTCATGGGGGCTGTAAGTTCCACCTGAAATTGTTGCCAATCGCCATTGTCTTCACTGTATTGTCCGGGGCGAAGCACTTCGGCATCATCATCCAGATAATTTCCATCTTCCATCCAATAGGACCAAATTCGTGTCCTGGCCATGGGGTCATTATCTTTATAGTAGTAAGTGATCGTATAGGTTTGTCCACCTGTAATTCCATCCAGATCCTGACGCAGGTCTTTAGTTGATTCATCAGAAGTATGAGCAGCAGAGAAACTTCCCTGATGTATCTGTATACTTTCCTGGTTAATATTTTCAAAAACATCCCAGCTGCTTGGACTGTTTGGGTCGTCCCATGACTCCAAACCACCATTGGTCACAAGGTTCTGCGCCATGCCAGTTGTTGTAATAAAGACAAGGAGTGCTAAAAAGTAGATTTTTTTCATCGCAAAATATTTAAGTTCATAAGATTATTAGCTAATGGGATATGATAACAAATCAGATGCCCGAAAATTAATCAAGCATCTGATTTGTAACATACATTCAAGTGGGAAACTATTTCACCACAAGTTTTTTAATGATTAACTGCTGACTATCCATATCATGGATGCGGATCAGATATAGACCCTGATTGACCCCTTGCAGGTCAAGCTCCAGTTTCTGTTGGGCTACGGTCTTATAAATCTCTTTTCCTGTCATATCCAATATGGTAACATGAACCGGATTCTCGATACCCATTTCGATGGTAAACTGACCATCGGTTGGGTTTGGATAAATGATCATGCTGCTGCCATCAATTTCATCCATGCCTGTAACCATAACGGTAACTACATTGGAGGCATCTGACTCACCGCCATCATATACTGCAGTCACATAATAATCATGAGAACCAATGGATGGGTTGGCATCATTGTATTCAGTGACTTCCACCACTGCACCATTAATTTTGGTGTTGTCGCGATACACATTATATCCCAGCAAATCAGCTTCTATTTGCAATTGGCTGGAAGAGCTGCTGTATTGGCCCACAGGCATCAGGCTATAATTCATCGCCTTAGTTGCTTTACCAATCACTGGCTGTGAGGAATTATATGCAATTTGTGATTTTGAAGCGCCAATGCTGAAATCATCTAATAGTAAGATGAATGCATCGTTGGACACACATTGGATAGCCACATACACATCCTGACCCGCATAAGCATCAAGTGCGTAGGAAAACTCTGCCCAGTCATCAGCAGGAGCTTCTACATAATCACCATCAGAGATCACGGTAAAGTCTGCTGGGTCAAGTCCTGTGGTTGAAACAGCTACTCTGAAACGCTCAAGGCCATACTGATCGGTATAGGATTTGGCCCAGAAAGACACACTATAACCACCTGCTATGCTTACCATTGGGGTAATCAGCCAATCGTCATTTGGAGGTGTAGTGGAGGCAAAGCAGGCTGCAATCTTATCACCTGAATGAGGGATAATATCTTCTACAACTGGTGTGGTTTGTGAAGGATTAAATATGATAAAGGCTTGTTCTGCATAAGCATTTGGCCAGGTGATATCGGTCATTCCATAAGTTGTGCTTCCATCCACATCAAGCGTTGTCCAAGGTGAAAAATTGAGGACAAAGTCATCATAAGACTCAAAATCATCTTCAAAGCCAGCAGTGCCGGGAGCATTCCAGGTCAGTTGGACATCATCCATAGGACCCACCTCAGCCATCAAATTGGTTGGTGGAGGCATATCCAGAACTGTAATATAATCCTCATAAGTAACCAATTCGGTATTTGTACCATCAGTTACTTCCAGACTTACATCCCAACTACCTTCAATGGTATACACGATATAAGGAGGCGTTTGTCCGACCCAAGTATCAGGTGTACCCCCTTCAAATGTCCAGATCCAGTCTATGGGGTCACCGATGGTTAGGTCGGTAAACATGACACTGTCACCAACTGAAATCGTGGTAACATCGGCTTCAAAGCCTGGCAGCCATTCCAATTGACAGGCGAATCCTGGTGTTGCCCAGATGGAGTCGCCAGCAGAATTAACAGCGGCAAAATTAACTGAAGCATTCCAGTTTTCGGCTAGTTCGTTGTCGGTATCGGGATTACAGAGTGTGAGTGATGGTCCAAAACCATCTGCTAAGGTATCCCATGGTAAGGCATCATCAAATGGCACAAAGTCGATTACATTTCCAAAGTCATCGCTTAATTCAAGTTCCTCACCTGAATTACTCAATGCACCAGCAGTCCACTGACGAGCAGCTACACCAAATGTAGACAGCATGGCCACTGAATCTTTTGAGACTAACAGATAGTCACCGGCCAGTATCTCCATGGGTGGGAATATGTATTCCACACCTTTTGTGAAAGAGAAACCTTCAAGGTCTACTGCATCCATTCCATTGTTATAAATTTCTACAAACTCCAGTGAATCCTCTCCAGACTCTGGTGGGTTATACATAATTTCTGTAAGTACCAATTCAGGAATGAAATAAGGCTCGATGATAGAGAAAAAGTCATCACTTTCATCTGTAGGCTCATCAGTACCCATACCATTGATTTGAATTTTATAGTCATTCCCCGGATCCTGGTTTGGAAATACATTCCATGTGAAGCTACCATCAGCTAGGGCTACATTGGAAGCCAGCAGCAATGGGTTTTCATTTTCTTTCAGGAGATAAATTTCAACATTACCTGTCCAGTATCCATAGGACCACAGGATATCATAAGGTTCTCCCTGAGTTAAAAATTCACCACCGTTGGGTTGAATAACCTCAATAAATGGAACCGGTGGAAAGTTAAGAACACCTGGTGTACCGCCATCTTCCAGGCTGGCAGCCCAGCTGGTGGCCAGTGAATTATCCAAAGGAGGATCAATTAAGGATAAAGTGGGTCCGTCACCATCGGGCTCTGTTGGCCAAGGTGCACCATCATCATAAACTACGATGTCGGCCAAAAGGTTATCAGGACTCCACATACGAACCGCATCGCCACCATTGTTCAGTGCAAAATTTCCGGTACCATCATAGTCAGGGGTGAAAGGAAAGTTACCATCAGTGGCAATGGATATGGTAAAATACCCATCAGGGGCAATACTATGGCCTGCAGGTATTACAATATTTGTGTGTGAGGCATCATTGTCACAGAACCTATAGTTTTCCAGGTCGATAGTTTGATCGGTATTGTTATATAACTCAATCCACTCCTCATCGTAACTGGGAGAGTTGTACATAATTTCGTTAATCACCAGGTCAAGTGCCAATGGTACAAGCCAGATCTGCTCCTGAGCAGTCTGATCAGGAACGGTAAATTGCCAGTTTCCGGTAATCCAGTTGCTTTCACTGTCATTCACACCCCATTCCCAGGTATTGGTTCCTCCGTCTACGACCAGGTCTTGCTGACAGGTCCAGATGTTATCACCAGCAGTGACATCACCATTGGTACCATCATCATAGAAAGCGGAGTGCTCTAGTCCGCCACCCCAGCCCGGATCATACTGACCGTCAACATCCCAGCTACCTTTCAGGAAGAAACCATCATAATTCATATTGGCAGTATCTTCTACAATAAAGGTTATGGTTGCTGTTGGTGGTGGAGGTCCGGAAATAGAAGTAGTATTATTGGGAAAATCATAGGTAAAAGTAGTTGGGTTTACTCCATCTGTAACAAATGGTGTATTTCCACCGGTTGACTGATCCCAGTTGTTATTAAGGGTTACTTTTCCTTCCCAGTTACCGGCGGGAATGGTAAGCTCCAGTGTAAAAATATCATCTCCGTCAGGATCTGTCATTTCGCCCATGAGTTCAGTTGGATCCCAATCGTTTCCTCCAATGGCGGATAAGAAATTACCTGCCACTACAGGTAAGGTATGTGTGACAAGGTCAGCAGTAATATTGGCTTTCCAGGTTACATCTTCGGTGCCTGTTAAAATCACGTGTTGGTTGGTGCTAGGATAATTGGGCTGTCCCCAATCGTCACCTTCCAATACTTTATATTCATGATCACCGGCACCAAGTGATTTGGTTAACTCATATAGTCCGTTGGCGTTCATGGCCATCACATAATTGGGGTCGGTGGTATTCCATCCTTGCATGGAACCAACGATACGGGCCGCTGCCGCTCCAGGAACAATATCAGCCTGCTCACGAGGGTTGATCCGATACTGATTATCATTATAATTCCAGTCAACTACTCCGGTAATTGAGCTGTAAGTTTCACCAGGTGTTAGTGTGATATTGTTGAAATGGTAGTCAACATTATCACCAATATGGAAATAGTAAGTGGTAGTACCATCTGACCAGCTACAGCGGTAGTCATAATCCACATAGGATTCTACAGTAAAATTCTCAATTTTAACCAATTGTCCTTCCCATGATTCAGCTGGATTGGTATTGGTAGCTATGGTTTCATCTATGTCAGAACCGTCAATGACATCCGGTCCATAAGGAGTGTTTCCCGGGCTAATTACAGATAGTAATTCAGGATTCTCCAATTCTGTCAGGTCATTATAAACCGTTCTTTTGGCAGTGATTAAAATTTCATCCCCAACAGCCACCAGACCATCAAAGCTACTGCTGTATATCAGGACTCCGTTATAAGCACCGGCAGCATCACTAAACCAAACATTATTGAAGGCATCATTTGCTGACACTATTCCTGTAAAAGTAGCCAGTTCTCCATCGCCCATGGTACCACCCGGATTATTTGTGTTCACAAAGGCATTTGACATGATACCTGCATAAAAATCAAAGTTTTCTGAGTTGGCTGCATCAGCAAGGTTGTCAAGAGTGATGTCGCTTGCCATATTGGTTGAAGCTCCTGTTAAATGAACCAGACTGGTATTCGTCCCATCAACTGTGGCTCCTGAGAATGTAATGGCAGCTGTTCCACTAAGGCTATAATCAGCAGGGTTTACAGCTGTTACTGCTGCTGAATACAATACGTCTACTTCAGTCTCGCTAATGGCATAAGCGCTTGATATTTGCAAAGCTGTTACAGCCACGAATTCAACATCATCAACATACACAGTTGCTGACCCGGTCCAGTTAGCACTAACATCATAAACCCTTATTTCGATATGAGCTTCAACAGCATTTGCCGGAGCTGTTACTGATCCGGTAGAAAGTTGTTGCCAGTTAGGGTCATCAGTTGTATATCCATTATCTTCAGATGAGATCAGGGTGCCACCGGAATCATACCACCGGAGGTAAACTCTTGCCCTGCCACCTGGATCATTATCCAAAGCCCAGAAAGAAAAGCTATAATTGCTACCAGCTGTTACAGCAATAAACTGTTGCAAATATCTGGTAGATGTTGTTGTCCATGTTATGTTTGTACTATGGGTCCCTGTACGAACCGTCGTTGATTCCTGTGCACCTGTAATACTACTACCCGACAACGTCCAGTCATCAGCGGGGCCAGGTGCTCCATTCACAGTCCAGTCTTCAAATCCTGGATTCAGAGCTAAGTTTTGAGCTGTTGCAGTGGTAGACAAACCAAGCATCAAAACGAGCACAAATGATAATAAAAATGTAAATTTTTTCATGTGATCTATAGTTTTAATAATTAATTGAGGTCTTAAAAAAAAGGACATTGAAATTACAAATAATCACAGTATTTTTTAGCTATAAGCTCTGGTTAGTTATTAACACCAGCTAGCCCTGGCATCATACTTTTCACTATATCAGAAACATAGTGTTATCCTTTAGTTATTAACTTGTGAGTCATGGAAAACAAGAGCTCGAGCCACAACTGGGCTTATGAACGAACTGTTAGATGCAATGGATAAAATCAATCAATTAACAGCCTAACAAAAGTAAGTTCTGTCAGAGCAGAATGAGCGACTCTATATTAAGAAAAGTTTAAATAAAAAAAGGCTGTCCAGATAACTGAACAGCCTTGAGTATATATTGATTTGACGTGGTTTACTTCTTGTCGTCGACTTCTTCAAAGTCCACATCAGTAACTTCATCATCTCCGCCACCGCCTTGTGGGCCGCCGTCACCAGCATCAGGACCGGGTTGGGGTGGTGTTTGCCCATCACCTTGTGTGGCTTTGTACATGTCTTCACTGGCTTGTTGCCATGCGCCGTTTAGCTTTTCCATGGCTGCATCAATGGCAGTGATATCCTGACTCTTGTGGGCTGTACGCAGACCTTCGAGCCCGGTTTCAATCTCTGATTTCTTATCAGCAGGAAGCTTGTCACCATATTCTTTCAGCTGTTTTTCTGTCTGGAAGATCAGGGCGTCGGCAGCGTTCAATTTGTCAACGCGTTCTTTTTCTTTCTGATCAGTTTCAGCATTGGCTTCAGCTTCTGTTTTCATCCTCTGAATTTCTTCATCTGACAAACCTGAGGAAGCCTCGATTCTGATACTCTGTGATTTACCAGTAGCTTTATCTTTCGCAGCCACATGTAAAATACCATTGGAGTCGATATCAAAGCTTACTTCAATTTGTGGAACCCCACGTGGTGATGGCGGAATGCCATCCAGATGGAAGCGACCGATGGTCTTGTTTTGGTTGGCCATTGGTCTTTCACCTTGTAATACATGAATTTCAACTGAAGGCTGGTTGTCAGCAGCAGTGGAAAATGTTTCTGCTTTTTTAGTGGGTATGGTAGTATTTGACTCAATTAATTTGGTCATCACACCACCCAGAGTTTCAATACCCAATGAAAGTGGAGTAACATCCAATAAGAGCACATCTTTTACCTCACCGGTTAATACACCACCTTGAATAGCAGCACCAACAGCCACCACTTCATCAGGGTTTACACCTTTACTTGGCTCTTTACCGAAGAAGTCTTTAACGATAGTCTGGATGGCTGGCATACGTGTCGAACCTCCTACGAGGATCACATCATCAATATCAGCAGCAGACATACCGGCATCTTTGAGCGCCTCTTTACAGGGCTCGATGGTAGCATGGATCAGGTGATCTGCCAATTGTTCGAATTTAGCTCTGGTTAATTTTCTTACCAGGTGTTTTGGCACGCCATCAACAGGCATGATATATGGCAGGTTCACTTCAGTTTCAGTTGAACTTGACAATTCAATTTTCGCTTTCTCAGCAGCTTCTTTTAAGCGCTGCAAAGCCATAGGATCTTGTTTCAGGTCAAGGCCTTCATCATTTTTAAATTCATCGGCCAACCAGTTGATGATCATTTCGTCGAAGTCATCACCACCAAGGTGTGTGTTTCCGTTGGTTGATTTTACTTCAAAAACACCATCACCCAGCTCAAGAATTGAGATATCAAATGTTCCACCGCCCAAATCAAAGACAGCCACTTTTATATCTTGGTTCTTTTTATCGAGTCCATAAGCCAGTGCAGCGGCAGTAGGCTCATTTATAATACGACGTACTTTTAAACCAGCAATTTCTCCGGCTTCTTTGGTAGCCTGACGCTGAGCATCGTTAAAATAAGCAGGTACTGTAACCACAGCTTCGGCAACAGATGTTCCCAGATAGTCTTCAGCAGTTTTCTTCATTTTCTGAAGAACCATAGCTGAAACTTCCTGTGGCGTATACAATCTGTCATCTATTTTTACTCTTGGGGTATTGTTATCCCCTTTTACTACTTCATAAGGAACACGTCCGGCTTCTGTAGAAACCTCTGAAAACGCATTACCCATAAATCTTTTGATGGAGTAGACGGTTTTGGTTGGATTTGTGATGGCTTGTCTTTTAGCCGGATCACCAACCTTACGCTCACCATTCTCAGTAAACCCAACAATCGATGGGGTAGTACGGCGACCTTCACTGTTAGGTATAACGACAGGTTCATTACCTTCCATTACAGCTACACATGAGTTGGTCGTTCCTAAGTCAATTCCAATTATTTTTCCCATTTGGTTTTCCTCCTTTGATTAATATTTTATGCAGGATTATTTTTTTCTATTTGGAATCAACAATGTCAATGATTATGCCAAAGCACAGATCAACACCAAAAAAGGTCATTTGGTGACAAAAAGGCAGCATCTGTTGCCAGGAAGATAATTATAAGATGCCAGAAAACTTATGAATAAAGCTATTCGCTGAGTTCAAAGCCTAGGTCAGGATATTCATTGACCAGTTTCCGCTCGGAATTGGAGTGAAGCTGAACTGTATTAATAACGGTATGTCTGGAGGTAAATAATCCCAGGCCATCTTCAATATTGGTAAATAATGGGATCTCCTGGAGCAGACTGCTATTACCTCCATTGATTTCAAGATAGGTATTCAAATCCAATGAACCGCAGCCCACAACAATATCTACATCACCGGCCCATCTTTTTATAAAAGATGACTTCTCAAGTTCATTATCCAGGGTGGTATAAAATACCTCACCAAGGTAGGTAAATAGTATTTGTGAAGGAGGCACATTGGGATCATCAACTTTTTTTGTTCCCAAACCAAAGGTCACGGTTTTGTATAAAGTGTCAGGATACTCAGGGTTTAATTCCTTATAATGGAAAATAAGATTCATTTCGTACCGTTTGCCATACTCCGTAGGATAAACGGTAATGTCTTTATCATTATCCGAATCAAAAATAATATACTTGGGAGGTGTTATGCTTACACCAAAGTCATCAATCATCTTGGTCTGAGAAGACAGCTCTTTGTCACCGCTTTTTACAGATAATTCATAATCCGCGTCAACGCTTAAACTTCCCACGGAATAATACATCAGCTGGTCAGGGTAATAAAAAATAGAGTCCCCAGCCCTTTTGGTTGTTCTGGTAAGGGTGTCAAATTCAAATGTGTGAATGATTTCTCCATTCTTCTTACCAATGAGTGATACATCCAGTTTATGCTCAAAATTACTAGAATCGGGATTCTTTGCCATCTCCAGGGCATTACCTGGACCGGTATAGGCTTTGGTAATTTTTAACCAGGTGGTATCATCATCAATATCTATCAACCCATAGACGATAGTGATCTCTTTATAATCTGCATACAAATCAACATCTGTACTGCATTGCATAAAGGAAAATATGACAGCAATGATTAGGCTGAGGGAAAATATGTTTTTCATTAAATAATTCTTTTACTCACTGTATTCTGAACGGACAAAAGTACAATATATTATATCACCCTCACCTTTGCCCAAACATAATTTCTTCCTTAGGTAACTCTTGTCAAAAACACTCTGGATGAAGGTATTTACATGATTGCTGGTGGACATAATGAAGGCATCCATATTCAATGTTTCATTGGCCACATTCATGAGGCTTCTACTTGACAAAAATCCTAAACATCTGACTTCCGCTTCATAAACTCAAACAGCAGTCGTACTCCTACGGCCGTACCACCACTGGTTCTGTAAGTATCTTTTTTACTGATGAAAGCTGGCCCGGCAATATCCAAGTGGATATAGGGGTAATCAGTAAAATGCTCCAAAAACTTACCAGCGGTGATGGCTCCGGCATTTATACCCCCGATATTTTTCAGATCAGCAATATCTGATGTTAACTGTTCCTTATAATCATCCCATAACGGAAACTCTACGATCCTTTCGTGTACAGCATCCCCGGCCCGTTCCAGAAGTTCAAATTCTTTTTCAGATTTGGCCTGCATACCCACCAACGCACGAGGACCAATGGCACGGGCAGCTGCACCTGTTAGTGTGGCTACATCAATCACCAATTCAGGGTCATACTTTTTGGCATAACTCAGCGCATCAGCCAGCAACATTCTGCCTTCTGCATCTGTATTCAATACCTCAACCGTACTGCCATCATGCATGATAATCACATCACCAGGTGTATAGGCATTGCCATCTGGTCGGTTATCTGTGGCAGGAACAAGTCCGATAACGTACAGAGGTAACTCAGCTTTTGCAATGGCATACATGGCACCAGCTACAGCTGCACCGCCTGCCATATCACATTTCATAGTATCCATAGCATTGGATGGTTTCAGGCTTAAGCCTCCGGTGTCATATACCACTCCCTTGCCAACCAAAACCATGGGTTTATTATTAACGGCCCCCTTGGGTTTCCACTCCATAATGGTAAAGGTGGGTGGATCGATACTCCCGCGGTTGACTGCCAACAAACCTCCCATTTTAAGACTTTCGATTTTCTTTTTATTAAACACTTCAACTTTTAATCCGGCCTCCTTACTTAGTGCTTGCATTTCCTCCGCAAACTTGGGAGCTGTCAAATATCCCACAGGCTCATTTACAAAGTCACGGGCATTATAAACCGCTTCAGTAATCACTCGTAATTCTTCAAGTTCGTCATCTTCAACTTCATCAGAATACACTTCAAATTGATTCAGACTGGTTTTGGTTTTTCCTGCATCGGCTTTATATTTCAGGAACTGATAGTTGCTCAAAAGCGCACCTTCAACAAATGCAAATAATTCATCTTTGCTACTATTCACTGGTATGCACACAATCCTTTCAATCTTAGATTTATTGGCCATTTCCTGTAGGATAGCACCCTGTTTCCTCAGATATTCCAATTTGGCATTTTTGTTTCCTGCTAAATCAGAATAAATAATAAAAATCTGGTATTTGTAGCGGTTTATGACAATTACTTTGGATTTTAATCGGTGTTGCTTTTTCACAAAACCAACTTCTTCTTTAGATAAATCCATATTTTTAAGATCTGCAGAGGACTTAATAATATAAGCAACATCTGCAGCTGTAGGCCTTCTCAGCGCTTTTCTAATCACAGTATCCATTTCGTAAATTTTAGAGTAAGGCAAATGTAGCAAACATTTGCTAAGCAGCTAATTTTTAATGCCTATAAAATCAGATAGAAAACAGGACAGTTTGCCCCGTTAATCGTTCAGGAGATCATTGGTTCTATCAATCACTCCCTGGCTGGCTCCGGCATTGTTCCTGACGTAATTATTAGCAGCGGAACATATGTTTTCATAGGAATCATAATCAGAGAATAACTGATTAAAGATCTTCAAACCCTCTTCGCTGCTATCCACAGAAAATCCAACTCCAAGATCAGCCAAATCAACAGCCTCCTTAAATCGCTGGTAGTTAGGGCCAAACATAACTGGCTTTCCATAAGCAGCTGCCTCCAGTGTATTGTGTATTCCTACACCAAATCCACCACCGATATAGGCCAGTTTAGCGTAATAATACAGTGAAGATAAATGCCCAATGGTATCCACTATAAGCACTCTGGATGCTTTTAATTCTTCCTTATTGTACTTAGAGTAAAGACTTACGCCGAAATCCTGAAACTGTTGCAGCAATTTGTTGATGTGTGATTCATCAATCAGATGGGGTGCCACAATTAATTTAAAAGTATGAGGACTCTTTTCTAGTATATCAAGTATGAGTTTCTCATCGGCCGGCCAGGTACTCCCTCCAATGAAAATCGGGTCTTCAGCCTTAAAGGCTTCAACAACTGCATCCTTAGCATGTGTATCCACCAATTGCAGCACCCGGTCGAAACGTGTATCTCCACCAATACTTACATTTTCAAAACCAATACCTTGTAGTAATTTCAAGGAAGCCTCATCCTGGACAAAAATCCAGTTTATTTTTCCGAGTTGTTTCCTAAACCAAAAACCCCAGCCTTTAAAGAAATGTTGTGTTGGCCTGAAAATAACGGAGAAAGAAATCAGCGGTATTTGGGCCTTGTGTAGATGTTCAATATAATTATACCAGAATTCGTACTTAACAAAAAAGGCCATTCTGGGTTGAATAATATTCAGGAAACGTTTGGCATTTGCCGGTGTATCCATGGGTAGGTAGACAATATAATCAGCTCCATCATAGTCCTTCCGAATTTCATAGCCTGAAGGAGAGAAAAAACTCAATAATAGTTTATGATCCGGATAGTTTTTTCTTATGGCCTCCAAAACCGGGCGACCTTGTTCAAATTCTCCGAGACTGGCACAATGAAACCACAGCAGTGGAGCAGATTTGTCAATACTTCTTTCCAGTTTTTCAAATTGTCCGCGCCTGCCTTCTACCCACTGTCTGGCTTTGCCATTGAAGACTGCTACAAGCCTGATGGATAAATAATAAAGGTAAATTCCAATTGAGTAAAACAAACGCATGTTTAGTAGTAGTAATAGGCTTTGGGTGCGCGTTTATATATAGGAAGCATCCACCCCACCTTAAATCCGAAAAACAAATCGGTATAGCTGTTGGTGTCTTTCATTTGAAGGTCGAAGATATAGTCTCTTTGGCTTTTGGTAAATGCCTGATAGAATTCAAAACCTGCATAGAAATTCAGGACTCTTGAGTCTCCCATGAAAAAGTAACCCACAAATTGTCGCAGTGAAATACCGCCTGTCAGTCGATCATAACCTTTGGCATAGTCTCCTGAAATTTGTGCAGCTGTCCGATGCTGGTTATCTATTTTAAGCCTATGAGAAAGATAGCCCACTCCTCCTGAAATCATAAGACCGGAATTGGGATTGGCAGCAAGAACCGGCAGAATCTTTCCAAAACTAACACTGATGTTGTGGCCTCTTTCGTATAAAGCATACAAGGCATAGGTTCCATTTCCATCAATGATATAACCATCGTGGGTTTCTACCATATGCAATATGCTGGATGCGTTCTTAACCTGACTACCAAAAATAAAACCATAGTCCAATGAAATAATGAAGTTCTTCTTGGTTTTCACATGGAAGCCACCACCAATGGTAGAATTATTGCCGTAGCGCTCTGCCACATCACCACCAGGTATCTGGTATGCATAGGAAATGTTTGGAATAAAAGCTGATACAGCAGAATCAGAGGCATTGACTTGTGACTGCAAATCAAAGGCCATCACCACCAATAAAAACGCAATACAAATATTTCTTAGCATGGGCATAATGTATGGTACAAAGATATTAGTTTTAACGAACAAAAGCGGCGGTAATTGTCTTGGCTTTTACTACTTTTGCCCTGCAACCTAAAATAGGATTTTTGTAAACCTAAACAATCAATGATGAAACATAATATGGTTGACCTCAAGGGTCAATATCAAGAAATCAAACAAGAAGTGGATAGTGCTATTCAGGAAGTAATCAGCAATACATCATTTGTCAATGGCCCAGCCGTTAAGCAATTTCAGGCCAGCCTGGAAGAATACCTGGGTGTTAAACATGTCATCCCATGCGCCAATGGAACAGATGCCCTGCAAGTAGCCTTAATGGCATTGGATCTGAAACCTGGCGATGAAGTAATCACTACCTCCTTTACCTTTATTGCTACTGCTGAGGTAATTGCCTTGCTTCACCTGACACCTGTGCTGGTGGATGTGGATCCTGATACTTTTAATATTGATCCTGAGGCCATCAAAAAAGCCATCACACCAAAAACCAAGGTGATTATTCCAGTTCATCTATTTGGCCAGTGTGCTGATATGCATACCATTAAGCAAATTGCTAAAGAACATGATTTGTTTGTCGTTGAGGATACTGCACAAGCCATAGGTGCTGATTATACTTGCCCCAAAAGCGGAAAAACTAAAAAAGCCGGTTCTCTGGGCCACATTGGCTGTACCTCCTTTTTCCCCTCTAAAAACCTGGGATGTTATGGAGACGGTGGCGCCATCTTCACCAATGATGATGACCTGGCTGCTCAAATGCGTATCATTGTGAACCACGGTATGACCGTACGTTATTATCACGACCTGATTGGAGTGAATTCACGCCTTGACAGCATACAGGCAGCTGTATTGGATATCAAACTAAAGCGTCTAGATGACTACACAAAAGCCAGACAAGCAGCAGCAGAATTTTATAACAAGGCCTTTGCCAACCATCCTAATATCCAAACCCCTAAAACTGCCTCTTTTACAAATCATGTATTCCACCAATACACATTGGTATTGAAAGATGTTGACAGAGAAGGCTTGATGAAACATCTGGCAGATAAAGGCATTGCCTCTGCTGTTTATTATCCTGTACCATTACATTTACAAAAGGCTTATCTGGATCCCAGATATAAGGAAGGCGATTTCCCAATTACTGAAAGTTTAAGTCATGGTGTTCTTTCATTACCAATCCATACTGAATTAACAGAGGAAATCCAATCAGAAATTACCGAAGCTTTCCTTGAATTTGTTAACCAATAAAATACTTATGGGAAAAGATTTCTTTGCGCACGAAACAGCCGTTGTTGATGACGGATGTCATATAGGTGAAGGTGTAAAAATCTGGCACTTTTCGCATATTATGAAGGGATGTCACATTGGAGATCATTGTAATATTGGTCAGAATGTGGTGGTTTCACCCGATGTGGTTTTAAAGAAGAATGTGAAAGTTCAGAACAATGTATCAATCTACACCGGAGTCATTTGCGATGAAGATGTTTTTCTTGGACCATCTATGGTTTTCACTAATGTGGTCAACCCCAGAAGCAATGTTAACCGCCGGGGTCAATACGTAAAAACCCATGTAAAGAAAGGAGCAAGTATTGGTGCCAATGCCACCATAGTCTGTGGACACGATATTGGAGCATATGCTTTTATCGGTGCCGGTGCGGTGGTTACCAAAGAGGTAAAACCCTATGCTCTTGTGGTCGGAAACCCCTCCAGACAGGTGGGATGGATGAGCGAATTTGGTCACCGTTTGAACTTCAATGAAGAAGGCTTGGCCACTTGTCCTGAAAGTAAAGAAATCTATAAGCTTGAAAATGAAAGCGTTCATAAATTAGCCTAAGCAATTGTTGGTATTCTTGGGACAGTAGGCTATCTTTACCTAACTAAATTAATTATCATGAAAATCTTAGTTACCGGAGGCACAGGATATATAGGCTCTCATACGGTTGTTGAGTTACAACATAAAGGCTACGAAGTAGTTATCGTTGACAACCATTCCAATTCCAGCGCTGAAATTGCTGACAAAATTGCAGATATATCAGGGACAAAACCCACACTCGAGATCTTTGACCTTGCTGACCAGGCACTGACAGCCGACTTTTTCAAAAGGAATAAAGACCTGAAAGGTATCATCCATTTCGCCGCTTATAAAGCTGTGGGCGAGTCGGTAGCAGAACCCCTGATGTATTACAGGAACAACCTGGTGTCATTGATGAATATCCTGGAAGGAATGAAGGAAAACAATATTCCGAATCTGGTGTTTTCTTCTTCTTGTACTGTATATGGTCAGCCAGATGAACTACCTGTTTCTGAAAAGGCACCCATTAAATTTGCTGAATCACCCTATGGCAATACCAAGCAGATTTCCGAAGAAATTATCCGGGACACTTTGCATGCCAGTGAGCTTAATGCCATTGCCCTGCGTTATTTTAATCCCATAGGTGCGCATGACTCCTCAATTATTGGCGAGTTGCCCCTTGGCATCCCAAATAATCTGGTACCTTTCATCACGCAAACAGCCATTGGTTTGAGGGAAAGCCTCAGTGTTTTTGGTGATGATTATGAAACTCCAGATGGTACAGCCATCCGTGATTATATCCATGTGGTTGACCTGGCAAAAGCTCATGTGGTTGCGGTATCCAGGATGATAGATTCAAATATGAATCAGAAATTCGAAATCTTTAATCTGGGAACCGGAATTGGTTATTCGGTTCTTGATGTGATTAAATCCTTCGAAAAAGTATCGGGCCTGAAGTTAAATTATAAGATTGTAGATCGCAGAGAAGGCGATATTACCAAAGTATGGGCCAATCCGGATTTTTCCAATGAAGTTTTGGGATGGAAAGCCGAAAGAGATCTGGATAATATGGTGGATACAGCCTGGAAATGGGAACAGGCTTATAGAGGAAAAACCATAGCATCTTCTCATTGATACTGTGTATATTAAATGATAAAGCTGAAATAAGAAATCCTTATGAAAAAAATACTTGTAACTGGTGGAGCTGGTTTTATTGGCTCTCATGTGGTCAGACTATTAGTCAATAAATATCCGGAATACCATGTCTTTAATCTGGATAAACTAACCTATGCAGGCAATCTGGAAAACCTGAAGGACATTGAAAAAAAATCCAATTACAGTTTCGTATTAGGAGATATAGTGGATGGTGACTTCATCCATGAGCTGTTCCAGACCCATCAGTTTGAAGGAGTCATTCATCTGGCCGCCGAATCACATGTGGACCGTTCCATTACCAACCCAATGGAATTTATTATGACCAATATTGTGGGTACTGTGAATTTGCTCAACGCAGCAAAAAACATCTGGAAGGAAAATTATGATGGCAAACGTTTCTATCATGTATCTACAGATGAAGTTTATGGTTCTCTGGGCGATACCGGCTATTTTTATGAAGATACTGCCTACGACCCTCATAGTCCTTATTCAGCTTCAAAAGCCAGCTCCGATCATTTGGTCAGAGCCTACCACGACACCTTTGGCTTACCTATTATCATATCAAATTGCTCCAACAACTATGGGCCTAATCAGTTTCCTGAAAAATTGATTCCTTTATTCATCAACAACATCAGGCATAACAAACCCTTGCCTGTTTATGGTGAAGGTCTCAATGTAAGAGATTGGTTATATGTGGTAGATCATGCGGTAGCCATAGACGAGATTTATCATAAGGGTAAAATAGGTGAAACATTCAATATTGGCGGTCATAACGAATGGAAAAACATTGACCTGATCAAGGTTTTGATAAAAGTAGTTGATGAGCACTTGGGCAGAGAAGCCGGAAGCTCCGAATCCCTGATCACCTATGTGACAGATCGTGCAGGACATGATTTACGCTATGCCATAGATTCCACTAAGCTGCAGGAAGAATTGGGCTGGACCCCTTCCTTACAATTTGAAGAAGGCATCCAGAAAACTGTTGCATGGTATCTTGAAAACCAGCAATGGCTTGACAATGTAACTTCCGGAAATTATCAAAAGTACTATAGCGAGATGTACGACAAGAGATAATCTTGTCTTTCGGATTTGCTATTTAAATGTTTCAGGCAGGCACCTTAATCTGTGACTGTACCTCATCCATAGTCATTTTTCGTTTCTTCAATTCAATGAGGTAAGCTTCCACAAAAGCATCTAGCAGCTGGTCAATGTCTTCATGGCTCTGATAAAGGTTCAATACAACCCTTAATCCAGAATTGTGTAGTGGAACAGCCGGAAAGACACCTCCGGTAAGATGAAAACCTTTGGCAAACATAATGTTGGCAATATCAATGACCAAATCAGGATACACAGCTGCCATTAGGGCAATGGGAGTGTGCTCCGAATTGACTACCGGAAGTCCCTTAGCTGTTGCCTGAGCATAAAAATAGGCCATATTATCCTCCAATAATTGTTGTCGTACACCCAATTCGTCGGAGAGGTGAATTTTTGCGGATTGAATGATACTTCCCAAGGTGGCAGGCTCAACAGGGGAGGTAAACATCAGAGGTGCACCCAGCATTTTAATCCTGTCTCTTGTGGCTTCATCCGGGCAGACAATTGCCCCTCCACCGGCACCAAATCCTTTACCTAAAGAAGTTGTCAGGAAAAGTCGGGGGTGGTATTCGATTTGAGATAGCGCATAACCCCTGCCATGCTCTCCGGCCCAGCTCATTCCATGAGCATCGTCCACATAAACATGCAATTGTTCGTACTTATTCATGAGCCATTCCAGCTCTTTCATGGGACAAGTATCTCCGAACATGGAATAGACACCATCCACCAAATACCAAATCTTATCGTATTTTCTTCCCAATTCTATGATACGTTCCTCCAGTTGTGTAAGATCGTTATGAGGTAAGGACTCACAATAGGTGCCTTTTACCTTCACATGATCACTGGCCATTCGAACACTGGTATGCACCTGATGGTCAAGAATTACAGCATCTGTTGGTGCAATAAGAATGGGAAATACACTGATATGAGCCAGTGTAGTACGTGGAAGTAGTAAAGTGGGTTTATTGAAGATCCTGGATACAATTTCCTCTGCCTCCTGATAAATATTCAATTTTAAATAGGTTCTGGATATGGCCGTATATACCCCATTGTTTCTCAGGGATTCGATGGCTGCCTCCTTAAGTCGGTTATCATTGGATAGCGCCAGATAATCGCATATTGAAAAATTAGTCAGGTTTTTATCACCTAAAGCTATTTTATTTTCCTGAAATGGTTTTTTATTTGAAGTTTGATGGGAAACCCCCCTCTCAATAGCATAACTCACTACCTGAGCAGCTACTTCAGAAAACTTGTCTTGCATCTGCTTATTTGCTTTGTTGTATCAAACAAACTTAATCATTTTAATTCTATATTTGATGAACTAAAGGAAATATAGCAGTATTTTTACAAAAATCAGGTGACCCTAAAAGCTGCTAAAAGTGGCAGGGAAGCCAAAAACTCTTAATGGCAACCATTAAAAAAGAAAGATTTGAAGGCTTTGTAGATTTCGAAAAAAAATTCGTAGTCTCTATCAGTTTAGTTGCCACATTATTTTCACTTATCGGTTTTATTATCAACATCTTACTGGACTTTGATCTGGCCATGAAGATTATTCCAGTGGTGTCTTTTGTCATCTATACCGTACTCTATTTCTGGGGAAAGCAAAGTAAGGATGCCAGTGTAGTGAAATGGGTTTTTGCCTTTATTACCCTGATATTCATGAACCTGCTTTGGCTAAACAATTATGGTTCCCATGGTCCTGCACCCTACTTTTTTATATTGCTCTTCAGCCTGCTCATATTTATTTGGCATGGTAGATATCTGTTAATTGCTGGTGGTACTTTAATACTAAATGTGGCCATTATCTTTTATTTTGATTTTAACAACCCTACATTCACTCCGGATTATGCCTCCGAAAGTGACCGGATCATTGATGTTTATACAGGTATTTTACTTTACGCACTGATCATTTTTGTAATGATGAGTAGTGCTAAAAACAGCTATATAAATGAGTACAAGAAGGCCAAGCGATCAGATGCACTTAAATCTGCCTTTCTTGCCAATATGTCTCATGAGATACGTACCCCACTAAATGCCATTGTGGGCTTCAGCAACCTGCTTTCAAGCGACCTTATTCCAGAAGAAGAGAAACAGACTTATATTGATATCATTAACGAAAACAATGATTCCCTCCTGCGATTGTTTGAGGATATTATTGATATTTCAAGTATAGATACAGGGCAACTGGAAATATTCCCTGAAGATTGTGACATCAATAATTTGCTCGACAACCTGGAGACCATGTTTACTCAGGTACTGGAGAAGGCCGAGAAACCAGAAATTCAATTAATCAGCAATAAATTATCTGAAAACAGGATTATTACCACGGATAAAAAGCGACTGCTTCAAATACTCACCAACTTGCTGGATAACGCTGTGAAATTTACCAATGAAGGTAGCATTACTTTTGGTTGTGTAGATACTGAAGAAGCCTTACTGTTCTCTGTTACCGATACCGGGATAGGCATTAAGAAAAGTAATGCTCAATATATATTTGATCGCTTCTATAAGGCTGAAGATGACCAATCGACACTTTATCGAGGTACCGGTATTGGACTGTTTATGGCCAAAAGCCTTACTGAGCTTATGGGAGGTGAGATATGGATGGAATCAGAGCCTGGCAAGGGCTCCTCATTCTTCTTCACAGTTACTGAGCCTTAACCCCATACATATTTTTCCCTTTGTTCATGCCGATTTCAATGGCTCAAAAATTAAATCTCATTTAAGTTGAATATTTGAAAAATTATGCCGTAATTTGCACTCCCATTTTTGAACGCGATATTAAAACTAGAAATGATGTCAAGAATTTGTCAGATTACAGGAAAGAAAGTGATTACAGGAAATAACGTTTCTCACTCACATATAAAAACCAAAAGAAAATTTCATCCAAACTTGCATACCAAGAAGTTTTTCATCCCAGAAGAAGACAAGTGGGTTACTTTAAGGGTGAGTGCTAATGGTCTTCGCATCATTAATAAAAAAGGCATCTTTAATGCATTGAAAGAAGCCTCAGCCAAAGGATTTTATAAGGCATAAACAGCCAAAACGACATAAAAAAAAGCGGTTTGATACTCAAACCGCTTTTTTTATTTACTGAAACCAATGCTAATAATTGGTCTTGCATATTTCCTCAACCATTTCTGAGAGACTTTCGAAAACTTCCTTCTCGTTTCCATCTGCTTTTATGGCGTGGTATTTATCTTGTTTCTTGTAATAATCAATTACCGGCTGGGTTTTTTCACGGTACTGTTCCTGTCGGTTAACAATTAGCTCTGCAGTTTCATCATAAGGTCGGGCCCTTTCCGATTTGGAGCGCACAGATAGACGCTTCACTGCTTCCAGCATGGAAACCTTCATTTCTATCATCCCTGACAATTTCATGCCCTCTCTTTGTAACAATCCATCCAGAATATAAGCCTGAGGAATGGTTCTTGGGAATCCTTTGAAGATAAACCCATTGGCATTAGGATTGGCTTCTATGCGCTCTTCGATAAGTTTGATAGGGATTTCATCGGGTACAATTTCTCCCTTATCCATGAATGGCTTCACTAGTCTTCCTATGTCACTATCCTTGGCAATTTCATTGCGCAGCATTTGTCCTGTACTGATATATACCAATTTATGCGTATCGGCCAATAATTTACCCTGTGTTCCTTTTCCTGATCCAGGTTTGCCCAGCAACACAATATTGGCAAATTCTTTTTTCCTGTTCTTTTCAATAACATCCACAATGCTATCAAATATGGTATCGATATCACCAACTCCATTCACTGGAAAATATTTGCCTTTTTTGTCATAAAAATCGGCTACAGGTTTTGTTTTGTCTTCATACTCCTGAAGACGCACCTTAATTACATCCAGTGTATCATCCGACCGTCCTGAGGTTTTGGCACGTAACAACAATCGTTCTATGAGTTCCTGATCCGGCACATCCAAACTTACCATGCAATCAAGTGAGCTATTCAATTTCAACAACAAGCCTTCGAGTATGTATGCCTGAACCGTTGTTCTTGGAAAACCGTCAAACAAAATTCCTTTGGAATCGGTATTGGTTTTAATGGTTTTCTCAATGATTCGCACGATGAGCTCATCATCAACCAAACCCCCTGAAGCAATAACAGACTTGGCTTCCAGACCCAAGGATGATCCTTCGGCTATTTCCTTGCGGAGCATATCTCCGGTTGAAATATAGGTAAGATTATACTTTTCAAGCAGTTTTTTGGATTGGGTACCTTTTCCAGAACCCGGAGGTCCAAACAAAGCGATGTTTAACATGTTATCGGGGGTTTTTATTCAACAATTTTATAAATGTCTTTCAAATTTCTGCCATGCGCATCGTAGTCCAGGCCATATCCTACAATGAAATCGTTGGGGATTTCTATGCCGATATAATCAATAGGATATGATTTGGTAAACGCATCAGGCTTGAACAACAAGGTGGCCAGCTTTACGTCGCCTACACCCAGTTCCTTAAGCTTGCTTATTACCTTCTCCATGGTAATTCCTGAATCGATAATATCCTCCACTACTATAATCTTTCTTCCTTTCAAGCTTTCATCAAGCCCAATCAACTCTTTTACAATTGCTGAAGAGCGTGTTCCTGTATAAGATGATAGTTTTATGAAGCTTATTTCGCACGGGAAATTGATTTTTTTAAACAAATCACCTGCGAACATAAAGGAGCCATTTAATATGACCAAAAAAATAGGAATCTCACCCTCAATGTAATCTGCATTGATTTGATCAGCCACTTGCTGAACCGATTCATCTATTTGTTCAAATGGAATAAAGGGCTCAAAATATTTATCGTGGACTTTAATTGTACCCATAAATTTTTACTTCAAATTGAAAGGTTTACAAAGATAGAATTTAGGGGCTATAATTAAAACTGAAAAAGGCTATTTTTGCATGATCTAAATAATTATCAGAAAATAAAAATTATCTCAATGAAAGCTGTTGTAAGTATCATTATGGGAAGCACTTCAGACCTAAAAGTAATGGAGAAAGCTGCCGCCTTTTTTAATGACATGGAAATTCCATTTGAAATAAATGCCTTGTCGGCACATCGTACACCTGAGGAAGTTGAAAAATTTGCCAAGGGAGCCGAAGCCAGGGGAATAAAAGTAATTATTGCCGGAGCCGGTATGGCAGCACACTTGCCTGGTGTTATTGCAGCCATGACCCCAATCCCAGTTATTGGTGTACCTATTAATGCTTCATTGGACGGTTTGGATTCATTATTGGCCATCGTTCAAATGCCTCCAGGAATTCCGGTAGCCACCGTAGGAATCAACGGCGCCTTAAATGCTGCTATTTTAGCATCACAAATGATGGCAACCGGTGATCAGGAAATGCGTGAAAAAACAAGGAATTATAAGGAAACCTTAAAGCAGAAAATTGTGAAGGCCAATGAAGACCTAAGCAAGGTTTCTTATGCTTTTAAAACAAACTAGACTTATAGTTTTCTGGCAATAAGTAAGCCATCACGGACGGAAACTATTAGCTGCTCAACTCTGGCATCACGACTAACGTGAGTATTGAAGTCCTGCAGCGCTCTGGTCTCCTTGTCTGAAGCATTCCGCTCCTGAAGCACTTTGCCATCCCAAAGCACATTGTCTGCGATGATGAATCCGCCCTGGTTCAGTTTATCCATGGCCATTTCATAATAGTCGATATACTGTTCTTTATCTGCATCGATAAATACCATATCGAAGCTTTCATTTAATGCAGGGATGATATCCAGCGCATTCCCCATGAGCAATTTTATTTGGTCCTTCCTGGGTGATTGTTGGATGTATGACTCAATAAAATCCTTCATTTCGTCATTTACTTCAAGGGTATACAGTATGGCCGTATCCTTCATGCCGTTGGCCATGGCTAGAGCTGAATAACCTGTGAAGGTTCCTATTTCAAGAATTCGGTTTGGTTGAATCATATGAGTCAGCATCTCGAGAAACTTACCCTGCACATGACCGGAAAGCATGCGGGGATAATAGGTCTTCAAATGAGTTTCACGATTCAGAGACTCTAATACGACATCTTCTTTAGAGGTATGCTCTTCAATGTATTGTTCAATATCTTTTGGTATCATTATTTCGATTTATAGATTAAGGTACTCATATGATCAGGATTTAGTACTTCCATGGCTACTTCCTGCAGGGTGGAAGCGGAAATTCCATCTACTGCCTCAATTACCCTGGCTATAGGTTTTACTATAGGAACCGACAAATGTGACTTAGCCATGCGCAACATTTCATTTAATGACGACTCATAATTAATGGCTAACTGACCTATCAACTGTCGTTTTACCCGGTGCAGCTGCATACTTCCCAGACTGTTCAAACGAAGCTTATTAAGCTCCTTATTCACCAATCCGATGCTTTTCTCAAGTTGGTTTTTATCTGTCCCAAGATAAATGGCGAAAAGGCCAGTATCACTATAGGCCTGATACATAGACTCTATGGTGTAAGCGTAGCCGTGTTTTTCACGTATGGCCAGATTCAGCCTGGAATTTAATATCGGCCCTCCCAGTAAATTATTCAACAACAGAAGTGCCAAACGGTTTGGATGGGTTCTTCCATAAGCCATCGTTCCCATCATACAATGTGTCAGATAGGAGTCCTTTTTCTTTTCTATCCTTTGATGGTGAGGATGCGTAAAAGGGATTCTCTTACCTCTTTTACCGATGGGTCGTGCCTGACCAAAATACAACTCCACCCACTTGACAAGTTTTTTGAAATCAATTCTCCCCACAGAAGCAATGACCATTTGCTCTGTGCTATAATTTCGTCTGACAAACCTCAACACATCAGCTCTCGTAAATTTGCTGACACTTTTCTCATCTCCTAATATATGCCTTCCCAAAGGATGCCCGTCGAACAGCTGGTTCTCAAATTCATCATAAATGAGTTCGGCCGGATTGTCGAGATATGAATGGATCTCATCAATTACCACATCCTTTTCCTTGGTGATTTCTTTTTCAGGATAAACGGACTGAAAAGCCACATCCGCAAACAATTCCAAACTCTCCTTATAATAAGGACTTAGAAAAGATGCATAGATACAGGTTTCCTCTTTTGTGGTATAAGCATTGAGTTCGCCACCTAAGTTTTCAATGCGGCTCAGTACATGATAGGCTTTTCTCTTTTTGGTTCCTTTAAAGATCAGATGCTCTATAAAATGGGCCATGCCATTTTCGTCTGACAACTCTTCCCTGCTCCCGGTATCCACCATTAACGCACAATGGGATACCTGATTTGATGTTTCGCGATGAATGATGCGAATGCCATTTTTAAGCTGATGATTTTTATAGGTCAAAATACACTTATTCAGTAAATTATGCTGCAAACTTAAGACAAAATGGGCGTGGCTCCCTCTATAATCTGATACATTTCTTACATTTGGATAGCATATAATCAAACCCTTTAACTATGACTAAAGCAGATAGATTACGCCATCGATATAATTATGTTTTATTGGCATTTATTGTCATTTATGTTTTTATCATTGGACTGTTTGAACACTCTACAACGCGGGTATTCTTATATAATGTTGTTATTACGGCCATATATTTGCTTTCCGTCCTTACCATAACTCATGATAAAAGGAGTAGTATCTTCTACTATGCTGCCGGTGTTATTGGGTTGAACTGGCTAACAGAATACCTTCATATGGATGAACTTACCCATTTGTCTGATATGTTAAGTTTTATGTTCTTTATTCTAGTGGTGGTTTTACTTGTCATGCGCATTGCTAACAGTAAAAAAGTAGGCCGATTGGAATTTCTTGAAGCCATTAATGTGTATTTCCTGATTGCAGTTGCAGGTTCACTGCTATTCAAATTGATCAATAACAACAATGCTGAAGCATTCAACAAAGCTTATGATTCACCATTCACCACCTCAGACTTAATATATTATACTTTGGTCACATTCACCACCCTTGGGTATGGAGATATTACTCCTGCAGATTCATTGGCCAAATCCCTGTCCCTATTAATGAGTGTATCAGGCCAGCTGTATCTGACCATGATAATTGCTGTATTGGTGGGAAAATACCTTGGCGGCAACAGTACCAATGCTAATGAATAACAGGATACTTTTATTGACAAGTAATTACTCAAATTCTTTGGGAACACCACAAATCATCACGAAGTTTTCATCCTCTGATGCATTTCGATATTGGTGCTTTTCGTTGGGAGAAACAAGTGCAAAATCACCTTTTTTAAGGGCTTGTTTTTCACCAGCTTCATTTACCAAAACAGCCTTTCCTTCAATCACATAGTTCATATGTTCGTAATTATGCTGGTGGTAGGGCGTAAAACCACCAGGTTCTACAGAAAACACGCGATAACTATATAACGGAACATCATCGGCCTGTGACAAGGGCATCTGTTTCCAGGCTTTTTCAGCTCCTTTCATATCCACTGCTTTCTTTTCAACTTTATCTAAAGAAATTATTTTCATTTTGTAGTTGTTATTTAGTTCTTATTGAGAGTTGCAATAAATTCATCATCTACATAGATCCAGAACAAAGGATACCATCGTTCGTTGCCTTCAGGATCAAAGGTAAGTGCCACAGGCCCTATGCCATACACTGTTTTTTCAATTTGTAATGAACCCGGTTCCCGCTCCCATCTTTCTAAAAACCGCAGGCGCTGAATATCTTTTAACTCAATGGTTTTAATGATGGTAGTGTCATAAGTTTCGTAGGGAGGATTGTTATCCACGATGCTTAGGATCATGGTATCTGACAGTATGGAACGGATATCCAGAGGGCTTAGGCTTTCATTATAATAATCCCAACATTGGTATTTTCCGGATTTTGCTCCTTCGAGTATTTCACCTACCAGTTGCTCACGGTCGGGTCCAACCAGGTTTTGAATCCACCAATCATAGTCTGTCCCCGGGCTTTTTATATTTACATCATATTGAATTTTCTCTGTGATCAGGACTTTATCACCCGATTGGCAAGAGATTAACATAAAGATGCTTAGAATAACGAAAACCGATACCCATGATTTCATAGCCGTATTATTATTTGTTAATCTAAAGGTGCCACTGTATCTTTATTGCCAGTATTATTACCTGATTAGTAAAAATACATCAAGAACAGTGTTACATCACCAATAGTAATATGCAAGTTTAGTAAAAACCGTGGGATGAGAAAAATAGTATTTCTTCTGATTGTTTTTTTCCAGGTATGCGCTATGATGAGTCAGGTCATCCCACCCGAAATGCAAATTAACTGGAAAAATGCTCTGCAGGATTTTGAAATCATCTATTCCGGACATGAAGCCAATGTAAGGGATTTCGGAGCCATCGGAAACGGTTCTCATGATGACTCACAGGCTGTTATGGATGCTATACAATCGCTGGAGGAGGTAGGGGGAGTCGTTTTTTTTCCGAGTGGAGATTATTTGATTACCCAGAGCCTGTCACTTTCCAATAATATATTTCTGAAAGGCATTTCTTCAGATAGTTCTGCATTATTATTTGAACTGGGGAGTATTGGAGGTCACTGTATTCAGCTTGTTGCAGCCCAGTCTGCCGAATTTATCAGACTTGATGAGGGTTATTCCAAAGACAGTTATTGGGTATTCACCGATTCTGCCTTCCTGTTTGAAGCAGGTGATTATGCGGAACTGTTACAAGACAACGGCGATTGGGATATTGCACCCATATCATGGGCCCAAAATGTCGTGGGACAGATGCTGCAAATTGACAGGGTTAGTGGGGATAGTCTTTTCTTTACCCATGCCTTGCGGTACTCATATTCAGCGGATCTACATCCCAGGATACGGTGGGTGAACCCCATTCAAAACACAGGCATCAGCTGCCTTAAAATAAAACGAATGGATCAGGTTTTGGATCAGGCTGGCTCAAACATCTACTACAATTTTGCAGTTAATAGTCTTGTGGAAGGCGTGGAAAGTGACTCCAGTGTAGGTAGTCATATTTCCATTCATCATAGTTCCAACATCCATATTAAGGGTTCCTATTTTCATCATGGGTTCACCTATGATGGTACAGGTACCCGGGGTTACGGTGTAAGTATAAGCCACCACAGCGGGCAATGTCTGATCAGCAACAATATCTTTAAGTATCTGAGGCATGCCATGATGGTAAAAACAGGAGCCAACGGCAATGTGTTTTCCTATAATTATTCGAGGGAACCTATCCGCTCCGAGCCCATTCCTGATGCTTCAGGTGACATTTCATTGCATGGCCATTATGCTTACGCCAATTTATTTGAACATAACATCATCCAGAATATTATCATTGACCACTATTGGGGTCCATCAGGACCTTACAATACCTTATTCAGAAACCGGGCTGAATTATACGGGGTGCTCATGACCACCAATAACGAATGGGAGACCACGGAACAGAATTTTGTGGGCAATGAAACCACCGATACCTCCCCATTTCATGGGCAGTATTTTTTAACCGGATCAGGACATTTTGAATATGGGAATAATATTCTGGGGGTTACCACTCCTCCAGCCACCTCCGACCTCAGCGATTCGAGCTATTATTTGGATCAGGCCCCTGATTTTTGGCCTGAGGCTAGCCAATGGCCATCCATTGGTTATCCCAACGAGTTGAATAGTGGCAGCATTCCTGCCCATGGACGCTATTTATTGGGTGAACACATGACCATTTGCCCTGACAGTATACCTACTCATGTATTGGATTTTGATTATGGTCCAAATGATATTCATATTTGGCCTAATCCTGCATCAGGATCATTCAAATGTAGAGCTTCGGTCTCAGCCGCTGCCACAGGAAGTTTAAGTATTTATGATTCATACGGCAGATTGGTACAACAACAAATCATAAGTTTTAGTGTCCCAGATGCTATCCACCAGATAAAACTAAGGCCAGAAACAAGCACAGGCCTGTACCTGATTGTCCTTACTCATCCCAAGGGGCGTTGGCAAACAAAACTCTTGATCGAAACCAACTGATATGGAAATACAGAGACCAACACTTGTTGTTGATTATGACAGATTGGAGCGCAATCTGCAAAAAATGCTACACAAGGCGAACAAAAGTGATGTCATCTTCAGGCCCCATTTTAAGACCCACCAATCGGCAGAAATCGCTAAGTGTTTTCGAAAACATGGGGTGAAGAGCATTACCGTATCCTCAGTAAGCATGGCCAGATACTTTGCTGACCATGGCTGGGATGATATTTGCATTGCTTTCCCACTCAATATTCTTGAAATAGATGAAATTGTTAACCTGAGCCGGTCGATTACTCTATCCGTTCTGGTGGAATCATCCGTTCACATTGAAACCCTAATGAATAATATTGCCACAGCAGTGGGGGTTTGGATTAAGATCGATACCGGTTACCACCGTACTGGATTAAGCAGCGACGACAAACAAATTGAGGCCTTGATTCAACAAATCAGATCCAGTAACCACCTCATTTTTAAAGGTTTTTTAACACATGCCGGACATACCTATTATGCCAAAGGACAGTCTGAAATACTTAACATTATGGTATCGGCCAGAAAGCAAATGACTGCATTGAAAGATCAATACCAAGATTCGGGTTCACCTGTGTTACTATCCTATGGTGATACACCTTCCTGTAGTCTTGCCACAGATTTTAGTGGATTTGATGAGATTCGGCCCGGTAATTTTGTCTATTACGATGTGATGCAATACCATTTGGGTTCCTGTGCTTTGGATGATATCGCTGTAGCCATTGCCTGCCCGGTAGTAGCCAAGCATAAACAACGCAACGAGATTGTTATCTATGGTGGAGGTGTTCATCTGTCCAAAGAATTCATCGCCGGGGATAATGGATTCAAACTGTATGGTTATGTGGTTGAGATTAAGGATAAGAGCTGGGGCGAACCCATTGCAGGAGCTTATGTCTCATCACTTTCACAAGAACATGGCATAGTGTATTTGCCAGCTTCAGATTTTCACAGATTTAAGGAGGGTGACCTATTGGGAGTTTTGCCCATACATTCCTGTATGCCAGCCAACTTATTGCCTAAGCCCTAAGGCTAATTTAGGCTTGTATTATTAATGCATGACCTTCTCTTCCGACACCTCTGGTTTGAGCACAACTCCAAGATTTTTTTTGCCGTCAATTAGAATATTGAGAGGCTTTTCGAATCGTATATGTCGGATGGTTTCGTTCTCAAAAACTGCCGGCATCTGATCAAGGTAATCCAGGTTATAAAAGCCATCATCTATAAATGGGTTGATGGTAAAATATCCCACTCGGAAGGAAGTCAGGTTTTGAAAGAAATGGGTGCCCTGACTAGGATCAATCCGGTAGTTCTCAAGACCTGATTCGATGATCAAACGAGCTGCCGAAATATGTGGCCATTTTACCGGAATACCCAACCAGGGATCAGAAGAACCCCAGCGACCTGGTCCGATCAAAATATAGTTTTCATTTCTCTCAATAAACTGATCATTGAGTTTGCCCACCATGTCGACGGTTTCCTCATTCTTTGCTGCATCAAAATGTTCCGGTCTCACATAAACCACATCCTGTATATCCTTAACAATACCATTACCCAAAGCAGCTTTTGATATGATTACTGCATCTTCCTTCAACAGCTTCATTTCCTCAATATTTACACTTTCAGTTCGGGAGGCAATGGGTCGGATCTGCAACAAATGAAAAGTTGTGGCTTCACCTTCACCTACATTCAGGTCGACAACAAATTCTATTTCAACTGGTTTTCCCATTTCCTGCTCACCCAGTTTCAATACGCTTTCAAGAATTTCAGCTAAAGGGAAGGTGTTATGCTTCAAAATCGAAGAAAAAGTAACGATCTTCTTCCCTGCATAATTATAAGCATCTCTTACTGTGTGGTTATGGAAATCATAAGTAGAGGCAATGGGTTTTAAAGAATTATCCTTTTCAGCTTCCTTAATCCGCATTTTCAGCAGATTCTTACTGTCATTGGGAGTTGCTGTAAAATGTGACGGATCCAGATCCAGGGCATAAAAGACTTTCTGCGTTTCCTTCAAGGCCATATCCGGATTGGAAGTCTGCAATACGTTTTTAGGATATTTTGGTGAAAAACGAAGCGACAATCCTCCATCCACCACATGTTTTCCCAGACCAAAGGCAATACTGGCCGTACCATCCTCCGATTTCGCGGGAGGTATGGGATAATAATCTATAGAACGGGCTACCCCTGAAAATGTTGGATAATACCGATTGTCATATTTGGACCCACAAACCGTCTGTAGAACAATGGCCATTTTTTCCTCATCAATCACATTGGAAGTAGCTTCCATATAGGCCTTGCTATCGGTGTAGAAAGCAGAGGCATATACCCCCTTAATGGCTGTACTCAGCAATTCAAACATCTGATCATAATCATCCACGAAGGGAATCATATACGTATTGTAAATGCCAGCAAAAGGCTGATAATGTGAGTCCTCAAGCAAACTTGAAGAACGAACAGCCAAGGGTTTCTCTGTTAAGGAGATGATGGTATATAAATCATCGCGGACACTATCGGGCAGACTGGCTGCCAGAAATTGTTCAAGAATCTCATCATCACTGGCTTCATCCTGCAAAGCAATGGGGTAGAGATTATTTACCTCCATAAATTCATCAAAAATATCTGTACCAAGCACCACAGTTTTGGGAATGGCAATATTGATATTATCATAGCGGTGGTACAATAGATTCCTTTTGATAAGAGAATCCAAAAATGCCAAACCCCTGGCCTTACCACCCAGAGAGCCTTCTCCTATTCTGGAAATAGTAAAATATTCATCAAAAGTATCCCGGTTAAAAGTGGAAATAACCCCTCTGGCCTTGGTCATTCTGAAGTTGGCAATGGTTTCGAAAATAAAATTTCTGATCTCATTGGAATTGGAAAAATCATCAGGGACAAATGCTTTAAACAGTTCAGCTATCGGGAATAAGGCCCTGGCTCTCAGCCATTTTGAAAAGTGATTTCTTTCAATATGGTATTGCAGTGACTCAAGTGGGATCTGAAATATTTTTTCTTGCAGGTCACGCAGGTTCTTCGCCCTGCCTACTTCCCAACCTTTACCGGGATCTTTAAAAATGAAATCACCAAAAGCAAAATATTCTTTGATAAATTCTCGGAGCTCATAACCCAGACTTTTTGAGTTTTTATCGATAAAACCCACCTTTAGTGGTTTCACCTTAGCCTTCATATCCGGCTGAGAGGATTGAAGCAGCAATGGTGTGAGCTTATCATATTTTTTTATGTGTCTAAACAACTTAATCCCGGCTTCCTTATCTATCACACCCTTGTGGGGATAAGTAATATCAGAAATTACACCCAGCAGATTGTCTTTGTACTTTTCGTAAAAATCAAGGGCATCCTCATAATTCGTTGCCAAAAGGATTTTCGGACGTCCACGCATGCGCAGCATCTTCTGGTGTTCATTAAGTCCTTCCGTCATAAACGACTTGGATTGCTTGAAAATGATCTTATAAATATTGGGCAGGTAACTCGAATAAAAGCGGATGTTATCCTCCACCAAAATGATGGTTTGAACACCCACTTCTTCCACATCATGTTCCACATTCATGCTATCCTCAATGAGCTTAATAATGGCCATCAGAATATCGGCATTACCCAACCAACTAAAAATATAGTCAATTGCCCCATAATTATGATCCTCCAACTTCATTCGAACTTCTCTGGAAAATGGGGTTAACACCACAATGGGTATCTCAGGATAGTTGTGTTTGATTTTGTTCGCAAGCTCAAAGGTATCTGCTTCTTCAGCACTAAGCATGGAAACCACCAGATCAATGTTTTCATCCTCTAATCGGCTGAATGCTTCTTCCTCAGAATTGGCCATGATAAATTCAGGGGGGTACCTAAGGTTCAAAGACATATACTCATAAAAGATCTGCTCATCAATACGGCCATCTTCCTCAATCATGAAAGCATCATAAACACTGGATATGAGAAGCACACGATAAATGCGCTTTTTCATCAATACCGTAAATGAGGTTTCATTAAAATAATGCTTCTGAGCGTATACATCAACCTTTGTGGGAATCATACATTATACGAATTAGAAAGTAAGGACTTCTGTTTTCAAGCCATTCAATCATTAACTTGTTCCTACAAAGATAGGAATTAGGTTAGAGCTCGTACTTCTTGATTTTGGCTATCAGATTTACTCTGGATATCCCCAAAATGGCGGAGGCCTTTGTCTTGTTGTTACCAGTATAGGCCAGCACTTTTTTGATGTGTTCCTTCTCAACGACTTCCAAAGAAGGTGGCTGGTTGCTGCTGTCAAATTCATTATTCATCTGCAAGCTATCCAGCAAGTAATTGGGTAGTGATTTCTTCTTCAACTCATTGGTAGGTTCTACAATCAATGCACTATTGATGATATTCATCAACTCCCTGACGTTTCCAGGGAAACCATAGGTCTTCAAACTGTTTCTAACAGGAGCCGAAACTTTTTTAACCTTTTTCTTGTATTTGCTGTTGAACTTCACAAGGAAGTGGTCAGCCAGAAGCTCAACATCTTCGGGGCGTTCACGAAGAGGCGGCAAACTGATGGAGTTTATATTTAATCTGAAAAACAGGTCTTTACGGAAATTCCCTTTATTGATCTCATCAAATAGATTCTTATTGGTCGCCGCAATGATGCGTACATTAACCTTGATGTTTTTTGTGGAACCCAATCGATAAAACTCTTCTTCCTGCAGCACTCGTAATAACTTCACCTGTATAGGGAGATCCAGTTCACCAATTTCATCCAAAAACAGGGTACCTCCATTGGCTTCTTCCAGAAAGCCCTTTTTACTTTTGGTGGCCCCGGTAAAAGCTCCTTTTTCATGTCCAAAAAACTCGGAAACAAAAAGTTCCTGGGCAAATGAACCTGCATTAACAGCCACGAAATTGTTCTCACACCTGTCACTTATTTCATGTATGGCTTTTGCTATCAATTCCTTTCCGGTTCCACTCTCACCCCAAATCAGCACTGAATTATCAGTATTGGCAAATTTTTCAACGAAATGAAAGATCTTAATCATTTCATTGTTCTGGGTGATGATATTTTTGAATACTTCCTTATGCTTCAGCAGTTCAAAAGTGACTGGAAAAGGCTTGTCAGAACCTTCAGGCCCGGATGTTTTGCTAGCCCGGTCTAATACCTCCAACAATTTCTCTTCATTGATAGGTTTCAGCATATAGTCGAAAGTACCCAGTTTCATGGCAGAAATGGCCATATCGATATCTTCAACTCCGGTGAGTACAACGGTAGTCAACTGGTATCCTTTTTTGTTGATGTATTCAAGAATATCCATGCCCGTTACTTCAGGCATATCCATGTCCAGCAACAAAACTTCATGTTGTTGTTTATCGATTGTCTCATAAGCCTCTTCACTGTTCTGAAGAACATCTACCTCAAAGTTTCCTGATTGCAACAAGAATATCCTCAGGAAATTCAGTACCGACTGGTTATCATCTATAATTAATACTCGTGTCATTCTTCTTTTGTTTTAACTGGTAAAGAGATGGTAAAGCAGGTTCCCTTGTTTAATTCTGAGTCCACCGAAATAAGACCTCCATGCTCTTTTATAATACCATAGGAGATTGACAATCCCAAACCTGTCCCCCCCTCGTTTCTTTTGGTGGTAAAGAAGGGGTCAAAGATATTGCGTTGGGTTTTCTCATCCATCCCTTTACCATTGTCGGAGATAACAATGCTAACCTTTTCTTCAGCCTTATTATAAACCGTTTGTATACTTATTTCGCCCTTTGCCATGCCAATAGCCTGTGAAGCATTGACAATCATATTGATCACAACCTGTTCCAACTTGGTAATATTACCAATGAAAACAGGAATTAGTGCCTCCAGATTCAGATTTAAGTTGGTGTTTTTTCCTATTTGCTTTTTGACCAGTCGAACTGTGTTTTCAATCAAACCATTGATGTATACTTCTTCGTCCAGCACATCGGCATCCTTCTTGGCAAAGTAGCGTAAATCCTCTACTATCTTCTTCATGCGTACCGAGCCATTCACCATATCTTCCACCAGGATATTGATGTTTTCCTTAAATATCTGATAGGGTAATCGGGCAATTTTCAATTCTTCATGCTCAGTATAATAGGCATCAAGAACCGGAATGATATCAGAAAAGGCCTCCCGGATAATTTTCATATTGCCCAGAATAAAGGTATTGGGATTGTTAATTTCGTGTGCCACCCCAGTCACCAATTTTCCCAGGGATGCCAGCTTATGGGATTGTATCAACTGCGCTTCCATCTGCTTTTCCTTGGTAATATCACGACAAACTTCCAACACACGATCAACTGTTTTCTGGTCTTTCGCGAAAATGGGATAGGTATTGAGTAAAACCGTAGTTGATGAATCATGTTTCTCGAGAACACCTTCCGTTCCATTGTTGAAGGTTTGTTTGGCAGGACAATCTACACAGATGGTATCAGAATTAAATAATTGCTTGTAACATTTACCTTTCTCCCCGACCTCTTTATTATTGGACAGAATAATATTAAAATCTGGATCGATTACCACAATTTTATCGGTAATGGCGGTGAAGAAAGCTTGTAGTTTTTCACGTCCTTCTCTGCACTCCTCGGTCAAACGCATGAGGGTTTTATTCTTTTCCAGCAAAACCTTCTTTCGTTTTTCAAGATCAGTTCTTTTATCACGTGTTTCAATGGCATGTGATAGTTTCCGTGCCAACTCCTTCAACAAGGCTTTTTCCTCATCTAAAAAGGGTTCTTCCTTTTCATCGCAAACGGCTATAAACCCTCTTTTCCTGTTGTTACGCAGGATATACTCCATCAGGCATTGGTCGGCCTTTTTTTCATACAAATCACCTGAGCCAAAGGCGTCGCCTTCAAATTCAATTTGCACATGGGTTTGTTCAGGATATTGAAAACCATTTCTAATGATGTCGACACAATTATTCAGGACCACATCCAGATCCTGAAGTGATTCCAATTCCCGGCTTATATTATACAAGCACTCCGTTTCCTTCACCCTTTCCTTTAAATCGTGTTCTATTTTGGTAATTTGTTCTATTTCTTCCTTGCTTGAAAGAACAATATTATCGAAGCTAGTGGCATTGGCCGGAAAAAGAATGAACTCCTTATCAAGATTTGAAAAGGTATGTGTTTGCATCTCAAATTTTCCTAATCTGATCTGCTGCAAAACTTCTAGTAAGCGGGATCCCTCTGAATTTGGTTGATCGTCAGTTATCATTTGGAACAAATCCATGCCCGCATCATTAAACAAGCGTTTGATTTGCTCACCTGCCAGTACGATGGTATTGGACTGATCAAATATGGCAATACTTTTAAACAGACCAAAGGCCAGATTATACTTAGATAATTCTTCCATAAGCCCTAATTTTCAATGGTTTTCCCAATATTATTTGACAATTATTGGTAAAATCCACCAAGCAACAACATGGTGTTTGCATATATATTACCACCAACTGAACAAATAAAAAAGCGTTGCCGGGTTTTTAACCCAGCAACGCAAATTTATCATAATATGCTGATTTACACCATCAGCTCGGCCAGAATCACGAACAGAAATCCTTAATCAATACTGATTCTTGATAGATTTTCTGCCGGCAGATCAGGCTTTAAACACTCAGCATTTTTTCAATACTGTCTTTGAAATACTGATCTGAATGGTGGTAGCCATGTTTCTCCTGAATGAAAAGATCAAGTCCTGCATCATACATCAGAAACCTCTTATTGCCTTTCTCATTAAAGAAATTGGCGTTCACCGGCTGTTTGTTCCAATAGGCGTTTCTTTCCAGATCCCTATAATTACGGTTCACCATTTTTATCTCTTCAAAGATGTCATCAGCACTTGTAAAGTCGAAGCCTTTTGAGAAATGAGAGGCCAGTTTGGCAATTACTTCCCAATTCTGTGTATTATTTTGGCTGGCAATTACGGGTTTGACAAATTGCACCATGGTATCACAAGAAGTAACTGAACCTTGCTGCTCAATAAACGCAGCACCTGGGATCACCACATCGGCCTCTTCAGTGGTAGCAGTTTTAAAATTGTCGATCACCAAACTAAACTCAAAACCATTGAAGTACTTGAAGTTTTCCTTCTCTGCCAGTGGGTTCTCACCAACAATCACAACAGCCTTAATTTTATTCTTCAGCATTTTCTTTTTCAGATCAACAGTTTTGAATATGCTTTGTAAATCTGTGTCCCAAACTTCTTCAATATGTTCGACAGCTTCTTTTTGATCTGCTTTTACATATCCCGGAAGCATGGATGGGTCGCAACCCATATCTGACAATCCTGTTGAGTTGGCAAATTCTCGTAGTAATATCAGTCCATTGTTTTCGCTTTCCAGACGGTTGGTCAGGCTTAAGAAGTTACCAATGGCTTTCAAATCATTCTTGGCTTTGTCCTTAACAGAGTCCATGTTATAGACAAATACAACATTGTCATCCGGATTAGATAAAAGCTCAACGAATTCCTGGTATTTACTCCTTTCAATTCTTGTGAAACCACTTACGGTCTCCGCATCATAAATGGATACCATATCGGTAAATGCTTCATCTTGTTCACCCATCCTTTCAGCCACTTCTCTCAGCAGTCCATTCATCAATATGGTATTGCTGCCTTTTTTAGAATCCAGCCACAAATCAGCGAATTTGGTAAGTTTGATTTCATTGGAGTTGATGAGAACCAGTTTAGCACCCTTCTTTTGTGCCGCTTTGATTTTCAGCTCCATGATCAGGTTCTCCTCAGAGAGGTTTGAATTGACCACTACAATCACATCAGCCTTATCAATTTTATCTATGGAAGTGGTTGATATGGTAGCTCCCATCAATTCATTCAAGGCATTTACTTCAACATCATTCAAGAGATTTGAGAAACTCGAAACCTGATTGGTTTTAATTCCCTTACGTGCCATTTTCTGGAGCAGATAAAGCTCTTCATTTGACATCTTAGGTGAAGCAAAAACAGCTACAGAATCAGGACCATGCTGGTCTATAATCTCCTGAATCTTTTTGGCAGAATACACCAGAGATTCATCCAGGCTTGCGGCCACATGTTGGCCATTTTTTGTTATGGTTGGATGTTCAATTTTCTGATTGCCTCTCAAATAACGATTGGCAAATCTTCCTTTAACACAGAGATAGCCATCATTTTTGGCATGTAAAACTGCATCTGTGGTATTGGAGATATAGAAAATCTCATCGTTGATTACTTTATAGTTTACGTTACATCCCAGTGAGCAGAAGTTACAAACAGTTGATTTATCTTCTTTGGGTAGCGTTCCCAAGACTTTGAAAGGGAATTTCTCTGCTATGGCTCCGGTTGGACAAACATCTATACAGTTACCACAGGAGATACAATTGGTCTCAATAAGTGGTTTCTCCATGGCAGGTTTCATGATGGATTTAAACCCTCTATTAACAAAACCCAAAGCCGACACTTTAAGTATTTCTGAACATGTGCGAATACACAAGCCACAATTGATGCATTTGTTTGGATCCAGGCTGATGAACGGATGTCCGTTATCTACCTTAAACTTACGCACCTCGCCACTGAAATCGGCAATATTTACCTTGTAATCGTCAGCATATTTACGCAATGAACAATCATAGTATTCCGAACAACCACATTCCAGGCATTTCATGGGTTCATCCACTGACTGGTCTTCTGTGATTCCTAACTCTACCTCTTCAAAATTGTGGTGTCTGTCAGCAATACTTAGTTCAGGCATTTTGGTTTTTGGAGCTTTGGTAAAATGTGAGAATTCACCCTCGGTTAAATTGCCAAGCTTATGTTTAAAGCTAAAGAATTTAAATTCAGCACCCTTGGCCTTGCCCTTATTCAGGTATTCATTCATGGCCATGGCAGCTTTTCTACCCTGACCGATGGAACTCACAGCTGTTAATGGTCCTGTCACCACATCACCACCAGAAAATACACCTGGCATCGAAGTTTCCATGGTTTCATCGTTCACTATGAGGGTACCCCAACTTTCCTGTTTTACCTCTTCTATGGCTTCTTTGTTCAGATAGCTGGTATCCACAGCCTGACCAATGGCTCCGATGAGGTAATCACAGTCGACAATAAATTCTGATCCTTCCACAGGAACAGGTCGTGGTCTGCCACCGTTCTTGGATGCCTGCAACTCCATTTTAAGGCACTCAATCCCTTTAAGTTTTCCGTTTTCGGAAATGATGGATTTGGGATTGGTCAATATCAATATTTCAATGTTTTCTTCCTGAGCGGCCTCTATTTCGGCATGGTGCGCAGGCATCTCATCTACTGAACGGCGGTAAACTATTTTAACTTTATCGGCACCCAATCGCAGGGAGGTTCTGGCAGCATCGATAGCTGTATTTCCCCCACCAACAATTACTGCGGTACCTGTGAGTTTTCTTTTTCCTTCGATTTCAATTTCTCTGAGGAAATCAATTCCTCGGTATACACCTTCAATCTCATCTTCATCCTCCAGACGCATACTACTGGCTTTATGTGCTCCAACACCCAGGAAGATGGAATCATAACCTTCTGCTTTCAGACTGTCAACAGAAAAATCCTTACCCATCTCTACATTGGTTTTCACCTCAACACCCAGATCAGTGATCCATTTGATTTCTTTGTCAAGAATTTCCCTCGGCAAACGGTAAGAAGGAATACCATAACGCAACATACCACCCAGTTTGGGTAATTTCTCGAGTATGGTACAGGAGTGACCTTCAAGGCTCAGATAGTAAGCTGCAGTGAGACCAGCAGGTCCACCTCCTATAATAGCCACTTTTTTACCAGTACTGTCTTTTAATACAGGAGACCATTGTTTTTCCAGATCTTCATCAGCTACATAGCGCTTTAAATAGTTAATGGCAATGGGATCATCCACATAGCATCTGCGACATACATCTTCACAATTTCTTACACAAACCCTACCGATGGAAAGTGGTAATGGGTTCTTTTCTTTAATCAATTGCAAAGCTTCCTGATGTTTTCCCATGGAGATTAAGGCAATATAGCCCTGGGCATCCACACTGGCAGGACAGTTATCGATACAAGGCCCGATACAATCTGCATAATGGTTAGACAGGATAAGCTCCAAAGAAGTTTTCCTTGAGCTTTCAATTGCCTCATTTTTGGTGGTGATGACCATACCCTCAGCGATGGGTGTTGAACAGGATGGCACAAAACGATTCATACCTTCCACTTCAACCACACAAAGGAAACAGGAACCATAGGGCTCAATCCTGTCGTCGTGGCATAGGGTTGGAATTTGATCAATATTATTATCACGAACCACTTCAAGTATGGTTTTACCGGTGGTGGTCGTTAACTCTTTTCCGTTAATGGTTACTTTTATCTCTTTCATTGTATTTCCTCCCCTTAGGCTTTTACAACTGCATTGAAATTACATACATCATAACACTGGCCACAATTGATACAGGCTTCCTGATCAATAAAATGAACCTCTTTTTTACCACCGCTGATTGCATCAACAGGACATTTTTTTGCACAAACGGTACAACCGGTACAATTGTTTTCATTGATCAGGTAGGTAAGCAAGGCTGCACAATTATGGGCTGGGCATATCTTATCAATGATATGGGCCTCATATTCTTTTCTGAAATACTTCAGCGTGGTGAGCACAGGATTAGGAGCTGTTTGTCCCAATCCACACAAACTGCTGCTCTTAATTTTGCCTGCCAGGTCTTCCAGCAGATCTATGTCTTCAATCTTTCCTTCACCCATGGTAATGCGTTCCAGAATTTCAAGCATACGTTTGGTGCCGATACGGCAGAAAGTACATTTGCCGCAAGATTCATTCTGTGTAAAGTCGAGGAAAAACTTGGCCAAATCAACCATACAGGTGGTTTCATCGAGTACAATCATACCACCTGAACCCATAATGGCTCCTGTTTTGGTAATCTCGTCATAGTCGATTTTAAGATCTCCCATACTTGCCGGGATACAACCGCCTGATGGGCCACCCATCTGTACAGCTTTAAATTCGCGACCGTCCTTTATACCACCACCGATATCAAATACTACTTCATTGATGGTCATCCCCATGGGGACTTCTGCCAATCCACTTTTGGCAATTTTACCTGCCAGAGCGAATACTTTAGTGCCTTTGCTTTTCTCAGTACCTAAGCTGGCATAGGCTTCATGTCCGTTTAAAATAATCCATGGAATATTGGCGAAAGTCTCCACATTGTTGATATTGGTTGGCTTACCCCATAAACCTTTATGCGCTGGAAATGGTGGGCGGATACGAGGCACACCTCTTTTTCCTTCTATGGATGCGATGAGTGCAGTTTCTTCACCACAAACAAATGCTCCGGCACCTTCTTTAATTTTTATTTCAAGATTCATGGATGTGCCAAATATATTTTTACCCAGGAAACCTCTGTCGTGGCATTGCTGGATGGCCAGCTTTAAGCGTTTGATGGCCAGCGGATATTCAGCACGACAATAAATATAGGCTTCATCAGCACCAATGGCATAAGCTGCGATCATCATGCCTTCAAGTACTGCATGAGGATCCCCTTCCAACACTGAGCGATCCATAAATGCTCCAGGGTCACCTTCATCAGCATTACAAATAATGTATTTTTTGTCACCCTGAGCTTCGTAAGCGAATTTCCATTTTAAACCGGTAAGGAATCCACCACCACCACGGCCACGCATACCTGATTTAATCATGATATCGATAACGTCGAGTGGTAAATAGTTACCCAGTGTTCTTTGGATACCATCATAGCCATTGCGCTCAATATACTCTTCGATACTGGTGGGATCGATTACCCCACAATTGCGCAATACAATACGCTCTTGTTTTTCCAGGAAGTTGTCTTCAATGATGACATCGTTTGATTTCACAATCCAGTCTTTGACCGGTTTCTTCTCGATGAGATGTTCACGAACAATGGTTCTGGCTTTTTCTGCATCCACATGGGCATACAAATATTTTTTTGCGTCGTCAACCACTTCCACCAGCACTTCGTCGTAACACATGCCCATGCAACCGGTTTCCTTAACTTCCACATCCAAATGAAGGCTTTCAACTTCTTGCTTGATCTCATTATATACGGCTTCGCCTCCTGCGGAGATGCCACATGTTCCCAATCCTACTTTTATTTCTTTCATTGTTTTGCCTCCCCTTTGTTGTTTCTCTTATATTGTTTGATAATCTTACGCAAGGATTTTGCTGTGAGGTTACCGTGTGTTTCCTCATTGATCATAATCACCGGTGCCAATGAACAGCAACCAAGGCAGGCCACTGATTGAAGCGTAAATTTTCCATCATCTGTGGTTTCATCTACGCTTATGTTTAATTCCTCTTGCAATACACTTAGGATACTTTTGGCTCCATTCACATGGCAAGCTGTGCCTTCACAAATCCTAATGACATTATCCCCTAAAGGCTGCAAACGGAATTGGGCATAAAAAGTAATCACCCCATAAATATCTGAAGGAGGAATGTTTACAATTTCGCTTATATAATGAATGGCCTTTTCAGGTATATAACCATAGGAATCCTGAGCCGACTGTAGCAAAGGAATCAACGATCCCTGTTGGTTCCTTTTGGCAATTAAATCCTTTTTAAAAGCATTGACTTCTTTTTTCTCTGCTACTTCCATGAATATTTTGTTTTGTTGAAAACCATCCGAAAACAACAAACTGAGCCAACTGAAGCACACGGCCCGCCAGGGTGTGGTCTTCAATTCGCTCAGCCCATCAATTGAAGGATAATATGGGTACGACCAGATCGTATTGTGGTAGTACTGTCATAGGTTCTCAGCTGTTTAACTTACATCTCGAATAAATTGATTACAGGGTATTCTTTCACCTTAAGTACACCATCAAGGTTGGCGATTTTGTTCTCAATGAATTTGTCGATTCCTGAGAAATAATCGCCTGCTACCATCAAAACCAGATTGTATTTGCCTGAGGTATAATCGCAGTACACGATGTTTTCGTTGAGGCGTAGTATGGGATAGACTTTATCTAATTTTTCCCTTTCAATTTCAAGAAGTACGTAGGAGCAGAGTTTCTGGCTGAGGTCTCTTGGATTGTCAGCTATTATATTTTCATCTGATTTATGCTGTTCAACTGTATTGATTACATTTTGAAGGCTGCTTTCCAATACTGGCATGCCCACCTCGAGAAAATCGACAGTATCAATACCTTCAACTTCGTCTTTTAAAGTGCTGCAGAAATGTTTGCATCCTTCAATGGAAGCTGATTGCATGAGCAGAAAGATATCATAATCGCCTTTGGTTGCATCACAGTAGAGCACATTGTCCATGAAATACAGTTTGCGATGGGTTTCGAAGAAATCAGCTTCTTTGTTTAATTTAATCAAAGCATAGGCTGATACTGACTGCTGAGTGGCAGCATCTTCACCAACAACCACCTGGGTTGCGGTTGATTTTACCTTTGAAAGTTCCGTAAATTGGTAGGTAAGATCCTGGATACTGAATGGCTTTTGTAAGAATGAAGTGCTGTTGAGACCTTCTATCTCACGCTGGTTGGCAGTATCTGTATATCCTGAAATAAAAACGATGGCGGTTTCAGGGTATTTGGATTTTATGATCTTACCAAGTGAAATGCCATCAATATCAGGCAAACGGACATCCAGTACTATGGTATCCAGGCTAATGTTATTTTCTTTGTACACTTCCATTTTTTTCAGTGCACAGATTCCATTGTCACATGGTTCCACATCATAACCTTCCTGATTCAGGCTCAGGGTCAGTGATCTTCTCAAAGATGACTCATCATCTACTAGTAATACTCTTTTTTGCATCGTTATATCCTCCAGATTTTTTTAGAATAATCAAATAAAATGTTGCCTACCCTATTTCAATCTGTGTGCCAAAAGATGTATCGTGCTGTTTTGTAATGCTTTATAGGATTTTTTATGTCATTGGCAAAATGAATGAAATTGTAAAGTTTTTTAACACCTGGTGTACTAACTGCTGATAAACAAGGCTTTGTCAAGTGTTAAATAATTTTACACTTTTTACTTTTTATACAGTAAATATGAACCCCAAGTAACGAATACAGGTGCTGGCATCACGATAGACCGGTCCAACCCGGAAAATAAACGAAAAAAAAGGCCTCAGTACTGATCGTACTGAGGCCTGGCCTTAAAAATAAAATGAAGTCTTATCCACATTGGCATCCACCGATGCCTTGTCCTTGTTGTTCAGGAGGATTGCCACATACCTGACAATCGTCTTCACCATGGTGATGGTGTTCGTGACCGCTGCCACTGGAGCAGCAACCGCCAGCCGATTCTTCTTTCTGACCGCTACCACAACCACATCCTGAACCACATCCTCCTTTGGGTTGCAAATCTTCAGGGGTTACTTCGCGTATGCCCATCACCTTACCTTTTACAAACAATCTCTTGCCTGATAAGTGGTGATTGAAATCCATTTTCACTTTTTCCTCGTTAATTTCCAGCACTTTACCTTTGATTGGATTGCCCTGATTATCCATCATGGATATTTCATTACCCAGGAACAACAAATCGTTTCTCAACTCACCATTGATTATGAAAGCCTGTTTGGGAACATCTACCAGCATTTCGTCGCGGTAGTGACCGAAAGCCTCTTCAGGCTGGACAACGAAACTAAATTCTTCACCCAATTGCTTTTGCATCATTTGTTTTTCAAACCCAGGTATGAGGCTATCAAAACCAAATATCATCTCTCTTGGTTGCTGCTCATCTGCCAATTCCACCAACTCGCCATCCGGTTTGTCGATGTGCATGCTATACGATAAGGTAGCAACAGTATTTTTTTCTATATGCATTTCAGTATGTATTACGAATGTTTGGGCACAAAAATAATACAATTTTTTAAGGTTATTTATAATGTTTCTAAATTATTTGTTATTACAGATCAAAAAAATTAACTTTGGGGACAAATAATAATAGCATGATACTCGGACTGTTAAAATAACAGTGCAAAGGAGGTTGCATCGTTAGTTGGGAGAAGAAATAAAAAACTCATGTATAATATTCACCATAAACCATTAATACTGTTTTAAAACTAATGCTATGAAAGAATTGAAAATGAACCATGCAGCTGTATGGGTTAGTGTGATTGTTTTTTTCGCCATGGGATTTCTGTGGTATGGTCCTATTTTTGGAGAACTTTGGCTGGGTTATGTGGGTTTAACCGCCGAGTTTGTTGAAGCAAATCCTCCGGGTGCCGGATTGTGGATCAGCAATATAATTGCCACCGCCATAAGTGTTTATGTATTGGCCTGGGTATTTATGAAAATGCAAATTGCTTCTGCCATGAAAGGAGCCATTACCGGTTTGGTAATTGCCTTCGGTTTGTTTTATCTGCCTACCATGGTCAATAATATGTATGCCCAGAGCCCCTATGGTTTATCTTGGGTTACCGGTGGATATACTATGGTATGCTGGACCATTACAGGACTCATTCTTGGTGCCTGGACAAAGGAAAAAGCCTAAAACATTTTAAGTGGCTGGTATCAAACCAGTCACTTTTTTTTTTTTGAATACCAAAGCCGTTCTGCTCGGAATGTATATTTTGAGCAGATGAATGCCTTTGTGACTCAGCGTATGGTATGGTCTTGTATCATCGATACGATTAAAACCGGCATAGGGAGCTGCATCAGTTTGAAGAATGAGGCTATAGCTACCCAAACTGGTTTCAATACCAAAATCTTCAAAGGATTTTGAAGGATTAAAATTGAACACAAAAAGCAAACCTCTACGCTCTATAACCAGTACCTGATCATCGATGTTTTGAATTAGTGCTTTGGGTGTATCGCTCAATACCTCTTCTTTTTTGAAACAATGGATCATATCTTCATCAAAGGCGTTGAGATAAAAATACCGCAGATCGGAATCATCAACCAACGACCATTGACGTCTTGCATACTGGAAACTCCAATCATTCCCTTCTCTGGGGAAGTCTATCCATTCGGGATGACCGAATTCATTTCCCATAAAATTTAAATAACCATCACCAGCTGTGGTAAGGGTCAGCAAGCGGATCATTTTGTGTAAAGCCATACCTCTATCCACCTGAAGGTCGGTATCCGAGAGGTGCATGGCTGTATACATTTTGGAATCCATAAGTCTGAAAATAACCGTTTTATCTCCAACCATTGCCTGATCGTGGCTTTCGGCATAACTGATGGTTCGTTCATCCGCTCTTTTATTGGTTAGCTGATAAAATAAGTCACCCATATGCCAATCTTCGTCTTTGACTTCTTTGATCATTTTTATCCACAAATCGGCCACACCCATGGACATCCGAAAGTCAAAATCAAGACCTCCGTCATAGGCAGGAGAAGCCATCCCCGGCATGCCGCTAACATCTTCTGCAATGGTAATGGCGTTTGGATTGATTTGGTGAATGAGTTGGTTGGCCAGACTTAGGTATACCAAGGCATCTTCATCCTGATCACCATTGTAATACATATCATAGGTGGTAAAATCGATGCCCAAACCATGGTGGGTATAGATCATACTGGTCACACCATCGAAGCGGAAACCATCGAATTGAAACTCTTCTAACCAGTATTTGCAATTGGACAATAAAAAATGGAGTACTTCATCCTTTCCATAGTCGAAACAGCGGGAGTCCCAAATGGGATGATCTCCTTTAGCTCCGGCATGAAAATATTGGTAATCCGTACCATCAAATTTGCTCAGCCCCTCCACTTCATTCTTCACTGCATGGGAGTGAACAACATCTAGAATCACACTGATTCCCAATCCATGAGCAGCATCGATGAGTTCTTTTAAGTCTTCAGGGGTACCAAATCTTGAGGAAGGTGCATAAAAGTTTGAAACCTGATAGCCAAATGATCCATAATAGGGATGCTCCTGTATGGCCATGAGCTGGATCATATTATAGCCCAATTTGGCAATTCGTGGCAGTACCTTTATGGTAAACTCCTGATAAGTCCCCACCCGAAACTCTTCGGTTGACATACCAATATGCGCTTCATAAATTAAGGGGTTCACAACTTTCGGAGGCTGTTTATGCTTCCATTGAAAGGTTTTCCCTGGTTGCCATACCTGAGCAGAGAAAATCTTAGTTTCTTCGTCCTGAACCACACGCCTACAATAAGCTGGAAGTCGCTCATGGCTACCACCTTCCCATGAGATCAGCAATTTATATAGCATCTTGTGTTCTAATGCTTCTTTGGGTAGTACACATTCCCAATTTCCATCACCGATGGCCTTAAAACGATAGCTTTCTTCTGGTTTCCAGTTTGAGAAATCTCCAATGATATGGATGGATTCAGCATTTGGTGCCCATTCCCTGATAACCCATGATTCTCCGGTGAAATGCAGCCCAAAAAACAAATGTGCGTTGGCTGCATCAGCTAAAGATTTGCTTCCAGAAGAAAAAAGCTGCCCTTTTCTTTTGGCCTTATCAAACCTTGAATTGATAGTAGCTTCGAAAGGTTTTAACCAAGGATCGTTGGCAACTAATGCTAAATTTTTCATGACGATGTATTTCAGTAAACAAAACTAAAGTATTTAGCCTAGCAATTCATGAGTCCTGAAGCAGTATTCAAATCCAATCGCTTTTCGTAACTTTGATTTCTACGTAACACCACTAATCCAACAACAACAATTGTATCGTGACATCTAATATTGAACTAATTGAAGATAAGGAAAAAGGGCTGATACACAGGCGTTTTTGCGGAACAGTAACCTTCCATGAAATCTATACTTCCTGGGAATTCATCATTGAAGAATATTTAAAAAAACGGCTTTACAAGGGAATTATTAATGACCTCTGTGATGGCAAGCTTCAAATAGACCTCGAGCAACTTAAAATGTTGTTGGAGTTGTTTAAAAGCCATGAAGCCATTTTTAAGAAATTAAAGATTGCAGTGGTTGCAGATTCACCCGACTCTATCGTATTACCCATCTTTGCTGCCAATCATTATCCTGAAATCGACATCCGGGCCTTTAGTACCAACGAGGCTGCCTTGCTATGGATGGATTCCTAAAAAAGTAAAATTTTGAAGGTTTTACTCATTCATTTGAGAAGATGTGAAAGAAGCAGATGAAATGCTTAGAGACTGTTATCATATTTCTATTTTTGTAGCTTAAACTCACACTTATGGAAGAGCATCCTTTGCCTACGAATTATCAACTCCAATCAATTGCTACCGGAAACATATTTGAGGATAGTGGTTGGTTACTTGATGCCCCCGATGAGAATAACCCCAGTTTAATCAGAGCTCTGTACGAAAACAATCAACTACATAAAGGGCCTAATACGAGAGGTTTATACCAGTTTTCCGATTGGCTCCCCATCCATAGGTCTCTTATTGGTTCTTATGCTCCTGTAACCTATAAAAGTCAAGGGCTCTCAAAAAAACTTGGCCTTGAAAACCTTTGGATCACCTTCAGTGGCTATTGGCCTGAAAGAGGCATACAAATGAAAACCTGCTCATTCAAAGAAACTGAAGCTTATTCGGTATGCGGCAGACTGGATGAAAAAGAGAAGAAAATACTGGTAGTGGCATCCGCCGGTAATACGGCAAGGGCTTTTGCCAGGGTGTGTTCAGATAATAATATCCCATTGTTACTCTGTGTTCCGGAAGATAATATTAATGCCTTGTGGTTTGATGAACCCATTGCCGATTGCGTAAAATTAATTGTCAGTGAATCCGGAAGTGATTATTTTGATGCCATACATTTATCCAATCTGGCCTGTCAGATGGAGGCTTTTGTTGCGGAAGGCGGAGCCAAAAATGTAGCCAGAAGAGATGGGATGGGAACCACCGTTCTGTCAGCAGTAACTACCATAGGTAAGATACCGGATTATTATTTTCAGGCTGTAGGAAGTGGAACCGGGGCCATAGCTGCCTGGGAAGCCAATCTGCGCTTTAATGAAGATGGCAGGTTCGGAAACAATAAGATGAAACTAATGGTTTCCCAGAACAAACCCTTTACTCCAATTTATGATACCTGGAAGGCAGATTCAAGAGCCATGTTACCACTTGATGACACATTGGCAAGGCAGCAGGTGGAGGCTATAGATGCCAAGGTGCTCTCCAATCGAAAACCACCCTACCCAATTGCTGGAGGTTTGTATGATGCCCTAAAAGATACCCAAGGAGATGTATTATTGGCAAGCAACGAAGAGGCCAAAGAAGCTGCCGATTTATTTCAACAAACTGAAGGCATTGATATTCATCCAGCAGCAGCCATTGCCACAGCTACATTAATTGAGGCAGCCAAAAACAACAGCCTGGAAAAAGACGCCTTAATCATGTTAAACATCACAGGCGGTGGTGAAGATGTATTCAAAAAATCACACAAACTCCATTATTTGAAGCCTCAATTGGCATTTCCAATTAATCCTGATTTTGAAGAGGTTAAGAAACAACTGAATCAGCTCTTCAAGTAAAAAAGCCCCATTTAATTATTTAAATGGGGCTCTGTTCCTAAGTTTACACTTTATTTTATTTCACTGAAATAACGCATAAACTGCATGCGTTCATAGATTTCAGGATGTTCTGTTACTGATTGGCTTAATCTGCCACGGAATTGATCGATATAATTATAACCACGACCTTCCATCCATTCATGAATGAAGTTCAACACCTGTATAAGATATTCCGGGCCATTTTTATAGAGTGCAGATGCCATTTGCGTGACTGTAGCTCCTGCCAGTAGTTGTTTGATAACGGCTTCTCCATCATGAATACCAGTAGAAGCGGCAATGTCGGCTTTCAAACGTTTACCCATAATGGCAACCCATCTGAGCGTATTGGCCATTTCATTGGGTTGACTTAACACATCCGCAGCAGTAACCTTGAGGTTATTGATGTCTATATCAGGGCTTGAAAAGCGGTTGAACATAACAACTGCATCAGCACCATGCTCCTCAAGATTCATGATTACTGAACCCAGGTTGGCAAAATAGGGACTGATTTTAACCGCCACAGGAATGTCCGTTTTCTTTTTAACCGTTCTGATGATATCATAATAAATCTGCTCGTTATCATTACAAGCCTTATCAAAATTGAAAGGCATCACAAAGATGTTCAACTCCAGAGCATCGGCGCCGGCTTTCTCGATCTGACGGGCAAAGGTTGTCCACTCCATAGCTGTCACACAATTGACACTTGCGATGACGGGTATACTAACTTTAGATTTTACTTCCTGAATCAGGTCAATATATGAGGAAAGCTCTTTCTCCTTGATGTGCTCATCAATATAGTCCAGGGTTTCTGAATAATCAGAATAGATCATGCCATCAGCCTCCGCTTTACGAATGCGGTGATCAGCTTCAAGTAAAATTTGCTCCTCGAAAATAGACTTCAGGACTACCGCTGATGCACCATTCTGCTCCAGCTTTAGAATATCATCAACTTGATTGGTTAAGCCAGAACTCGCAACAACCAGAGGGTTTTTAAGGGTCAGGCCCAGATATTTCGTGGTTAAATCAGCCATGGGATTGGTATTTAGATTTAAATAAAGTATTCATTGAGATTATTAATTTGCTTTTACTTTTTCCTGGATGTAGGCATGCATACCGGCGGCAGCCTTACGGCCATCACCCATTGCCAGAATTACTGTAGCTCCACCTCTTACGATATCACCACCGGCAAACAGTTCAGGTATGGATGATTGCATACTGTCTTTATCCACTACTATGGTTCCCCAATCCGTCACTTCCAGATCGGGCATGGATGCCGGAATCAGAGGGTTTGGAGATACGCCAACACTCACTACCACAGTATCCACGTCTACGATAAACTCAGATCCTGGAATGGGAACCGGCCTTCTACGTCCGGAAGCATCGGGTTCACCCAATTCCATTTTTTGGATCTTCATGCTGTTGACCCGTCCATTTTCATCAGCATAGTATTCCAATGGATTGTGAAGGTTCATGAATTCGATACCCTCTTCTTTGGCATGAATAACTTCCTCCACCCGGGCAGGCATCTCCGCTTCCGATCTCCGGTAAATGATCATGGATCTTTCGGCGCCCAGTCTTTTGGCGGTTCTTACTGAATCCATGGCTGTGTTTCCACCACCGATAACCGCAACGTTTTTCCCACTGATTACAGGGGTATCATATTCCGGATCCGCGGCATTCATCAGGTTCACACGTGTCAGGTATTCATTGGAACTAAATATGCCATTGTAGTTTTCTCCCGGGATATTCATAAAACGAGGCAAACCAGCTCCACTACCTACAAAGAATGCCTGATAACCATCCGCTTTCAAATCATCAAAAGAAGCTGTCTTACCTACGATGAAGTTAATTCTGAAATTAACACCCATCTTTTTCAGGTTGTTAATTTCCACATCTACTATATCGTTGGGCAACCTGAATTCAGGAATACCATACTTCAATACTCCTCCAATTTCGTGGAGGGCCTCAAATACAGTAACGTCATAACCAAATTTTGCCAAATCTCCTGCTGCAGCCAGTCCGGCGGGACCAGAACCCACAATACCAACTTTTATTTTATTGGAATCTCCAGTTTCAGGGATGGCCATTTGACCACTATCTCTTTCAAAGTCTGCTGCAAAACGTTCCAAATAACCTATGGCCACTGGAATCTTCTTCATTTTAACAGTATAGAAACATGTGGATTCACATTGTTTCTCTTGTGGGCAAACACGACCACAAACCGCTGGTAAACCATTGGTTTCTTTGAGTACAGATGCTGCACCAAGGAAATCTTCAGTTTCGATTTTTTTAATGAATTTCGGAATATTAATTCCCACCGGACAGCCCTGCATACAAGTTGGATCAGGACAATCCAAACAACGCTGGGCTTCCAGAACAGCTTGTTCTACTGATAAACCGGTGTTTACTTCTACATTATTGGTGTTTCTTGTATTAGGATCCTCCTCGGGCATTTTTACACGAAGCTTCGAGGTGCGCTCCTTGGCTTTCATGGACTTTCTGAGATCAGCTCTCCAATCCTGTCCTCTTTCAGCTTTTAAATATGCTACTATGTCTTCCATGGTTTAAGCTGTTTGTAGTTTTAAAAAATTCTCATAATCCTTCAACTCCTGGTCTTTGTATGCTCCCAAGCGTGATAGCATCTCATCAAAATCCACTTTATGGGCATCAAATTCAGGACCGTCCACACAGACAAATTTAGTTTTGCCACCCACACTAACTCTACAAGCGCCACACATTCCGGTTCCATCTACCATAATGGTGTTGAGGCTGGCATAAGTTTCAATATTGTATTTTTTTGTGGTTAAAGCAGCAAACTTCATCATAACAGCAGGGCCGATCACTACTGATAGATTCACTTTTTCTCGATCGATAACTTCTTCCATGCCTGCAGTTACCAAACCCTTTTTACCATAGGACCCATCATCGGTCATTACAATAACTTCGTCAGAGAAGGCTCGCATTTGTTCTTCTAGGATTACCAGATCTTTGGTTCTTGCCGCTAATATGGTCACCACACGGTTTCCAGCCTTTTTAAAGCCTTCGACGATGGGTAAGAGGGGAGCAACGCCTACACCACCTCCAGCACATAATACGGTTCCTACATTCTCGATATGTGTGGCCTCTCCCAGGGGACCCACCACATCTGTGATGCTGTCGCCAACTTCCAGTTCAGCCAGCTTCGCAGAGGTAACCCCAACCTTTTGGACCACCAGTGTAATGGTTCCTTTTGCTGCATCTGCTGAGGCTATGGTTAATGGTATGCGTTCGCCTTTTTTGCCCATTTTTATGATAACAAAATGGCCCGGTTTACGGGATTTTGCAATTTCTGGAGCTTCTAAAACAATCTGAACCACGTTTTTAGAAAAAAACTCCTTCTCAAGTATTTTATTCATATTAACTCAGGATTAATATAGTAACAAAGAAATATTGAAATATTGACCATAAAATTAGGAAAATAAGCCTCGTCTAATGGATTAGGAATAAGCCGTTTATACTACAATCAGAAAATCAATAGATTAGAGTTTCAATTTATATTGATTCTATTGCATATGTTCAGTTTCGCCTGTAACTACGGGGCTTTTTTGCTCTCATTCTGAGGCAGTGAGGTGGGTATCAGCATTTCTAAATTGGAGGGTGTTTTTGGGATAATCTTTGTCAAGTTTACAACAATAGAGCGGTGGATTGAAAATCCACAGAATACTTGGTCGGGATTATAAATCCCGAACAGCTTTTGTGAGATTGACTATTAACTATGAATAATATACAGGCGTTGTTTGCCATCCATTTTCACATGGAAGGGTTTTTCAAAACGGATGTGTCGGAAATATTTTCCTTTCCGAATTAATTCCTGTTTCTCAAAAACATCATATTGTATAAAGGCTCTGGACATTTCGGGTTGAACCGTAAAATATCCGACATTCATGGTGGTCACATTATGGAAGAAATGGGAGCCGGATGATGCATCCAATGGGAATTCATCCAGACTGGTTTCCACAATCACTTTTGCATTGGAAATCTGATGCCATTTGACAGGAATACCGATCCATGGATCTCTGGTACCCCATCTGCCTGGTCCAATCAACACATATTGTCTTTTTTCCTGTTGCATTAAATTGTTGAGTTGCTCTATCTCATGGGCCATCTCAACCGTTTTCGATTTGTCGAAAACAGCAGTATCCACATAAATTAAGTCGGTCATATGATCCAGATGTCCGTTACCCATACCTTTTTCTGAGTAAAGGATCAAGCTCGAGTCATCAACCTTTTTCATATCAATTTTGCAGTCCTTCACCTCTGCAATCAGGGGTTTAATCTGAAGAATATAGAAAGAAGCCTTACCATCCTTATCCTTGTTCAGATCAACAGCATATTCAATCTCCACTGCTGTGCCCATGGCATCCCTTCCCAATGCCAGCACCAGGTCAATGGTTTTGGCCAGAGGTATATAGTTGTAACGTAATACGTTGGCAAAGTTTACAATACGTGGGCCTGCTTTAGCCAATCCAGGGAAAATACTTCGGCTGTCAGGATTGTACACAGAGGCACAATGCTTCAATGCTCCATGTCGCTCGGCGGTAGAGATTTCTTCAGTCCGCAAACCGGCAAATTCTCCTTCCAAGAGGTCGATATCTTTCTTATCCATGGCCACCCCATAGAACTCCACCTGAGAGTTTCTAAACTGGTCTTTTGGAGAATTGATTTCTGTACCAGGATATTTGGGAGAAAAGCGATAAGCCCGGTTACCTTCTACCACGTACTTTCCAAGTCCAACAGCGGCAACTCCATATCCTTCCTCAGGTTTCATATGAGCAAATGGATAAAAATTATAGGATTGTGCTACACCACTGATATGTGGGTAAAACAAATTGTCAAATTGATTACCAACCACTTCCTGAATGATTACGGCCATTTTCTCCTCTTCCAGTTTGTAATCGATGGCTTTTACATAGCCCTTGGCTGTATTGGAAAACACAGATGCAAACACCAGTTTAATGGCACCACAAACCTGTTCCAGTCTTTTGACCGGATCGGGATGATTGTTAGGCAGCAAATAGGTCTCAAATATGCCAGCAAAGGGCTGGGTAAGAGAATCCTCAAACAAGCCTGATGAGCGCACTGCAATGGGCCTGTTGATAATGTTCAGCAATGCAGTTAAGCGCTGTTTTAGTGATTCGGACAAGGTGCTTTCGAAAAAAACCTTCCTTATTTTTTTATAATCAGCTTCTAAAACAAGGTCTGCAAGTTCATTGATTTTTACAAAATGTTCAAACTCCTGAACGCCAACCACAAAAGTTTTAGGTGTTCGAACCTTTATGTCCGGAAGAAAGCGATCAAAATCATATTTATTAATTAAGGCATTGATAAATGCCAAACCCCTTCCCTTACCTCCAAGGGACCCATCGGCCAGGGTGTAGATATTATCTTCCTGAATCTCCTGACTTTCAGAAAATGGCAGGATATTTCCAGAATCCTGCTCGTTACGATGTTCCTTTATTAAAGCCAGAATGGTATGGCGAAGCTCATCCGTATTGCTGAAATCGCTCACCTTTTTAGGGTTGAGCACACTGGCTGCACGAATTTCTCCTCTGGCCATCAGCCACATGGACAAATGATCCCTGCTGGCATGAAATACAAGAGACGAGTCAGGAATTAGTTTTAGTTGCTTTTCAAATGCTCTTAAATTGGATGCCGTACTGATGGTTTTTTCATCAGCATCTTTAAATACAAAATCACCAAAGCCCAGATAGTTGGTGATAAAGTGGTGTATATCCTGATATAAAGTCTCCGATTGCTTATGGATAAATAATGAATCATATTTTTCAGCCACCGCAGAGAAGGAGGAATCCGCAGATTGAAGTATGGTTGGTAAATTTTTTATTTCAGACTGCACCAAATCCAGCAATTTTAGTCCTGCATTTTCATCGATTTTCCCTTTTCTGGGAAACTTTACATCGGTAATTAAACACAGCATATAATCACGATACTTCTTAAATATTTTGGTAGCTTCTTCGAAACTAGAGGCATGCAGTATTTTCGGCCTGGCCCTCATTCTAAGCACCTTGTAAAGCTCATCAGAGCCCACATCATCGATAATTCTTTTGGTCTGCTCCATCACAACCCTGTACAGGAAGGAAAGGTATCGGGTATAGTATGCAGGAGTATCTTCCACCACCAAAACCATGCGTACCTGTCCCTTTTTCGTATCATTTTCAGCATTGATCTTATCCTCCAGTAATTTAATCATCGCAAAAAAGATATTGGCATCGCCATTCCAGGTAAAAACCTTATCGATAAAGGGGATTTTGGGTGTCTGATCAATATAAAAAGAGGCATCGGTCCTGTTATTCAGGAGAAGAAATATGGGCAGATAGGGGTACTTCGCTTTGATTTTTTTGCCTACTGTAAGGGGTTGTTGTTTTTCCACACCCACCATATAAATTACCAGATCAAAGTGTCTTTCTCCAAGCAATTCAAATACATGTTGGGCGGTTGAAGCTCCGGTAATACGAGGAAAAGTAGTCAGGTTTAACTGACCATACTGCCCCAACATATGCTCTGAAAAACGGCCTTCTTTCTCAATGGCATACGCATCATACAGGCTTGATATCAGAAGGATTTCCTTTACCTTGAAGGGCATTAGATCATGATATACATCTCGGTTATAGGTATTTATATTTAAGAATTTCTGCAGGAATTCATCGCTAATGGTTCCATGAAAGCGCTCTCCATTGTTCTCGGGAATGGTGGGTTTTTTATGCTCTTTTCGTTCGATGGCATTTAAATAACGCAACAGGATGTTTTCAAAACTGCTCAGGAAATTCTTCTGTTCATCCTTTAGTTTTATATCGTCAACTGGTTTATTGACCCTGGTATATATCTGAAGGGAACCCAGGTTGCCTTTGGTGGTTACAAAATTTCTTTCCTGTCCATTATTGGCGTCATCAAAGCCTTTGGTTTTATATTCTGTTTTATTGAAAATGATGCGAATAAATAATGAAGTAGATGCTGTTTTAAGTTCAGGCAATGAATCAACAATCTGACGCAAGGTCTCATCGATTCCTTTGTTTTGCTTGGTCAGATCAGAAATATTATTGATAAGCTCCAGTTGGTTCAGGTATTTTCGGGATTGATTCACTGCCATACTTCTTGAATATTTCCAACAAAGTTACATTGAAATACGAGAAGATAAACTAAGTACTGCCCCTCTTTTGGTCTTCCAATGTTCACTAGGGGTATATGGCTTGTGGTGTAGCAGGCAATAAATGTAATAAGGTTAAAGGTATAGGGGTTTGGAAGTATAAGAGATATAGGGGAATATAGGGGCATAAGGGTTGGCTAAATAATTGTTGGTTAGCCTCTTTTAATAGATCACCATAGCAAGCAGAATATCTTTAGCAGCCACAGTATGCATAGTGTCCTCAGTATCCACAATATCAACAGCTGGTATAGCAAATAAAGCTCCACTGCATTTAAGCATACTAAAGTTTGAGGTTTGCATGCATTTTGTATTTTCGCATCAACAAAAATCTATCCCAGATATTGGAATATGATAAAGGTAGCCCTGGTAGACCAACACCCGGTTGTATGTGACGCAATGGAATCGCTTTTAAAAGATGCTGATGACATTGAAATAAAATGTTGCAACAGGAGCATCGCTGACCTGAGCGAATTGCTATCAAAGGAACTTATCCATGTAGTGATAGCCGTCTTTTACAGTCCAGATAGCCATAATGTAAGCGACATCAAACTACTGATGCAGCGTTACCCGAAGATAAAAGTATTGGTATTATCTATGTTTAGGGATGAAAAATTCATCCTTCAAATCATCAAGGCAGGCATCAAAGGGCACTTGGGTCCTGATACCAACCGCTCAGAAATCCTTGAAGCGATTTATACCTTACGCAATGGTTATGAGTTTTACGCAAAAACCATTACCAATATCTTACTCAACAGCTATTTAACTGACCAGGACATTGATAAGCAGGAAAAGGAGAACCGACAAAAAGAGCTTTCTGCACGCGAGATGGAAGTATTGAAGCTATTCGCTGAAGGTATGTCGAACCGAGACATTGCATTCCAATTGTTTATTAGTGTCAGAACGGTGGAGACTCATAAAAATAATATCATGAAGAAAATCAACCTGAAAACCACGGTTGATCTGGTCAAGTTTGCCATTAAGAATAATATTACGGGACTCGATTAGTGTCTGAAATGTTGGGTGATAACATTCTACTCACCAGCCAAAGCCACCCAAATCATATCTTTTAGTTTTTGTAAACCAATTTGGGCTACCGATGAAATAAAAACGGCTGGGACATCGGGTAAATCCGTTTGAATTTCTTCCTTTAGTTCTTCATCCAGCATATCTGATTTTGAAACAGCCAGTATTCTTGCTTTGTCCAGCAATTCAGGATTGTATTGTTTCAACTCATTGAGGAGAATGTGATATTCTTTTTTTATATCATCGCTATCTGCAGGCACCAGAAAAAGCAGAATGGAGTTCCTTTCAATATGTCTTAGGAAACGCAAACCAAGGCCTTTTCCTTCATGGGCACCTTCAATAATTCCAGGAATATCAGCCATGACAAAGGATTTACTATCTCTGTACCCTACTATTCCGAGATTAGGTCTGAGTGTGGTAAAAGGGTAATCGGCAATCTCAGGTTTAGCTGCTGACACCACTGACAATAGGGTAGATTTCCCGGCATTGGGAAAACCAACCAAGCCCACATCAGCAAGTATTTTTAATTCGAACAGAATAAATGCTTCAAGGCCTTCCTCACCGGGTTGGGCATATTTGGGAGCCTGATTAGTGGAGGTCTTAAAATGATCATTTCCCAGACCACCTTTTCCTCCTTGTAAGAGAACAAATTGCTGGTCGTGTTCTGTGATCTCACCAATAACTTCACCTGTTTCATTATCACGTGCTATGGTTCCCAGGGGAACCTGGATAATAATATCCTCACCATTGGCACCTGTACTTCTTTGTGCACCACCAGATTCTCCATGATCAGCTCTCAGGTGTCTGGTATATCTCAGGTGTAGCAAGGTCCACATATGGCTGTTCCCAACCATCAGTATATCACCTCCCTTGCCGCCATCACCACCATCAGGCCCTCCCTTGGGGATGTACTTCTCACGACGAAAATGCACAGATCCTGATCCGCCATTTCCTGAGTGACAGTAAATTTTTACATAATCGACAAAGTTCGAAGTGGCCATAATGCAATGCTAATCTTTAGACTGCAAAAGTCCAAAATATTTTGAATATCACTACATTTGACACCCAAATAAACCAAATTACAGATGAAGAAACCATTTGTATTAGCCTTGCTATACTGTTTGATGGCACCCTTGATTCATGCCTCAGAACCCGATACAATTATCGTTCAAACCTTTTCATTTTCAGACCCTTCACCTGAAGGATGGGGTGCGCCATACACAGGCACATTTCAATTTCCTGATGCAGATAATAGCTGGGAAAAGATACTTATGGTTCGTCACCTTAAATGCGATTCTGCCACCAAAGGTGATAAATACCCATGCGGAGAATGGGATTATATTACCCAAACCTATGTAAAAGTACCCGACGGAGACACATCCGAGCACTTTCAATTGGGAAGTTTTGTCACTCCTTATGGCAAAAGACTCAAAATGGGAGGTGAAAAAGGGTGGAAATGGTTTTATGATGTAACAGAATATGCACCCTTACTAAGTGGAGAAGTCGACCTTGTTTCAGGGAACAATCAGGAATTACTGGATATGCAATTTATTTTCATCAAAGGAACACCAGTGCGTGAGGTTATGCAGATTGAAAACCTGTATCCCACCGGACTTTATAAATATGGACAATTGGCCACAGATTCGGTGCTTCCGCCAAAAAAAGTTCTATTGAACGAAAACGCCTCTGGATTTAAACTACGGGCACGCATATCAGGGCATGGACATAATGGCCCCCGTAATTGTTGTGAATGGGACCCCAAAACCCATATGTATTTCGTCAATGAATGGGAATTATACCGTTGGCAGGTCTGGACAGATTGCGGCTTTAATCCCATCTATCCTCAGGGAGGCACCTGGCCATTCGACAGGGCAGGCTGGTGTCCAGGAACAAAAGTGGACGAATACGATTTTGAAATTACCGACAAAGTAAAACCCGGAGATAGCGTTCTGATTGACTATGCCATCGAGATGTATAAAGATAATGGTGAACGCAATGGTGAGTACAGAATGTCGCATCAGCTATTTAGCTTTGGCCCGCCATCTTTTGATACGGATGCCCGCATTGTGGATATTATCAGCCCGAGTAAAAAGGATTCTTATAGCAGGATTAATCCCATTTGCGGGTCACCGAGGATTATTATTCAAAATACAGGTCGACATAGTTTACAAAGCCTTGATATCAGCTATGGATTAGAAAATGGTGAAAAATCAACTTATCACTGGACTGGCGAGCTGGATTTTCTTGAACAAACTGAAGTCTGGCTTCCTGCTCCCTCATGGAAAGGCCTCAATAAATATTCAAAGTTTGTAGTTGTTTTGGACAAAGCCAATGGTGTTACCGATGACTACCAAGCCAATAACTTAGCTATGTCTGGGATACAAATACCTCCTGAGTTACCCGAATCATTTGTCATACACATTGAAGCTAATAATAAGGGCAGAGCTGTTGAGAATGCGTACACAATAACCAACGAAAATGGTGGCATCTTATATGAACGAATGACTTTGGCAGATAGCACTACCTATAATGACACTATCAAGCTCAGTACCGGATGTTACTCATTTATTTTGACTGATAAAATGGAAGATGGCATGAACAGGCATTGGTGGTATTACCGAAGTGAACCCGAAAAAATGGGTATTAATGGTAAAATAGCCATACATACCCTGGATGGAGAATTAATTCACCTTTTTCCATATGACTTTGGCGAAGCCTTGCGTTATACTTTTCGGGTAGGGAACCTGCCTTAGGCCTCAGATATTGTGATATGTGAAAACACAATACAGGCCCATCAGGCTGACATGATTAGATGACTCAACACCCCTGCAATTGAAAATGGATAAAGACTTATTTTAACTTACTTTTGCAAAGTAAAGATCAGATTATGACAAAAGGTGAAAACAGAGACCCAAAAATAAGGATTGGTATCACCCACGGTGATTTAAATGGCATAGGTTATGAAGTGATATTGAAGGCCTTGAATGATGTACGCATGCTGGATATGTTTACACCCGTCATTTATGGTTTGTCACGTGTATTGTCATACCATTGCAAGAGCCTGAATTTCAACAGTTTTAATTTTAATACAATCAAATCTGCTGAGCAGGCCAGAAATGCCAAAATAAATCTGGTTAACCTCAGCAATGATGAGATTAGGCTTGAGTTTGGAAAATCTACAAAAGTTGCTGGTAAATATGCCTTTGAAGCGTTGGAGGCTGCAACCAGAGACCTGAAAGACAAACATATAGATGTGGTGGTTACGGCTCCCATCGACAAATCCAATATTCACTCAGAGGCCTTCAATTTTCCTGGCCATACTGAATACTTTGGCTCCTGCTTTGAAAGCAACAATTATCTGATGATGATGGTAAATGATAAGCTTAGAATAGCTACGGTTACCGGTCATATACCTGTTAAGGACGTAGCTTCGACCATCACTTCAGACATGATACTCACAAAACTCAACACCCTGGAGGCTTCCTTAACAATGGATTTTGGCATTGAAAAACCAAAAATTGCCATACTGGGTCTCAATCCCCATGCAGGGGAATTGGGTTTGCTGGGTCAGGAAGAAAATGACATTATAATTCCAGCAGTGGAACAAGCTAAGAGTGACGGAAAACTGGTTTTCGGGCCCTTCCCGGCAGATGCTTTTTTCGCTACTGAATACTCAAAATTTGATGCTATTCTGGCCATGTATCACGATCAGGGCTTGATTCCTTTTAAAACCATGGCATTTGATGGCGGTGTAAACTTCACTGCAGGCTTACCAGTGGTAAGAACCTCCCCGGCTCATGGTACCGCTTACGATAAAGCTGGTAAGAATCAGGCATCGGCCAAGGCCATGCGACAAGCTATTTATCTGGCCAGCGACATACATAAAAACCGTTTGCGTTTTCAGGAAATGAGCAAGAATCCATTGCCTTTTGGACTGATGAATGAAAATGATCATTCAAAGGGAAACCACAATTCTGATAACAGAAAAAGAGACTAGGGTTAGTTCAGGATTTTCAAAACCTGAACGCTACTCATTGCATTATAAAAAGCCAAACTGTGGTTCACAAAATTTATACCGGCAAAGAAATCGCTGAAATCATTCAAGCAGATTTCATTTCAAATGATCCTGATTCCGTTAGGGTTAAGGATATATTGATCGATAGCCGCAGGCTCATCCATCCAGAAAACTGTATGTTTTTTGCTCTGGTTAGTAAGAGGAATGACGGACACAAATATGTGGAGAAATTATACGCTGCCGGTTTACGGATCTTTGTTATTTCTAAGCAAGCCGAACGCTGTAATTCCTGTCCCGATGCACATTTCTTTGTGGTGGATGACACTTTGGAAGCCCTCCAAAGAATCTCGGCAGCACACAGGAACAGTTTCCAAGTTCCCGTAGTAGGAATTACAGGTAGTAATGGTAAAACTATTGTGAAGGAATGGTTGTTCCAATTGTTGAGCAAAGACAAAAAGATCGTTAGGAGTCCTAAAAGTTACAATTCTCAAATTGGAGTTCCTTTGTCAGTATGGCAAATGAATACCACCCACGAACTGGCTATTTTTGAAGCAGGAATTTCTGAACCTGAAGAAATGCAATCCCTGCAAACGATTATTAATCCAAGCATAGGCATATTTACTAATATCGGTCAGGCCCACGATGAAAACTTCATCAGTACCCTGCAAAAAGTAGGCGAAAAGCTTACCCTTTTTACCAAGGTTGACCAGCTTATCTATAGTGCAGACCATAAGGAGTTACAGGAAGTTATCATACGCTCGGGGATACTGGAAAACATTAAGACCTTCAGTTGGGGGAAAAATGAGGCCAATGACCTTCAAATCATTTCCATTGATAAACAGGGTAAAACAACAAAAATAAAGGCCAAACTTGCTGATGAACCTCTGGAGATTCAAATACCTTTTACCGATGATGCATCCATTGAAAATGCGATTCATTGCTGGTGTTTTATGTTAATGCAATCCTACAGTCAGGAGTTGATAAGGGAGCGGATGATGGGTTTAAACCCCATAGCCATGAGGTTGGAGCTTAAGGAAGGAGTTAATAATTGTACCATTATCAACGATGCCTATAATTCAGATTTCAACTCACTGAGCATTGCCATTGATTTTCTGAATCAACAAAACCAACATCGGGATAAGGTGTTAATTCTTTCCGATATCCTTCAAAGCGGTAAAAACGAAGTGGATTTATACGATGAAGTGGCTAGCCTGTTGAGGCAGAAAAATATTACCCACTTTATTGGTATCGGCTCGGCCATATCAAAACAAAGATCCTGCTTTGATTCCAACAGCTTCTTTTATCCCAACACAGAGGCTTTTTTACGAAACCACTCATTCGCAGGCTTTAGCAACCAATCCATTCTGCTAAAAGGGGCGAGAAAGTTTGAGTTCGAACAGATTAGCCGGCGACTGCAGCAAAAGGCCCATGAAACGGTCTTGGAGATCAACCTGGATGCCCTAATAAATAACTTGAACACCTTTCGTTCCAGGCTTAAAAAGGGAACCAAACTGATGGCTATGGTCAAGGCATTTTCTTATGGCAGTGGCGGTTTTGAAATAGCCAATATGCTTCAATTTCATCAGGTGGATTATCTAGCTGTTGCCTACACCGATGAAGGGATTGAGTTAAGGAAGGCTGGAATCACCTTGCCTATTATGGTTATGAGTCCTGAGGAGCATGCATTTGACAGTATGATCAAACATCAGCTGGAACCGGAAATCTTTAGTTTCAGGGCTTTGAACCTGTTGGAAAAGACCATTAAGAGACAAGCTATTCCCCAGAACAAACCCATTAAGGTTCATATTAAAATTGATACCGGAATGCACCGTTTGGGCTTTTCAGAAAAGGAAATTCCAGAACTGACACAACGCCTGCAATCAAACCCCATGATCTATGTGCAAAGTGTATTTTCACACCTTGTGGGAAGTGACAAGCCGGAACTCGACAGTTTTACCCATGAACAGATTGAACGTTTCGATCAGATGAGTGATTCAATAGTCAAGGCCTTTGATCATCACATATTAAGGCATATTTTGAATTCCTCAGGCATCCTCCGTTTTACTGACAAAACTTTTGATATGGTCAGGTTGGGTATTGGACTTTATGGTATCGGAGCCGATCCTACTCAAAAGCAGACACTGGAACAAGTAACCTGCCTGCGTTCAGTCTTATCACAAATAAGGTTGGTAGCCGCTGGTGATAGCGTTGGTTATAACAGAAGCTTTACGGCCACAAAGAATATGAGAATCGGGGTAGTGTCAGTGGGTTACGCTGACGGTTTGATGCGTCATTTAGGCCATGGCAAACTATCCTTGCTGGTGAACGGCAAAGCCGCACCTATTGTGGGTGATATATGCATGGATATGTGCATGGTTGATATGGAGGGCATTGAAGCCCAGGAAGGTGATGATGTGATTGTTTTTGATCGCAATCAACCGGTATCTGTACTTGCAGATGCTGCAGATACCATTCCTTATGAGATATTAAGCAGGATTTCCCGTCGTGTGAAGCGGGTATATTACCACGAGTAAGCTGTGGCTAAGCAAACATGGGGTGCAACAATTCAATCCCATTCACATATTTAGAGCTTTTGGTCAGCCTAAAAGGCAGGTGATTGGTCACATTTGGTGCCAGATCATCCATTGGGTTATCATATTTCAACTCCACTATTACACCCTCTCCATCATGTTTCTCCAGAAGGTTATTGTTATGTACACCAATGCCATGATAGCTCAGTTCATCATCCATGGTTAGTCGGAAGTTTTTATCGAAGCTGATGAAGTATTGCCTACGGTAGCGATTTAACAAAGCGGGTTTCAGCTGTGACAACACACCATAGGCCCACTCAGGCAGGTCTGAAATCCTAAAACATTCCTGAAGGGTGGTGGCATTGAATTTATTGTCCAGTGTAAAAGGCACCAAGGGAAAAGAAAGTTTATTACCCAACATACCTTCCCTAACCTTAAATTCCAGAACTGGTTTTTCAATTTTCCCCTTAAGATCACCATACCAGCGTATACGAGCCTTACGTCTGCTTCCTTTCCCGGATACATTATCAGTGAAAAAATCCATTTCAATGGTATCCAGATAAATATTGTTGATATGCCTTGGATGGAACAATGGAGAAAATGCTGATGGATGCATTTTTACCTGATGTTCAATACCATGGTAAGGCATATCCTTCACGAGGAACTTACGTTCAAATCTGCTCTTTTCTTCGTTAAAGGGAGGAAAAAACATAGGTTGTGAATGACTGGTTAGAAGGATTTGCTTTCCACAAAGCTTACCCTAACACTATCTCCAAAGCTTTCCACACTTTTCTTGAAATCCGCCAGTTTGGCTTGATTAGGTGTGTCCACTAAAAATGAGGCTTCAATGAGATCTTTGTTTTCGTCATAACGTCTGAGGTTGTTCTTACCAAAGGTTTTTTCTACGGCAACGATGATATCATCCAATTTGGCATCTCCTGCTTTGGCAGAAAAACTCAGGTATAAATTTTGATGGGACGAGCGTTTTCCTTTGAAGAAATAACGTCCCCACAAAATGGCCATTCCAATGACAAAAGCCTCAATGACTACAAAGGTCTGGTTGGCACCCAGGCCAAGACCAAGGGCAATGGCAAAGAAAATATATGCCAGCTCTTCAGGCTCTTTGATGGCAGCCCTAAACCTCACAATTGACAAAGCACCTACCAAACCCAGTGACAGAGCCAGTGATGATTTAACAATGGTGATGATTAACATGGTGGTGAAGGCAATGAGCAGGAAAACACCTGCAAATTGTCTGCGATTGGAAATGGTCCGTGAGCATTTAATATAGGTTAATTCCAAAATAATGGCCAATACTAATATGACTCCTGAATTGATTAAAAACTCAGTTAATGATATCTGCTGTTCCTGTGTGATTAAGAATTTCTGGAACAGATTCCACCTGTCGTTCATTGCTTTAGGTCTTAATTATGATTTTTTTTGAAGCTGCAAATGTATGAAAATAACTGCTATTCTGCTTGCTTAGTATATGCTGATACATGTATTTGCTAATTATAGAAAATATCCGCCAGTCTTTTTTGATCCCCCTTAATGGTATCGCTGTCATGAATCAGTAGGGAGCCCATCTCTATCAGTCTTGTGGTTTTTGAGTGAAGCAATTTAGTCTGGTTCAGTATCATCTGTGCTGAGCCATATTCAGGTTTCTTTTGTAATAATACGACTCCATAATTACAATCAGAGACTGTAGAATTGGACACAACAAGGGTTGACAGGTCTTTGGATGCCAACCCAATATTGGCGTGGGTAATATTCACGCGCTCAACTGTTAACTGAGAATTTTCACCGGCACTGATACCTTTGTCATTGATTGCATGAATCTGACAATCTGCTATAAATATCTGACTTCCTGAAAAATCAATGGCATCATTACCAATATTCGTAAAATTAGTATTCCTTACTTCACCAGTACAAAAGTCTGAGTCGAAGGCATCGGCGAAAATGTGCTCAAATGAAGAATGGCTGACGAGAAAGTTTGAACGAATGATATTGAGGGCATCCTCACACTGGTTTCTTGAAAACCTGGTTTGGTATATATCCACATCCGATTCATAAAAATTGACTGCGCCTGTTAATACCCAGGATTTATAGGCCAGGGTATTTAAATTTTCAAAGATCACGTGCTCAAGCAGAGATCTGGATTCTGCCTGAATGACGGTAAAGCCTCTGGCTGAAAAATCGGATGACATAATGCGAATGGGGTTCGCTGCACTTCCTTTCATTATTATAGGTGAATAAGAAATAAAAAGCGCCTCATCGACCATATCCAATGTGGTTCCGGCATTAAAAACTACCTCATAGCCACTGGGAATAATAAGGTTTTCTTTCAATTGCCAGTTTCCCTTATTAAAAATGATTTGCCGGCCTCTCGCTTCATACAACTCATGTGATTCATCAAAGCTGCTTTGGGTCACCAGTTCTTGTACAGGAGATAAAGATCCATCAGGTTCTGGCCATTGGTAAATCTCTGTGGTTATCATCTGGCCACCACCGGGTCTGCTCACAAATAGGTAAAATCCTTCTGACTTTTCTACTGTGAAATCCAGTGAAGGAGCATTCCCTTTATAGGCTTTTATAACAGGAGAAGGAACAGGAAAGGCATCCATTCTATCCTTAGTTCTTCCAACGCCAAGAATGGTCAGTTCTTCAGGAAAATAATTCTTCACCCTAATGGTCATACTGTCATCATCCAATGCTTGAATATAGCACTGCAAGAGGTTGGGAAGGAAAGAGTCACCTAAGACTGTATCCAGTTCAGAAACTATCACAGGTTCATTCACCCATTGAAGTCCTTGTTGTTTTCTTGCCTGATTGAGTTCCTTAAAAGAAGGAAGATGCTTACGTATTTCTTTAGCATTTACAGTAAGTGCCTCCAGGTCGAAAATGTGATCAGGATATTCCAGTCGGAGCAGAGAATCGTAATGCAATGCCTCGTCCAAAAACCTTCCCGACATGCTTTCCAAAAATGCTTCACTTGAATATTTTTCAAGGGCTTTGATATATTGAGAAACGAAAAGGCTGTCATTGAACAATTCTCTCACCATAATGAATTCGCCACCCAATCGGTTCTTTGAATCGCTTTTTAGAAATCCCCAAATGGGTTTTCCCGCATATTCACCCAAACCAATGTCTGAAAAGCAATCAAAAGCGATGGGCTCCAGTTTGCAAAGCACAGGGTTATAATAGAAGCGCTGGTTATGCCAGATCAGACTGTGGCGTGCGATAAACACATCAGCCAGCGCAAAATATTTGGCCAGCATATCCACATTAAAAATTTCAGAAGCTGGCTGGGTTCGGTTCTTATACTGTAGCATCAGGTTTTGAGCCACCAAATACTGTTTCAACTTGTTGGTGTCTTCCACTATTCTAGAAGCAGTAAAAGGTTTTATCGGAGAAGCATCGAAAATGGGTGTCTTCTTCAGGTTGCGCTTTCCGTTTTCGTTATACACCCTGGTATCCCATAAGGCATCTTCCACAAACCTGACAATGGGCCCCTCCCTTCTGTTTTGCGACTCAAGCAAATGTTTGCTAAAATGATCCTCATAGGCATAAAGCCCCCGGTTTTCACCATTGATGCCCAGTGGCATAAATCCATAGCGGGTCGTCAGCAATCCTTCAGCCATACAAACCTGGTGGAAGTACCACTCATTTACTCCCATCCGTGCAAGGGGTGTTTGAACCGAAAATACTTTCATCCGCTTCCAGCTGTCATCACCTCTTAATTTAATTCGCAGCGACCATTTATCTCCATAAAGGTGGTCCAGCCAGTCGCCTTTCAAGCGCATTTTGGCTTTCATGGCCTTGTCCTTTGAAAAGACAACTCCTTTTACCCAGTCCTCATCCTGTGATTGCAGTACCCCATCATTAAATGCTCTGAGTCGTACTTGTTGTAGCCTCATAAATTCGGTGGTATCCATTTCAATATAGAAGGTGCTTTCCTGATATTCGGGGTATGATTTTTCTCTAAGAATGGATATTTCCAGGTCATCAAACCAGGCATCGGCCTGTCCGTTATTCCAGACATTAACTTTGATTTCCTGATAAGCAAAATTCGCAGGTGTAAAGAACTCCAGTTTGAGTTTTTCCCAACCATCATCACCATATTCAACAGTTTTAGAGGTCATGTGATAGAGTTGCTTGCTTTGGGTGGAAGAAACCACCAGTTTGGCAATATCTTCACTACTTTTTCTCCAGATACTGGCCGTAACATAGGTATCCGGACCAATATCAGGGAAGCTCACTGCCAAGGCAAAGGGTGATTTATTCCCTGTTCGTACTGCATATGATCCACTACGGCTCACTTCCGTTGTTCTCAGGACTCCCCCGCTGGTTCTCCAGAGGGTATCCTCTTGTGACACAAGGAATTTCCCATCTGCGCTCACTGTTTCCATGTCAAAAGTAAGCTGATAGTCAAGGGCGCGTGATTCATAATCCACACATGATGGCATCAGTGCCAGAGCCATGAATACCAGGGGGCACATAAGCCATACTAATAATCCGCTATGTAATTTGCTTATCATTAATAAAACAATTCACCTACATTTTTTGCCTCTCCTTCAATACGTTTTCCATCCCAATGCACTATGGAACCTTTTTCTATGAGATGCTCCTGTTTTGGGTTTACGATATGACTGCTGTTAATGAGCATTTGGGCTGGTCCGTATTCAGGTTTTTTCCTCAACAACACCAATCCATAATTACAATCAATAATTTGAGAGTCCACCACTTCCACCACTGAAAGGTCCTTAGAGGCAATCCCAATATTTGCTCTTACAATGCGCACATTACTCACCAATAAATGAGATTCTTCGCCCCCGCTGATGCCTTTATCCTGGGCGTCTGAAATTTCCGTATCGATGATCAGGATGTCACTTCCTGAAAAGTCGATGGCATCATTGCCTATGTTACTGAATGTTGTATTAGAAACCCTACCCTTGCTAAAATCAGAATCGAAGGCGTCGGACTGGATAAAGGAAAACTCTGAATGGTTCAGATCAAAAGTTGACCGAATAACATTCAGCGCATCTTCACATTGGTTTCTGTAAAACTCACAGCCATTAAAGTGCACATCAGACTCATAAAAATTAACCGCTCCGGTCAAGGTCCAGTGATTATAATCCAGTGTATTCAGGTTGCTGAATTTCACATGATTGACAACAGATTTTTCCCGGGCCTGCAACACTGTAAAACCATTGGCTGAATAGTCTGACGAGGTGATATGAATGGGTTCATCAGATGTTCCATGCATCTTTACAGGCGAATAGGATAAGAATAGTGATTGATTGAGCATATTGAGTACAGTTCCTTCTTCAAAGATTAGTTCGTAACCTCCGGGAAAAACCATTGGTTTGTCCACTACCAGACTATCTTTTTTAATGAAGATCTTATGGCCAATGATCTTGTCAATCATGGGGTTATCTGACAGATTGATCATTTGACTCAATTCCTGTTGGGGCGTTATTCCCCGAGGATAAGGCCATGGGTTAATGGCAACCACATAAGTGTTGAATCGCTCAGGAAACATAAAGAATAAATACCTGGCTGAAGAATCCACCTTCACATCCAAACGTTCGCCCAACATGCCTTCATGGTAGGCCCCAATCTTGGGTTGATCAGCAAAATAATGGGTGACATGCCTGTTGTCGGGACCACTTCCCAATAAAATCAAATCTCTGGAATAATAATTATGGACACTAAGCATCAGACTATCTACATAATGATCTTCAACATAGGCATTCAGAAAATATTCAGGAGTGTTCTCATACACACTGGTATCTGAATATTGCTCTGCATAGACCGGGATACTTAACACATCATTATTGACCCATGGATCCAATAGTTTTTCCAATTCCGGCAGATAAGATCTTAGTGCAGCTGCACTCTTTCTTATCAGTTCATGATCATAATCTACGTATGGAAATTCAAGCTTTAACAATGAATCATAATGGAAACGATCTTCAGAAATTTCTGCATACATGCTGTTGATATAATCCTCATTACTTACCTCCTTTAATTTGTCAAGGTAAGTGGTGAGAAACAAAGAGTCTGTAAACAAGCTATAATGCAGTTTTTCAGCTCCTTTAATTTCTTTCAGTATAAATATTTTATAGGCAAAATTATCCTCAATGGACAGATCGATATCGAGATGGTCGGTATAACCATCAAATGCTATGGGTTCCAGTTTAGCAATTATGGGGTTGAAATAGAAGCGTTGGTTATGCCAGGTCATCCCATGTCGTGCATGGGTCAGGTCGAGCATGGCATAATAGGTGGCCATTTTTTCCAAATCAAATATTTCAGCCGGTTTTTTCAGGCCATGCTTAAATTGAAACATGAGTTTCTGTGCCTGCAAATATTGTTGGTATAACACAGGGTTTTTAATGGTTCTGTTTACACCAAAAGGTTTAATAACGGATGCTTCGTAATAGGGAAAGACAGGCCATTTTTTCTCATTGATATTGATTTTCTGGATCTGCCAAAAAGCATCCTCTGTAAATTTCACTATGGGCCCTTCACGTCGGTTGCGCCATTCCAGCAACTGCTTAACAAAATGCTCTTCCCAGGCATACAGGCCTCGATTTTCGTTATTGAGCTGGAGTGGTATAAAACCATAACGAGTGGTCAATACATCTTTGCTTTGGTAGTACTCATGAGCCACCCATTCCATCAAATAGGCTCTGGAAGCTGGTGTTTGCACAGAGAAAGTACGTAAACGATTCCATGAATGATCTTTCCTCATTTTGATTCGGAAGGACCACTTATCACCCCACAGATGATCCAGCCAATCTCCCTTCAGCCGCATTCTAACCTTCATTATTTCGCCACCACCGAAAACAATTCCTCTTACCCAATCATCATCAGATGTTTGTAAGATTCCATTGGCAAAAGCTTCTTTTCGTTTGCTGACTATCTTCATATAATCGGAAGTGTCAAGCATAATTGAAAAGGGCTCTTCCTGATAATCCGGGTAATGGGCTTTCTTATAACGGTGGATACTTAAATCGTCAAAGTAGACTGAATCTGAACCATTGTTCCATACATAAAATTTGATATCCTGCCCATCAAAATAGGGAGGTGTATAAATATCCAGTTCCAAACGTTCCCATCCATCTCTGCTGGTTTCGACAGCATCCGCTGTAGCCAAATACAGCTCATCCGTATTGTTGGAAGCCACCACAAGTGATCCCTTACCATCCTTTGATTTTCGCCAAACACTGACCTTAAAAACCCAGTCGGGGCCGGCGTTTTTAATGGTATAAGCAAAAGCGAACGCTTTGGTTTTGGGTACAGTCAATACTGAGTGTTTTCCGGAATAGGCTTCTTTTGCAGTACGAAACCAGCCACCGGCGAAGAAAGCGGTACTATCGTTTTTCGCTATAAACGAATCACCCTTAGCCGTACGTTTCTCAGCATCGCAAATTAACTTTTTGCCTGCGGGAAAATTGCTTTGTCTCACACAGGAAGCCAGCATCAAAATGAGCAGTGGCATCAGTAAACTAAACCGAATAAAGTATATTTGCTTAAGCATTGTTCTGGTACGCTATTCTTGGGTCCTTACCTTATGTTTGCAAAGATAATTGATTTAAAACACCCTTCATATATAATGAAAACAATAGCACTTACTTATGGCTTGTTGCTTTTCAGCTTGATGGCTTTTACACAAAACACACCAGGTTTAACTTTCGGCGGATTCAAAAATGAGAAAGCAAGCTCCATGTGCAGAACTGCTGAAGGCGGATTTCTTTTGGCGGGGAGTACAAGGTCCTATGGTCAGGGAAGTGAAGACAATTACTTAATTAAACTCAATGCCTATGGGAACCTCATTTGGTCGGGTACCTACGGTGATAATCACCAGGATTTTGCCAGAGATATTATCCCCACAACTAATGGATATCTGATACTTGGTGATCGCTGGAAAGAGGGCTGGAGAAGAACCAATGTTAATTTACATAAAATCAACACTCTAGGAGAAGAACTTTGGAAAGTTTCCTTGGGTACTCTTCTGGATGAAAAGGGTTTCAAAATTCTAGAGACTTCTGACAATCACTTATTGATTGTAGGCTATAGCAGGGGGTTTGACGATCCCGGAGATTTTTACATAGTTAAGACAGATGCTGTTGGCGATACTATTTGGGAGTATCATTACGGTTATGATCTGGATGATTATGGCATGGATGTAATTGAAAAAAACGATGGCAGTTTTATTATTGTTGGCACAAAAGACGGGTTTTTTGATGATGTCCATCAGAACTATTTGAGAAGTAATGCTGACATTTTGTTATTATCGATAGACAATCACGGCAATGAATTATGGAGACATTTGTTGGGTGGAAGCGAGCACGATTTTGGTAATGCCATACACCATGCCCCTGGAGGAGGATATTATATTTTTGGTTCCAGCCAAAGTTTTGGTGCCGGAAGCTTTGATATGTTCTTAGCAAAATTTGATACCAATGATCAGCTTGAATGGCACAAAACCTATGGTGGGGAAAAATATGAATATGGCATGTCCATGGACATCAGCAGTTCTGGTGACCTATACTTGTTTGGATCTACGAAAAGCTTTGGCGAAGCTGGTAGCGTAGACTTCTATCTTGTGAAAACTGATGCGGAAGGAACGGCTATATGGGATATCACCATTGGTGGAGATGACATTGATTTGGGCAATAAAATATTGGCTACAGCTGATAGTGGATGTGCTGTTTTGGGCAGTTCCCTGAGTTATGGAAATGGTGGGTACGATTTTTTATTTGTCAAAGTAGATTCCGATGGTTTTATTGAAAATTTATTCACAGGAACAGAATCCAATTTCTTTAATCAGGCTTTAATCGCTCCTAATCCTGTTCACGATAAGGGGAGAATAATTCTTGATGCAAACAATTCTGAATTCGTACGAATAATGGAATTAACATCAATTAATGGTTTTTTCACTAGGAAAATTAAAGTATTCGGTCCCGATTTCAGTTTCGATGTTGGTGATTTGGCTGCTGGAACCTATATCTACAAAATCTATTCAAGTAATAATACCACCCAGGTCTTGAGAGGAAAGCTTGTTGTATATTAATATTATTTGACCAGAAGTAATGAATCTAGTCTGTGATAGCCATATTCCAACTGTTGGTTTACAGTATGAAGATTCATGATTAACACCATATCTTCCTCTTCATTTTTATATAAGCCACAACCCAAAAATCGAATGCCATCATTGGATTCCATATCAATTTTCTTGAGACCTGAACCCATATCACCAAGAATACAATATACCTCTACACCTCTTGCTTCTACTTCCAGTAATTTGGGATAAACAATATCCAGGAAACTGGTATTAACCGAATCACAGTTGGCATTCCAATACCTCAGATTGCTTTGTGAATACTCATAAGGATGAGGCAAACCTGGCACACCATGCCAGATATTGTGATGCATCATTAGAATCAAGTGACTCGATTCCTGTATGCTGTCTAAAACAGTGGTGATCATCTCATATTGTTCATCCATCATCTCGCAATGAGTAGGGACCAGATTGGTATTGAGAATGATACGGGTCATGCCATGGGAATGATAAGCATAATAAGTTTTTCTATTGGCAAATTCCTCATACCATTCCCAGTTACCATTGCGGGCATCGTGATTACCAAGTGCCCAATGGTTTTCAGGGTTCGAAAGAGGTACCACACTATCGATATATTGAATTATATTGTACTCCAGCAGGGCTTCCGAACAAACGTCTCCACCCAGCCAAATACCTTCATAGTCTGATTTATCCAATTGTTCAAAACGATAATCAATTTTTTTTCCATTTGAACCATATTGATAAGTGTGCCCGGCAAATAGGAATGAAATGGTATCATTCCTCTGAGCAGATACTATCTCGGGCAAATGGCACAAGCCAATACTAAATAGCATTGCAGCCAAAAGTTGTATTTGAATTAAGTTTCTCAACAGCTTAATATTTTACTGCACTCGTATCAATGGAGCTTTTTCAAAATGCTTACATTTATGCCCTTCAAAACTCCCACAATTATTATCAATATGACAAAGTTATTGGTTTTTTTGATGCCACTCCTGAGCGGAATATTGCTTTTGTCCTGTCACCCTAAGGAAGCGTCTTTACGCTATGAGAATGTGCCTCTTACATTAACTGAGTTACATAAAGGCTTTTATGAAACAGAATTAAGTGAAACCAAGCTTTCTCTTGAAAAGGATACTACAAGCATCATTGCCTTTGGGCATACCTACCCATTGCTTAACTACCCCTTGGTATTTGATGCTTTCATCGAAACCATTATTAAGGAAGATGCCGACTATATTTTCATACTGGGTGATGTGGTGAAGGATAACAGCGAGGAAGAATGGGATTATGTACTTTCACAATTTGAACGCATAGGCAAGCCGCTCTTTTTTGCCCCGGGCAACCACGATTTAAACTACCACTATGAACGATATAATGGAAAACACGACAATCAGTTTGAGGCTGAACAACGCTATATAAACAAAGTAGGATACCGCTATAAAATCGCCGGTGATGTCAACGCCAATTATGTGTTCATCAATATGAATGATTCCATTGATCGGGTGTTGCAGTATTTAAATCATATCAAACCTCAACTTGACACCACAAAACCTGCCTTGTTGCTCACTTCTCAATGCATATGGCACAACAAACATCAGATTAAGGGAGATCATAAAACCTGGACCAACAAACCCTTTCGCCGGGAGGAATTGCTTCCTCATATCGAATATTACGATTACCTGATCCATGGGGATTGGGGAGGTAAATTTTTTCGGGGAAAATGGAATAAATCCAATGGTGCTTTCGATGTCATTGGTGTGGGCAACCGAAAAGTTGGAGATCCCTTTTTCATTTCCAGGTTGGAGATCACCACAGATACTATTATCTCTTATGGCATTGATTTAGCTATCCCCGAGGACAGTCATTGGTTTAACTTATAAACGGACCAACAAATCCATAGCACAAATAAAACCTGTAAGCCAACAATTCTTAGTACTTTCGATCGTTGAACCGAAACAAATATGTCACAAACCCTTTCCATAATCATCCCAGCATATAACGAGGCCCAAACCCTGGTTGCCATACTAGATAAAGTAATGGATGTCAGGCTTATTGCCAAACTGGAGAAAGAGGTGATCATAGTGGATGACGGATCCACTGATAACACCAGAGAAGTTGCGGCTACCTACATAGAACAAGCTGGTCATTCCAATATTCGTTTGATTGAACTATCCCACAATACAGGAAAAGGCGGCGCCATCCACAGAGGCATTGAAGAGGCCACAGGAGATTTTATTGTCATTCAGGATGCAGACTTGGAGTACGACCCAAAGGATTTTAATCATTTGCTGCAACCTGTGGTAGATGGTGTGGCCGATGTAGTATACGGATCCCGTTTTATGGGTGGGAAACCCCATCGCATCTTATTTTTCTGGCATTCGATTGGTAATAAGTTCCTGACCTTTTTGTCCAATATGTTCAGTAACCTCAATCTCACCGATATAGAAACCTGTTATAAGCTGTTTCGATCGGATGTGATCAAGCCCATCAAGCTTAGGGAGAAAAGGTTTGGTTTTGAACCGGAAGTTACCGCCAAAATAGCCAATGTTCCCAAAATCAAAATTTACGAAGTAGGCATTGCCTATTATGGAAGAACCTATGATGAGGGCAAGAAGATTGGCTGGCGTGATGGCTTTAAGGCTATTTATTGCATACTGAGATACAATTTGTTCCCTTAGATTGGAAGCCGATTTGTTTAATTAAACAGAATAATTCATCGGAATTACTACTTATTAAAACTCCTTTTTGAGATTTAGCCTGCTTCTATCATCTAAATATTAAATTTGCAGCGGTTTAGACAAGGCACTGACAATGGTATTTAGCAGCATTAGTTTTCTTTTGTTCTTTCTCCCGTCATTTCTTGCGGTGTATTATTTCACACCTAAGAAGTTCAAAAATTATGTAGTGCTTTTATTCAGTGTATTGTTCTACGCCTGGGGAGCTCCTAAGTTTGTATTTATCCTGCTGGGATCTACTGCAGCAACTTTCTACCTGGTTAAATGGATGGATCAGACCACCAAAAGAAAGCAGAAACGCTGGTTGCTGGCCTTGGCAGTTGGATTAAACCTGGGCTTACTAGGGTTTTTCAAGTATGCCAATTTTTTCGTGGAGAACACCAATACTTTCCTGCAGCAAATGGGTATGGAACAGGTGTACTGGACAAAGATTGCCTTACCCATTGGCATTTCTTTTTACACCTTCCAGACACTGACTTATGCCATTGATGTGTACCGGAAAGTTCATGATCCCTTGAAAAAAATAACGGATTATCTGCTGTATATTATCATGTTCCCCCAGCTCATAGCAGGGCCTATTGTACGCTATAATTATATCGCTGACCAAATTGTGGATCGGGTGGCTACTTATGAAGACCGGCTAATGGGTTTTTATCGATTTACCATCGGTCTTTCAAAAAAAGTACTGATCGCCAATGTGATGGGTGAGAAGGCCGATGCCATAATGGCCATGAATTTTTATGAAATGGATGCCAGTACTGCATGGATCGGCATTCTGGCCTATACCTTTCAAATCTACTTCGACTTTTCGGGTTATTCCGATATGGCCATTGGAATTGGAAGGATGATCGGCTTTAAATTTCCTGAAAACTTCGACAACCCTTATACCTCATTGAGTATTACTGAGTTTTGGCGGCGCTGGCATATCACGCTGGGGGCATGGATGAAGTTTTACCTCTACATTCCTCTTGGTGGAAATAAGGTTAGCACGGGTAGGTTATATTTTAATTTGTGGTTTGTTTTTCTTGTTTCCGGTTTATGGCATGGTGCTTCTTGGAATTTCGTTATTTGGGGTGCCTTTCATGGAGCCTTTCTGGTACTTGAACGCCTATTCCTAAATAAAATATTATCCAAACTAGGTAAGACCATCAGCTTTATTTATGCCTTTTTTGTGACCATTATGGGATGGGTTATTTTCAGGATCGAAGACTACGAATTAGCCTTCCAATATTATCGCAACCTGTTCAGTTTCGAGTTTGGTGAATTGAGTTGGGTTGACAATAAAGCCTTCTTTAGTATGCTGGTGGTGGCTGCTTTATTCTCCTTCTTTATTATGATACCCGGAGGTAAATGGTTACAGGATAAAATATTCTATTCCCGATACAATAAAAACGGACTGATTGGCATGTTCGTGATATGTATTATGTTGTTATTTGTGGTGATTGCCTCTATTACCACCACAGGGTTTAACCCCTTTATTTATTTCAGATTCTAGTATGGACAACAACCGAAACATATCGTTGTATTTGTTCATCTTATTGATGGTAATACTTCTGGTGGGCATGACCCAAATGCAGTTTCGTTTGGTTACCGAAACGCCACTCAGAGGTGCCATTGAGAAAGTAGAGGCTCCTATACTTTCCACAGCCTCTTGGTTCTCTGAGGATTATCAGCAAGCTGCTGAGAAATATCTGAACCAGGAATTTGGATTCAGAAACTGGTTTGTCAGGCTTAACAACCAATTACAATATTCTTTGTATGGCATTGCCAAAGCCAGAGGTGTAATCCTCGGCAAGGAAGCTTATTTATACGAAGAAGCCTATATCAAAGCCTATTATGGCGCTGACTATTTGGGCGACAGTGCAATAGATCATCAATTACAAATGCTGAAGGCGGTTCAGGATACCCTGAGTACTTATAATATTGATATCATCCTATGCCTAGCTCCCGGAAAAGGCAGTTTTTACCCTCAATACATTCCCGATGAATACCATCAGGAAAAAAGCAAGACCAATCATGCCTGTTTCGTTGAAAAAGCAAGGGATTTGGACATCAATCATATTGACTACTCCAGCTGGTTCTTACAAATGAAAGACACTTCCTCCCATTGCCTTTATCCAAAAACAGGCATACACTGGAGTTATTACGGCATGTTGCTGGCAACAGATTCTTTACTGTCCTATATCGAAGATTCAAGGCAAGTGGATGTACCAGATATTGTTTGGGAAGGCATAGAAACCAAATCTAAACTCGAAGGTGTTGATAATGACATTGAAAAGAGCCTGAATATGTTTTTCCCGATTGATAACTTTCCAATGCCCTACCCGGTTTACAGGATTGAACAAAAAGGAAAAACCAAGCTGAAATCACTTGTTATTTCTGACAGCTTTTACTGGCAACTGCAAACCGCAGGATTTTCCAGGAGCCTGTTTGATGATGGTGAATTCTGGTTTTACAACAATCAGGTTTTCCCCTCCCGATCCAAAGATAAAACCTGGGTAAAGGATCTCAATTTGAAAGAGGAAATCCTCAACCGTGATGTGATCATACTTATGAGTACAGAACCTGTGCTCAAAAGGCTGTTTTGGAATTTCATTGAGCAAGCCTATGCCGTATTTTACCAGGAGGAAGTTGATAAGGAAAAAGAACTTGAAGCCGCCTTGCAGGAAATCATCACAAGCATCAAAAACAACAAAAAGTGGTTTGATAAGGTTAAAGAGAAGGCCATTAAAACCAATACCGACCTGGATGTGATGCTTCGCAAGGATGCCATGTATGTATACAACAGCAGGTAAAACCTCATCCTATGGAATTTGACTACGACTTATTTATTAGTCAATATCAATTGTACCTTTTCGGTGGAATGATTCTGTCATTGGCAGCCCTGATTTCTTTCGATTTTGTCAGCAACAAAAAGATATCACTGCTGCTTCTGATGACGGGCGCTTTATGTTTGAGACTCTTTGTATCATTAATGGACCCTTTTTTACATGGGTGGGATGAGCAATTTCATGCACTGGTAGCCAAAAATCTATTGGAAAACCCATGGAAACCGGTCTTAGTCAAAGATCCCATACTGCCATTCTCATATACTTCATGGCCTGAAAACCATGTGTGGCTTCATAAACAGCCTCTTTTTCTCTGGCAAATGGCAGTTAGTATAAAACTATTTGGTGTAAATGAATTTGCAGTTCGTGTACCTAGCATATTGATGTCAACATTGATCCTTGCTTTTCTCTATAGAATTGGTGCTATCGCATATAGTAAGAAGGCTGGTTTTTACGCTGCGTTTTTATTCACTGGCTCATTTTACATGCTGGAGTTGGTTTCGGGAAGGTTTGCAACTGATCATAATGATGTAGCTTTTCTTTTTTATGTTACTGCCAGCATATGGGCATGGTTTGAATCAACTCAAAGTGAAAAGAAATATTGGTTTGTTTTGATTGGTGTGTTTTCAGGAGCAGCTATAATGGTTAAATGGCTGGTTGGTCTGCTTGTATACTCAGGATGGGCCATGAGTATCCTTATGCTTAAAAACCAACGAAGATGGGGCAGTTACAAAAACTTTGGTTTGTCGGTTCTTATAACTGCAATTGTGGCGTCCCCCTGGCAACTGTATACTGCAATCAGATTTCCAGTGGAGAGCCAATGGGAAATGTTATTGGCAAGAAAACATTTTTACAGCGTAATTGAAGGCCATGATGGCGGATGGTTGTTTCATTTTACTAATTTCAATGAGGTTTATGGCGTCGATTTCATTTATGTTCTTTTGTTTGCACTCCCCTTCTTTTTCGTTTCAGGTATTGCCAAAAGAAATAAAATTGCCATGATCGTTTGGATTGGTATTGTATACCTCTTCTTTTCTATTGCAGCAACTAAAATGCTCGCATTTACCCTAATAGTTAGTCCGTTGATTTATGTAATAATTGGAGTCGGACTAATCCATTCTTCGAGCCTCCTGGAAGGGAAAATCTCGAAAGTTAAAAACCACAGGATAATTACGAGATGGATTACTGTGCTCATAGCCAGTTTTATTTTTGTTCATTTCCTGAATCATGACAGGCTCCGGTTGAGCAATCAGGAAGAGCGAAAATCCCTTCATATTAATGAGATAAGCAATACACTTGTCTACCAGAACTTACAAGAGGAGTTCCCATCTCCAAAAACATTCTTTTTTAATACACCTGAATTTGATCATATTAAAGTACTGTTTTACACTAGTGCCAGAGCAAGATCAGGGATCCCGACACCGGAGGTCATTTCGCAACTAAGAGAGAAGAAATATACTATAGTTGTTTTCGATAATGGAAAACTGCCTGATTATATCTTACAGGATAAGCATATTACCAAGTATCCACTTGACGTTTGGAAGTATTGATTTTGATCCATGCAGCAACTGATTGAATTTGGAATTAGTTCGTGATAGGAATAGAAGACCTACGTAAAACCCTTAATCTCCTACGGGAAACACTCAAATCGAGCGCCAATTCACAAAGTCAGCACCTATTTTGGCTAATATTGATGTGACGAAATTGATTGTTAAACCTAATTTTATTACACAATGTCAAACGTATATGAACAAAAAGTGAATGACTTTATGGCTAAAGTCATTGCTAAAAACCCAAGTGAAACTGAATTTCACCAGGCAGTACATGAAGTAGTTGAATCTATTATCCCTTACGTAGAAGAAAATCCTCAATACAAAGATGCCAAGATTCTTGAAAGAGTTGTTGAGCCAGAACGTGTATTGTTGTTCCGTGTACCTTGGTTAGATGATAAAGGTGAAGTACAGGTAAACCGTGGTTTCCGTATTGAAATGAACAGCGCCATTGGACCTTACAAAGGTGGTCTTCGTTTCCATCCAACTGTAAACCTTGGAATCCTTAAGTTTCTTGCCTTTGAACAAGTATTTAAGAACTCACTAACAACCCTTCCAATGGGTGGTGGTAAGGGTGGTTCTGATTTTGATCCTAAAGGAAAATCAGACAATGAAGTGATGCGCTTCACCCAAAGCTTTATGAGTGAGTTGTTCCGTCACATTGGCCCCAACACTGACGTTCCTGCTGGTGACATTGGCGTAGGTGGTCGTGAAATTGGTTTCCTCTTTGGTCAGTATAAAAAACTCCGCAACGAGTTTACAGGCGTATTAACTGGTAAAGGTATTGAGTGGGGTGGTTCACTGATTCGTCCGGAAGCTACTGGTTATGGTACTGTATATTTCGCAGAAGAGATGTTGAAAACCCGTGGTGACTCCATGAAAGGTAAAGTTTGTACAATTTCCGGTTCTGGAAACGTGGCTCAGTATGCTACTGAAAAAGCAACCGAATTCGGTGCAAAAGTTGTTACACTCTCCGATTCAGGCGGATACATTTATGATCCAGAAGGCATCGATGCTGAGAAACTGGCCTATGTAATGGAACTTAAAAATGTAAAACGTGGCCGTATCAGCGAATATGCTGAAAAATATGGTTGCGAATATCATCCTGGCAAACGTCCTTGGGAAGTAAAATGTGACGTAGCTATGCCATGTGCCACACAAAATGAGGTGAACGAAGAAGAAGCCAAGATGTTGATGGCCAACGGATGTTTCGTAGTTTCTGAAGGTGCTAATATGCCTTCATACCCAGAAGCTATTGCAGTATATATGGAACACAAAATCCTTTACGGTTTAGGTAAAGCTGCCAATGCTGGTGGTGTTGCTGTTTCCGGTCTTGAAATGAGCCAAAACTCACTTCGTTATGGTTGGACCCGTGAAGAGGTTGATGCCAAACTGCATCAAATCATGAAAGACATCCACTCTACCTGTGTTAAATATGGTAAAGATGGTGACTATATTGACTACGTTAAAGGTGCAAACATCGGCGGTTTTGTAAAAGTTGCTGATGCTATGATTGCTCAAGGCGTTGTTTAAATACTGGTAACGTTTAATAAAAAAGGCTTGCTCTTGGAGCAAGCCTTTTTTTATGCCTTTATTCACCGGATCATTTGAAGTGATCCGATGAAAACTGTAGTTATTCTTTCCGAAAATAAGATACCGGATATAAAATCTTATCAAACACATAGTATTGTAGGAGCACGAAGTCAGCCCCATCATTGATCAAGGCAAAAAAGCGATCGTGGTCTACAGGCACCAACATTTCGTAGGCATTGGCTACCTCTTCAGGTAGTGCTGCCTTCTTAAAACCGATTATTGATACGGTATCCTGCTTATGATCCACCAGACTTATTTCATACAATGAAGGAGAATTGATGATCGAATCAATCTTTTCAGGAGCCAGCAGGGTATTCATACGTGTTTCATATCTCAGATCTCGAAAAGAGGTAAGAAAATTTAATACCTTAAGTGTATCATAGGATTCCAGTTTTTTTCCCTGATTGCTAAGATCGAAATTTCCCATATCATCCACCACCTCAACGGTATAGCTTGACTCGGGTTCTTCAGTAAACTGAACACTTACACTTTTGATATCAGATAATTTATGATTGAATACGACATGACTCTTCCAGTCATCTACCTTAGGTGTGAAACGGGAGGAGAGAAACCCCCTGAATCCGGGTATATAAACTACATAAGGTTGATCGGCGCCTTCCATGAGCATATGGGTTCCCAGATTATCCTGAGTGGCATCACCCACAAAGAATACCCTTGTTCTTTTTTCATAAGGAAGGAGTTTGACCTTATCAAATAAATCAATGCGATGGGCTGTTTGATAGATTTCTATTTTCACGCCGTGAGCAGCCATACGGGCCACCACATTATTATGGCTGGAGAGCGGTACCGGTGCTTTTACTTTTAAGCGCCTCATGGTACCCAGCAGAAAATCAACTAAATGTGTATTGGCCTTGAATTGTTTGTTTAGCCTCCACCCTATCTCCTGACGTTCCAGCAAAACCTCATCAACATTTTTATCTGCAATGAAAATTTTGGTTACACTGGCAGTATCAGTAATTTTAAATTCTGATTCTGCATCAGATAAGGTGGTGTATGTTTTTGTTGACCATAAAACTAGAGCCAGTGCAGCCAGCACCAATACAATGACGAGAGCCAATTTATTATTTCTCATACCTATACTTTTGAATATTTCCTCTTCCTCATCCAGATCATTACACTGCCAATGAGCAATACAATGATGACCGGACCCAACAGATTAAACAACTGCCAAAACAGTTTTTCATCATTAACTTTAGCTTTATCAAGCATGCGAAGCTTCAGCTCCCTTGATCGGATATCCATTAAACCAGGACCATCGGTCAGATAGTTTAATGCATTCAATATAAACACCTTATTACCGAAGGTCTCTCTGGTAAACTGATCATAGCCCAAAGGTAAGGGGTAGCCGTTGGGGATATGAAACTGGTTTTTAATCATATCACCATCCGAGATGACGATCATGCTGGTGGGTTCACTGGAATCTCTGAAACCCACTTCTTTGGCTTCTACCAATGCCGGTGCCATTCTATTTTTAAACTCGGATTCAAAAACACCTTCCAACAATACAGCTATGGTCTGAGGAGGTTCAACATATAAGGCCTCATTGGGAGCCTGCCGGGTAATGGCCAAACTAATCACAGAGGGTACGCTTACAGTTCTGGAGTAGGGTGATGTGGTCAACAATACTGTCTTCTTCACATTTTCCGTACGAAGTGTATCCATACTGCTCACAAACTGTGTATTCACAGAATTCAGGTTTCTGACTATGGGATGCTGCGACATGGCAGTTACCACAGGAAAATAATACCAGGGAAAGAAATCAATCTGTGGCTGGTTACCTACCTGACCCGTACGTAGTGGAATGGATAATGAAATCAGATCCATAACCAAATCATTATTCAGTCGAACTCCGTAGGTAAATAGCTGATTCTGTAATTCCAGCTTGTTTTGTACCGCTACAGTTGATTCTGAGCGCTGGATGCTGTCCATACTGGTCAGCACAGGATCAATAAGCCACAACACCTTGCCCCCATACATAATATACTGGTCCACGATAAAGCGGTCCTTTTGTGAAAAAGCCGAATCTGGTTTGGCAATTATTATGGCGGCATATTTAGGACGTATTCTGTATTCCTGATTCACAGAATCCATCAGTTGTCTTTCGACCAATGCATTTACCTGCCCATTAATCTCCACGCGATCAACCACATAATCAGCACGTAAGCTCAGGCTGATATCATAGGTTTCATCTTCATTCAATTCGCCATGACCTTCAATGAAAGCAATGCTGGGTTTCCTTTTTCTGGATAATTTGTGAATGGCATCAATAAATTTGAATTCCAGGTTTTGGATAGAGTTGTTAAGTACAGCTTCAGGCGGAACATTAATTTGTGCATCCAATAATTCAACCGGAACTTGCTTGTTTTGATAGCTAACCAGCACTCCTGGAAAAATAACCTGTTGGTCCATGCCCGATTTGGTCTTTACCTGTAAGTTTGTGGGATTCAGACCTTGTTCCATTAACAGGCGATACGTATCATTCCTTTCCTGCTGGTCTTCACTACTTGAAGGATTGATAAACTCATACTGTATGTTTTTGTTGTGTGCCCTGAATTCGTCCAACAACTCTTTGGTTTCCTTCTTTAACCTCTTAAATCCTGCTGGAAACTCACCCTCCAGATAGACCTTGAAAAACACAATATCTTCCAGGTCTTCAATGATAGTCCTGCTGGTTTCTGAAAGGGTATATCGTTTTTCACTGGTCAGGTCAAATCGTGTGAACAGCTGTGTACCAATGAAGTTGATCAATACTATCCCTGCCAACACCAAACTAAGGTTGATCAAATAATATTGCTGTATGTTTCTCTTTTTATCCATCTTCAGTAAGCTTTAACTACCATTTTCTGGAAGCAAGCTTAAAATGTGTTAATGATAAGAAAACTGTGATCACACTTACAAAGTATATGACATCACGGGTATCAATTACCCCTCGCGACATGGAACTGTAATGTGCTGATATACCCAATGATTTAATAAACAAATCGATGCTTCCAAACAATTCCAGGGAATAGATGAATTCGAATCCCAGGTACATAAAAGCCGAGATTACAATGGCTGTAATAAATGATATGATAGGATTATCACTGATAACTGATGCAAATATTCCAATGGATACAAAGGCAGCACCAAGGAATAAGAGGCCAATAAACGATCCCCAAAATCCTCCAATGTCGATATTACCTGCTGGCAATCCGAGTTGCCATACGGAGTAGAAATAAAGCAGTGTGGGCAGTATGGAAAATACCACGAGGAGCAGTGCCGCCAAATACTTGGCCAGTATTATTTGTATATCTGACAAAGGCCATGTAAATAACAATTCCAGTGTTCCTCCTTTTCTTTCATCAGCAAAGGATCTCATGGTAATGGCGGGTACCAGAAACAGAAAAACAAAGGGTGCAATAATGAAAAGCCCATCCACATTGGCATAACCAAAATCAAGCACATTGAAATTGTTGGGTGATACACCACCCAGGCTTGGGATACCCCAAAGAAATATGCCCACCACCAATAGGAATACAATGATGACAATATAGCCTATCAGTGAGCTGAGGAAACTTCTTATTTCTTTAATTAATAACGCTGTCATGCCTTAAACACAAGTCTTAAAGGATGGCAAAAATAATACAAAATAAACATCAAAATTTTAATTTTATTTTATGCAGGTTTGTGGGATTTCTGATTGATCAACAGTTTATTGACCAAACCATATAAATGATGGCTGCAGATAAATACCAGAGGAGCACTTAACAGGCCTGCAAAAACATCAACTGCATAATGCGCTTTCAGGTATACCGTCGCTAGTAATATCAGTATAAACAAGGGCAACATCACCCAAAACAGTGTTCGTAGATAACGCCATCCCAGATATAGAAAAATAAGCACCATGCCCACATGGGAACTGGGGAAAGCCCCCGTGGGATGCTCTCCATAAAGCTGTATCAGTCTTACTGCTTTACTAAACAAGCCACTGTCGGCAATGGCTGCGTCAGCTCCCGTGAAATAAAATTGAGGACCCACCACCGGAAACAGTATAAAGATCAGATAATAGATTAAAAAGGAACAGACGGTTATATGTATGACATAGTGTACGCTGACTCTTGCAAAGATGAAGAAGGCCAATGCCATGGAAATGGTCATCAGGTAGTAGGAAAAATACCCGAAATGCAGCATCTCACTAAACCATCGCTGAGGAAATCGATTGGAAAACTCAAGGCTGGGTTGAAAACCAAATACATATTGCTCCCAATTATAGACTACAGGGTCAAGATTCTCGCTGAAGATCAAATGATTGAGACTTGCCGTTTCTCCATAAATAAGCGGCAAAATAAAAATGGGAAAAAACAAATGCAAAAATTTCAGCCATGGACGATCCCATTTCATATTGGCAAGAATAAGAAGTACTATAACACTGAGAATCAAAATCCTATTCATCAAAATTGTGGTAATGGTATTTGCCCCGGCAACAAAAACAACAGCGTATATAGCCGTTATCAATAAATAGATAGCAGTGACCACATCAGTTGTTGTCGAATGGTGTATGAATTTAGATCCAGTCATTGTCCTTGTACCATTTGATGGTCTGCGTCATACCTTCTGTAAGTGTAATTTTTGGTTTAAACCCTGTATCTTTCTGAATGGATGACGCATCACATGACCAATTGGGTTGCTTCATTTCCTTGAGTTTATCATTATTTATAATCGATGGTTTCTGCATGATGCGTCCAACAACCGTGGCAACAGCAGCTATTGTTTTAAGCATAGCATATGGAAGTTGAATGGACAGTGTTTTCTTATTCAATAATTCTTTAATAACCCTGTTCAGAAATACAGCTTCATAAACCTTTCCATCCGACAAATTGTAAGTTTTGTTCTGAGGTTCGGAATCCATCAAAACCATATAGGCCTCTACCAAGTCTTCCACATGAATAAGACTTAATAATTGCTTTTTGCCTGCAGGATAGAGTTCAAGTCCTTGATTTAGGGTTCGGATGAGTTTGAAAAGGTTTCTTTCACGAGGTCCATACACTACAGCCGGTCGTACTACAGTCCAATTAAAGGGCAGATCGTTGTGAAAACAACTTTCTGCCTTCAATTTCGACTTTCCATAGTCCGAAACAGGCTGAGGGGATTGTTCTTCACTGATGCTTGATTTTCCATCAGCAGGTCCCGGCCCCAGCGCTGCAATGCTGCTTATAAAAATAAACTGAGGATAGGGTGAACCTAAAGTGATGAAGGCATCAATCAGGTCTTTGGTAAAACCATAATTTATATCCTCATAAGTTTGTTGACTATAAGCTTGTGTAATTCCAGCGTTGTGAACAATACAACTTATACTTCCATGGATTTCGGAAACTTCCTTCAATTTCGGGTACAAAGTGTCCTTCATGCCAGGCTCCATTACCATGCATGGGATATTGTGTTTCTTCAGCCATCTGATGTCAGAAGATTTTCTGACAGAAGCAATGGCCTTATAACCTTTTGCCGCAACAGCCTCCGCCAGCTGCTGCCCAATGAATCCACTGGCTCCGGTGATCAGAATATTCTTCACGATTCGATATTGAACATATGGGAATAGATCCGGTATTTCTTATATACCTTGCCGTTTACATTAACCAATGCCCGATTCATCATCAGATTATTTTCAAGTATCCAACTGGCTTCTGCCTCTTCATAACCCATTTTTTTGGCTCCTTCAAATGATTTGGCATACAGACAAGCATCAATTCCTGTTTTGCGGTATTTTTCTATCAGGCCCAGCGTGAGTACTCTGACACTCTTTACTCTGGATTTGAATCCGACTAATTTAAGGAAGTTAAATGGTAACAAGCGCCCATTCCGTATGTTAATGGTCACCTCATTAAGATTTGGCAGACAAGCCACAAAGGCAATGGGCTCGCCATGATCCTCTACAAGATATACCAGGTCGGGTGTAGTGACCATTTTTAACTCTTTTACAAGATTGGAAAACTCAGCTTCTGTCATGGGCACAAAACCCCAGTTCTTTTCCCAGGCTTTATTATAAATATGTCTGAGTTTTACAGTCTCTTCCTTGATCTTGCTAAAATTGACTTTCCTGATGATTATCCCTTTTCTTTTCAGCCTTTCCTCCACTTGGTCTGCCAATTGCAGCATTCGAACAGGAACCTCATCAGTGATCAATTTATAGCAGAAAAGGTCCATTTTTTTCTTAAAACCAAAACCTCTGATGAGTGTATCATAATACGCTTTGTTATGCACCATCATGATATAGGAAGGGTACTCAAAGCCTTCGATAAGTGTACCACATTGATCATTGGTGGAGGGATTCATCGGGCCATATACACCATCCACACCTTTTCGTTTCAGCCAGCCAATGGCTGCCTCAAATAAGGTATTGGCCACTTCCTGATTGTTGGCAGATTCGAAGAATCCAAAAAAGCCCATATTCTCCTGCCAGTGAGTCACATATTTGTCATTGATTATGGCAGCGATCCTGCCACAAACCTTGCCATTGGCATCAAAGGCAAGATAATAGGCTGCATCAGCATGTTGGAAAAATGGATTCTTTTTTTTATTCAACAAAGCCCGTTGGGCAATACGCAACTCAGGAACATAATTGGGGTCGTTGTTGTAGTGGTTATAGGGAAAATCTAAAAACTGCTTGAATTGTTTCCGATTTTCAACTAATACAACTTGTACCATAGAAATTGTTTAGAACAGCAGTTCAAATATATTCAAATTAACCGATGTCAATCATTGGTGCATCAGATGCCCATCGCTATTTGTGTTCCACCAGCAGAACCGGCGAAAAACACCATCTCTAACAAATACATGACGACACTCATGACTAAGCTGAAAGCCAGTGCCCACCAGAATCCATCAACTCTAACACCTCCTACCATACCAGCTGCAAGCATTACTACCAAGGCATTGAGCACGAAAAGAAAGAGGCCAAATGTAATGATGGTTACCGGAATGGTTAAGACAACCATAAGCGGGTATACCAGGGCATTTAACAAAGCCAGCACTATGGCCAGAATAAAGGCAGAAAAAAACCCTTTGATTTGTACTCCGGGTAAGATTCCCGCCGTTATCAAAATGGCAACTGCACTAATAATCATTTTTAGAAGAAAACTCATCTGACTTATTTTTAGTAGTTAGTATATATAATTTGAATGATCAAGATCGCATCAGACCATTGTCATAAACTATTTGTTTGAGTCAATGGCGTCCAGCAATTCCGACTGGTAATCATCACTATACTCCCAAAACATCACCCCTCCCAATCCTGCACTTTTCACATATTCAAGTTTGAGTTTTATGGATGCTGGATTTTCAAAGGAAATGAATATGCCTGAATCGGCATTCCATAGATAGGGCGCAGCAGCAGAGGAATCCCAATGATACTCATAACCCTTATCATAGGTATATTCAGTTACTATTCGGTGATAATATTCTATCATACCCACAGTTTCTGCAGGCTGAAACAGCCCATTGTTCTCTGCCTGAACACCTTTCCAAATACGGCCATAGAAGGCAAGGCCCAGATTTATTTTCTCAACCGGTACACCGGCTTCGATATGACCTAAAACTGAGGTTACTGCACTTTTGATTTCTTCTGATTTCAGTTCAGGAGCTGGGTCTCCGTCAGCAGGATATAAATTGGCGTGATGCCCGCTGATGCTGTGCAAACCATTATACGCATCATAGGTCATGATATTGATGAAATCGAGGTATGGATGTGCCTCACCAAGTTTGGTATTGTTTGTATAAGCCTGGTCTCCACCAGTGGCAATGGTGAGTAAATAAAAATCACCTTCTGATTTCCCATCGGCACGGCTCTGTGCATCTAATTGCTTTCTTACCTCAGCAAGTAAGTGCGTGAAATTATCAATGTCTTCAGGGCGATGGGGGTTTCCTGCGCCAATCTGATTAGGATATTCCCAGTCCAGGTCAATACCATCCAGGCGATATTTTTTGAGAAATGCCACTGCACTTCTCGCAAATTTCTCTCTGGAAGCCTGTGTTAAGGCCACATCAGAAAAATGGGTCGACCAGGTCCAGCCACCAACCGAGACCAGTATTTTTAGGTCAGGGTTCATGGCTTTCAATTGATGCAAGGCTCTGATATCATCGTCTTTTAGGTCGGTTTCGTCAATTTGCTCGGCACTACCAAAGCGAACCTCACCATCAATAATATTGGCAAAGGCATAATTGATATGGGTAAGCTTATTGGCCTGAATACTGGAAAAATCAAAATTTCTGTATCCAGCCACATATCCAACCACCTTTAAAGGCTTTTTCGAAATCTTCTGGTTTTGTTCTTCACCTTCTTTGTTGGAATTGTGAAAATTACAGCTCAAAAATCCGGCAAAAGTTACAAGCAATAGCAGCGTAATAATTCTATTCATGGAGCATATTTTCATTGATGGCAGTACTGCCGTAATTTGTTCTACACAAATCTAAAAATATATGTTGAGGCAATGCTGCCTATTCTTATTTTTACGGTTCCCATAACAACTGCTATGCAATTACAATTACTGGATATCAGTATCATTATCGCCTATCTGGTTTTAACTGTAGGTATTGGATTCTGGATTTCAAAGAAAGCCAGTAAAAATCTGGATTCCTACTTTCTTGGCGGCAAGAGTCTTCCCTGGTATATGCTTGGGTTATCCAATGCGTCAGGGCAATTTGACATTTCAGGTACCATGATGATGGTGGCCTGGCTGTTTGTTTACGGACTCAAAAGTGCCTGGATTCCCTGGCTTTGGCCAGTTTGGAACCAGGTTTTTTTGATGATCTTTCTAGCCGTTTGGTTGCGCCGATCCAATGTACTGACGGGTGCCGAATGGCTGAAAACCCGCTTTGGCAGTGGGAAAGGGGGTACACTCTCACATTTGGTGGTTGTGGTCTTTGCCTTGGTGGCTGTCATTGGATTTATTGCCTATGCCTTTGAAGGTATAGGGAAATTTGCTACCACTTTTTTACCCTGGGATTTATCCACCAATCTGGCAGGTCTTTTCATTTCGTCAGAGCGGATGTATGCCCTGCTAATCATGGGGATTACCACCATTTATGTGATTAAAGGAGGCATGTATTCGGTGGTAATGACCGAAGTGCTTCAATTCCTTATCATGACCATTTCCTGTATTGCCATTGGTATCATTGCCATGCATATGATTTCTGCTGAACAGATCCAGTCAGTTATTCCTGAAGGCTGGAAATCACTGTGGTTCTCCTGGCAATTGGATTTGGACTGGCAGGCACTCATTCCTGAAGTCAATGAAAAAATAAAATCCGATGGCTACTCACTGTTCGGTGCCTTTATGATGATGGCTGTTTTCAGAGGTATTCTGGTGAGTATTGCCGGACCAGTTCCTGGCTATGATATGCAAAGGGTGCTGGCTGCAAGATCGCCAAAGGAAGCCGCATTGATGAGTGGCTCTGTTTCCCTGGTTTTATATTTTCCACGTTATTTGATGATCACGGGACTGGCCGTCATCGGTCTGGTATATTTTAATGCAGAACAACTGATGACTTCCACCGGGCTCGATTTCGAAAAAATTCTACCCTTTACCCTGAGCCAATACATTCCTTCGGGCTTATTGGGGCTAGTGCTGGCCGGGCTCATCGCTGCCTTTATGTCAACTTTTGCCGCAAATGTAAATGCAGGTCCCGCCTATATTGTGAATGATATTTACAAGCGTTTTATCAAACCCGATGCCTCACATAAAGAGCAGATTCGCATGAGTTACCTTGCTTCATTTCTGGTGGTGGTGGTAGGAATCATTACAGGCTTCTTTATCAGCAGCATCAACCATATTTTTATATGGATTACCGGAGCACTTTTTGGTGGGTACGCTGTGGCCAATGTGTTGAAATGGATATGGTGGCGCTCCAATGGCTATGGATTTTTCTGGGGTATGGCCTCGGGATTGGCAGCCTCCCTCGTAGTTCCCAAAGTCCTACCTGAGGCTTCCTTCCTGATCTCTTTCCCCATCATTTTTGTACTCTCTTCCATTGGTTCCATTGTAGGTTGCCTGGCCACACCAGCCGATGATGAAGATATTCTGGTGGCCTTTTACAAAAAAGTCAAACCGTGGGGATTTTGGAAACCCATCTATTTAAAGGTATTGGAAACAGATCCTGATTTTAAGAGAAACACCCATTTTGGAAGGGATATGCTAAATAGTGCTGTTGGTATCATTTGGCAGATGTCTTTAACGGTGATGCCTATTTTTCTTGTGATCAGAGAAAATCTTAGTTTTTGGACTGGTTTTGCTGTGTTTATTGTGAGCAGTTTATTCTTAAAATGGAATTGGTACAACAAACTGGAAAAAGAGTAGTTTTTTGGTCAGTTTGAGTTTTAATTTGTGTAGAAATGGATAAAAAAACTTTTGATAAGCATCTGGAACAATTATTTGAAGATCATTGGAAGCTGGTAAGTAGGAAAAACAAAAAACTTGCTTCTAATAATGGAATCTACCACCGTTACAAACGACCTGTACTGACCAGAAATCATGCTCCTGTTTACTGGCGTTATGATCTGGATCACACAAAAAATCCCATGCTTCTGACACGACTTGGGGTGAATACCACCTTCAATGCCGGTGCCATCGAACTCAATGGAAAGTATTATATGATTGCCAGGGTGGAAGGCTTTGATGTGAAATCATTCTTTGCAGTGGCAGAGAGCCCTGATGGTATCAATAATTTTACTTTCTGGAAGCACCCGGTCATGATGCCTGTGACAGAAGATCCGGAAATGAATGTGTACGACATTCGGTTGGTGAAACATGAGGATGGGTGGATCTATGGCACCTTTTGCGCTGAAAGAAAAGACAACAGCAAACCCGATGACAGCTCTGCAGCCCTGGCAAGCTGTGGGATAGCCAGAACAAAAGACCTTATACAATGGGAACGTCTGCCGGACTTACAATCGACTGCTCAGCAACAACGAAATTGTGTGTTGCATCCTGAATTTGTGGATGGCAAATATGCCTTCTACACCCGTCCCCAGCATGGATTTATTGACACCGGCGATAGCGGCATTGGATGGGCATTGGTAGAGGATATCGAAAATCCCGTAATACAAGAGGAGGAAAGCATCATCGACCCAAGAAGTTACCATACCTACAAAGAAGTAAAGAATGGCATGGGCCCTGCACCCATTAAAACTGAAAAGGGCTGGCTCCATCTGGCCCATGGGGTAAGAAACACTGCAGCGGGTCTGCGTTATGTACTTTATATGTTTATGTGCAGTCTGGAAGATCCCTCCAATGTAATTCACCGACCTTCGGGCCATTTTTTGGAACCCCTTGGTGAGGAACGCGTGGGTGATGTTTCCAATGTGGTTTTTTGCAACGGTTGGATTGCAAAGGAAAATGGCGATGTACTCATTTATTATGCCTCTTCGGATACCAGAATGCATGTGGCCACTACAAATATTGACCTCCTACTTGATTATGTGATCCATACGCCTGAGGATGCAGGCCGGACTGAGCTTTGTGCCAAACAGAGGGATCAATTGATTCGAAAGAATTTGAGTATCATCGATCAGGATTATCCGCAACTAAAGAAGTTTTTGTAAGCTATTTTCTTGTTTCACACTATTCTAAGGGTAGTTGAGTTTTTGAAATACCCAAGTTCATTGGGAGGGCATAAGGGTATATGTGGGAAAAGGTATCATAGTTTGCAAAACTGGGATGAAGAAACAAGTGGTGAATTTAAAATCCATTGCCCTTAACTGCCGGATTGCAAATCCGGAAGAGCACGATTCACCATCCAAGGCGAAGCTAAGCGCAGGCCCGAATGAACGGCTGAACACAAGTATTTATCAATAACTCACGCCAAACAAAAATTCAAAGTTTTGTTGTTGGGATTCAATTCTGTGGTTGAATCGGACACCCAGTTTAAAGGCTGGTATCAGACTCAGGAAATGCCAATCGGTGTATATCTCCATTCCTGCTGATGACAATGAAGTGTTCAGTTGATTTCCTGCTAATAAGTGGTCATAAAAAACCTGACCATAAATTCTTTTCAGATAAAAAATCGACGGCCAGTTAAGATCTGGGTAGAGTATAGGGAATACATAATCAAGTTTCATGGAAAGCAAACGTTCATCACTTATAGAGTTGTAACCTCTCGGAACAGCCACCAATGTACTGAACGCATAATCTGTCATATCGTTCTGCTCATATCCAGCATATACTCTAAACCCCTGATGTCTGATAAAACCTGGCAGATAGGCATTAACAGTAGCAGCAGATTGCCAGTCCAAATTAGAAGCAAACAGGGTATGCCTCAGGTTCGCATTCAGATACAATCCCCATCTTGGAAATATAGACCGCCTTGCTTTCTTAAGGGAACTATAGGCATAGAGACCATGGGTCAGTAGGGTGTATTGATCGTGTTTCAGCGAAATACTATCAGGCGTGCCATGGTCCAGACTCAGAAATTTTTGTGTGGCTCCCACAGAGGGTCTGAACCCTCGGATCCATTTGTTGGTGGTTAATTGTAAGGGTATAGATAGCGTAGATGAAACATTGGTTTCATGCCATAATACTTCGGTTTTTGATCCATCATCTGCCGTAAGATTGGTTCTTCTTCCGGCATATTCAGCTGTAATATTGATGGTAGGATACCAACCCAGATAATCAAAACCTGCCTTTATCTTACCTCTTTGTTCGTTCAGATCATAGTAATAACCTAAATTGGCCGTGGAAGTACTCAAAATATTTTGTGACATCAGGTTGACACCAGGAATAAAATCATAATTATTTAGGTCGATGGCTGTAATTCCCCAGCTGTGGAAATTGAACAGATGACCCAGCCTTGAATACTTATCAGATACATGGACGGTATCCGGCACTTTCACTTTATCCATATTGAAGGTCTCCCGGGTTAGCATTTCGTCCATAGAGTAGACCGGCTGGCTTTTCCAATCATAACTATTGACCTTCCTTCTGTCCATATCCATGATAGCGGGGCGGTAGCCATCAGCGGTGTAGTTCACATATACAATTTTCCCTTCCTTTTTATAGACTCTGGGGTCATTGGCACCGAATCTCAGTTCAGTGAATTGCTCTACTTTTGTTTGACCCAGCCTGGCCACAAACACATTGCTTACTCCTGAATGTGTTCCGATATAATATATGGCATTCCCTGCCATATAGGGATTTTTAATATCCCCAAACTGGAATGGAAATGGGAAGCTATTCTCCCAGCTTTCAGTATGAGTCAGCATAATAGTTTTCCCCTGATCACCCAGGGCGACTGAAACAATGGCAGTACCATCATCCGACCATTTAGGTGTCATCAGAAACAAACTGTCAGACACTCCAATCCTATGCCTCAGGTCTCCTGTTTTTGCATCGATTACTACCAGACTATATCTGTTATCAGTCGTTGCCTCCACAGCAACAATCTGGCTGGCATCAGGTGAAAGATCCGGAGCAAAATACCTGGTTTTCTGGCTTAGTCTGGTGATTTCATCGGTTTTATAGTTGTAAGATTTGATTACTGAAAAATCCTGATTAGACCAACGCTTATCGAATTGCTTTTCATTCCAAACCAACAGGCTGTCGTTGGCTGATAAAGAACTCACATAATCAAAACCAGGGGTAAACAATACCTCCTCAGAACCATCCTCACGGATAAGTACGAAGCGGTTGATATCATCCCAGCCCGTTTTTTCACAGATAATGCCTTGGGAACTCAGGTTAGGAAAACGATAATTGGTGAAATACTTACCTGCCGTTACATCCACAAGTTTATGCTTTTTCGGAAGCCTTTCATCTTCTTCATTCCATTGTTGTTGAAGCTCCCACATGGTTTTTTTATAAAAGGCCAGCTTCCCTTTAGTTGTTTTATCCTTAATGGCCAGCGTAAAGGGTGCAAAAGTATAGGGTCTTCGGGCTACCCTATCCAAGGCATGGCTCCATATCTCAGGGCCGTAATCTTGTATTCCTTTGGTGACCAATTGGTATCCCAGAGTATAATGGTCAGGCACATAATCCTTATATGACCCATAAAGTGCCTTATCATAAGGATAGATTTTTTTATCCAGGACCTGTGCTTTTAAGTCCATACTGAAATCAGGTGAGCGACCCCGGCCGCTGTTACTAAACAAAGTTTCCACCAAAACAGCGTCTCCTTCAATAAACCAAAAGGGAATGAACAAACCCATCATGGCTCCAATGGCCTGGTCACCAAACACATAGGACAAGGCTCTCCCAACACCCTTATTTACTTTCTGTATCTGAGCCACATGCCTGTACTCGTGTAAAGCCAACTGTTTTTCCCAGGGTTGGGCATAGGTTTTTTGATCAGGGATGATAAAAAAATCAGCATGCATGGGTGTTGGAGAAACCATAGCATTAGCAATGGTGGAATGGCTATGTAGGACAATGGTAAATTTTTTGGTCTGATCCAAATAGGATTCACTCAGAGGAATCCTGCCAAGTTCCAATAAATTCAGATAACGATTGGCTGTGCTGTCAAGACCATTGGGATATACAATCTTGAAATTATTGGTGTTGAGTTGTTTCCATTGTATGGATGCCGGATCCTGACCGGTTATGAAATATTGAGCCTGTCCTGAGCATGGCATCAGCATTAAAAATAAAAGAATGACAGCGAGGGTGGACAGGGGGTACTTCATGGCTCAAAAATAGCAGAAAAATGCCTTAATAAAGGACATACCAGAAAACGGCTATAAAATGGCAGATGCTTCCAGCCAACACCAATATGTGGAAGATACCATGGTGATATGGTAGTTTGGTCCAGATGTAGAAAACAGCTCCCAGGGTATAACTAATTCCTCCGGCAATCAACCACCATAAGCCTGCTGCAGGCAGATTGGCCACCAAAGGCTGGAAAGCAATTACTATCAACCATCCCATAACCACATAAGCAATGGCAGATAGCAGATCGAACTTACCTGTAAAGAATAATTTCATCACAATGCCTGCTGCAGCAAATCCCCAAATCACACCAAGCAAAGACCAACCCCATGGTCCCCTTAGCGTTACCAGAAGAAAGGGTGTATAGGTTCCTGCTATTAATACATAAATGGATGAATGATCAAAGACATTTAAGCGGTGACGCAACTTGGGTTTACGGGAGGCATGATAGAGTGTAGATGCCAGATATAGTAAGACCAGACTGCTTCCATAAATACTAAAACTCACAATATGCCAAACATCTCCATCCAGACTCGCGAATACCACCAAAATACTAAGGGCAGCCAGGCTTAATAGGAATCCCAATCCGTGAGAAATAGTATTGAATACTTCCTCAGACCGACCATAGGTTCTGTTGGCAGTTTCATGCTCCATAAGCTATGAACGAAAAAAAAGATAGAAGTGTATATGGAAAATGCAAAACCCGGTTTTCAATTCATACTTTCCATAAAAAAGTTCCATAAAGGATCGGATGGGGGTTGAGCTTCAACCGTAATGGGCTCTTTCTTTACAGGATGTACAAATTGTACACTTCGGGCATGCAGGTGGATAGAGGCATCCTTATTGGATCTGGCGAAGCCATACTTCAGATCACCTTTAACAGGACAACCAATGGCAGCCAATTGGGCACGTATCTGATGGTGACGTCCTGTTTGCAAATCAACTTCAAGCAAGTAATAATCATTGCTTTCCAACAAAAGTTTGTAGCTGAGTATAGCTTCTTTGGCATCCGCTGAGGGTTCACAGACAAAGGATTTGTTCTTTTTCTGATCTCTTCTTAAATGATGCGTAAGCGTGTCAGATTTTTTGGGTGGTTTGTTTTTAACCACTGCCCAATAGGTTTTTTTTATGGCTCTTCTTTTGACCAGTTCATTCATTCTGGTCAGGGCTTTACCAGTTTTTGCAAAAACAATAGCCCCACTCACTGGTCTGTCCAGTCGATGCACCACACCCATGAACACATTACCAGGTTTATTGTATTTCTGTTTGAGGTATTTCTTTCCAAGCTCACTCAGTGGCTCATCACCGGTTTTATCTCCCTGAACAATTTCAGAGGGCAGCTTATTGACTATCAGAAGGTGGTTGTCTTCAAATAGTATCCGTTGGTTAAGGGACGGTTTGCCTGGCATTAGTGGATTAATATTGTTCCTTTTCACTGGGGAAATCCACTGATTTTACATCATCAATATAGGCATTGAAGGCATTAATCATGGTTTCATGAAGGTTAGCATATCTACGTAGGAAGCGGGGTGAGAAATCCTGATTGATCCCCAACATATCATGGAGTACTAACACCTGACCATCCACCTCATTGCCGGCACCTATTCCTATAGTGGGTATTTTCACGGATTCGGTCACTTCAGCGGCCAGACTGGCTGGAATCTTTTCCAGTACCATACCAAAACAACCGGCTCTTTCAAGGATTTTGGCATCACGTTTTAGTTTTTCAGCTTCCTGCTTCTCTGTCGCACGAACCACATAGGTTCCAAACTTATTGATGGATTGAGGGGTGAGACCCAAATGACCCAGTACGGGAATTCCTGCACTTAAAATACGATCAATGGATTCAACAATCTCTTCTCCACCTTCCATTTTTATGGCATTAACTCCTGATTCTTTCATGATGCGTATGGCAGAATTCAGGGCTTCCTTGGAGTTACCCTGGTAGGCGCCAAATGGCATATCAACCACTACCAATGCTCTTTCAACAGCACGCTCCACCGAGGAAGCATGATATATCATCTGATCAAGGGTGATGGGCAGGGTGGTGGCATGACCAGCCATTACGTTGGAGGCAGAGTCACCAACTAAAATCACATCAATACCGGCTTCATCCAGTAAACGGGCAGAGGAATAATCATAGCCTGTAAGCATGGCTATTTTTTCTCCCCTGTTTTTCATTTCCTGCAAAACATGGGTGGTAATCTTTGGAAGATCTTTGGATATATACATCACGCATGGGTTTATGGGAAGCAAAAGTAGGTAAAATGAGAAATTACCGTCCAAAATGAAGCTTTCCTTTTCCTTTTCAACGGAATCCTAAAACTTGACTCATTTATTATAATAAATTTGCCGCTTTTAAGTTTATCAGTCATTAGCTTATAATAAGTTGCGGATGCGCCTACATTTTGCTTTTCTGTTGTTTATAATCTTTTCTCTGCCCATACTGACTTTTGGTCAAACTGCTGTGGTCGAAGGAAAAGTTATCAGCAAAAGCGGGAAGGCCATTGAACTTGCCAATGTAGCAGTATTGGGTGAAAAAACCGGTACTACCACCGATAAAAAAGGTTTCTTCAGCCTTGAGGTTCCTGCCAACAGGGATATCACCATCGCGGTGAGCTATGTGGGGTTTTCCGATAAACAGGAACACATCCGTTTGAAAGAAAACGAAAATAAAACCATCGAACTTCAAATGGTCCGGATAGCAACAGTATTGCCCGGATTTGAAGTAAAAGATGAACGCCTGGGAGCTGAAAGTCTGATCCGCTTGAATCCCAAGAATGTGAGCATCGCTCCTTCTATGAGTGGGGGTGTTGAGGCCGTACTAAAAACACTGCCTGGAGTAACCTCTAACAATGAATTAAGTTCTCAATACTCGGTGCGTGGGGGCAATTTTGACGAAAACCTGGTGTATGTCAACGACATTGAGATTTACAGACCTTTTCTCATCAGTAGTGGTCAACAAGAGGGCTTGAGCTTTGTCAACTCAGCCATGGTTTCTTCCATCTTATTTTCAGCTGGTGGATTTGGTGCAGAATATGGCGATAAAATGGCCTCCGTCTTGGATGTGAAATATAAGCAACCCAACACTTTTGGTGGTAATGTAAGTTTGAGCTTACTGGGCGCTGAATTGAGTGCAGGTGGGACTGCGGCTAAGAACAAAATCAATTTTATTTTTGGTGGACGTTATAAAACCAACAGATATGTTCTGAACAGTCTGGACACCAAAGGAAATTATCAGCCTGACTTTTTTGATTTCCAATCCCTGATTAATTTCAAGCTGGGTGCCAAATGGGATTTGTCATTCCTGGGCTATTATTCACGCAATCAGTATAAGGTCATTCCTTCAGACAGGGAAACTGATTTCGGTACTTTCCAGGAAGTTTATCGTTTCAAAGTATATTTTGAAGGTCAGGAAGTCGACAAATACGAAATGGCTCAGGGTGGTCTGACCTTGTCCTATAAACCCAATAAAAATACCAATCTCAGATTGATTGCATCAGCCTACCATACTGATGAGTCAGAAACCTATGATATACTAGGTCAATATTGGATTGGATTGGTACAAAACAATAGCGGAAGTGAAGAATTTGGAGAAGTGGTTCAAACCACAGGAGTAGGTTCTTTTCTGGAACATGCCAGAAATTATTTCGTTGCCGACGTAGTCACCTTGGAACACAAGGGTTCCATAGCCAAAGGAAATAATTTCTTGAAGTGGGGCGTTCGCTATCAGTTCCAGTCAGTTAACGATCGCATCAGAGAATGGGAAATGTTGGATTCGGCTGGTTACTCCCTCCCTCACCCAGTGGATGATCCCGGAAATCCTTTTCCCAACAATCCTGCCTTTGTGTTAAATGAATTTACCGGCGCCCACAATACCCTGCAGATCAATCGTTATTCGGCATACATATCAGATCAATGGAATCTAAGCCTCAACAACAACGATGAAATAAGCATTACTGCAGGTGCCAGATTGTATTATTGGGATTATAATGATGAATTGCTGTTCAGTCCCAGAGCCAGCATTTCCTACAAACCCCACAAGAGGAAAAATCTCGTGCTTAGATTTGCCACAGGTTATTATTACCAACCACCCTTCTACCGGGAGTTAAGAAATTTAGATGGAAGCCTCAATCCCAATGTTAAATCACAAAAGTCCATTCATTTCATTTTGGGTAGCGATTATCGTTTTCATGCCTGGAACCGGCCTTTTATCTTTACCACCGAACTCTATTATAAGATGCTAGACAACCTGATACCTTATCACATCGATAATGTCAGGGTGCGATACGACCCCACCCAATTGGCCAAAGGCTATGCTGCCGGTGTCGATTTTAAACTATACGGTGAATTTGTTCGCGGTGTGGACAGCTGGTTAAGCATTTCATTGATGAAGACAGAGGAAGATATCTATGATGATTTCTACTATGACTATTACAATGCTTCCGGCGAGAAAATTGTTTTGGGAGTAAGCGATGATATCGATGTGATGGATTCTGTTCGTGTGGAGCCAGGTTATATACCAAGACCAACGGATCAACGAGTGAATTTTTCAGTCTTCTTTCAGGACTATATTCCGGGACATCCCTATCTGAAAATGCATCTGCGTTTACTTTATGGTACAGGACTACCTTTTGGGGCTCCCAATACCGAACGCTACCAACATACCCTTCGCATGCCTGATTACCGCAGGGTTGATATAGGGTTCTCCTATCAATTTATAAATGAAGGAAGTACTTTTGGACCCAAGAACCCGTTTAGAAATTTTAAAAATATGTGGGTAAGCCTCGAAGTGTTTAATCTGCTTCAAATCTATAATACTGTTTCCTACATTTGGATTAAGGATATCAGCAACACTCAGTATGCTGTACCCAATTACCTGACTCCACGATTGCTGAATATCAAATTAACAGCCGAATTCTAAGTGGCAGATTCAGACCCTAAGAGATTGTATATCTGTATTTTAAATCTCTTCCTGCCTGGCAGTTTTTCGAAAAAACAAAAATTTGGAAAAAATTAACATTTTATTTAAAACTGGTCTAAATTAAATTTGTATGTTTGTAACGGTCTTTACGAAGACTATTAACTATAGCAGGTTAATTTTTTGGGTTATCCCTCGTTATTGAGGGTTTTTAGGTTAATAAGAAAAGTCTCTATCCGCTCGGATCAGAGACTTTTCATTTTTTAGCAGCTTCCCTTTCCTATCTGAATTATGTAAACAAAAAAAACCAGTGCCGGCGAATATGCCCACACTGGTTTTCGAATCAGTATTTTATCTCTAGAATGAGAGAATGGAATCCTCAATACGTTTACAGGCTTCCATTAGTTCTTCTTCAGAAATTACCAATGGAGGTGCAAAACGAATGATATGGTCGTGTGTTGGTTTTGCAAGCACACCATTTTCGGCCATTTTCAGACAGACATCCATGGCAGTTTTACCATTTTTAGGTTTGATAACTACGGCATTGAGTAAACCTTTACCGCGCACCAATTCCACCATTTCAGAATCAATTTTCTTCATCTGATCTCTGAAAATTTTACCAAGTTTTTCAGCTCTATCTGAAAGTCCTTCTTCCTTTACCACTTCCAAAGCGGCAGTGGCCACTTTCGCTGCAACAGGGTTTCCACCAAAGGTAGAACCATGCTGTCCGGGTTTGATGGTTAGCATAATCTCATCATCAGCAAGTACTGCAGAAACAGGATATACACCACCAGAAATGGCTTTACCCAGGATAAGCATATCCGGGCGTACATTTTCATGATCACAGGCCAGTAGTTTACCTGTACGTGCAATACCGGTTTGTACCTCATCAGCAATAAACAATACATTCTTTTCCTTACACATGGCATAAGCTTTGCTCAGGTAACCTTCTTCCGGAACCACAACACCAGCTTCTCCCTGAATGGGTTCTACTAGAAATCCTGCGACGTTTGGATCTTCCAATGCTTTTCCAAGTGCATCCAAATCATTATAAGGAATCACAACAAAACCTGGTGTATAAGGACCAAAGCTGGCCTTAGAATCCGGATCAGTGGACATGGAAATAACAGTAATGGTACGTCCGTGGAAATTATCAGAACATACGATTATTTTTGCCTCATTGGCAGGAACTCCTTTAACATCATAAGCCCAGCGACGGCAAAGCTTCAAGGCTGTTTCATCACCTTCGGCTCCCGTATTCATGGGAAGAATTTTATCATAGCCAAAATACTCGGTCACATATTTTTCATATACACCCAGAGCATCACTGTAAAAAGCCCTTGAAGTAAGGGTAAGGGTATTGGCCTGGTCTGTCATGGCCTTCACAATTTTTGGATGGCAGTGTCCCTGATTAACGGCTGAGTAAGCCGAGAGGAAGTCAAAATATTCTTTTCCTTCAACATCCCATACTTTGGCACCTTTTCCCTTTGACAACACTACTGGCAATGGGTGGTAATTGTGTGCACCATGTTTATCCTCCAGCTCAATGGCCATTTTTGAGGTCAATTTATCCATCATAACAGTCTTATTAACGATTAAACAAATAATCTTCGGTTAGCTGTTTCCGAAGCGTCAGCAAAATTACATTTTTAAAGTATGTGAGAATGCTTTTCTTCAAAAAAAAATAGTACCTGGAAACTGACCGCAAAGGCTTTGTTTACAGCATGCTATAATGTAATGGAAGGGAACAAAATAAAGCAGGTCAGGCATGAGACCTATGTTGTCATAGCAAATGCCTGAAAGGCAGTAGCAGCCATTCAAAAAACTTATTAATAAGAGGCCGGTCCTTCCAGCGTTTGTAGTCGAAAGCCACAGCTTCTTCAATGGTTTTCTTACAATGGTCCTTCAACTGGGCGATGATGCTATGATCCGATCCGATCAACATGATTTCGAACATATAACGGAAACTCCTGTAGTCGAAGTTGGTGGAACCCAGGGCGAACTTTTTGGAATCCACCAGCATGAGTTTGGCATGTAAATTATTGGGCTCGTAAAAAAGGAATCGTATACCCGCTTTATGTAAAGGCCCCAGGTATTTATTTCTAAGCACATCAACCAGGGTGACATCCGAATGCTTAGGAAGCACCACCATCACATCAACACCACGTTTTACGGCATCTATCATTGTTTTCCGAAGCATGAAACCAGGCAAAAAGTACGGGGTTTCGATTGTCACCCTTTTTTTGGCCGCTCCAATCATCTGAATGAACTTTTTATTGATTCTTTTCCTTGTGATTGATGGCACATCTCTTACAATCTCAAAATCCTCATGGACAACTAAACGGCTGTTGTAGTCCTTGTTAAAAACATATTTATTGTAAATCCGGAAATCCTGCATGAACAGCTTCACCAGCACAGGTGTAATGGAGCTCTTCATGCGGAGCATGGATTCCCTCCAGTTGAGGTTGTAACCCGTTAAGTTCGAGGAGCCTATATAGGAAACCTTGTCATCAATAAGGAGCAACTTCCTGTGGTTTCTGCGATGACCTCTTGTGAAAATATCGGAATTGTATTTGATCTTTTCAAAAAAGCGAACCTCACCACCATACTTTATCAGCTTTTTAAAATAATCATGGTTGATGGAACCGGCACCCCAATAATCAATGAGAATCTTCACATCCAGGCCTTCCTTGGCTTTCTTAGTAAGTGCTCTGCGGAACCTTTCTCCAATCACATCATGACCCACTCTGAAAGTCTCCACATACACATACTTTGTAGCGGTTTCAATGTCCTCAATCATCGCATCATAATATCGAAGCGGTTCAGAAAACAGATGATATGGTTCTTTAATTTCTATCACTTTGATGTGTTTCTTTCCAATGCCGAGGCAAAAAACGCCTAATTGACAGGTCTCAGACCATGGTTAATCAGCATTGAGATCTGAAAACATGGGGCAGAGATGCACAAATTTAAAGAATCCTTTTCATCCTTTCAAATCATTGGCTCGAAACACAATTCCCACATTCTGCCCGCCCTGTTTCATTTCAGCTTATATTTGTCTCAAATAATACATTCCATAATGCTTAAATCGATGACTGGCTTTGGTAAGCATTCGCTTAGTGTGGCCAACAAGAAAATCAACCTGGAAATCCGAACCCTGAACAGCAAGCAGTTTGACATTAACATCAGGGTACCCATGAATTACAAAGACAAGGAGCTGGACATCAGAACTCTGGTCAGTAAGTATCTGATCCGTGGAAAGATTGATGTGTTTATTAATATTGAGCAGGACGCCAGCAACCAGGCCCCCACCTTGAACCGGGAACTGGCCGGTCATTATTATAGTGAACTCAAAAGCTTATCAGAAAATATAAACCAAAGGGATTTCGAAAATTATCTGCCCATCATAGCCAAATTGCCTGAAGTTTTTAAGGTAGAAGATGAAGCCATCGACCCCAAGGAGTGGGAACAGGTGTATGAAGGTCTGGAGCACACCTTGCAGCAAGTGGATAATTATCGGGTGGTAGAAGGCCAGCAGCTGGAAGTGGATTTTAAGGAACGAATTCAGGAAATATTAGCATTGCTAAAAAAGGTAGACCCTTTTGAAGAAGCGCGCACTGATCGCATTAAAGACCGTATCAAAACCAACCTTACAAACTTTCTTCAGGATGTAAACCATGACAAGAACAGGCTGGAACAGGAAATGATTTATTATATCGAAAAACTCGATATTACAGAAGAAAAAGTACGCCTGTTAAAGCATTGTGAATATTTTTTAAATACCCTTGACAGTGCCGACTCCTCAGGAAAAAAACTGGGATTTATATGCCAGGAGATTGGAAGAGAAATAAACACCCTGGGATCCAAAGCCAACGACGCTGATTTACAGCAAGTTGTGGTACTTATGAAGGATGAATTGGAGAAAATCAAAGAACAACTTTTTAATATTCTGTAATGACCATCAAACCAGGCAAACTCATTATTTTTTCTGCTCCATCAGGTTCGGGGAAAACCACTTTGGTGAAGCATTTGATGTCGGTAAGAGAAGATCTTGCTTTTTCCATATCTGCCTGTAGCCGTAAGCCACGAAAGGGCGAAACCGATGGAAAGGACTATTACTTTCTGAGTCCGGAAAACTTCCGTCAAAAAATCGATACCGGGGCTTTCATCGAATGGGAAGAAGTCTATACGGATCATTATTATGGCACATTATCGGAGGAAGTAGCGCGTCTAAGAGCGCTGGGCAAACATGTGATTTTTGACGTGGATGTAGTTGGCGGACTTAATATTAAAAAGATATTTGGAGCTGAGGCTCTTGCCGTGTTTGTTCGTCCCCCATCGCTGGAAGCTCTTCAGGATCGCTTGGACAGCCGGGCCACTGATCATCCTGATGCCATCAAAACCCGCATGGATAAAGCGGCCTATGAACTTAGTTTTGAAGATTCCTTCGATATCACCATCGTGAATGATAAACTTGAGGAAGCCCAAGCCGAAACCTTAAGGGTTGTGGAAGCATTTATTAATTCGTAAAAAAAACACAAAGTTGGAAACCATGAAATCCATAATCCTTCCGGCATACAACAAAAACATTATCCGGGCCATGCTGAGCCTGGGTATCGAAGATGTGGATATGCCTCAAGTTGGCGAACATGAAGTATTGGTAAAAACTCATGCCGCGCCTGTTAACCCATCAGATATTGCTTTTATTCAGGGATCCTATAATATAAAGAAAACTCTACCTGCAGCTCCTGGCTTTGAAGCATCCGGGAAAGTGGTTGCCACAGCGGACTCTTGCAAGCAACTGCTGGGAAAGAAAATCAGCGCCTTCGTTCAGGACGACAGAGGAGGCAGCTGGGCTGAGTATTTCGTGGCCAACAAGAATGACTTGATTGTTCTTGATGCCCAGATGGATATGGATCAGGCAGCTTGTTTTACGGTAAATCCTTTTACAGCCTACGGATTATTTGAAATTGCCCTGATGAGAGAAAGTAAAGCCATCCTACAAAATGCCAGCGGTGGTCAAACCGCTGCTTTTATAAGAAAGATGGCTGAGGATGCAGGCATGGCTGTTATTGATATTGTGAGAAAAGAGGAAGTAAAGTCACAATTGATGGATAATGGCGCCAAATATGTGTTGCTCGAAAATGACGAATCCTTTGAGGATGAATTAATAAGCCTCTGTAAAAAACTGGAAGCAACTACCGCCTTTGATGCCGTTGGTGGTCCACTTGCCGGAAGTATGTTTAATGCTATGCCAGCGGATTCAGAATTGGTTTGTTATGGTGGTTTATCGGGCAAAGCCATGAGTGGATTGGATACCATGGATGTGATTTTTGACAACAAAATTATATCAGGCTTTAATCTGATGGACTGGAAGGCAGAACTCGAAGAGGGTGCATTTGAAAGCATATCTATGGATCTCCAAAAAAAGTTTATTAACCATCAGCTATCCACAGATATTCAGGGAAGCATACCCTTGGAAAAACTAGCCCGGGGATTGAAATCCTATATCTCAAATATGAGCGGCGGTAAGGTATTGATCAAACCCTAATTCAATTTTTGTAAATAAGGACATGAACAACAGCCATAAAAAAACAGGATTATTGTTTGGATCGTTTAATCCCATTCACAATGGTCATTTGATCCTGGCTTCCTTTATGCGGTCGTTCACCGATCTGGATGAAGTATGGTTTGTGGTTTCACCGCAGAACCCCTTAAAAGAGAAATCAAGTCTCCTGGCAGATTACCACCGACTGGCACTTGTGCGTCTGGCTGTTGAAGACCATCCCAGCATTGGTCTGACCGATATTGAATTTAAAATGCCAAAGCCTTCCTATACCATTGATACCCTTACCTGGTTAAGTGAAAAGTATGAGAATCGTTCCTTTGTATTGATTTGTGGCACTGATGTGTTTTCCAGTTTTAAGAAATGGAAGAACTACCAAACCTTGCTGGACCAATATTTGATCTACACCTATCCCCGCCCAGGCTATGCCATGGGTGATTTTGAAAACCATCCCAAAATCAAATCCTTCGAGGCCCCGCTCATGGAAATCTCCTCGAGTTTTATTCGCAAAGGAATCAAGCAAAAGAAAGACATGAGTTTCTGGATGGCCAACAATGTATATGAATACATTCAGGAAATGCATTTCTACGAAAAATAGCAAGCAACTCTAGTTCGCTGGCTTGTCGAAATATCGAAGCACCGTATCACAGATCATATCCACTACTTCCACTGACAATTCATAAAAGAGGGGCAAGCGTATGAGGTTGGACGCAAAGCTGTCTGTGTGTGCCAGTTGACGCCCATCGTGTTTATCTTTATAAAATGGACTGCTGTGCAATGGCAGGTAGTGAAAAACGGCCTGGATGGCATTATTATTTAAGTATTCCAACAACTGGTTTCTATCTTGCTCGTTTTTCATGATCAGATAAAACAAATGACCGTTATGGCTTGCATATTCAGGCAATTCAATCAACTCAAGTAGACCTTTGTCATGCAAAGGCTTTATCCTTTTGTAATACTGATTCCACAAGGCCACACGTTTGGACTGAATTTCATCCATTTGCTTCAGCTGGGCGTATAATACTGCTGCAATGAGTTCGGATGGCAGAAATGAAGCCCCAAGGTCTACCCATTCGTATTTATTTACTTCGCCCCGGGAAAAGGCTGTTCGATTGGTTCCTTTTTCCCAAACAATTTCGGCACGTTTGATATAAGATTCGTCATTTATAGCCAATAATCCTCCCTCACCACAATGGATATTTTTGGTTTCATGGAAAGAAAAAACTGAAAATTGTCCAAAGCTACCCAGGGCTTTGTCCTTATAAGTCGCATCAATGGCATGGGCTACATCCTCAATCAGTATGAGATTATACTTTTGAGCGATATGAACCGCCTTTTCCATATCGCAGGCCACACCACCATAGTGCATGACCATTAACACTTTGGTTTTTTCAGTAATCAATGATTCAACCTTGTCCAAATCGATGTTCGGATGGCTGGGCATGCTGTCTGCAAAGACGATGTTCGCTCCTTGTATTAAAAAGGGATTGGTTACTGAGACAAAGGTATAGGATGGCATAATAACTTCATCGCCTTTTTCAATACCCATAAGAATCACCGCCATTTCTATGGCATCAGTGCAAGAAGTGGTCAAAAAAGTTTTCTTAAAGCCATATTTTTCTTCAAAGAAAGCCTGACTTTTTTGAGTGTAGACACCGTTTCCAGATAGATGTCCGAAGGAGGCCGCGCCTGAAATATTGCGCATTTCCAAATCCCCGAACCATGGCTTATTGAATGGAATTTTAATTGAAAACTTCGACATTTGGGCAAAGATACTCAATTAGAAAATGGAATAGCTATCCAGACCTTCAGGAATTAATCATCAGTAAGCCCAAAATAAATGGTTTGCAAACCATTTTCTTCTCTTACATTTAGCTTTCTGTCCTCTGACAACTTTTCAAAGAAAAATTCAGCATATCCATTCTCATAATCATGCTTTTCGAATTGCAATACTATTTCTCGATTTCCCAACACTTTGAAGAAAGCCATTCGAAGGATTTTTGCCTTTTTCAGATGGCTTTCCCTGGTCATCTTATACAGCTGGTTTTCAACATCCTCCTGCCCTTCGCACAATTGAAAGCCCATAAATTTATTGTAGCGAATGGCTCTCTTATTAGTTTTGAGGATGTGGGCATAGGCTGTTAAGTTGAAATTAGAAACCCCTAATTCTCCAAAAATCAGTACTGCCAGTAAGGGCACTTCGGTATTTAGAAAGCGTTTCACCCCAATAAACACACCGGTCTCCATGGATTTTTCTTCCCAATTGATGTCCTTGGCATTAATCACACCGATTTTTTCACCTTTATAGGAAATAATGAAATACATATTATAAATATTGTCGATGGAGTGGAACCATTTCAGCTGCATCTCAGGACTTATTTCCTCACGGTATTCCATATACTGAGACACCAACTCTGAGTTTCTCCACTGCCTGACAAGTTCAATATCGTCCAGGGTTAGTCTTCTATAGCTATAATTCCCTTTGGTGATGATCATATGGGTTGTTGTTCATAGTTTCAAAATGGCAAAAATACTAGTTTATTGGTGCCAAATGATATATGTTATAAAATGCCGATAATTGTTACTTTCTGCTTGTCTAGAAATATGCTATCTTTGGGTGCATACGCATATGATTTCAAAAGGAAAAAGGAAGAAATTAGTGCTCATCAATCCCTTTAGTCCAAAAAAAAGGGAAGAACTATTCGATACAAGCAGTATCTCTCCACCGCTGGGTTTGGGGATAATTGCTGCATTGACTCCAGATGACTGGGATATTCAACTCATTGATGAGAATTTCGAGACCTTTAAGTATACCCAGGCAGATTTGGTGGGCATCACAGCATTAACTTCTGCTGCCAACAGGGCGTACGAATTATCTGAACTTTACAGAAAAAAAGGGGTGAAAACTGTATTGGGTGGCATCCATGTGTCCATGTGCCCGGATGAAGCCCAACAATATGCTGACTGCATTGTCATTGGAGAAGCTGAATGTGTATGGGCATCTATTTTGGAAGATTACACCAGAAACAGCCTTAAAAAAAGATATGTTGGTGAGATGCAAGACCTCAGCAATGCTGTTTTTCCCAGACGAGACCTTTTCCATAATGCATACTCCTATGCCAACATACAAACAACAAGGGGTTGTCCCATGCGTTGTGATTTTTGTTCGGTGCACACCTTCAACGGCAGTAAATACAGAGCCAGACCTGTTGATGAGGTGTTGGATGAAATAGAAACCATTCCCGATGAAAGGCTATTCTTTGTAGACGACAACCTCATTGGATACACCAAAGAATCTGCCGAACGAGCCATTGCATTATTTAAGGGCATGATAGAGAGAGGTATTCAAAAAGACTGGTATTGTCAGGCCTCTCTGAATATTGCTGATAATGATGAAGTCCTGAAATATGCGGCCGCCAGCGGTTGCCGTATGATTCTCATTGGGATTGAATCGGAAAAGATTGACCAATTACAGGAAACCAATAAAAAAATGAATCTGAAGGTTGGTGTGGATCATTATGAAGAAGCCTTTCAAAAAATTCACAAACATGGCATCAGCGTGTTAGGAGCTCTGGTTTTTGGCCTGGACTCTGACACTCTGGAAGATATTGAAAACAGAACCCGTTTTGCCATTGAATCAGGTATTGATGCCATGCAGGCCACCATCATCACACCCTTACCAGGAACCGGATTGTACAAACGGCTGGAGAAGGAAGGCAGATTACTTTATACCAACTACCCGGAAGACTGGGAGCATTATCACTTTCTGGAGGTCATCCACCAACCCATAAAAATGAGTCCTGAAACACTGATGGAAGCCATGGAAAAATGCTGGACTACCCTTTGGGAGGAAAAGACCCTTTATCGCAAAATGCTAAAGACGCTGAAAGAAACCAAAAATCCCAAAGCCGCTGCCTGGGCATTTGCTTCCAATACCGAAAGACACAATACAGCTTTTGGCACAAAAAAAACCAGCTGGAATATCAATAAAATTCGAACCGAGGGCCATTAATTGGTACTTTTGAAGCCCATTTAGGATTGGATTGATGTCAGATTTGTTTTCAAAACCATTTTTTTTCATTGTAGGCAGGCCCCGTTCAGGAACCACCTTGTTACGCACACTTTTTGACGCCAATCCCAATGTATGCATTCCACCTGAATGCCAGTTTATTATCAACCTATATCCTAAATACGGCAAACAACAACATTGGGATCAGAAAAGCTTGTTACAGTTTTATCATGACCTCCAAGATCAGTGGTTGTTTAAAACATGGAAGATTGATAATGATGAATTGAAGGCAGCATTGCTGAAGGCCGAGGGTGACCTAAGCTATAACGAGATTTGCAAACTGGTATACCTGCGGTATCAAACGGTTTTTGAAAAGAATGATATTCACTTTTTTTGGCGATAAAAATCCTGGCTATACCATTTATACTGAGCGTTTAATGGACATTTTTCCTGGGGCCAAATTCATTCACATCATCAGAGATTACCGGGATCATTTTACTTCAGTAAAAAATGTGGATTTTGAATTGCCGGTAGTTGCTTTGGTGGTATTCAAGTGGCGACTGTATGTGAAAAAATTCAGGGAAATGATGACCAAATATCCTGACAATCATATTGAGTTGCTCTATGAAGATCTGGTGAGAGATCCTGAGGGACAAATGAAACGTATGTGTAATTTTGTTGGGGTCAATTATATGCCTGAAATTTTCGATTTTCACACCAAGGAAGAAGAAACCAGAAGCATATACCCCACCAGTCTATTGGATAAATTTCATTCCAGCCTGTTCAAAAAAATCAATCCTGATAAAATTGGGGTCTATAAAAAACAACTGAGCCATGATCAAATAAAACGGGCTGATTTTGCTGCAGGAAAATATGCAGCACTGGCAGGTTATCAGAGGGATTACAATAGTTTTGGCTTGTCAATCAGAATCACCGCTTTTCCTGGAATCCTTTTGGCCAAAACCTTGCAATGGCTCACCATGATTGTCGATCATTTTCCCTATCGGCTGCGAGAATCTATCCTGAGTAAATGGCCTTTGATGGTAGCCAAACTCTACTTACGGATTTTTGACCCTCAAAAACTGACAGGCCTAACCAATTACGAAAAAGAAAAATAAGTGGTGGTGGATGGCTCCTAATCCTCATCTTCTTTATCAAGTATCTTTTCTATGTTATAAGGCGGTTTTTTGTTTTGCATCAGTTGCATGCGACTGAGGTATCCTCCGATAACTCCCAAACTGAATACAATGATACTTGTGGAAAACAAAATGGTGACAATCATGGATGTATATCCCAGGGGCACATCATAGAAAAGCTTCTGGATGATGAACTTAATGGCGATGATGAAACTGATAAAAGACACAAAAAACCCACTATAAACCATTATCTTCAAGGGAATATTGGTGTAGAAGTAGGTTAGATTGGAGGCCAGCTGAAATAGTTTTTTCGCACCATAACCCGATTTGCTGTGGGTTCGTTTATGATGATCAACCAAAGTAAACGAAATATGATCGGTATACCACAAAAAGACTTCGTCGATAAAAATAAAGGTTTGGTTGTGGTTGAGGATTTTCTTAATTATTCGTTGATCAATAATGCGAAAGGAGGATCCCTTACCACTACCTTTTTTCATCCATTTATGAGATTTACGAACTGTTTTACTTAATAAGTTCCTCACCATGGAATGCTGTTTCTTCTGGTAAATACCATAGGTTACATCGGCCTCATCTTCCGCTTTAGCTGCAATTAATTTGGGGATTTCTTCCGGAGGATTCTGAAGGTCATCGTCAATGGTGATTACTTCCTTGCCTTTGGCAAAACCAAAGCCGCAAATGGTGGCATTGTGTTGTCCAAAATTCCTGTTGAGTTTGATGGCAATAATGTGGTCCGGATGCTTTTTCTTCAATTCTTTTAAAACGGTCCAGCTGTTGTCATCACTTCCATCTTCGACAAAAATGACTTCAAAACTCTTGGCCATATCTGCAAACACCTTTTGCAAACGCTCATATAAGAGACCCAGAGAATCTTCACTATTAAAAACAGGTACAACAACTGAAAAATCCATGATGATAATAAACTTAGGGTGAAATGCTAAATTAAGGCTTTTTACCGGAGTCTGACATACTACTTCAGTACAGCTCCCATTTTAATATGGGTGCCAGAAATCCATTTGGCCTCATTGGAAAGTAAAAACACTATGGTTGCGGCCACATCACTAGCTTCTCCCACTCCCATGGGGTATTTTTTCATATAACGCTCCAAAGATTCGTCCACCAGTTCCATTTGTCCATCGCTGGAAGTTTGATTAATCATGGGTGTATCCACCAGTCCCGGGGCAATACTATTGGAGCGGATGCCACGGTTAACCAATTCCAGGGCAAGTGTTTTAGCATAGGACTCCAGCGCAGCTTTGGCGCTGTTATACAATGCGCCGCCAAAATAAGGGTAGTCGGTGGCTATGGTGGATAAAAAAACAAGGGATGCCCTATCTTCAATTTTCTTCATGAGCAGACACCTGGCTGTCAACAGTACAGGCACTTCAAAATTGATTCTGGTCAAGCGGTCAATATCCTCCTGGCGGATAAACTTTGCAGGTGTTGGTCCCACGATACCTGCACAATGTACCAGGCCATCAATTTTTGGAAGCTCATTGACCAATTGATTCAATTCGGCCTCTTCAGTTAACTCGCATATGATTTGTTGGTGGTCGTTTCCTGACAATTTGGAGAAAACATCATTCAAACGATCCGTATCTCTGGCTGTTAATACAAGCTTTCCTCCTTGCCGGGCGATACGATCTGCGGTAGCAGCACCTATCCCTGAGGAGGCACCTGTTACCAAAATGGTTTTGCCTGAAAGATTACAGAAATCCATGAGCATCTATTTTTTATGTACCAATAGTTCAGGAACCACTAGTTTTTCTGTGTTCAGAATAACGGATCCCCACGATAAACCTACACCAAAACCTGACAGACAAGAACTATGACTTCCGCCTTTCAATGCTTCCTTAAGTTCGGTTACCATAGTGAGTGGAATGGACGCAGAACTGGTGTTACCGTATTCAGCCAGAGAATAAGGCACCTTTTCAGGTGGCAGTTTAAGCTGTTTGCGTATGGTTTCATTCATCAGTTTATTTGCCTGATGAAATACAAAATAATCAATGCTTTCCGATGAACGATCTGTTGCTCCCAACAGTGTGTTGACATTGGGTTTAACTTCTCTTAATGAGAAATTAAATACCTTAATGCCATCGAGTGCAATATTGAATTTATTTCTGTGAATACCCTCAGAGATCATCTCATAATCAAAGGATGTATCCTTATCAGCAAAATTCCTGATCCCCCCATCGGGAATGATGATGGCATCATAGCCTCCACCATCGGTTTGCAAATTGAAATGCAGGGATGAAGCACCCTTCTGAAATTCAAGAGCAGTGGCTGTTCCTGCATCCCCGAATAAGGGAAATGCACTTTTGTCTTTATAGGAAGTGTTTAGGGTAGAAATATCGCCGGTAAGCAATAATCCCTTTTTAATTTTGCCTGTGGTCATCAGGCTGCCAATCATGGAAAGGCCATAAATATATCCCGAACAACCCAGACTCACATCCATGGCCATACAGCTTTTGGGTAAAGCCAGTCGGTGCTGCAACAATCCTGAGGTAGCAGGGATGATATAGTCACGTGATTGGGAAACGAATAGCAAAAGATCAATATCCTTTTTATCCCATCCCAGTTGGTTAATTAATTCTTCAGATGCGTCATAGCAAAGGTCAGCGGTGGTAGTGCCTTTTTCTGCATGCCGCTTTTTCTCAACACCAATGGTTTTTATCAGTGTTTCCCGCTCTTTTTCTGAGATCCAGTCATAATCCTTATTATGAAACTCTGCCTCAGGAACACAAGCCGAAATCCCTGCTAAACGAATATCAGGAACTGAGAAAATAGCCATTTATGCTTTTATTTGATACTTTGAATGAACCAGATTATATAAATCTTCAACGGTTTCCGATTGTACCAACTCATCTGCAGTAATCTCCACATCATATTCGACGTTTACATGGGCCAGAAAAATCAGAGCATTGATGGAATCCCAGGTGAATTTGTCCTTGAGTACATCTGATGCTTCTAAAGAGTTGGGTTGCAAATCTTCAAATTCTTCTTCAATCTTACGGATAAAATCCTTAATGTTCATGTTCAGTAAATTTTGCGCAAAAATAAGCTTTAATCTTTAACCATACTATTTGTTTGGCCTTCAGTTCAGTTTGGGTCGATCAGGATGTGCCCCTGGATCGTATCTTGTCCATCAAACCTGATAACTGATTAAAATCACTTTTTCTAAACCTCAGAATCTCCCAAAAGGATACCTGATTGATTACAGCGTAATAGATCCAGTAACCAATGGCACCTAGCACATAGCTTATATTGGAAGCCATGGCTGCTCCCAGCCCTCCATATTCGGGAATCCATAAATAATTCAGTCCCACATTAATCATCAGGGCCGGGATGAATATATAAATGGTAATATGAGGTTTACCCATGCCTTCCAGTTGGCCACTGAGGACACGAAATACTGCCATGATTATGATACCTGGTAATATCAATTGAAGCATGGGAGCACTGCTGCTAAATTCGGATCCAAAAATCAAGGGTATGAGGAAAGGCGCCAGCACGAACATGAGCAAGGCAATGCCACTCACCACCCATATGGTTAAACGGGCCAAAGGCACTATGGTTTGGGCCAGCTCTTTTTGATCACCCTGATTGGCAGTGCGACTAAACAATACAATGCCTATGGCCAATGGTACCTGCCAAAGTTGTTCTGCTATTTGTGTAGCCAGAGAGTACACACCCACTTCTGTCATGGTCGACCATCGTTCCAGTAACAATATGTCAAGCTTATAATTCAACTGGATCACGAAAAAGGTAATGGAGAACAGCAAGCCCATTCTGATAATGTGTTTGACGATCCTGGGTAGAAACACAAATTTGATAGTAAAGCTTTTAAAGATGGATTGCAGGGCCCAGATCGAGACTAAGACATTGGCTCCTAAAGCTGAGATTACAGCACCCACTATATCCATATTCATGCCCCAAACCAGTATGGCCGCCAGTAATAAGTTGATAAAATTAATGGCCCAGTTCAGTTGATTGGCCTTCTTTATCTCATCCTTACCCAGAAAGATACCAGTAATATAAATGATGGATAACCTGAAAGGGATCACAAAAAGTACCAGGGCGATCAATAGGTGAGTAAAATCGGGATTATCCAGATAATAATAGCCCAGCAAACTCATGAGCATACCCAGCAAGCCTGCAAAAACAAGTATGAATAACACAGAGGATACAATTTGGTCATCAGGATACTTTTTCTGACCCAATAGATAAATGGATGCGCCTCTGATTCCAAGGTGTGTCAGGCTAACTACAATTAAGGGGACCACCACTAAGGCATTAAACAGTCCATATCCTTCTGCACCAAGCACCCGGGTCAACAGTACCGAGATCAGCAGGGCACAGATTAATGAGAATATGTTGCTGTTCAACACACCCACAAAGTCCCTGAAAAATCCTCTTTTTGCCACTGGTAAAAAAGAAAGCAAGATATATAATTTAGTGATCGATCAAGTGATCAGATAGCTATAGTCACCCGATCACTAGTGCCAGGCAATTATAGAACTATCTACATAAATGCTATATTTGTCAGCGTTTAATACCAATTTATGTCATTCAGATTAAAGAAATTACTGTTAATCAACCCTTTAAACAGAACAAGAAAGGGCCTGATCATACACAAACATGTGATTTATCCACCCATTGGATTGGGCATTATTGCCAACCTCACACCCAGTGATTGGGAGGTTGAAATTCTTGATGAAAACTTCGATGAATTTGAATATAAGGATGCTGATCTGGTGGGCTTAACAGCTCTTACCTCAAGTGTAACCCGCGCCTATGAGATCGCATCTATTTACAAAGAGAAGGGTATTCCCACAGTATTGGGAGGCATCCACGCTTCCATGATGCCAGATGAAGCCATGAAGCTGGTGGATACTGTTGTGGTTGGTGAAGTGGAAAGCGTTTGGAAGAATCTGATTGAAGATTTCGACAATGGCCAGATGAAGTCGCGTTACGACGGTGTATTGCTTCCCATGGAGGATGCTGTACGACCTGCCAGGCATTTGTTCCACAAAGACTATAAGTTTGCCAGCATTCAAACCACACGTGGTTGTCCCATGCGTTGTGAGTTCTGCTCTGTTCATACCTTCAATGGTCGTTCCTACCGTCTCAGACCTGTAGAAGAAGTCTTAGACGAGTTGGAAACCATCGATCATGAGCTGGTATATTTTGTTGATGACAACCTTATAGGTTATGGAAAACGCTCACAGGATCGTGCCATCGAATTGTTCAAAGGTATAGTGGAAAGAGGTATTAAAATCAACTGGTTTGCTTCGGCTTCCATGAACTTTTCTGACAATGAAGAGGTTTTGGAATGGGCTGCAAAAAGTGGCTGTCGGATGGTATTGCTAGGGATCGAATCTGAACGCATCGATCAGCTGAAGGACATGAACAAAAACCTCAATGCCAAAATGGGTGTGGCCAGTTATGATGAGGTGTTCAGAAAGATCAATAAATATGGTATCGCCGTCTTAGGCGCCTTCATTTATGGATTGGATACAGATACTCCTGAAAGTATGTCTAACCGAACCGAATATATCAACAATGCGGATATTGATGCAGTTCAGGCCACTATTCTGACACCATTACCGGGAACTGTATTATTCAATCGTATGCTGGAGGATGATAAGATCATCTTCAACAATTTCCCGGAAGACTGGCAGCATTATCATTTTGCAGATGTGGTATTTAAACACGATATCATGAAACCTGATGTAATGCTCCAGGAGATTAAAGACAATTGGGATAAGCTGTATAATGATGTAACTCTTAAGAAAAAATTCATCAGGACATTAAAAAATACCAAAAGCTCTGCAGCCGGTATCTGGTCCTATGGATCCAACTTGCAATATTACAACCTGGCCTTTGAACACGACAGACCCCAGCGTGATTTCGCAGAAGAATTTGGTCTGGATAATTTCGATGCCAGTCCGTTTTCCATAAATGTTTAGCTTTGCTACTACTGGTATACACGAGCTCACCATTACAACAGAGACGAGTATATAGAAACTATTGCGTAAAAAGAGGAAACTACTGCTGATAAACCCTCTGAGTACCAAGAGACTCGGTCTGACTTTAGATGCTAAATCCATATACCCACCCATGAGTTTGGGTATCGTTGCGGCATTAACACCAGACCATTGGGAGGTGGAACTTCTGGATGAAAACTTCGAGCGTTTTCAATTCAGGGAGGCAGATTTGGTAGGCCTTACGGCCCTAACAGCCCAGGTTACCCGTGCTTATGAATTAGCCGGGATTTACAAAGAACACAATATTCCCACTGTTATTGGTGGCATTCATGTATCTGTTATGCCCGAGGAAGCTGAAAAGCAGGCCGATGTGGTTGTGGTGGGTGAAGCAGAGAGCGTATGGGTACAGCTTATTGAAGATTTCGAAAAAGGCAGTTTGAAAAAACGCTACCAGGGAGAATTGCTTCCCATGGTTGAATCTCCAAAACCACGCATAGACCTTTATCATGAGGAATATGCCTTTGGAAGTGTGCAAACCACCAGAGGCTGTCCCCATTCCTGTGATTTTTGTTCAGTGCATTCCTTTAATGGAAAACGATACCGACACAAATCGGTTTCAGATGTTGTTGACGAATTTGAGCGCATCCCCCAACAACGTGTGTATATAGTTGATGATAATTTCATTGGGTACTCTAAGAAGTCAGCCCAGCATGTGGTGGATATCTGCAAGGAAATTATCCGAAGAGGCATTAAGAAAGATTGGTTTTGTGCAGCATCAATGAATGTTGCCGAGCAAGATGAAGCCCTTCAATATATGGCTGAAGCAGGCTGCAGAATGATATTTTTGGGCATTGAGTCGGAACTTATCGACCAATTGGAATCAGCCAATAAAAAACAGAATATCAGGATTGGCGTGGAGAATTTCCAGAAGGTCTATGACAAAATTCACAGCTATGGGATGGCTGTATTGGGAGCCTTTATCTACGGACTGGATACTGATACTGCTGAAACCATTGCCAACAGAACTACCTATATCCTCGATTCCGATATCGATACGGTTCAGGCTTCCATACTTACCCCACTTCCGGGAACTCCTCTTTTTGAACGAATGAAAGCTGATGGTCGTCTGATTTACAACAATTTTCCTGAGGACTGGGCCCATTACGATTTTGTTGAGGTTGTATACCAGCCCAAACTTATGTCTGCTGAGGACTTAAGCCATGCAGTTCGAGCCACTTGGGAACGCTTGTATGATGAAAAGCAGATGAAAAGGAAATTCATTAATGCACTTAAACTGACCAAAAATGCCATCTCGGCCACCTGGTCACATAATTCAAATATCCACTACCACAATCTAACTTTTGAAAATATTAAGGAGCGATTGGGCTCCAAAGAAGAGTATATCTGATAATTAAATATGCTAAACTACTTGCATGACACACAAAAAGAAACTTCTACTTGTAAATCCTAAAAACATCTACAAGAAAGGCATTTTTAATACTGATGACTATAGTGTTCCTCCCATGAGTCTGGGCATCATGGCAGCCCTAACACCTGACCATTGGGAGATCGTAATTAGGGATGAGAATCTCGAAACCTTTCAATACGAACCTGCTGATTTGGTAGGATTTACTGCACTGACTTCCCAGGCCACCAGAGCATATGAACTTGCACAATTATACAGCAAACAAGGCATCAAAACTGTCATGGGTGGCATACATGCTACCTATATGTCTGAAGAAGCACTGAAGCATGTGGACACTGTGGTTAAAGGAGAGGGTGAGAGTGTTTGGCCTCAATTGATCGATGATTTTGAAAAAGGTAATATGCAACCCATGTATCAGGGAGAACTTGAACCTTTGTACGACTCACCATATCCACGTATCGATTTATACCCCAAAGGTTATGGGCTTGGCAGTTTACAAACCACCCGAGGTTGTCCAATGAAATGTGATTTCTGCAGTGTGCATTCCTTTAACGGTCGTAAATACCGATACCGGTCGGTGGACGATGTGGTGGAAGAATATAAGATGATTCCACAAAACAGAATGTATATTGTGGATGATGATTTCTATGGCTATGGAAAGAAACACGCGGAAAGAGCCAAGAGTATATGCCGTGCATTTATCAAAAGTGGGGTTCAAAAAGAATGGTACACCTTTTGCTCCATGAATCTGGCCGATGATGCAGAAGCCATGCAATTGATGTCGGAAGCCGGATGCCGCATGGTATTGCTGGGTATTGAATCGGAACTTACCAGCCAACTGGAAGCCTCAGAGAAAATTACCAATCTCAAAACTGGAGTTGAAAACTATGAGAAGGTATATGATGCATTTCACAAGGCAGGAATTGCGGTTCTGGGTAGTTTTATCTTTGGTTTGGATTCGGATACCAGAGAGACCATTCAGGCACGTACCGATTATTTCATCAATTCGGGAGTGGATTGCATTCAGCCAGGCATGCTTACGCCCTTACCCGGAACCCTGACCTATCAGAATATGTTGAAAGAAAATAGAATTTCCGACACCAACTTTCCTGAAGCCTGGAATAAATTTACTTTTTTCAATTGCGTGATCCATCCCAAGCATATGACCACCGACGAATTCCAGGAATTAATGGAGGAGGAATGGAAACGGATGTTCGACCTGAAAGTATTAAAAAGGAAATACCTGAACACCTTGAAATCGACCAAAAACCCATTTGCTGCAGGATGGGCTTTGTCTACCAACCTGAAATACCACAATACTGTTTTTGAAGGACACAGCAGAGATTATGACTATGCAGAAGTCTATCGCCAGTTAACCTCAATTACTATGAAAATGAATGATTTGATTCCTGCAGAGGGAGCCTTTCATCATTTATAAACTCAGGTGGTTTTGCAGTTCCGATAGCTTTCTCCATTGAATTGGGTGTGGCAGAAATTTCTATTTTTGTCAGACATGAAAGCAAACATAAGTCCTGATACATGATGACCGCACAACCAAGCCATGAGTACTACGACCCACACCTGGAAGGCGCAGAAAATATAGTCAGCATAATTAATGAGCGTGCCATTCGCACACCCGACAAAAACATTTATCGTTTTCTGGAAGATGGGGAAACAGAAACAGCTTCATTCACCATAAAGCAGCTGGACAGCAAAGCAAGAATGGTAGCCCAAAACCTTCTCAAGCATGGAAAAAAAGGAGATCGTATTTTACTTCTTTTCCCAACCGGACTTGACTATGTAGCTGCTTTTTTTGGTTGTTTATATGCAGGCATGATCGCTATCCCGGCCTATCCACCCCGACGCAACCGAAGCCTTGACAGGGTGGTGAGCATCATCAAAGATTCGGGAGCTACGATCAGCCTATTGTCTCGTAAAGTTTCCGAAGATATCTCCAGGAATTTTGCAGATGATGATATTCTTAACACCATCAATTGGGTAGTTTTTGAGGACTTTCATGAAAGCGATGCCTCCGGATGGAAAATGCCTGATATTCAATCCGAGGATCTGGCTCTTTTGCAATATACTTCAGGGTCTACAGGTGAGCCCAAGGGAGTAATGATCAGCCATGGGAATATCATTTACAATTCCGAATACATCCGGCGATCTTTTTCCTTCGATGAAAACCTGCAGGGGGTGAACTGGCTGCCTATTTTTCATGACATGGGTTTGATTGGCACTATTATTCAACCTGCCTATGTGGGAGGTGCCAATGTAATCATGCCGCCGGTTACTTTTCTAAAGAACCCTTTAAACTGGTTAAAGGCCATTGACAAATACAAGGCCAATAATGGTGGTGGCCCCAATTTCAGTTATGATTATTGCATACAAAAAACCACTGAAGAAGAAAGGGCTTCTTTTGATCTGAGCCATATGGAAACATTTTATTGTGGTGCTGAGCCCATCCGCCAATCCACTTTAGAAACTTTTGCCATGGGTTTGAAGGCTTCAGAAATGAGCAGAAATATGCTGTTTCCTTGTTACGGTCTGGCTGAAGGCACTTTAATTGTCAGCGGAAGCCATATGGGTGCCGGACCCAAATATCTGAATGTGGATGCAGATTCTTTGTCAAAGAATCAAATCAATATTTTAGCTGAGCAAGAGGAAAATGGAATCAAGCTGGTAGGTTGCGGACATCTTTGGATGGATACAAAGGTTCTGATCGTCGACCCTGAAACACATCTTGAGGTTCAGGATGGAACTATTGGCGAGGTTTGGATTGCCGGACCAACAGTTGCCAAAGGCTATTGGAATAATCAGGAGCTTAGCCACCAAATTTTTCATGCACAATTGGCGGACACCCATGAAGGTCATTTTATGAGAAGTGGCGACCTGGGCTTTTTCCACCAGGAGGAACTCTATATTACCGGCCGACTGAAAGACCTGATCATTATTAGAGGTGTCAATTATTACCCAACAGATATTGAATTTACTGTACAACACAATTCCACAACACTCAGACAATATGGAGGGGCTGCCTTTCCTTTGGTGGTAGAAGGAGACGAGAAGTTGGCAGTGGTTCAGGAGCTGGAAAGAACAGCCATGCGACTGGATGATTATGAGCCCATATTGAATACAATCAGGCAAGACATAGCCATGGAGCATGAGTTAGAAGTTTATGCCATTATCCTGATCCGAACCGGGAGTTTACCCTTGACATCCAGTGGAAAAATTCAAAGGCGTCATTGTAAGAACCTATTTTTGAACGAGCAACTTTCAGTGGTTGCCTCCTGGCAACAAAAACAAACAGAAGCTCCGAGTCAAGCACAGGAGCACCCTGAGCCTACTGAAGAAGCCATTAAAGAGTGGCTGACCCATTGGATTGTCAGAAACCAACATTTTAAACTAGAGGATATTGATCCTGAAAAACATCTGTTGTCTTATGGACTGGATTCTCTGGCTGCAGTCAATCTGGAAACGGAGATCAGTGCCCACTTCGGTGTGCAGTGGCATGTGTCATCCTTTATGTTAAACCCTACCATCAACAAGATTGCCAAAGAAGGAGCTGAAATGGCAAAGGAATAGTAAACCTCTCAATTAGAGACTAAAACAACAAAAATCGCCTTCATAAACTAAGATTATCGTCTTCATGCCAGACAGGCATATCCTTTTCTTCTTGATAAGAAAAGGATAAAAAAGAATCAAGAAAGAACGAAGCTGTCCTCGCACATGCTTTCACACGCCCGCCGTTCTTTCAGGCCTACGCTCTTTAAGAGATTTCTAAAATGTCATTCAGGTCTAGAACTCATCGATTCCGCCGCCGCTATCATCAAAGCCGGAACTGTTCTCACGATCGTATTTTTCGCAGTCGAATTCGATGGAAACATCTTTGAGGGGTTTTTCAAAGTCGCCCATGCTGATGCCCAGGGAGGGATCGTCGTAGACTTTTCGCATATAGAGTGCCCAGATGGGTAGTGCCATATTGGCCCCTTGTCCCAGTGTAATTGTTCTGAAATGTGCTGAGCGATCCTCACAGCCTACCCAAACGCCAGTGGTGATGTCAGGGGTAACCCCCATAAACCAACCATCACTCTGGTTCTGAGTAGTGCCGGTTTTTCCTGCTACTGGGTTGTTGTAGCCATATTTATACCTCAGGCGAATACCTGTGCCACTTTCTACCACGCCCTTCATCAATTCAACCATTTTATAGGCAGTTACCTCACTCATGGCTTCATTCTTATCAGGTACAAAACGCTCCAGCACATTGCCATTTTTGTCCTCTATCTTTGTCACAAACGTGGGTGTAACATAAACACCTTTATTGGCAAAAGTATTCATGGCTCCCACCATTTCATAAAGGGATAAATCAGGGGTTCCCAGGGCAATGGCGGGAACAGATGGAATATGGGATTTAACACCCATTTTCTTTGCCATTTTAGCCACCGACTGTGGTGAAAATCTTTTGATGAGATAGGCTGAAATCCAGTTATTGGAGTTGGCCAATGCCCATTTAAGTGTAACCTCTTCACCGATTCTGTCATCAGATGAATTTCGGGGATTCCAGAAACTGCCATCATACAATTCCACACTGTAGGAAATATTAGGAACCTTATAACAGGGGGAGTACTCCCCTTCCTGCATAGCCAGCGTGTAAAGAAAAGGTTTGAATGTGGAACCCACCTGTCGCTGCCCCTGTGTTACATGATCAAATTTAAAATATCTGTAATCAACACCACCCACATAAGCTCTTACATATCCTGTATGGGTTTCCATGGACATCAAGCCGGCTCGCAAGAGGTTTTTATAGTAGCGAATGGAATCCATGGGTGTCATGATGGTATCCACAGGGCCCATCCATTTGAATACCCGCATTTCTGCAGGGGTTTGGAATGCCCTTAATATGGAGTCCATATCAGCACCCCCCTTGCGCATGAGTCGGTAACGCTCGCTTCTCTTTACCGCCTGAAGCATGATCTTATCTATTTCCTTTTGTATGGAATCCTTCTCAAAATCAAAAGGGGCATAGGTATATCCTTCCCAGTGTTTGTAGAATGCCGGCTGCAGGTCATAGGCCATATGCTCGCGAACCGCTTGTTCGGCATAACGCTGCATTTGCGAATTGATGGTGGTATATATTCTCAAGCCATCCTTGTACAAATTATATGGACTTCCATCGGCCTTATAGTGGGTTTTGCACCATTTCTTAAGCTCGCCTCTCAAATATTCTCTGAGATAGGTGGCCAATCCCTGGTTGTGATCCAGCACAGTATACCGGGATACGCCCAAAGGCAGCTGGCTGATGGAATCATAATCCTCAGCCGTAATAAATTCATATTTGGCCATTTGCTGAAGCACCAGATTCCTCCGATTCAACGCATTATCAGGTTTGCTTATGGGACTGTATCTGGAGGGTGCGTTAACCACCCCTGCCATGAGTGCTGCTTCCTGGATATTTAATGAATCCGGAGTTTTTCCAAAGAAAGTGGATGTGGCCGATTTGATACCATAGGCATTGTGCCCATAAAATACCGTATTCAGGTACATGGAGATTATCTCTTCCTTGGAATAATAACGTTCCAATTTGATGGCCGTCACCCATTCCTGGAATTTCCGCATGATGAGTTGCAGGGTATTCAAGCGGCCCCTGGGAAACAGGTTTTTGGCCAACTGCTGGGTCAATGTACTGCCACCCCCTTTTCGGTTACCAGTCAACACACCATAAGCCACACGTACCAGGGCTTTCTCATCCACGCCTGCATGGTCTTCAAAGCGAATGTCTTCGATGGCTTTCAGAGCGTTAATCAAGTGAGGAGAAACCTCTCGGTAACTAATGTTGGACCTGTTTTCAATGAAATAGGTCCCCAACAATTCACCATCAGAGGAATACACTTCCGAGGCCAGGTTGCTTTCTGGGTTTTCCAGTTGTTCGAAGGTGGGCATGGGACCAAACCATTCCTGCACCACCCCATAAAACAACAGCACCACAGCGGCCATCATAACCACCCATAAAAACCAAAGCTTGAATACATAGTTAAAGAACCTCCTGTCCTTCTTTTTCTTGCCTGTATCTGTCGGTTGGTCTGTCATCTCGTATAACTTATTCCCTATTCAGATCTAACTATTTTAATCCCAATATCGCTAATTCCCTTTAGGGTATCTTCGCGCATGGCCTGTTGTATTAAAAACTCATAATTCCCCTTAATTGGAAATTGCAAGGATTCATTCACCCTTACGCTATTATCCTTGAGCTTACCCCATCCTTTCCCATACCACTTCCCACTTTCATCGGCAAGGATAAATTCAACAGTATCGCGACTTACATTGCCATTGGGAAATCTGGTGGAAATAAACAGATAGAGGTTACTATAGCGGTAGGTAGTTGTATTTCTGATGTTTATATAAAAATCAAAGGGGTTGATGGTGTCCTGGACCGACACATTAAACCTGGCTGCAGAAGCCTTATACCATCGGCTATCTTCCAGGGTGATTTGCTCATGGTAATAGGTATTCCATCCACAGGAAGTCAATAATAGCAGCAGGAGTACACTTAATATTTGGGTAGGCTTTAACATAAAAGGCGCATTGCTTACATAATGAAAAAACAACTTAAATATTGTGCCAACATGGTATTATATGAAGTTTAGGAGCTCACTCTCATCATGGTGTTCTACGTTTCCACTTTGCTCACTCTGGAGGGCAAAACTTTCCAGGTCGACAGGGAACTTTCCCTTGCGGTTCATTCGTACGATTTCTTTCACCTTGCCAATGGGGATAGCCATCATATTGCTTGAGTCATTGGCATAAGCGTACCACATGACTTTCTTAAATACTTCATTCTTTTGATGAAATGCTTCCCCTTTTTTGGTTTTCAGACGGGTATTGGTAGGTGGGAACTGTTTTAAGGTATCGATATAATCGTCCACTTCATAGTTCAAACAGCACTTCAATTTACCACACTGACCGGCTAGTTTCTGAGGATTCAGGGATAATTGCTGCACCCTGGCTGAATTCGTTGATACCGAATGGAAGCTGCTCATCCATGAGGAACAACAGAGTTCGCGACCGCAAGAACCAATACCACCCAATTTGGCAGCTTCCTGGCGCACACCGATTTGTTTCATTTCTATTCTGATCCTGAAAGCTTCTGCCAGTTTTTTGATCAACTCCCGGAAATCAACCCGTTCATTGGCGGTATAATAAAAAATCGCCTTGGTTTTATCTCCCTGATACTCCACATCATTGATCTTCATATCAAGGCCAAGGTTCATGGCAATCACCCGGGTTCTGTACATGGTAGTATCCTCCAGTTCCAGGGCTTCAAACCATTTTTCCACATCTGAGGGGCGGGCATGTCTGAACACACGTTTTAGTTCCGATGCTTTGGTGTCGACTTTCTTGCGTCGCATTTGGATGCGCACCAATTCTCCAGTCAGGCTTACGATGCCAATATCATGTCCGGGAGCTGCTTCGACGGCAACAATTTCACCATCAGCTAAGTTCATTTCTGCAGGATACTGGAAAAACTCCTTGCGACCATTTTTAAATCGGACTTCAGTTACCTTCAGACCATTTCCGGAGGCCATCTCGGGCATATCGCTCATCCAATTGTGGGTCTTGAGCTTACAACACTTTACCTGACTAATTGCTGCCGGAGAAGCAGAGGCATCTCTTACCTTACAACATCCCCTTCCTGCAGCTATATATGAGTTTTCTTTTAGTTCTTCGTTTCTTCCTTCCATTTCCTTCTTCAAATAATTCATGCAAAGGTAAGAAATTTGAAAGGATGGTCTGGGAGAAGAAGCAAAAGCCTTATGGCTAAATACTAGCGTGTTGAGGCCAACTCATTTCTGCCCATGCGAAGCAAGTTGATAATCTTAAAACTCAGATCTGTGAATAGGATGGCAGGATTGGCATTACGTTCAATATGATACACAGCTTCATTGAACAGCTGGTACATTTGAGTTTGATTGGCTTCATTGATATAAGGGGCGAATTTCTGTGAAAAATCAAGCTCTTCTCCAGCCTTTTTAATTTTTGCACCTTGTTGATGGTTTTGTAAAATGCTGTTGTGAACCGACTCCAAGCCATATTGTAAAAATCGCTTTTGATTTTCACGCCCAATTCGGGTAAGAGAAGTATTGAACTTGTTTAATTCCAGATAATTGCCAGGCTTGAAACAATACCTCAACCATTGCCTGAATTTGAGAAAATCATCTTCAGAATCAACTTCTCCATCCAGGTTTTCAAGGGCCATATTCCAATTGCCATTGCTTAAAATAGCCAAATCCTGGGCAAATGCTGAATCAGTTGTTTTGTTTTGTTCCACCAGCGCAGCAGCTATTTCTGCATCATCCAGTTTGTTAATTTTAACCAGCTGTGCCCTGGACCTCACTGTTGCCAATAATAGTTCATAGCGTTCGGCTACCAGGATAATCAATGTTTTCTCGGAGGGTTCCTCAAAAGTTTTCAATAATTTGTTGGAGGCAGATTCATGCAATTTCTCAGGCATCCACAAAATGACGACCTTGTACTCCGACTCATAGGACTTGAGCACCATTTTTTCAATCAGGTCGCTGGCATCCCTAACATAAATGGTTCCCTGTTTATTTCCCACACCCAAATGATTGTACCAGTCTTCTTGTCGCACATATGCCTGATTGTTTTCCAGAAAATCGCGCCATTCCTTTAAAAACAAAGCCGACATGGGTTCTTTTTTCACAGAATCATTGGTAGTGGTTGGAAAAAAGAAATGAAGATCGGGATGGGCATATTTCTCATATTTCAAACAGGATGGACATTTGCCGCAGCTATCCTCAGGGGTTCTGTCAGGACAATTGACATATTGAGCCAATGCGATGGCCAGTGCCAGTGAACCACTACCTTCAGGACCCAAAAACAATTGTGTGTGAGCCAGACGGTTTTCTAAGATACTGGTTCTTAATCGCTGTTTAACAGCCTCCTGCCCAATGATGGATGAAAATTTCAATAGCTTTTAATTTGAACTCAAAAATAGGAAAATTAACACAGCAATTAGTTTTAACAGCTAAGCCTTACAACAAAACCAAAACACAGATTTTATGCCACTGATTTATTGGTTAGGAGACATAAAAAAAGGGCATCAGCAAGTGACACCCTTTTTTCAATTTTCTGATTGTTAGGATACTTTAGCACAGAGAAACTCACGGTTCATTCTGGCGATATTGGTGATGGAAATATCCTTGGGACATTCCGCTTCACAGGCATAAGTATTGGTACAATTTCCAAATCCCAGCTCATCCATTTTTGCTACCATATTTTCAACCCTTTCATGGGCCTCTACTTTTCCCTGTGGGAGGAGGGTGAACTGAGAAACTTTTGCAGATACAAATAGCATGGCAGAGGCATTCTTACATGCAGCTACACAGGCACCACAGCCAATACATGAGGCTGCATCCATGGCCAGATCAGCATTTTCCTTACGAATGGGGATGGCGTTGGCATCGGGAACTCCACCGGTATTGATATTCACATAGCCACCGGCCTGTATGATTTCATCAAAAGCAGTACGGTCAACCATCAAGTCTTTGATGACTGGAAATGGTTTGGCACGCCAGGGTTCAATGACTATGGTTTCGCCATCTTTAAATTTCCGCATATGCAACTGACAGGTGGTAATACTGTCATCGGGACCGTGTGGCCGGCCATTGATAAACAAGCTACACATACCACAAATACCTTCTCTACAATCATGGTCGAAGGCAACAGGCTCTTCACCTTTGGCAACAAGCTCTTCGTTCAGAATGTCCATCATTTCAAGGAATGATGCTTCAGTTGAGATATTCTCTACGGGATAATCTACAAATTTACCCGGGGCATCCTGATTGGCCTGCCTCCATATTTTTAGTGTCAGATTAATATTCATCGTTCTGATTTTTTCTTAGTCAATAATTAGGCTGTCTTGTAATTACGTTGCTTCACCTCTATATTTTCATAGATCAATGGCTCCTTATGGAGTTTGGCAGGTGTATCTTCGCCCATATACTCCCAGGCAGACACATAAGTGAAGTTTTCATCATCGCGCATGGCTTCACCTTCTTCGGTACGGTATTCTTCCCTGAAGTGACCGCCGCAGGATTCATTGCGATCCAGTGCATCCCGTGCCATTAGTTCACCCAATTCAAGATAGTCAGCAAGGCGTAAGGCTTTTTCAAGCTCCACGTTCATGCCTGTTTTCTCACCAGGTACTTTAACATCTGTCCAGAATTCTTTACGCAAAGTGATAATATCCTTGATGGCTTTTTCAAGACCTTCTTTGTTTCGGGCCATACCAACATGATCCCACATGATCAAGCCCAAACGCTTATGGAAGGAATCCACCGTTTGTTTACCGTTTACGGCAAATAATTTATCAATGGTTCCCTGTACTTCGTTCTCCACAGCATCAAAGGCTTCTCCATCGGTTTCAAAATGAGGTACGTTAATCTGATCAGCCAGATAATTCTGCAGCGTATATGGCAGTACAAAATAGCCATCAGACAAGCCTTGCATCAAGGCGGAAGCACCCAAACGGTTGGCCCCATGATCGGAGAAATTGGCTTCACCACCAGCAAACAAGCCTGGAATAGTGGTTTGCAATTCATAGTCTACCCAGATACCTCCCATGCTGTAATGGATAGCAGGATAGATCATCATCGGTGTTTCATAGGGATTCTCATCGACGATTTTCTCATACATCTGGAAAAGGTTACCATAGCGGGCTTCAATCACATGTTTACCCAATCTTTCAATGGCATCTTTGAAATCCAGATAGACTGCCAGGCCGGTTGAACCAACGCCATGGCCTTCATCACATCTTTCTTTGGCGGCTCTGGAAGCCACATCACGTGGCACCAGGTTACCAAAGGCCGGGTATCGGCGCTCCAGATAATAGTCTCTGTCCTCCTCGGCAATTTCAGTAGGCTTTAAAGTTCCTGCTTGTATTCGTTCGGCATCTTCCTTTTTCTTGGGCACCCAGATCCTGCCATCATTCCTGAGGCTCTCACTCATCAGTGTAAGTTTTGACTGATAGTCACCATGAACGGGAATACAGGTTGGGTGAATCTGCACAAAACAAGGATTTCCAAAATACGCACCTTTTTTGTAGGCTTTCCATGCAGCACTACCATTGGATGTCATGGCATTTGTAGATAGGAAAAATACATTGCCATAACCACCTGTGGCCAGAACCACTGCATGGGCACCATGACGCTCAAGTTCTCCGGTAACCAGGTTTCTGACAATAATACCTCTGGCGCGTCCGTCAACCAGTACCACGTCCATCATCTCACGACGGGTATACATTTCCACAGAACCCTTATTTACTTCCTTACTTAAGGCACTGTATGCACCCAGCAACAATTGCTGACCGGTTTGACCACGGGCATAAAATGTACGGGATACCAGGGCTCCACCAAAGGAACGGTTATCCAGAAGTCCACCATATTCACGTGCAAAAGGCACACCCTGTGCCACACATTGGTCGATGATATTGTTACTCACTTCTGCCAGTCGGTATACATTGGCTTCACGTGCCCTGTAATCACCTCCTTTAACCGTATCATAAAACAAGCGATAGACGCTGTCTCCATCATTGGGGTAGTTTTTTGCTGCATTGATACCACCCTGTGCAGCTATACTGTGTGCGCGGCGGGGGCTATCCTGAATGCAGAATACTTTTACATTAAATCCCAGTTCTCCTAAACTGGCGGCGGCGGCACCTCCGGCCAATCCAGTTCCAACCACAATAACATCAACTTTACGTTTGTTGGCAGGGTTAACCAGGTTTTGCTTGGCTTTATAGTTGGTCCATTTCTCGGCCAATGGGCCTTTTGGAATCTTTGAATCTAGCTTAGTCATATCGCGTGTCTATTTGAGGTAAATAAATAATGGAATAAATATATAGCCCACGGTAATCACGATGGCTAAAAAGCGGCTGAAACCCATGATGAAGGGTGTATACTTGGGGTGATTGACTCCCAGCGATTGAAAGGCTGACTGGAAGGCATGGTCGAGATGAAATCCCAGAATCAGTAAGGCTATTACATAAAAGATGACATAGCCCAGCATTTGGAATTTTTCAATAACCAACAAGCCCATATCTTCATAATGATGACCATTGTAAACGATCTCTCCTATCTCACCCAAAAATTTAGCTTTGATGAAAAAGTCACTGAAGTGTATGACAAGAAAGACCACAATTAAGATCCCTGTGTGTATCATAAAACGTGAGAAAAGTGATTTCTCAGAGGCAGCTTTCTTCTTATATCCTTTGGGACGTGCCATCCAGTTCTGAACCTGAAGGATAACTCCAAGTATCATATGCAGAGCAAAACCACCAAATAATACCCACTGAAAAATCTGAATCAGCGGATTGGTTCCCATGAAATGGGCTGCAACGTTAAACAACTCCCTGGTGGGGTCAAAAAGCAGCAGCAGGTTAATGGTGAGATGCACCAATAAAAATGTGATGAGAAACAAACCCACCAACGACATTATTACTTTCTTCGTAACGGAAGAATAAATGTATGACTTCCCCATAATTATGGCTCTTTAGCTAAAATATTGATTGAAATTAATATTTTTGTTTATGGAACAAATATATCAAATCTGCTTTGTTATAGGTGTGCCGGATCAGCTACTTTTCAACTAGATTCATTCTAAATTATTATGAGATATCTTCCTATCAATAAGGCACTTTTCGTAAATAATCGCGAGCGCCTCTCACTACTTATGCGAAAGAATTCCGTTGCTGTTTTTTACTCCAATGATCAGCAAACCAGAAATGGTGATCAGTATTTTCCGTTTCGTCAACAATCAGACTTCTTTTACCTCTGTGGTATCGACCAGGAAAAGAGTGTTTTAGTTCTAGCTCCACAATGTCCCAATCCCAAACTCAGGGAGGCTTTATTTATCATCAAAACCAATGAACAGATTGCCATTTGGGAAGGACATAAATACACCAAAGAAGAGGCCCGTGAGTGTTCGGGTATTGAAAATGTGTACTGGCTGGATGATATGGAACTCATGATGAATGAAGTGATTTCAACTTCTCAGGAGGTATACCTCAACAGAAATGAATATCCCAAGTTCTTCCCAGAAACTGAAGAAAGAAACCATCGCCTGGGACGACTACTCCAAGAGAAATTTCCCTTACATAACTACCATAGGGCAGCTCCGATTCTAACTCAGCTAAGAATGCTGAAATCGGATGAAGAAATTCAATTGTTACAAAAGGCCTGTGATATCACCAAAGCCGGTTTTGAAAGGGTATTGAATTTTGTGAAACCGGGTGTTCATGAATTTGAAATTCAAGGAGAAATTGACCATGAGTTTACCAAAAACAGGGCAACGGGGCAAGGTTATGCTCCCATAATTGCCTCCGGGATCAACTCCTGCGTGCTGCATTATATTGAGAATGATAAAAAATGTGAGGCCGGTGACCTCCTGCTCATGGACTTTGGGGCTGAATATGCCAATTATACAGCAGATATGAGCCGGACCATACCCATCGATGGCAGCTTTAGTCCGCGACAAAAGGCTTGTTATAATGCCGTTCTGAGAACTTTTAAGGAACTCAAAAAGATGTATGTACCGGGTACCAAAAGTACCGATATCAATGAACGGGCCAAACAATTGATGGAAGCGGAAATGATAGGTTTGGGTTTGTTTACTCAGGCAGATGTGGATGCGCAGGATCCTGAAAAACCACTTTTTAAGAAGTATTTTATGCACGGGGTGGCCCACCACATTGGTCTGGACGTACATGATGTAGGTCCGAAAGAAGAACCCTTTAAACCAGGCATGGTTTTAACCTGCGAACCTGGTATCTATATCAGGGAGGAGAAGATCGGGATTCGTATAGAGAATGATATTCTGGTGACCGACAAGGAACCCATCGACCTGATGTCGCATATTCCCATTGAAGCTGATGATATAGAGAGATGGATGGCTGAATAATAAAATGTTATTCCGGACTACTCGCAGTTTTCACTCATTACTTTCCTTTTAATCCTGCTTAAACTCTCAGGTGTAATTCCCAGATAGGAGGCCAGGTATTTTTGTGGTATTTGCTGAACCAGAGCGTCGTTGGTTTTAAGTAGTTCGCAATAATAATCTTCTGCTGTTTTGCTGTGGATTTGTATTTCCTTCATTTCTCGTTGTACATACAGCAACTCTATCATCCGTCTGCCAATTCGCTCACCAAACCTGGATTCTTCATACAGTGATTGCATATCAGTATATGACATTCTGAATACTTTGAGATCAGTCAGCGCCTCAACACTTACCAAAGATGGTGAGCGGCTGATATAAGATGCATAGGAATTAAAAACAGAAATAGGAAAATTAAAGCGTAAGGTATATTCAATATCGTCCGTAAAATGAAAAATGCGGGTTACCCCATCTACCATGAAATACATATAGTTTTCAATCTCACCATTTCTTAGCAATAGTTCACCTTTGGCATAGGTTTTATACCTTAGCCTTTGGTCGAATAATATCCAGTCATCTTCAGGTACAGGGACTACCTGATTGAGAAAAAAACGGATTTTCTCCTTGAGTGCTTTCTCCATTTTTCGGCTACGGGTTTTTTTGGGTAACCAAATATAGGAAAATAGCTTTTGCAAAGTACTGGTAAACAATATGTTTTTGATTTGATTAATACCTAATTGTGTAACACTATTGAATAATCAGTTTTCCAATAAAAGATCGGTCACTGCCTACACATTGATAGGAATAGACACCAGATACCAGGTTTGAGCAGTCCAATTGAAAACGCTGTTCATCTGATGTCAGATTTACCAGCTCAAGATAACAGCATTGACCAAGCTGATTGTATAATCGAAGGGTATAGGCTCCAGGCTCAGCGTCAGAAAAGCTAAGATTCACAATCCCTTTTCCTGGATTTGGATAAAGCAAACATTGTCCCCTCAACTTTTGCTCCTGTATCTCCAATAAAAAACTCTCAGCAAATTTTAATTGTACATCAACGCCTTCCTGATACTGCATGATGACCGATTGTAGGTCAATGGGCACCCGAATATCGGGTTGTATTCCACCTGCTAAAGTCGAGTCTGAATCAAGCTGGATGTGATAATGTTCATCAAGAGATCGGCCTTGAGGGAAGCTAACCATCAAATCAAGAGGCAGGATTATGGGTTCATAATCCACTATGCCAAAGGCGCCATTAGTGCCCCAATGAGATACAATGTTGGCATTGGGTAATCGTTGGAACATCATTGCCAGACCTTCGCCGGTGCTTATGGTATTGGGATCAACAATAACGGCTATCTCCCCAGTAAAGTTTGGTTCATCTGTATAGGTCCACAAGGAGTGAAGAATATCAAAACCCTGATCTACTGTAGTAGTAATATGTTCATAGAAGGATGCTTCCTGATAAAACATACCCATCAAGACCGCTGCGAACAAATCGTTTCCTCCAAGGTTAAACCGAAGGTCTACTATCAGTCTCTGTATATTATTCTGCTGGAAGAAGCTAATGGCATCAACCACCTCTAAATAGAGCGGGTCTTGTTTGATTTCATCGGGTGTCATCCCGTCAGAATCTTCAGCGCCTATATACAAATAACCCACACCGCTTTCCAGTATCTCATACTTGATCAAAGAATCCATATCAGGCATAACAGTGGTATTAAACAAGCCTTCAGCAAACATATAGCCCCCATCTTCAAATGCCTCTACTTCTATAGTATTGATCTGCCCTGAGAGTTGACTTTTATATGTGATGTTGGCAACGGTACCGATGGGATCACGCGGCAGCATATAATATCTGCTGTATCTTCTACCTTCCAGCGTGCTATAATTCCTGAAGTAGTTCCAAAGCTCACGCTCCCCTATGGAATCTATAGCAACGCCATTCCATTGCAACACCTGGTCACCACAACGCAAACCGGAAAGGTAGGCAGCTTTTTCATCCAGTAAATGTGAGACCAAAACAGATCCATCTTCTAAGGGGATCATATTAAACCCATAAGTCCCCCCTAGTTTCTCATACTTAAAATAATCTGTCCCTCCAAAGAGATTGATATGCCCATCGGGGATACTATTCAGATACTCAAACAAGGCCTGGGTGTAGGCTATATAGTTGCTATCCTGCTGAGCAGATGCTATTAAGGGTCGGGTGATTGATTTTTTTTCATTCCAATCAATAGCCTTCCAATCTGTAAATGCATATCGGTAACTTAGGTTTTCATGTAAGGAATCAAAGCCAGCAGTCCAGCTTAAGCCGGAATAATCATAAGGACTGGAGTCCCCTAGTCCAGCTTTTTGTGCCGAAACTGCACAGAAGAAAAACACAAGAGTCGTCAGAAATAGGTATTTAAATAATCTCATGGCAAGAAGGCTTTACTGGAATAATTAATGCTAGCGTGTTCTCTCAGTGGGTTTACCAGGATAACCCAGAGCCTCCCGAACAGCATAAGCCACCTCATAGATGGCCATGATCGTGGGTATAAAATCGGGATCATTTACTGCTGATATATAGGTCACGAAGGAAACATCATGGATAGGGTCATAAAGCATCAAACTCATATTCCCAATTCGCGCCCCATTGTGACCATAGCCCAGGTTTTCTTTATAAAAGCAACCCAAACCATAGGTAGGTGCCGCCGTTGAGGTGTAGGTTCTCATCATTTCTACGGAGGCAGAACTTAAGACATTTTCTCCTTTTTGCATACTTCTGTTGTAGGTATTCAGGTTATTCATGGTGGAAAAGCCATTGCCTTCTGCCACCTGGGCACTCATATTATAATCACAGATTTCTGTTATGCCGGCATCTTCGAGTATATGTCCACAGGAAGCAGGTTCCCATAATTCCTGATCACTCGCCAGATAGGGAAAATGCATCTCCAATGGTACAGGTGATTCTGGTCCATAGATATAATCATGCAGATAATCAGTCAGTTGTTTTTCAGCCTCTGCATGAGCAGAGTAAACTCTGGCCACTATTTCACCTGCAATGGCATAACCGGTATTACTATAGTGGTTTCCTGTGCCCGGCTCAAAGTAAGATAACTGATGGATGGCTGCCTGATTGACCATTTCTTCGGCTGTAAATTGATGATCCGGATCAAAATATTGGGTATAGGCGGTATAGGAATAACCACCAAAACCCGGAACCGAATCATTATCCACATCATAAACACCGGCCGAATGGTTCAATAACATTCTTAGGGTAATTTGATCTTTATGGGGAATATCCCAGGCATCTGTAACAGGAACAAAGGGTATATCAGTCCCTGGAATGGTATCCACGATCTTGCTATTCACATCCAGCCAGCCATCCTCCTGCATATTTAAAACAGCTGCCGCCGTAAAATTCTTGGTATTGCTGGCGAAGCGAAAATATGTGTCTCTGGTGATGGCTTCATATCCTTCTGCCGCTGAACTTGAGAACCAGGTTTCTGAAGGTGTTTGAATAATTACATTTAATGTGGGCACCACTTTTCCAATGTTGGTTTCAACAGACTGTCGGATGCTGTCTACAATCGCATCGATAATTTGTTGAGTTCCAGGAGCTTGGGGATCATCATTAGAATCTTTTTCGCAGCCCGGTGGAATTAGTAATAATCCGATGCTGACCAGTAGTAAGAAGAATTGTTTTAATGCAGTCATTGTTTGAGTTTTAATTTGTTGATTATCAAATATTTTTAATCTTACAATCCATAAGAACTTGTATTGTTCAGGCATGGATTGGAATAAAACAGCTTCCATTGGGAATTATCAAAATCGAAGACGGCATGTGCCAGGGTACTGGCTCCATGCACATCATGAACACAGGGAGGAACATCTGCTCCCTGATGGCCTGACAAGAAACGGGTAAGCAAATCACTATTAACTAATTCAGGTTTTGATTCATAAGCCTGCGTATCCTGTGTTAGGATATCGAAACGTGATGTTGACGAAGGCATCCCTCCTGGATCCAGGGCTATATCAAGCATTTCCGGCAGAACAAAATGATTGGTATGCACATAAAATCCATCAATTATTTTGGTTTCATGTTTATCCGGTGCTGCTTCCACACTTATGATCTTACGTTCAGGGATTGACCCAATGGTGTGGGTCATGGTTCTGGCTCTGCGCTGGAAGGATGCACGGCTAACTGCGTCATCCAGACTTTCGGCATCCATCACAGACCTAAAATGAAACACCATGGGCACCTCGGGTTTAATATGTAAACATGATATGTCGTTGCCCACCTGTATGATGCCAGCTTCATTTATATTTGGCGGCATACCTGGAAGTATTCCAGGATAGCAAAGTCCCATAAACTCGGGCTTACCTGAAACCGAAATCTTAAGTGTATACATACTGTTGATAAAACTTGTAAACAGGTCTTCGTTATGAGCCATAAAATGCCTGTCAGATCCAGCATAGGCCAGAGTTGAACAGCCCAGATTTGGCCCGGGAAGATGGTCTTTAACACCCGTCAGTTCAGCATGATGATACAATATTTCCATCATCATATTGGTGGACATCACATCCTTTAAACTCATTCCGGCCCCATCTGCAATTCCTTGCAATTCATCCACATAATCCGGATAGTGTGTTTGTGCTGCTTCAAGAAATGGGTCATAAAACACTTCAGGTGCAGCCTGAACTATACTTTTAACCGCGTTAATTATATCACTAACTCCGATTTGAGCAGCAGCAATTTCCTTAGAAAAATGTTCCCCAATTTGTTTTCCAACCTCATAGTGACTTCCTGAAACCTCCAAATATTTAAACTGAATGGGTGAATCAACAACTGGTTCAGAATCGTCCTTCTCACAAGACCATGCCAAAGGTAATAGGGCCGAACCTCCTGCAACTGCTGCAGTTCTCATAATAAAATCTCTTCTTTTCATAGTGCTAGGGTTTCCAGGAAAGTATTGATCCAAAGATAAGTTCCTTGTGAGCCTGAAGACTTAACCTATGTTAAGTAAGTTAAAAAAACAGCTTTCATACCAAGAAATTCTTCTACTTTTATGGGCTCGTTAGAGGTCTGATCCATCACAACGGATAGTCCCATTTGTTTTAATTTAAATCAGCGTACTATGTTCAACAGTGAAGAGTATACCAACAGAAGAAACCTACTCAAGAAAGAAATCAATAGCGGCATCGCCTTGTTTTTAGGCAATGTTGAAGCGGCTTTCAACTACCCCGCCAATACCTATCATTTTCGTCAGGACAGTCATTTCCTATATTTTTTCGGGCTGAATAATCCTGGTTTTGCAGGTGTTATTGATTTTGATAACGACAAGGATTATATTTTCGGAAACGATTTTAATATTGAAGATGTGATTTGGATGGGTGAGCAACCCAAAGTTGTGGACCTGGCAGCCAAAGCCGGTGTTGAGCATACTGCTCCTTACACTGATCTGGCAGCTTATCTAAACCAAGCCATTGCTGATGGCAAGCACATCCACTTTCTCCCTCCCTACCGTGGGGAAACCATCATAGAATTATCAGCACTTCTTGATCTTCCCAATGCTAAAGTCAAAGGAAATGCTTCAGAAGCACTCATTAAAGGAGTTGTTAAACTTAAGGAAATTAAAAGCGAAGAGGAAATTAAGGAAATTGAAAAGGCTGTGGACATAGCCTATGAAATGCATACAACTTCCATGAAAATGGCCATGCCGGGAACAGTGGAGCAGGAAATAGCTGGTACCATTGAGGGAATTTCACTAGCCTTGGGCGGACCTGTATCCTTCCCAATTATTCTAAGTCAGGATGGACAAACCCTGCACAACCACTACCATGGGAATACTCTGGAAGTGGGTCGTATGATGGTCACCGACGGTGGGGCAGAAACACAGGAAGGCTATTGTAGTGACATTACCAGGACTGTGCCTGTGGGTGGAAAATTCAACGATCGACAAGCTGCCATTTACCAAATTGTCCTGGATGCAAATGTAGCTGCTATAGAAGCTATTAAACCAGGTGTGAAATACAGAGATATTCATTTTCTTGCCGCCCGAGTTATTGTGGATGGTTTGAAGGAAGTGGGTTTAATGAAGGGAGACACTGAAGCTGCAGTTGACGCCGGAGCTCATACTCTATTTATGCCTCACGGCCTTGGGCATATGATGGGCATGGATGTGCACGATATGGAAGGTCTTGGCGAGAACTATGTAGGTTATGATGAAGAAACCAAACGCGCTACTGAATTCGGAAATGCTTATCTGAGATTAGGTAAAGAATTGAAAACAGGTTTTGTTTTAACCGTAGAACCAGGAATTTATTTTATCCCTGATCTGATCAACAATTTCCGTCATGAGAATATGTATATGGACTATATCAATTATGACGTAGTTGAAACCTATAAAGACTTTGGTGGCATCCGTATTGAGGATGATGTAGTAGTTACAAACGATGGATACCGTGTACTTGGTAAACCCATTCCAAAAACCATAGAAGAAATTGAAGCCACTATGGCAGGAGAATAAGGAAGGACTAATGTAGTCCCGATAGCTACCGGGTGAAGAATGTAGAATGGATTTACCTTCTACATTCCTCACTCAACTTTCTACATTCCTTTTACTCTTCCAGTTCTTCTTTTCTGTTATCATAGAGTTTCTTACCACCATAGGCTGCAGCAAGGCCAATCAGGATAAGGGTCCCACTACCAATGGGTGCTCCTCCTCCTAAAGGATCACTGCCCACAGGATCTCCACCCGGATTACCAGGACCATCCATTTGAGCAAAACTCAGACTTGCAAATAATAAAAAGCTAAACAGTACTATATATTTAATTTTCTTCATCGGATTATCTTTTTAGGGCTATCGAACAAATACTTTCTTAACACTTACATTTCCATGCTGTACCATTTTAACTACCACATAGGTATTGTTAACTGATACAGGTACTCGTAGCATATTGGTCTGCCTAACTTCCTGTGAAGTCAGCTGGCGGCCAAATAAATCATAAACATATAGTTGAGAGCCTTGCAAACTCGATCCATCAACACTTTTAATATAAATGGCCTTGTCCCAGGAATAAATGCTCAAGCTCGATTTGTCAGCAGGAGTATCAATCCCTGTGATTTTAGGACTAAAATGCAGCAGGAAGCGTTCCGGTTCATTATTGGAATCGGTATAGAAATTATAAGCAGGTTGCAGATGCATATCCTGCATATGTCCGAGTTCTGTGTCTTCCAGATAGATATCCATTCCATCCAATTCATGCTGTCCAGCGAACATCAGCTCATGGGTTCCAAACTTTCTGGCTTCATAATGTAAGGCAACAACCTTCCCATCATCACCAAGCTCACCCATAGCCGCAATACTTAAGTCATTTGCATTCTGGTGAACAAATAATTGGGGTGCATAACCTTCTCCAAAAAACTTCATGGCATCCCAGCCTTCATCATAGGAGTCGCTGCATAATTCTGAAAATGTAAGCCAAACCTGGTCTGATTCATCTTCAAAATATAAATCAAAGACAGCATGTGGCGGCCCTTCTTCATTGGCACCACTGGGACCATGGAATTCTTGAGTGGAATGAACCCTGGCTTGTGTAGGAATGGTTAATGATGGTGAGCTGGCAGTAGTTCGTACAAAAAAGCCCTGACCCACAGGTATTATTCCGTTGGGCAAACTACCCTGTCCAATGGAGTTTCGAGTTAGGTAGTTGCTACCGTCTTTCCATACATAGGCTGTCCCATCAATATTGGTAAGTGTCCAGCCGCCCTGATCCCAGTCAATGGCAGAAGTAAAGGGGTTAGAAACAAGATTATATCCATGACTGGCATCCGTAAAGGCCAGTGCAGGGGTAGTTCCGGAATTCAGAGTAAGGTCAGCTGCTTTTGTGGATCCAGTAAAAGAAGCCGTAGCATTGTTTCCTGTTTCTACCCAGGTAGCAAATCCCATCCCAAATGGCATGCTGGTGGATAAATCAGTTAGGTTGTTCCATGTATCGTCATTTTCATTATACGATCGTAACCAAACATCAGGACTATTGCTGAAATACAAGCTGTTGGCTGTCGCACCGGAAACCTGGGCTCCAATTAAATGCCATTTACCTCCTGACAAATATCTATTGACTGTAGCACTGACGCCATCGGTAGTGGTTATCAAAGAACCATTGTATGAAGAGGTAGATCCTATGACTATTCCGGAAGTGCCTGCATTATTAGTCAGCGTACCATCAATACTCAGATGACCATTAATGGTTACGCTGGCTCCTGATTCGATGGTTAAATTATTTACAGCTCCATCTGTTGTTCCTGAAGCGATTACTGGAAAAACACTTCCGCCGGCTGGCGATGTGGGGATAGTTACATTATTTGAAGAAGTGGGTACGGCACTACCACTCCAGTTGCCTTCGGTATCCCAATCCGTTGAAGCACTTCCTGTCCATGTAATGGGTGCTGCAGTAATATTTACTGAGTAATCTTCAACTTCGCCATTGGAAGTTGTTCCACAACTGCTACAGGAAGAACCATAGTATTTGGTCCGTAGCCTCATTCGAGTAGATCCCAGAAGTGCATCTGCTGGTACATTGATGGTATGTGTCCCATCACCGCCATTATCAATTCCACAAAGTATCTCTTCATTGGTATCCTCGAAGTCTCCATCCTTATTCCAATCGATCCAGATACCAAGATCCAGACCACTGTTTGTTGCTCCATTGGTTACGGTAATAGAACTACTGGATGAAATGGCAAGGTCTGTGGATAAGGCTGTCCAGTCTTCATAATAGAGGTCATTGGGATCTGCACCTCCTACATTGGTATAGGTTGACGATTTATCAATACTACCCAATTCCACACGACTGATATAGCCATAGGGGTTTGAGGAAGCTCCATCGCAATAAGTCTGAGAACTAGACACGGTAATATATGTTGCCTTGGTTTCAGTATCATTTCCGTTGGCATTTTCAGTATACAAACTCACCTGATAGGTTCCAGCAGCGGTAAATTTTACCACTGGCTCATCAGATGTTGAAGAGGTTCCACTCAGATAGGTCACCGTAGCAGGGCTGAAGGACCATAGCCAACTGGTGGGATCATTAATAGTGAGATCGGTAAAATTCACTGTTTGATCTACAATGGGGGTGGTATCGTCTGCTTCGAAATCGGTTATAGGAGCAGCAGTTGAGGGTGAATACAATTCAGACTCCCATAAACCTCTTCCATAAGATGCTGCTCTGATGCGACTTAAATTCGTAGAAGTAGTATTGTAAAAAATCTCCAATTCGGTTACTACCACATTGGGTAATCCAGTGCTGTAAGCGGCCCAATCTGCTGAGCCTACTTTTACGTAAACACCCACATCGGTACCAGCATATAGCTCAGTATCAGAAGCGTTTTGGGTGTTCTGAATGACACACATGGTGGGTATGCTGGGTAGTCCTGTTGAAATACTTGTCCAGTTGGTACCACCATCAGTGGTTTCATACACTCCATGACTGTTATAGCCACCAAAAGACACCCAGGCCGTTAAGGGATCGTCACTTTTAACAGAAATATAGGTAATATTGGCAGAACCTACGGGTAGTGTTCCTGTGATGTTGCTCCAGTTTGAACCACCATCTGTTGTGACATATAAAATAGACTGGGTGGCAGTATAAATGTAATTAGAATTTGAGGGTGCCACTGCCAATGATCGCAAGGTGCTTCCTCCCCATGAACTGATCGCACTCCATGTTGAACCTGAGTTTGTTGATTTATAAACATCTTTATTACCAACATATAGAGTTGTATTCGTGTTGGGGTCAATGGTATAAGGAGTAACCCATGCACTAGATGAACTGGAACCAGTTCTGATTGTGGATTTGCTTGACCATTTGTTAGCTGTTCGATAAATGGTCCCATAAACATATGATGCGTATTGGATGTTTGCATCAGTATGATCAATGGCACATTCCATGCCATCACCACCAGGACCATCAGTCCATGTTGTGCCAGATTTGTATTTCGTTCCATTATCCTGTAAACCACTAATTACATCTGAGGAAGACGTTTTAGATAAACCAAGTCTATATAATTGGCTAATCACCATATTGGAGCTTTTGTCTGTCCATGTGGTACCCCCATCAGTAGTTTTATAAATGCCTCCATCATTTCCTTCAAATAAGGTTGAAGTGCCATTTTGGAATCCTAAGAAATGCTTGTCTGCATGCACTTCAGGCACTCCACAAGTCGGGTAATTCCCACTAGACCATATGGAATTGATACTCCAACTTGTACCACCATTGGTGGATTTCCAGGTATTAATACCACCCACGTATACGGTGTTGGCATCCGTAGGATCAGCAGCTATAGCAATATCGTATGTACCTTGTGTATCTGTTCCTGTTCCATCACATTCGTAACCTAACAAGTTGTTTCCTGAGACGCTACCATCAAAAACCTTTGTATAAGAGGATCCGCTATTGGTGGATTTATAAATTCCATCTAATCCATGGGTGCTGCTATTGGCGACAGCATAAACTACTGTAGCATCATCTGCCGAAACAGCTAATTGGACCCTGGATCCACCTGTGGTCGTAATAGAGGTCCAGTTGGCACCTGAATCGGTAGAGCGGTAGATGGTGCCTCCCTTGGTAGCCCCATACATAATGGTTGGATCGCCTGGTTTGAATTCCATGCTTATAAATTCTGCGCCGGTCCAGATACTAGGCCATGTGGTTCCCCCGTCGGTGGTTTTATATACACCAACTGAAGTAGCAGCATATAAGGTGGTGCTTGTGGATGGGTGTACCAATAGTCTGTTGACAGTTTCCTTGGCACTTGTGGAGTATGTTAAACCAGTGGTCGACCATGTGCTGCCCCCGTCGGTAGATTTGAGCACACCTATGGAGTTATTATCATTACTTTGACCACCACTCAAGGACCACATACTTCCTCCATCACGATCACCGGTTCCTATGTATACCACATCGGTGGCAGTAGTACCACCAGCAATCACAACCACATCTGAGACACCTAAAACTGCATTATCATCAGTAAGCACAGCCCATGTTCCGCCATCGTCGGTTGTTTTCCATAAACCTCCTGATGGTGAACCTGCATAAAGGGTATTGTTATCACCGGATCGGAAGCCTACTACATTAATTCTTCCAATTCCAGCGTAGCCACCTGTAGTACTGTTGGGACCCAGACTTTTCCAGTCTCCACTCACATTACGACCATTGTTGGCTTCCCTATCCTGGTAAAAGGCAGCCCTATCAAAATTTGGGAAATCCCCTGTTTGTGCATCCACTCTGTTTTCCCAAAACCATTCCCATCGCTTATATTGCTTCCATCCGGCAGCTTTGGTTTTTTCGCCATTTTTTATATAATATCCATTGTCCACGTTCAGGGCATCCCAATGAGCATTGGCCTGAGCCTGAATATCATAGAAATTATCCTGGGTTTGAAGGGATAATTTGTTTGGGTTTTGAGCATTCGTTTGGCTCTGAGCCATCAGGGGATGAGCAAAAAAAAGTAATCAAAACGAAAGTCAAAGAGATAAGTAAATGTTTTTTCATAGCAGTTTGGTTGGCATCTAACAAATGGGCAAAATGATGCAGTTAATAGTTATCGATTAAGAGCAAAAATTAAACATGTGCTTTACAGCTAATGATCAATTTGGCAGAGTTATCACAAGAGTGTTTATTAATGGTAAAACTCTGTAAGCCACAATAGAGTAAGGATAGTGCTGTAAAGACCCATAATTATGAGGGGCAATATACATATTATTTTTATTCAGTCTAAATAAATTTAATAAAATAATATGTGTAAATGCCTAAGCTGGAAGTAATTTGATGGGTATTATATGGTCAAAAAAAGGACAAACGAAGGTTTGTCCTTTTCACTATTATAGATTAACCAAATCTATCGCCTATAAATCAGCGAAGTGCTATACATAAGACGCCTATTGCAAGCTTTTGGTTGCTCCTTGATACCAGGCATTTCTAGTGAATTTAGGAATTGTACAATGCAACAATCTCTATCTATGCATGCAAAAAAAGGGCTCTTGAACTTCCAAGGCATCGAATAGTTCCAATCAAGCCCGCTTACTACATTTGCAACGACTTGACAGGGAAGCACTTCTACGCTAGTCCACATTTGCCTTCTGAATCTGTTTCTTCCAGAAATATGCTAATATTTGACGTTGTTAAAAATGGTGAAATCGAAAACCTGAACCATAGTTAGGGTAAATACAGATCCAATACATACGGCAGCAGCTACAAGAATCATTATATTGAATTTCTTCCTAGTAGATTTTTAATCAAAAATTGTTCGTGAAAATGGATGCTTCCCTCTAGGTTCCCATACAGTTAAATGTAGGAAAAGAGCAATGCTAATTGCTATTTACCTGTTCTTCAATAACTTTGGAAAGCTTGTTTTTTTGTTCTTCATTGAGTCTGCGGTCAGAATCAACAGTATCAATATTGGAAAGTATGCGGATTTGTTCGCTAATGAATTGGGATTGCTCCTGGAAATTACGACAGAGCTTACAGGAGAATAAATGCAGGCGCAGCTGCATCCTTTTCATACAAGGTAGTTTTTCAAACTCCTGTTTGGTCACCAGGAAGGTGGCCTCATCACAGCTGAGCATCACCCTGGTCATCCCTTTCATCATTATTTCTTTCATCCTTCTCATGCTGAGAGCCAATTGGTTTCTATACATGCTCTCATCTTTAATTTGGCCCTGTGTATCATGACCCACAGGTTAGACGGAGTGCAACCCAGCTCCTTACACACCTCTTCACTTTTCGCCTCTTCCATAAATTTCAACACAAAAACCGAGTGCCATTTTGGGGGCAAATCAGCAAGACAATCCGCCAGAATCTTTCTGAATTCTTCCTGACGCATGGGTTCTTCCATTTGTAAATGCCAGTCCTTAGGTGCCTTTTCCATAATCCAGTGACCTTCAAACGGCCCATCTTCTTCAAAGGGAGAAGTAAACTGTGAAGCGGTAACCTCCTTACGGTTACTTGCTTTTCGGTAATGATCGATGATTTTCCTTTTCAATATGGATATCAGCCAGGTTTTTTCGGCACTACGTCCCTGAAATCCTTCTCTGGATTTCCAGGCAGCAACAAAAGTTTCCTGAACAAGGTCTTCAGCTACCTCACTGTAATTGACCCTGGAATAGGCATAGTTGTAGAGATAATCTCCATAATTATCCACCCAATGCTTGGGATCAAGACTGGCAATATGATCAGAGGTGCTGCTCATTGAGTCCATAAAAATAATGCAATTGCCTTTGTAAATGAAGTGCTGGCCGATATTATTTTACCCTTCATCGGCAGCTGGCTTCAGAGGTTTCTGGTACATTTTATTACTTTCGTTGACAAACCACAGAAGTAACAGCTTATGAGCAATAGAAAAAAAGTAACCGGTGTGGGTGGAATTTTTTTTAAAAGTGATAACCCCAAAGCTATGCACCAGTGGTATGCTGACAAACTGGGCTTGGTCACCAATGAATATGGATCACTCTTTGAATTTAGAAATTCAGAGCAGCCTGAAAAAAAGAACTATTTACAATGGAGTCCGTTTCAGGATACAACAAATTACTTCAAACCCTCGAAAAAGGAGTTTATGATCAATTTCAGGGTGGCTCACATTGAAGAACTCATTGAGGAATTACGATCTTCAGGTGTTCAAATTGTTGGGGAGATTGAAAGTTTCGAATATGGAAAATTCGCACATATTATGGATCCCGAAGGGAATAAAATTGAGCTCTGGGAACCAGTTGACAAGGTTTTTACCAACCTATATGATGGTCATACCACTCGTTAAATTATCCGGCTATGGGGCAATACCCACGTGTAAGCAAGTTTGGCTCTGTCATACACCCAACTTATTATGAAGCCTTAACATAATTATCAACTGCAATACTTGGGGTATTCCTATCTTTGCAAAAAATTTTCAGCTGGATAAACAACTGATTAGTGCACAACACTATCATGAATTACCAGATGCATGGGCTTGGTGATTTGTTCTGTTGATTCATCGAATATATAATACTTAAATAGTTTATGGCAAATAATAAGAAAAACCAACCGATGGCAACAGCACTGGAAAGCAGATTGTTGAACCCAAAAGTTTTTGCCATTTTTTTGGGTCTGGTGGCATTTTTACTATACTACAATACAGGCTTCAATTATTTTTCACTCGATGATAATTATATCAATATTGAAAACCCTGTCATTGCCAAGGGAATTGCCGGCATACCAGAGATTCTGACCACACCCTATGGTGAGGACAAAACCAATAGTTATGGATACCGGCCCATAGTACGAATCAGTTATGCGCTTGAGTACCAATTCACCAGCGACTGGAAATATAACCCCTACTTTAGCCATTTCGTCAATATCTTCCTTTATATACTGTCGATCTTATTACTTTACAAAGTGCTCAGGCGGCTATTGAAAGGTTATAACATATGGTTTCCCTTTTTGGTGACTCTCCTGTTCCTTGCCCATCCATCTCATACTGAAGTTGTAGCCAGTCTGAAGAACAGGGATATGCTGTTCAATTTTATTTTTACATTTCTGGCAATACTGAATTTCCTGAAATGGGCCGACCTGAGCAAAATGAAGTACCTGATATACGGTATGGTTTATTTTCTGCTGGCCCTTCTTTCTAAAGAAACGGCGATCGCTCACCTGGCAGTATTTCCATTGGTATTATATTTTTTTACCGAACTCCCAGTTAAAAAGATTGGATGGTTTAGTCTTGGTGCCTTAGTTGTGGTTTTACTTGCGTTTCTCATACCATGGGCTATTCTTCCCGATGTAAGCCGAAACTTGCAATTCCTTGAAAATCCTCTGGTTAGATATCCTGGAGTTGCTGGCCATATGGCATTTGTATTATTCATTCTGCTCTGGTATGTGAAGATGTTGTTTGCACCTTATCCACTGGCTTATTATTATGGCTATGACATGATTCCCATGCCGGGATGGGATAACCCATGGGTCTGGGTATCCTTAGCCATTTATCTTGGGTTACTGGTTGTAGCTATCAAGGGTTTCCGAAAGAAGAAACTTCTGTCATTCGCAATCTTATTCTACTTTATTAGTCTCTCCGTTTATGCCAATGTGGTATCTCCCGTACCAGGCATTGTTGCCGACCGCTTCATGTATTTTCCCTCTCTTTCCTACGCCATAATACTGGTGTGGGTTTTGTTTGCATTATTTCGTGCAAAACCGATGGAACAATCCTTGTCGACCTTAAAGGTATCAGCTATTGCAGGAATCATACTCCTTATCGTGATCCCTTACGGTTATTATACCATTGTGAGAAACACCCAGTGGAAAACCAAAAAAACCCTCTACGCCTCTGATATGGAGTATTTGGAAGAATCGGTTAAAGCCAATGATTTTTATGCCAACCGGATTATGCGTGCAGTTAACAATGAACTGGCCAAGCCTGTAAATCCATATAAATTCATTAAGAAACAAATCGATCGGGCTGAAAAGCATTTCCGGAAAGCCTTGGAAATAGATTCAACTCACTACGCTTCATGGAATAATCTAGGCGTAATATATTCAAAAATTCACGGTAACCAGGCCCTTATAAGAGCGAATAGTTACAGAAAGCAAGGCAAACCTGAAAAAGTGGAAGAAGAAGAAAAGCTAGCCAGGGAATGCTTCGACCAGGCCATTGGTTATTTCAGAAAAGCGCAAGACAGTAAAATAATAAATGGAAGCGCTATTTTTAATATTGCTTACGCCTATGATCTGCAGCAGGAATACGATTCATCAATAGTTTACTATGAACAGGTACTTGAAATTGATGGCCCTTTTCAAACCGGTATGTCGCGTCTGGCCAATGCCTATTTTCTATCCGGAAATTATGATCGTGCCAAGACAGTGAACGAACAGATGATGGGACTCTTTCCAAACAGCGACCTACCCTATCTGAATATGGGGAATTATCATTTGAAATTCAGGGATACCTTAGGGGCCATACCTTATTATGAGAGAGCGGTGGAGCGATTGACCAACCCCATGGTCAGTAAACTTCTTTCCGATTACTATAAAGATAAAGGTGATGAGGAAAAGGCTACCTATTTTATGAGAAAATCATACGAAGCTGAAAAGAATTATGACCCACAAGCTGAAAGAGACTAATGCATAGCCATATAGCCCATATTGAAACTTACTTACCCGCTGAGGTTCTCAACAATGATCAGCTGCAATTGCTGTTTCCCGATCTAAAGGTAAGGGAGTTAACACGACTTACTGGTGTTACCAAAAGACACATCATTGCCAAAGGAGAAACCTCACTGGATATGGCACGTCGGGCAGCAGAAAACCTTTTTGTCAGGCAGCCGGTTGAAAAAGAGAATATTGATTTCGTACTTTTTTGCTCTGCTGCGGGAGACTTTATTACTCCGGCATCTGCCTGCGTCTTGCAAGATCAGTTGGGTTTATCCCAACAATGCGGCGCTTTGGATATTAATCAGGGTTGCACCGGATTTATCTATGGTTTAAATCTGGCTGACAGCATGATCAAAGCCGGAAATGCCAAAAATGTTTTGCTGCTTACCTCAGAAAGTATCACCACAACCATACACCCAAAGGACAAAAGCAATCGTTCTATTTTTGGAGATGGGGCCACAGCTACCCTCATAACTGCTTCTGAGGAAGGCCAAAAGATCAGCCCGTTTATATTTGGAACTGATGGCAGCCAATTTGACCAGATTATCATCAAACATGGTAAAGAAAGATATCCATTAGCCGGCTTTGCTGAAGATGACTTTACCGATGCCCATGGTAATATTAGAAACCATGCCAATTTTTATATGAATGGGGCTGTGGTTTTTAATTTTTCGGTGGAGAAAGCCCCTGTATTGGTAGATGCCTTGTTGAAGCAATCGGACCTGTCGATGTCAGATATTGATTTGTTTGTATTTCATCAGGCCAATCAGATTATACTGGAAACCATTGGAAAGAAACTCAATATACCAGAAGAAAAATTGGTGATTGAAATCTCAAAAACCGGCAATACAGTATCCTCCACCATACCTTTTGCCATGCACAAAGCCTGGGAAAACGGGCAATTACAAAGGGGGCAGAAAATATTGATGGCAGGCTTCGGTGTTGGGTTTTCCTGGGGTGGTTGTATCCTCGACTTTTAGTGTGTCAACAGATCGGTAGTCTTTTCCAATAAACTAAAACTTCAAACCGGTTTCCAGCACTTTGTGGATGAGTTTCTTCATGCTGGATTTGTAATCAGGTGAAAAGCTTTGATTAACCCTATTGGCAATGATATCGCAAACTGTAATGGCATGATGTCCCAGCATGGCAGATAGCATATATAAAGCAGAGGATTCCATCTCAAAATTAGTGACTCTTTTATCTTCGTATTTAAAGTTTCTGGCCCTGTCGATAATGGTATCATCCGCTACAGCCAAACGCAACTCCCTACCTTGTGGTGCATAAAAGCCCGGAGCCGTGAGCGTAACACCCATAGGCCAGCCTTTAAAATGTTGCAAAAGTTTATCGGAAGCTTTTATGGCATAAGGTTTCGGTAGTTTGGGATCCCATTCCATCTGATTGGTGAAGCTGGCCGTCATCTCCCGCTCCATTTTAAAAATCGACTGATCATAAAACCAGGCCAGTCCATCCAGACCAATGGCATATTCTGATACGATTGATGAATCAATTACAGGTATATCCGACTGCAAACCACCTGAGGTGCCAATTCGAACCAGGTTCAGGGAAGTAAGATGCTCCTTGGGTTGGAGGGTTTGGAAATCAATATTGAACAAGGCATCCAACTCATTGACTACTATTTCCACATTGTCTGTCCCCATACCGGTTGACATCACTGTAATTGGTTTTCCCTTATAAGTTCCTGTATAGGTATTGATTTCTCTGTTGGTCTGTTTAAACGTAATGGTATCGAAGCTATCGGCGATGATATGAGCCCGTCCCGGGTCACCCACCAAAAGTATGGTTTCTGCCACATCACCGGGTTTTAGTTTCAAATGATAAATTGACCCATCATATTGCAATACCAAGGCTGCTTTATTATCGTTAGTCATAGAGAAATCAATAAAAGATTAAGTAATATTGCAAAAATAACATTTAGCATTATACGACATGGAATCTACCAAACAAAGTGTACTCGTACCCATCGACTTCAATGAACAGTCGATGATTGCTATGGAACAGGCTTATAATCTGGCAAAATTCTCTCAATACCAGCTGGTCTTACTGTATGTATGGGAAGAACAGGGAATCGCCAGTTCATTCTTCTCCAATGAATCCTTTGAAGGTCGCGTACTTGAAAAGCTGGAACAAACTGCAGCAGAGGTCAAAGCAAAAACTTCCGTTGACGTCATTCCGGTTTTCAAAAAAGGCAAGGTCTACCTGGAAATACTGAAAGCAGCAAAGGAGTATAATGCCCGCTTGATTGTTATGGGAACCAACAATGCAGCTGAAAGCATCCGAATTGACCGGAATATGATAGGTTCGAATACTTCCAAAGTGATTCGGCAGTCATCCGTACCGGTGATTAGCATCAACGGCAAACAACACAATGTGTTGTGTCGCAAAATATTACTTCCTCTGGACCTGAATAAATCCACCCGACAGAAGGTTTCCTATGCCATTGATATTGCAAAACTTTTTGGTTCCAGTATTGAAGTTGTTTCGGGCTTATGGTCGGCCAACGACATCGAGATTAAACATGAACTCTTACAGCAATTAGAGCAAGTCAGAGAATTCATTGCTGCGGCTAATATCCCGGTGAACTCCAGATTATTGGAAGTTAATGGAGGAGGTAACCATCTGGTTCCGGCATTGTTGGACTATGCCAACCAGCTTGGAAATATAGACCTGATCATGATTATGACTCAGGGAGAAAACAAACTGATAGAGTATTTCCTGGGTTCCTCAGCCCAGCGCATTCTCCGTCTCTCCACTATTCCTGTGATGTCAATCAATCCGGAGGATATGGGTTATGAACAATTGATTTTCTAAACGTGATTCAGGCAGAAATTGTAAGCATCGGCGACGAATTGCTGATCGGTCAGGTAGTGAATACCAATGCCTCCTGGATGGCTGATGCTTTGCATCAGGCAGGTATTGAGGTAGGTCATATTGCGGCCATTAGTGATACCAAAGAAAGCATCATCCAGGCGTTGAAAGCAGCCAGCTCCAGAGCGAATATTGTATTGATAACAGGTGGTCTGGGACCCACCAACGATGATATTACCAAGGAAGTTCTTACCCAGTACTTTGACGGTGAATTATACTTTCATGAACCCAGCTTCCGCCAAATAGAAAGACTCTTTGGTTCAAGAAATATTCCCATCACACCAGTAAACAGGGCTCAGGCAGAGATTCCAACAAGCTGTACACCCATTCATAATGCCCATGGCACAGCTCCGGGTATGTGGTTTGAAAAAGACGGAACCGATTACTTTTCTATGCCCGGTGTTCCCTTCGAAATGAGAGCCATGATTCAGGAGCAAATCATCCCAAGGATTCTGGAAAAGCATCAGGTCGGCAGCATATTACATAAAACCATATTGACCCATGGAGTTGGGGAATCCTATCTGGCTGAGCTTATCAATGAATGGGAATCCAGCCTTCCTACGCACATTAATTTAGCCTATTTACCTCAACCCGGCATCGTACGATTGCGTCTGTCAGGAAAGGGTAGTTCAAAAGATACATTAGAAGAAGAAATCCAGCATTATAGTCAGCGTTTGCATGACTTAATTCCCCATCTTATTTTCGGTTATGGAACAGAAAGCATGGAGGAGGTCGTGGGTAAGTTACTGAAATCCAAAGGCAAAAGCCTTTCCACAGCAGAAAGTTGCACGGGAGGCTACATTGCTCACCTCCTAAGCAGTATGGCAGGTAGTTCCTCTTTTTATAAGGGCAGCGTCGTATCCTATGCTGATGATGTAAAAACTAACAGTCTGGGTGTGGCAAAGGAGTTGATAGAAGAGCATGGAGCAGTAAGCCAGCAGGTGGTTGAATCCATGGCTTTGGGTGCACAAAAATCACTGAATTCTGATTATGCCATAGCCACTTCAGGTATTGCAGGCCCGGATGGGGGAAGCCCGGAGAAACCTGTGGGCACGGTTTGGATAGCTATGGCGGGCCCGGATGGTGTTCAATCGGAATTACTGAAACTGGGAGAGCACAGGGGTCGTAACATCCGCAGGTCTGCCCTTGCCGCACTAAACATGCTACGTCTCAAGTTAACAGTTTAATTTCCAGCACGAAAATTGTTAATGGAATCTTAAGCTTTTTTAACCTTCCCTAAGGAATCGACTGAGGGATTCGTCTTATTTTTGAAAACCAAAAAAACAACAACCCATGAAAAAGGTTTTTAAATACTTCCTCAAAGGCACACTATTACTTTTAGGTTTGCTGGCCTTAACTGCGGTATTCATGTATTTTTCAACCATGGGTTCATACCAGGTGGCAGCAACCGTTGTTGATGATCCAAGTCTGCCAAGCATCCACATCAATGGCGTTCACCTACATGCAGAAAGCTTTGGTAACCCTAACAATCCTGTGGTGGTGGTTGTCCACGGTGGACCCGGGAATGATTATCGCTATTTATTGCACCTCAAATCATTGGCCGATGAATATTATGTGGTTTTTTACGATCAAAGGGGATCCGGTTTGTCAGAACGGCTAGCAGCTGAAGAATTAACACTCGAAAATTGTCTCTCTGATCTGGATGCAATAGTAGATCATTATGGCAGAGGTGATAAAGTGTATTTAATTGGTCATTCATGGGGTGGTATGCTGGCCTCAGGTTATACAGCAAAGCATCCGCAAAAGCTTGCTGGTGTGGTACTGGCTGAACCAGGTACACTTACAACAGAAATGTTTGAGGAGTATATGAGGATCACCAACAATCTGGCCCTGGATCTCAACTGGGACTTGTTTAAACTATTGGTTGTTTCTTGGTTTGAATCACTTCATATCGATGGACCAGATGAACAGGCTGGTCAGGATTACTTTTGGACTAAACTGGTATGGGAATCTGACCCGGAAACCCATCCTTTACGAGGCTATTATTGCAGTTCTGATCAATCAAAATATAGTGAATGGCGTTTTGGATCACTGGCTAACAGAGCCATCCGTCAATCGGGCATGGATGAAAATGGCAAGATAAATCTCGACCTTGTGAGTGGTTTGGAAAACTACCAGGATACCGTATTGTTTTTAACCGGAAGCTGTAACACCATTATCGGGGAAACTTATCAGAACAAGCAAATGAAATACTTCCCTGCGGCCAGGCAGGAGGTCATTCAGGATGCTGGTCACTGGATCTTTCTTGATAAACCTGAGGAAAGTATTGCTGTGGTCAGAGCATATCTGGCACACTAATTTTGGTTGGCCTCATTCACCCAGTTGGCCAGCGTCTCAACCCATTTAGGCATCACATTCAGGCTTTCGACCAAAGTCAATTGCGCACCACCTTCTTCTTCAAAATCTCTTTTGAGTTCCGTTCCCAATTCATGAATGGTTTCCAAACAATCAGCTACAAAAGCAGGGCTGGTTACCAATAGCTTTTTCTTGCCAGCTTGTGCATGGTGCAATACCACTTCATCGGTAAAGGGACTTGTCCAGTTTTTGTTAAGACGCGATTGGAAACAAACAGTATAGTCCTCTTTTTTCAGCTGCAACTTCTCAGCCAACAGATGTGAGGTTTCATAGCATGAGGCCCGGTAGCAAAAATGATTGGATTCATTTCTGCTGTATTCACACCGCATCTCCTCACAAGTTTTTCCTTGATGGGCTTCTGTTACCTGATTTAAGGGCAACCCATGGTAACTCATGACCACATGGTCATAATCTTCAGGTTTATAGTGTTTGATACGATCTGCAAAAGAGTCAATAAAACCTTCCTGGTCATGGAAATGATGGATGGTTTTTACTTCAGGAAGTTGTTTCCATCTGGCAATGGCCTTCATCGCCAATTCAAGTGTTGAACCTGTGGTTGAAGAGGCATATTGTGGATATAAGGGAACCAGAATTATCCGCTCAGGCTGCCTGGCTTCCAATTCTTTCAATTTCTTCTTTAGGGATGGTTTGCCATATCTCATGGCCAGTTCTACTTCATAACTGCTGCCCAGTTCTTTGGATAGTGCTTTCTGAAGTTGGTAAGCATTAATCAATAATGGTGACCCATCCTCAGTCCATAATTCACTGTAAAGTTTGGCTGATTTAGATGACCTGAAAGGGACTATAATAGCATTCACCAAAGATTTTCTGCCCAACCAGGGTAAATCAATCACCCGCTTGTCATTTAAGAATTCCGTCAGGTACTTTCTTACATCGGAGGTTTTTGGAGAATCGGGAGTTCCCAGGTTAATGAGCAATACAGTTGTTTTCATAAAGTAAATGGGAGTTTATCTCCAGATTAATCCTATGCCGGTCGAAATGATGATAAGGAATATGGAAGTGCCAAAATAGAAAAGGGTGTTTTTATGCTTGTTAAGGTCCAGTCGCGATTTGCGAATGAAAATCCATCCCAATTGAGACAGGAACAAAGTAAAAATCATGATTACAAAATGTTCCAGAGCCCAGAAACGCATGGACATTTGCTCAGCAGCTGCTTCGATGCTGGTTGCACCACTTGATTGGTCTCCTAAAACAAAGTACAGCAGAACGCCTAGGATCAACTGAACATACAGAAATACCAGAAAGGCCACAGAATAGTAATTATCCATGGTTTTATAGGCTTTTTTCATGCTCAAGCCTCTTATTGATCTCACCAGAATTATGACGGCCAGTATTGTAAAGAGTGTACTTACAAAACCGTGAACATTAATAACCAAATCGTAGAATTCCATAGCGTGAACTGTTATAATGTATGATTATCCTTAGCTGTTTTCGTATCTCTAACCTTTGTTTTTTATATTGTTTTTGCGATCATTTTACCTTGTTTGATACGATCAGCCATACCAATACCATCACGAATATTACCTGCCAATACCAATCCTTTGTATTCATTCTGAAGACTTTCTATGGCTTCGTATCGCTCTTTGCTATCCGCCCTGTATTGAGGGATGGCATACTCATGACGCATGATTTTCAGCAAATCCGGATCAAAAGAATCCAATTCCAACAGTTCTTTAAGTTCCTTCTCAAGCACTTTCTTAATGGCTTGATCATCCAAATCAAGTAAATCCTGCCGCCTGACTCCTCCCATAAAAATAGTCATTAATGCACCATCTTTCGGGGCTCGGCCCTCAAATAAACTTGACATAAACATAATGCCCAGGATATCGCGCTTTTCACGATGGGGTATCAGGGCACCAAAAGCATCCAGTGGTCTGCCTTTCCATTGCTTAAAACCAACAGCCACTTCAATAACCCGGGTATAATGAAGCTTTTCGATGGCATCAAGCTCTGAATCATCAATAAAGGGCATCAACTTTTGCAAGGCATAGGAACCAACCGTACTTACCAGCTGTTTAGTTGCAATCTCTAGAGTTTTTCCATCTGTCGTTGTTCCTTTGATCAGATATCCAGCATCAGTTTTTGATACTTCGATATTCGAAATGCCCAGGAGGCATTTGTCAGGACCAGCAGAAGTCTTCAGTGCTTGCATGAGATTACCAAGTCCTCCTTTGACTGAGAAAATCTTACGGGTAGCTTTTTTAGCTTCAGGGTCGTTTTCTTTCTTTTTCTTCTTTATAGCTCCACCGATAAAACTGCCATATTCCTGCTCCAGGTTGTAGAGTTTGGGCAGGGCATATTTGGGAACCAGTTGTGCCGGGTCGCCTGCATATATTCCCAGAATGAATGGGTCCACAGCATAATTAAGAAAGCTCTCTCCCATGCGTCGGCGAACCATGTCCGCAAGGGTCTCATGGGGATCTTTTCCGGGTGCACGAAAGGGCTCACCCAGTAGTCGCAGTTTATCTTTAAAAGAAAATAAGGGCGTTAAAACGCCACCAATCAAACCTGAAGGCAGGGCTTCCCATTTGCCGTCTTTCAGCACATAGCGTTTTTCAGCGCTTTCATCGGCTGTCTCAAACTCCATAAGATTTTTGAGCTCGTCAAATAAGTCAGCTACTTCAGGATGAGAAACCACTCCGGTATTGGGACCCGTTTCATACATGAATTCACCTTCAGTTTCGGTTCCAATAACACCGCCTACTTCCTGAAGTTTATCGATTACCAGGAAATCACGCTTTTTCTTCGCCAGATAATGCGCACAAGTAAGTCCTGTAAGACCAGCACCTATTATTAAAATATCCGTCTTTAGCATTTAAATGGTTTTGGAATATTGGTTTTCTGTAACTGTTAGCTGAGGATCGAAACACATGGCGATATTACGCACGACTAATGAGCCATCATTATTAATGCTTATTTGTTCACCATTAATTTCCATGAGACTATCGTCTACAAAGCCTTGCAGCTTTTTCTCATCATAGGAAACTATCTCCTTAATTTTGGCTGCTGACTTTTGGTACATATTGCCTACCACCTCAAAGTCGAGGAACAAATTACACATCACCTCATTGATTACTGTTCGGATGATCTTTTCATTCAAGTTTACCTGGTAGCCACGTTCCACAGCCCAGCCCTTCTCATTGATGCCTTCAATATATCCTTTAATGGATTTGGTATTCTGATAATAGCCATTATCGAGTTGAGCAATGGATGAGGAACCAAAACCATAGACCTGACCGGTAGTTTCACGAGTGCAGTAGCCCTGAAAATTTCTATGTAACTTTTTATTTACCAGGGCCTTATATAACTCATCCTCTGGTTTTGCATAATGATCCATGCCTATGGGGACATAGCCATTATCTGTTAGCAATCCATAGGCCATTTCCATCAAGTCAAGTTTCTCGTGGCCTGAGGGAATGCCTACCTTTTCAAGGGCTGATTGCGCCTTTTTTACCCAGGGCACATGCGCATAGGAAAAAGTAACCAGACGATCCGGACTGATTTCAATGACTTTCTCAATACTTTTTCGGAAATTCTCCACCGTTTGCCCTGGCAAACCATAAATAAGGTCGAGGTTTACACCTTCAAAGCCGTTTTTCTTCATTCTTCCCACCAGATCTTCAACTGGTAGTTTGGCTGGGTCTCGGTTCACTATCTTGAGCACATCCTTATTGAAATCCTGAATACCCAGGCTAAGTCTGTTGAATCCCATGGCAGCCAATTCATCAATATGTTCCAACTCCAAATAGGCCGGGCTACATTCCATGGCTATTTCAGGATGCTCATCAAATTGAAAGCGTTCTTTAATCAAATCCATTATTTCCTTTACCAGGCTCATGGGGATGGAGTTAGGTGTGCCGCCACCCCAATGGATTTGAGTGACTTTTCTGCTGTGATCCAACAAATCAGCCACATTATTGATTTCCATTTTCACTGCATCCACATATCTTCTGAACAAATCTTCATTTTTACTGCCAGAAGTATTGCAACCGCAGAAATGGCACAATTTGGGACAAAAAGGAATATGCACATAGAGTGAAATGCTACGGGGTTCTTCTTTATTTGACAGAACCAGTGCTTGTGTATAGTCTTCAATCGATAAGGATTGAAAGTAGTTCGCCGGCGGGTAACTGGTATATCTGGGGCCGGGTTGGTTATATTTTAGTATTAAATCTTTTCTTATCTGCATCGTATTAACTTCTTTTCCAATCAACTGATTTAATCCAATCTACTACGAATTTTACATGTTCGAAGGGGATGTTGGGGAGCACGCCATGTCCCAGATTAAATATCCATTTATGTTCCCTGGCACCAAAGGGCAGAAACTTTTCCAGTTCCCTCTGAATAGTCGCTGTATCAGCGGTGAGCAATCTGGGATCAAGGTTACCCTGCACGCCCATGTCTGGTCCGACCATTTCTTTGGCATCTTCAATAGACATTTGCCAATCAACTCCCACAAAATCAAAGCTTTCTTTTCTCAAGGCACTCATACCCATTCCCAATCCTTTGGGGAAGAAAATCACCGGAGTACCTGTTTCCTGTACTGCTGCAAGCAGTCTCCTGATATGCGGCATGACCATTTCATTGTACAAGGCATATGGTACCAGGCCTGCATGGGTTTCAAACAACTGGAAGGCACTAATGCCGTGTTTTACCTGTGTAAGCGCATATTGTATGGACAAATCGGTAATGGCCTCAAAAAGAGCATTAATGGTTTCCGGATCCCGGTACATCATTTCCACAGCTGCCGGAAATTGATGGTTTGAGCTGATACCCTGAACCATATAGAACAGCGTGGTTAATGGCGCTCCACAAAAACCGATCAGCGGAGTCTCCTTGGGTTTGCTAGCCATAATAGCATCAATGGCAGCATATACCTGATTTAATTTCTCAGGATTTGGGTCCAAAAAGGCTAAGGGTTCTTTCACATCTTTCAGGGCAGTTTCGAAACGGGGCCCATGATCTGTAAAAGCTAGCTTCATTCCCATGGCTTCAGGAATTACCAGAATATCTGAGAAAAGGATGGCAGCATCCACACCCAATAAATGTACCGGTTGAAGGGTCACCTCAGCCGCTAATTCAGGTATATTCATCAACTCGTGAAAGCTATATTTTTCTCTTAGTTTTAGGTAGTCAGGAATTATTCTTCCTGCCTGACGCATAAACCAAACGGGAGGTCTTTCCCTTTTAATCCCGTGAATTGTATCTATAAAAACATTGTTCATTCTATCATTTTTCGGCAGCAAGCACTAATTTGGCTGGTGCCAGTTTTAATTTAGTTATTGGTCTTAGGCTTCCCTGGTTTTAACAGATATCAGCTAAACCCCGGGGTATAGTGGCTTCAAGTCTTAGCCTTGCATCTCTTTCATGGCACAGTAACTGGCTTCTATGCACTTATCCAGATCCTCATCGGTATGTGCCCATGAAGCAAACATGGCTTCAAATTGCGAAGGAGCCAGATAAATACCACTCTCGATGGATTTTCTGAAGTAGTTGGCATACTTTTCAGTATCAGAAGCCATGGCATCATCAAAGGATTTGACAGCATCCTTTTCTGTGAAAAACATGGTCATTAATGATCCTACCCTGTTGATGAGACCGGGGGTATTGGTCTTTTCCAGATTATTTTTCAATCCTGCTTCCAACTTGGCCGCTTTACGATCCATTTCCTCGTAAAAACCAGGAGTTTCATTGAGGGTTTTGAGCATGGCCAGTCCGGCAGCCATGGCCAGTGGATTCCCTGAAAGTGTTCCTGCCTGATACACTGGTCCGTCAGGAGCAAGTGCATCCATAATATCTTCTCGACCACCATAGGCTCCTACAGGGAGGCCACCTCCAATGATTTTTCCAAGAGTTGTCAGGTCAGGCATTACATTAAAGTACTCCTGAGCACCTCCCTTGGCCAAACGGAATCCGGTGATCACCTCATCAAAAATAAGCAAGGCACCATAGGCTGTTGTTATTTTTCTCAGGCCTTCCAGAAAACCTTTATTGGGAGGCACAACACCCATATTTCCAGCCACGGGTTCCACAATAATGGCGGCAATGTCCTTTCCGTGATCCTTAAACAGGCGTTCAACAGAATCCAGATCATTATAATCTGCCAACAAGGTGTCCTGAGCGGTAGCTGCAGTAACTCCGGGGCTGTCAGGCAAACCAAGTGTGATGGCTCCTGAGCCGGCTTTGATCAGGAAGCTATCAGCATGCCCATGGTAATTGCCGGCAAATTTCACGATCAGGTCTCTTTTGGTATAGCCTCTGGCCAATCGCAAAGCACTCATGGTAGCTTCAGTTCCCGAGTTTACCATCCTTACCTTATCCACCGATGGCACCATATCCACTATAAGCTGGGCCATTTCTGTTTCAATTTGTGTGGGTGCACCAAAACTGGTTCCTTTATCGGCTGCTTCCTGGATAGCCTTCAGGATGTCATCGTTGGCATGGCCCAGAATTAAAGGGCCCCAGGAGGAAACAAAATCAATATAATGGTTACCATCAATATCGGTGATATGAGCACCTTTGGCATGATCAATTACCACTGGGTCGATTCCTACACTTTTAAAGGCTCTTACCGGAGAATTTACGCCTCCGGGGATGACCTTTCTAGCGGCTGAAAAAGCCGCCTGGCTTTTATCCTGTTTCATCTTTTATGTTAATTTATTGTTGTTCTTTTTTTAATATGGCTGCCATTTGAGGGGCATGATAGGTGATGATAATGTCCGCCCCGGCCCTCTTAATTGAGGTCAGTATTTCTTTAATAATGCGGTCTTCATCAATCCAACCATTGGCTGCTGCTGCTTTAACCATTGAAAACTCACCACTCACATTATAGGCAACAATGGGGATATTGTAATTGTCTTTTGCCCTTCGGATAACATCCAGATAGCTTAAGGCTGGTTTTACCATGACAAAATCAGCACCTTCCATCAAGTCTTCTGCAATTTCTCTGAGCGCTTCATTGGAGTTGGCAGGATCCATCTGATAGGTAGCCCGGTTGCCAAATTGAGGTGCGCTTTCAGCAGCTTCGCGGAAAGGACCATAAAAGGCAGATGCATATTTGGCAGAATAAGCCATTATAGGGATATTATAAAAACCATTGTCATCCAATGCCTCTCTGATCATAGCCACACGACCATCCATCATATCACTGGGAGCAATGACATCAGCACCGGATTCAGCCAAGGAAACCGATTGCTTGGCGAGTGTTTCCAGTGTTAAATCGTTATGTACATCACCATCAACGATGGTTCCACAATGGCCATGGGTGGTGTATTCACAATTACATACATCCGCCACCAACATCATATCTGGTAGCTCAGCTTTAATCGCCCTCATTGCTTTTTGCACAATGCCATCGGCCACACAGGCTACATGACCATGCTCGTCCTTGGATTCAGGGATTCCAAAAAGGAGTACAGAGCGGATGCCCATAGCCCAAAGAGATTTACATTCCTCCACCAGTAAGTTAACTGACAGTTGAAAATTACCAGGCATGGAAGAAATTGGGATTTTCACATCTGTACCGGGACACACAAACAAGGGCATGATGAGGTCATCAAGAGATACATGAGTTTCTCGTATCATATCCCTAAGGAGTTCTGTTTTCCTTAATCGTCTTAATCTGGTTTCTGGAAATGCCATAATTCTGTTTTTTTTGAGTTCTTATATTATCATTTTTAATCTTGCTGTTTATTGAAGTACTGTCGAATACCTTTGAGAAGACCCATTTTGCCAGATGGTTTTGCCACGACCAGGGGTTTCATTCCCTTTTCGTGAATGGCGGATTCTGTTGTGGGCCCCAGACATGCAATTTTTAATTCCGGATATTGGTCAGCATTGTGTGTATGATTCATAAAACTCTTGAAACCGGATGGGCTGGTAAAGAGCAGTAAATCATAATCGTCTTTCTGAATCTTTTGAAGGAGTTGCTGATCTACCTTTTGAACAAAAACAGTTTTGTATACATCCAGCCTGGCCACATCGGTATTATTGGCAAGCCCTTCTTCAAGTACAGAGGAAGCCAAATCTCCCAAAACCAACAATACTTTTTCATTGGGTTGTAATAAGGGTAGCAAATCATCCAGTAAATCGGCAGAAGTATTTTTCAAATTGACCACATCAGGCTTTAAGCCTCTTTCTTCCATAGCCATAGCAGTTCTCTTACCATACACGGCAATCCTGATAGGGAGTTCATTAAAATGGAACGGATCATCCATCTGTTCGAAAAACATATCCACGCCATTTCTGCTGGTAAACACCAACCAATCACAGGCCTTCTCTTTGGTAATACTGGCTTGAATGTTTTTTGGTATGGGTATGGGAATAATTTCAATGAGTGGCATGGGTATCACCTCCATACCCATCGCTTTCAGCTCCTGACCTATAAGGTCGGCAGATTCTGAGGGACGTGTATTGATGATGGTTTTGCCTTCTAACATGATGCTATTTAGTCTGCTATTATTGATTTATTCGTTCGCCTGATTTCTAATGTTATCAAGAATTTCCGTGGCTCCCTTAGCTACCATTTGTCTGGATACTTCCAGTGCCAGGGTTTCAGCTTGCTCCAGTTTTCCGTTAAGGGTTAGTTTGATGGATCGGCTACCACTTAAGTCAGCCACAAGACCTGTAAAGCTGATGTCATCGCCCTTCACAACTGTATGACAACCAATGGGTATTTGACAACCCCCTTCCATGGATTTCAAATAAGCCCTCTCGGCTTTGGTGATAAGAAAAGTAAGTTGGTGATTAATTCCTTCCATGATGCTTCCGATCTCTGGGTCATTGTCTCTTACTTCAATTCCAATGGCTCCTTGACTAACAGCCGGCACCATTACTTCGGTATCAATAATTTCGGATATTCTTTCTTCCAGGCCCAATCGCTGCAATCCGGTGGCTGCCATGATCATGGCATCACAATGACCGCCATCCATTTTAGCCAATCGGGTATTCATATTACCCCGGATATCCACTATGTTGAAGTCCGGGTTAAAGGATAATAATTGCGCTTTACGCCTCAGACTGGAGGTAGCAATTACATCATCGGCACCCAATTCTTTGAGGGTTTTTCCATCCTTGCTTACGAGGGCATCCCTGACTTCAGCACGCTCAAGTACGGCACCCAGGGTCAGTCCTTCAGGAAAAAAAGTGGGCAAATCTTTCAAACTGTGCACAGCCATATCTACTTCATTATTGAGCAGGGCCACTTCTAGTTCTTTGGTAAATAAGCCCTTATCGCCAATTTTCGACAGAGATACGTCCAGTATTTTATCCCCCTTGGTATGGATGATTACAATTTCAGCCTCCACCTCAGGGAATCTGGCCTCAATGGCTTCCTTGGTCTTATTAGCCTGATATAAAGCCAGCTGGCTTCCTCGGGTACCTATGCGTATTATCTTATTCTTCATCTATTTATTTCATGTGCCCGGTATGCAATCAAGGCCGGGCATTAGTATCATTGTTTTTTTGATTCGCTTCATTACTTACAGCCAGTTCGAAGAGCTCATTCAACATCTGAAGATGCTCAACCTTTCTTCCATTATCAGTGAGATGTTTTAGGTTTTCAATGATAAGTCGCGAAAACTTATCTGAAATATGAGTTCCGTAATCCTGCATGGGTTTACGGTCTACACCATTTTTGAACTTCCTGTAATTCTCAAACTCATAATCATGAATCTTACGGAAGTTTTCCTGTATCTGCCTGATGGTAGGTGATAAATTCAGGGAAGCCAGCCATTCCATATAATTGTAGGCCAGCCTACTCACTATTGCATCAGCCTTTATAATTTCAGCCTTTCTCTTCTCATAGGTTTCATGAATAACTACCTCGGTATCATCCACATCAAACAGGGATACATTTTCCAATGTACCCACCGCTTCTTCCACATTCCGTGGAACAGATAAATCCACGATACAGATGGGACGATTTTGCCTTTCCGGCATGATTTCCAGAAGCATTTTCTTGGTGATCAGAGGCGTCACCGATCCTGTAGCCACCATAACCACATCACAGACCCTCATATGCGCCTGAATGCTATGGTAAGGTACAGCAGTAGTATTAAACTCCTTAGCTACTATCTCAGCTTTCTCAAAAGTCCTATTGGTAATGTATAGGTTTTTGCATCCTTTTTCAATGAGACTCATCATGGACAAGCGACCCGTTTGGCCTGCACCGATGAGCAATACCGACCGTTTGGCGATATCCGGGAATTGCCGCTTCGCCAGACTTGCCGCGGCTGAACTAACCGAGGCCGAACCTTCATTGATATGGGTTTCTGTCCGTACCCGCTTCCCGGCACTGAAAGTTCTGTTAAACAAGCGTGTCAATACGGGGCCTGCACAATGGCCATGATCGCTGATCAGAAATGCATTTTTAACCTGACCAATAATCTGATCCTCGCCCAAAGCCATTGAATTTAAACCCGAGGCCACGCTAAAAAGATGTTTTACTGCATCCAGGCCTTCAATCAGATAGAGATGTTTCTCCACTGATTTTTCAAGGTTTTTATAATCGATCAGGCGCCCCATTACCAAATCAAATCCTTGTTTGGAAGTAAGTGTTTTCACATGAAAATAGAGTTCGGTGCGGTTACAGGTAGATAAGACTACTATTCCTGCCACAGATTCTATCTGCTTTAAACTTCTAATAAACTGCCGGATTTGATCTTCAGTAAAGGCCATCATTTCTCTGACCTGCACTGGGGCAGACTTATAGTTTAAACCGATTACACCAATCATTCTTTCCATCACTATCTCTCTGAGGCGAACTAAGGTTCTTTATAGGAGGCAATAATAAAAAGTAATTCTGAAGTAAATTTGAACTCTGAGAAACGGGCTGAAAAGCAAGAATATCAAGCACATCCGACAAATATCCCAATAGGATTTCATATGCAATTCTGCCTCAATAAAACTTAGAATAAATGAGGGTTTTAATTATTTATTCGGGAAGCGTATAATCACTTTATGAAGGTCATCTTCGAATCGATAGCTAATGTCAAAATCATACAACTCGCAGATTTTTTTCACCAGTGACAAACCCAAACCAAGGGAATCAGCAGTATTTTGTGTTCTCACAAATCTGTTGAACAATTGTTCTGCTGGTATATCCAGCTTAGGTCCTGTGTTACTGATTTCAAAACCTATGCTATCAAGCTTGATGTGAATTTTTCCTTCATCAAAATTATGCCTGATGGCATTTTTCACCAGATTGATGATCAAAATGTCGGCCAGTGCAGTGTTCACATTCACCTCAATATCAGTTTCAAGGGAATGGTTCAGTTTAATCTGTTTGGCTTCAATCACTTCCTTAAAATTATCTAGATGGTAGATTATCCTCTCTTTCATATGAACCTTTGAAAGCTCAGGAAATTGATTGTTTTCAATGCGGGTGAGCAGAATTAAAACCTTATTAATATTGGATAACCTGTTCACCGACTCATTTAAGGCACTGATAAGGGCAATTTGTTCTTCACTATAGCCGGGGTGCTGTAAGAGCAGTTCAATTTTTGCCCGCATAATGGATAGCGGGGTTTGTATCTCATGGGAAGCATTCTCAGTGAATTCTTTTAAACTCACATAGTCCTGATGGATTCTTTCGGTAAGCTTATCGAAAACCTGGTTTAGCATTTGAAACTCTTCCACTTCCGAAAAGGATAAATTCAGTTCAGGATCATCTCTAAGGTTGTAGTTTTTGACTTTGTTCACTGAATCAAAAAAATCGTCCCAGATTTTCCTGAAGAAATAACGATTCAGAAAGAACATGGCCAGAATAAAAGCCACGATCATATGCATCATAGTGATGATGATCTGCTCGGTCAGCGTTCCTGCATCCAGTGTGGATCTAAAGATGGATATCTTATAGTTCTTCTCGTTTATAAAGGTATGGAAGCGCAACATCCGATAGGGTACATATACTTCTTGCCTTTGATCGTAAAGTACGGTATCCTTGAATATTTCTTCCATGTGGAAATCCATGGGTACATTCTCCACACGAATTTTATTCTCAGTAATCAGATAGGCATTTTCAATGTGAAGGAAGCTATTCAACTCGCCAATGATGTTATGCTTTTGCACCACCAGCTCATGTTCGATTTGTTTGGTAATAATTGATTGCAGAATCTTATAAAAGGCGATTCCACCAAGAAAAAAGATGAATAGGGCAACGGTAACTATGATCAGGCTGGTCTTATTGAGTAGTTTCATCCCTCGTGTTTTTGTAATGATAAATCGTCCTCAGCAATTCTGTTAGTTGGTGTCGAATTTGTAACCAACTCCATAGACATTTTGCAAATAGTCATCGGCGCCTTTGTCCAGTAATTTCTTTCTAAGGTTTTTTATATGTGTGTAAATAAAATCGAAAGAACTAAGGGTATCTGCATAATCACCCCAAACATTTTCTCCGATGGATTCTTTGGTCAGCACCCTGTTTTTATTGGCAATAAAAAAGATCAGCAGGTCGTACTCTTTTTTGGTAAGGTTAACCAGTTCATCATGAATATACACCTGAATGGCATCTGTATCAATACGAATTTCGTTGAAGACAATTTCATTGCTGCCACTAAAACTAATGCGGCGGATCACGGATTTAATTCTGGCATTAAGCTCAGAAAGATTAAAGGGCTTTACCAGATAATCATCAGCACCCATGTCCAGGCCTGTTATTCTGTCATCCAGTGAGTTACGGGCTGATATAATGATGATTCCTGATTCTGATCGATTCTCCTTTAATTCCCGGATAATATTCAAACCATTCCCATCGGGCAGGTTAATATCCACAATTACACAATCATACTCATGGGCATTTATTTTCGAGGATGCCTCCTGGTAATTAAATGCCAGTTCATACACATACCCTTCATCCTTGAGGTAATCCCCAATGGACTCAGCCAATGCCACTTCATCTTCTATGATCAGTATTTTCATTTAATACAAAGGGTGGTGTGTGAATGCAACAAAGCTACAAAATTATGTTGCTAAAAAAAGTGCCTCGTAGGCTCAAATATCAAGTGAATTGAATACAAAAAGCCTGCTCAAAAATTGAACAGGCTTATCTAATGCATTCTTTAGCTTATGCTACAAAGCGGCACTCTGGGTCTGTATTTTCCTGTCAATCTTCTTAAACAGGCCTTGCAATACTTTACCAGGACCAACTTCTGTAATATTGTTGGCACCATCAGCTATCATGTTCTGCATGATTCGTGTCCAGCGAACCGGAGAGGTCAACTGTGCGATTAAGTTGGTTTTAATAATTTCAGGATCGTTAACTGACTGTCCTGTTACATTTTGATACACCGGACAAATACCCCGGAGAAATTTTGTTGAATTAATGGCTTCTGCCAATTCAACCCGGGCAGGTTCCATGAGTGGAGAATGGAAAGCCCCTCCTACTTTCAGCACCAAGGCTCGTTTGGCTCCAGCCTCGTTGAGTTCCTTTACGGCATTTTCAATACCTGTGATGGACCCTGAAATGACAAGCTGGCCAGGGCTGTTATAGTTTGCAGGTACCACTACTTCTTTGATTCCTGAACAGATTCCTTCAACCAGTTTATCATCCAAACCAATAATGGCAGCCATAGTAGATGGCTCAATTTCACAAGCTTTCTGCATGGCAGCAGCACGTTTGGCTACCAGTTTTAAACCATCTTCAAAGGATAAGGTTTTGTTGGCCACCAGTGCAGAAAATTCTCCCAATGAATGACCAGCAACCATATCAGGCATAAAATCATCTCCCAAAACATTTGCCAGAATGACAGAATGGAGGAAAACAGCAGGTTGGGTTACATTGGTTTGTTTCAAGTCCTCTTCAGTACCATCAAACATCACCTCAGTAATCTTAAACTTCAGGATGCTGTTGGCTTTGGTGAACAGGTCTTTGGCTTTGGACGAAGATTCAAACAAATCTTTCCCCATACCTACATATTGAGCTCCCTGTCCGGGAAAAACGTAAGCGTTCATATATTGTTAATTGGTTAGTAGTGTGCTTATTTGCGGTCGCCAAAAAAGCGAAGCAAAAATAAAAATAAATTGATAAAGTCAAGATAAAGTGTTAATGCCCCCATTATTGTCAGTTTACGACCTGTACTAGAGGTAGTATCCATGCCACTTCCAATGCGTTTGAGTTTTTGCACATCATAGGCAGTGAGACCGGTAAAAATTAACACCCCACCAAAACTAATGATATAATCCAGGGTGCCACTTTGCATAAACATATTCACTACACTGGCGATAATGATCCCCACCAGAGCCATCATGAGCAGACTTCCGAATTTGGTCAGGTCGGTTTTGGTGGTATATCCCAATACAGCCATAAAACCAAACATGGCGGCGGTAATTACAAAAGTTTTGGCAATGGAAGCTCCTGTATAGGCCAGGAAGATAAAGCTGAGACTCATGCCCATCAAAACCGAAAAGGCTACAAATACCAGTACCATGGTGGAGGCTGACATGCGTTGAAATCCTGCTGACATCCATAGTACCATACCCAACGGGGCCAACATGACTACCCATCCCAATAAATTCATACTCCCGGTTTCAGGATTAAACAAACTCATCATAAGTTGGGGTGTGGATGCAAACATCCATGAAGTGGCTGCTGTTATGGACAAGGCCAGGAACATCCACATAAATACTCCTGACAAAAATGTCTTGGCTACACTAAGGGTTTGTCCCTTTTCTACATACTGAAATTGATTATTATATTGTGTCATTCTATAGTTTCGTTTAATAGTTCTGAACTGTTGATATACCTTGAACGCAATCAAGGTTTGAATATTTCACTTTAAGAAAGTTTAGAAGAAATCAGGCTAATGAACTCTGCCCGGGTTTCTGCACGCTCAAAGGCTCCTGTAAAATCAGAGGTGGTAGTCACCGAATTTTGCTTCTGAATGCCTCTCATGGCCATACAGAGGTGTTTGGCTTCAATAACCACTGCTACACCAAGTGGATTTAGTGTTTTCTGAATGGCATCCTTAATTTGTGTGGTTAATCGCTCCTGCACCTGAAGTCTTCTGGAATAGGCTTCAACTACTCTGGCAATCTTACTCAAACCTGTGATGTAACCATTGGGTATGTAAGCCACATGGGCTTTTCCGATAAAGGGGATCATATGGTGCTCACACATGGAAAATATTTCAATGTCTTTCACAATCACCATTTCACGGTAGTCCTCCTTAAATTTGGCGGAAAGAAGTATTTCTTCAGGATTGTGATCGTAACCCTGAGTAAGAAATTGTAGTGATTTTGCTACCCTAAATGGGGTTCTTAGTAATCCTTCACGGGAAGGCTCTTCACCCAATAGTTCAAGTATAGCTTTATAATGATGCTCCAGTTGTTCCAGTTTTTCTGGTTCGTACAACTCTATTTTTTCGTAGCCAATGAGCTCTTTCGGGTCTTTCATGATCTGTTTTTGATTATTCTGGTCTGTCAAAGAACATGCCAGCGACTAATTGTCAGGTTGTTTTTAGCTGTTTTTAACTAATTACCGTAGTATTCAACGAAATTATTCTCTGATTCTGACACTTTAACACAATGTAAGTTGGCAGCCAATGCTTTAATATGAGGCTCCAACTCTTCCCAAATTCCAATGGCAAGGTTTTCCGTGGAAGCCAGTTTGCCATTCATAAAATCTACCTCAAGGTTAATATTCTTGTGGTCGAGCTTGACGATCACCTGCTCCCTGATAATCTTACTTAATGTTTTCAGATTTAGTAAAAAGCCTGTTTGAGGGTTTAATTCTCCTTTAACGGTCACAAACAATTCATAATTATGACCATGCCAGTTTGGGTTGGAGCATTTTCCAAAAACAGCATCATTCTGTTTATCGGTAAAATCCTCTCGAAATAAACGGTGAGCAGCGTTAAATCGCTCACGGCGTGTGATATAAATCATACACTTCTGTATTTTATGCAAAGTTACGGATAATTGTTCTTGCCAGAATTTCAATTATTATTCATCGGAAAACTCTTTCAGCAGATTTCGGTAGCTTGAAAAAACTCTTGCTCTGGATACAAATCCTAGATATCTACCTTCGTCGAGTACTGGCAGATTATAATGCTCAGAATCCTGAAACTTCTGAGCTACCACTTCCATTGGATCATTGGGATGTACAAATGAATCGGGCATATACATCAGTTCTGAAACCAGGGTTGTCTCGTACAGTTCGGGCTTAAACATAATATTACGGATATCGTTTACAAAAACCAATCCGAAAAAGGTGTTTTCTTCGTTTACCACCGGCACCACATTGCGCTCCGACTGGGCTATTTCATTGACCAGGTCACCCAATGTTGCATCCACGCCTATGGTTCTGAAATTTGTTTCAATTAAGGATTTCATTTTCATCAGCGACAGCACCGATTTATCCTTATCATGTGTCAACAACTCTCCTCTTTCTGCCAATCGTTTGGTATATATTGAATGAGGCTCAAACATCACTATGGTAAGATACGATATGGTGGCTGTGATAATTAAAGGTGTAAACAATTCATAGCCACCGGTAAATTCAGCAATCAGGAAAATACCTGTCAATGGTGCATGCATCACGCCTGCCATCACACCTGCCATGCCTACCAAAGCCATATTTTTTACCGGCAGCTGACCGAAGGGTAAAAGATTAATTACCTTGGCATAGACCATCCCGAAAATTCCTCCCATAAACAGTGAGGGTGCAAAAATTCCACCCACTCCACCACTACCATTGGTAATGGCCATGGCTAACACCTTAAATATCAGGATAAGGAAAAGCATCAGTATCAAATAACCTGCCTGAGTGTGTTCGCCAAACAGGGATTCGTTGATGAGACCATCTGCCTTATCATTGATGACTTCCATTAGAAATTCATAACCCTCCCCATAAAGTGCCGGGAAAATGAAAATGAGCATTCCCAATAAAATCCCCCCCAGTAACACGCTGTATTTCTTATCTGCAATCTTCTTAATCCTCGACTCAATATACATTGTAGCCTGGTTGAAATACAAGGATACAAAACCGGTAAGTATTCCAAGTCCCATATAATAGGGCAAATGAGCCAGGACAAAACCAGTACTCACATCAAAAGAAAACAGCACCCCGCTACCCATAAGAAAAAAGGCAACCGAGGCTCCTGTGGCTGCAGAAATGAGTAAAGGAATCAGAGCAATCATGGTCAGGTCGAGCATAAGTACTTCCAATGAAAACACCACTGCTGCAATGGGCGCCTTAAAGATACCGGCAATGGCACCCGAAGCACCACATCCGATGAGAATCATTAGGGTTTTGCGATCAAGATGAAAAAGCTGACCAAAGTAGGAACCAATGCTGCTGCCTGTTAATACTATGGGTGCCTCTAAACCTACGGAACCACCAAATGCCACAGTGAAAGTACTACCCACCATGGATGAATACATATTGTGAGGTTCAATTTTTCCGTTTTTCCGAGAAATGGCATAGAGGATCTTACTCACACCATGTCCAATATTATCACGAATGATCTTGCTGGCAAATACCACAGTAATGGCGATACCTATCAGTGGAAAGGCCAGGTATAGATAATTCTCTCGTCCGAATTCAAAGCCATTGGTTATCAGGTCATTGGTATAATGCACTGTATTTTTTAAAAGTACAGCTGCCAAACCACTCAACAACCCGATAAGCAAACTCAAGCCAAGAACCAAACGCCGTTGACGGGAGCTGTTAATTACAAAATGGGGTCTATTTTTTCGCTTTTTTCCCATGGAATAAGGGTGATGAGAAGTCAAAGTTAATGAATAATGAATACCAGCACAGGGCAAGTCGGTGAATCAATATACATGCTCCGGATCTGTTATTCTTCAGAAAAGTCCTTTAGAATCTCGCGGTAATGTGAAAACACATTGGCTCGTGAAACGAATCCAACATATTTCCCTGTTTCCAGAACCACCAGATTATATTTACCGGAATGCTGGAATTTGGTGGCTACGGTTTCCATATCATCGCCCATTTCCACATATTGAGAAGGCATGAATAACAATTGCTGTACTGAGGTGCTTTCATACATTTCAGGATCGAACATCAGGTGTCTGATCTGATCCAGAAATATGATACCATGGAAGTTTTTATCTTCATCAACCACTGGGAAAATATTCCTGTTTGAGCTGGCAATTACTTTTACCAGTTCTCCAAGGCTAGCCGTTGGCTTGATCGAACTGAAATCATATTCGATCAGGTCTTCAATATGCATCATCGATAACATGGCCTGATCCTTATTATGGGTCAGCATATCCCCTCTTTTGGTAAGCTGTATGGTATAAATAGAATTTGGGGTCAGCAATTTGCTAAACCCATAGGATACCGTAGCCACCATCATAATGGGAAGAAATAAATCATAACCCCCTGTAATTTCAGCAATAAGAAAGATTGCCGTTAAAGGCGCATGAACCACGCCTGCAAGCAAGCCAGCCATTCCCACCAAAGCAAAATTACTCTCCGGAAGACTGGCTACTCCATAATAATTAACCACCTTAACAAACAGCAGCCCTGTCATGACCCCAATGAAGAGGGTGGGAGCAAAAATACCCCCAATACCACCAGCTCGGAAGGTGAGTGAGGTGGCAATGGCTTTAAATAGAATAATAGATGCCAGCAACAACAGAGCCACTGGTATATTGTCTTTTAACTTGTAGAAAATACTGTTGTCAAATACGAAATCCATATTCCCTTTCAAAGCGGCATTTACAGACTCGTAACCTTCACCATATAACGAAGGAAGCAGGAAAATCAACAATCCCAAAGCAGTTACCCCAATGAGAAATTTACTTACCCAACCATTGATTCTATCAAATACCTTTCCGCTAAACACATAGATCTTTATGAAGTAAGTGGATATGAGTGCGGTGAAAATTCCCAAACCCAGATAATAGGGAGTCTCTTCCAGACTAAAGTCATTCACCACATCGAAGGGGTATAACACACTTTGACCCAGAAAAAAATAGGATGTTAAGGCAGCAGTAATACTAGATAATAAAATGGGCACCAAAGCAGCCATGGTCATATCAAACAGAATCACCTCCAATGCAAATACAATGGCAGCTATGGGTGCTTTGAATATCGCAGACATGGCAGCAGCACCTGCAAAACCCAATACCGAAATGGTTTGTTTATAATTTAAACCCAGGGCTTTTGCAATTCGTGATCCATAAGCAGCTCCTGTAACAACCGTAGGTCCCTCCAGTCCCACCGAACCTCCAAAACCAACGGTCAACGCACTGCTGATAATGGATGAAAAAGTATTGTGAGGCTTGATAATTCCATGTTGCTTGGAAATGGCATGCAACACATTGGGTATACCATCCCGAACGGGCTTCCTCAAAATAAACTTAACGAAGAGCACTGTGGCAAAAATGCCGATGGCCGGATAGATAAGATACCAATAGTTATCGTATTCAACTGAAAAACCACCGGTTAGCAATTCGATGATGGTAAACACCAGGGTTTTCATTAGCACAGCCAGCAAACCCACCACAAAACCAATGATAATACTCAGGAGAATCATCTTCTGTCGGGCAGGCAACTTCTTGGTCAGAAGCAACCACTTAACTGCATATTTCTTAGACCTTTTCACGGGCGTGCAAAAGTAGCAATTAATTATCGCTAATGCTGATTTTGATTGTTCTTATAAGTTAATTAGACTGGTTTTATACAGGCAAAAAAATCCTATTTTAGCCCAAAGCTTTTTTATGACAAAAATTATCTCATATAACGTAAATGGCATCCGTGCTGCAGTGAAAAAAGGATTCATGGAATGGCTGGATGCTGCCGATCCAGATGTGGTTTGTATACAAGAAACCAAAGCTCAGGCTGATCAGATTCCGGTATTTGAATTTGAAGCTATGGGTTATAAAACCTATGTGTATTCAGCACAGAAAAAAGGCTATAGTGGTGTGGCCATTCTCTCAAAAAAGGAAGCAGATCATGTGGAATATGGTATGGGTATTTCAGACTATGATTTTGAAGGCCGGTTCATAAGAGCCGATTATGGAGATTTCTCTGTGGTAAGCGTCTACCATCCTTCAGGTTCGAGCGGCGATTTGAGACAGGCCTTTAAAATGCAATGGCTGGCCGATTTTCAGTTATATATTGGTGAGCTGCGTAAACAAAGACCACATTTGGTGGTTTCAGGTGATTACAATATTTGTCATGAAGCCATCGACATTCATGACCCTGTCAGAAATTCGAAAATCTCAGGTTTCTTACCCGAGGAAAGAGCATGGATGAGTGGGTTTCTTGAAACCGGCTTTATTGATTCCTTCCGCCATTTAAACAAAGATCCCCATCATTATTCCTGGTGGAGCTATCGTGCCAATGCAAGAGCCAATAACAAAGGCTGGCGCATCGATTACAATATGGTAACAGACAATTTAACAGACAAGATACAACTAGCAGGCATTCTCCCCCAGGCTATGCATTCCGACCATTGTCCTGTGTTCGTGGAAATGGATGTATAGACTGATTTTATCGATATAATACTTTAATATTTAAACCATGAAAATTTTTAAACCCTTTATAGCCATATGCTTGCTGCTATTGTTTTCCCCGCTAGCAGCTCAGGAAACAATTGATTATGATTCTTTGAACCGCTATATTGAGAAGGCTGTTTCTGACTTTGGAGTTCCGGGTTTTGCAGTAGGTATAGTAGAAGATGGTGAACTGGTATTTACAGGAACCTATGGAAAACTGCATGCCGACCAAAAGAAAAAAGTGAATGAAAACAGTGTTTTTGGAATTGCCTCATGTTCCAAGGCCTTTACAGCAGCTTGTATCGCCATACTGGTTGATGAAGGTGCCTTGAAGTGGGACGATCGAGTGGTAGATCATTATCCCGAATTTAGCTTATACGACCCATATATTACCAGGGAAATGCGTGTGCGCGATTTGGTAAGTCACCGGGCCGGTTACCAGACTTTTGATGGTGATTTGCTTTGGTATGCCACCAACTACTCAAGAGAGGAAGTGGTGGAAAGATTTACAGCCAGGGACAACAAATATAGTTTTCGAAGTCATTTTGGATATTCCAACCTCATGTTTATTGAGGCCGGCCAGTTAATTGAAAAGGTTAGTGGGATGAGTTGGGATACTTTCATTCAGAAGAAAATTTTCGCCCCCATTGGAATGGAAAACAGCAACACTACTACCAACGGATTTGACAATCGTAAAAACACAGCTTATCCTCATGTTGATGGCAAAGCCCTTCCTTTTCTCAATTATGACAACAGTGGCCCGGCTGCCTCCATCAATGCCTCCGTTTCCGACTTGTCAAAATGGGTACAGCTCATGCTGGATAAAGGTGCCTATGCAGACACCAACATCTTTAGCGAAGCCCAATACTATGAAATGGTTTCCCCTCAAACCCTTTTGAATGCAGGAAAAGCCGAAACAATAGATGGCACGCATTTTTACGCTTATGGTCTGGGATGGTTTCTTTATGATTATCAGGGCAGAAAAATGGTGCAACATGGCGGTGGTTTACCGGGTTTTCATTCCAAGGTTTTTTTAATTCCCGAAGACCAAAGCGGATTTATTATCCTGTCGAATCAACTAAGTGCCTTGGTGCCTGCCATGGAAAGACAGATCAGGGATGTGCTGTTGGGTGTTGAAGGAAAAGACTGGGCAGCCATCATGCTTAAAAATGAAGAAAGAGGAAAGACCAGAACAGAAGAAAAGAAAAAGGAAAAAGAGGCCTCCAGAATCACAGATACGAAAGCATCACTTGCTCTCGATCAATATGTGGGCACCTACAAAGATGAGATGTATGGAGAAGCAGCAGTATGGCTCATAGACGGACAGCTGTCGTTTAGTTTGCTACCTGCACAGGAATTGTTTACCAGTGAACTCAAACACTGGCATTACGACAGTTTTCAATTCCAGTTTAAGGATCCTTTCCTGCCTGAAGGCTGGGTAACTTTTGTATTGGATAATAAGGGAGCAGTAGACTATTTCACCATCGATCTTCCCAACCCTGATTTTCATTTCTTCAAATTAAAATTCGAAAAGCAATAGTTCAGCTACCGGGTTCATCTGAAGTAAAAACTTCAAAATGCCGACACACTCAAAATAGTTGTCGGCATTTTGCATTTCAGTACATACATCCTGCAGTTCATGACATCAATCGAACGGTTAAATGCATTTCATTTTTACAGCACGAATTCCCATTGCATTTTTGCATCAGTAAAACTCCATAAATATTTAAAAGATGAAAGCAATTCATATCCGCAGAAAAATACAACTCAGCCTGATGGTAATTGTACTTAGCATGTTTAGTTTAAGTGTTATAGGTCATCCGCTGGTCAATACAAATACTGACGGCAAGCGTCAGTACAGATATTCCGATAATTTTTCAAGCTATGATGTTCAGGTAAAAGGTGAAGTAAAAGTTACCGATGATGATACTGGCATCAAAAGCATCAGCCCCTACGGCTATCTTAAAATCAGCAAGAAAACCTTTGGAAACAAAAGGGCTATTATTATAGAAAGTGACCAAAGCGGCCAGCTCAGTTATGAGTATTATGAAGGACGCAAGGAAATCCCTTTCGAAGATGAAGGACGCAAATGGCTGGCAGATATTCTACTGGACGTGGTTCGTCTCACAGGAATTGATGCAGAAGGTCGGGTGGACAGAATTTATAAGAAAAAAGGATTCAATGGTGTTTTGGATGAGATCCAGGCCATTCCTTCCAATAGTACCATGGCCATTTATTTCGAAACCCTTCTGGACAACCATAGCCTGTCTGAGGATGAACTCATCAGTACTGCTTATGCTATTTCAACCGAAATGAGCTCCAATTCTCAAAGTGGGCGATTATTTCGTGAATATGGGTCTCGCTTTACCCAGAACAACCGCACATCAGTTGCCTACTTCAACAGTGTGGCTAAGTTATCATCCAACAGCGAAAGAGCTTCCATCTTACGAGCCATAGATACCAAGATCGATTTTTCAGATACCAAAGTGATTGAATCTTATTTTTCAGGACTGGATAAAATGTCGAGCAATTCTTCAGCCGGTAGTGTATTGCGCTATGTGAACAAAACACAAGACCTTTCGGATGAAGCTTATGTACGTTTGTTACAATCTGTAAAAAAACTAAGCTCAAATACTGAAATGGGATCTGTGATGCGTTCATTACACTCCCTGAAGATTAACAAGGCCGAGGTGGGAAATGCTTTCTTCAATGCCATAGATGTGATGTCGAGTAATACAGAAGCAGCCAGCACCCTTCGATTTGCTCTGAAACAATATGAACTTTCCGATGAAAATTATGTCCGCCTGCTTGGATCAGTGAAGAAGCTGTCTTCCAACACCGAGATGGGAAGTGTTATGCGTAGAATGCCCGGTCTTGAGTTTGAAAAGACGGCAATGGTAGATGCCTATTTCATTGCTATTACGAGCATGAGCAGCAACTCTGAAGCCGGAAGTGTGTTAAGACATGCCATGAAAAATCATAGCATGACCGATTATGCCTGGTCCAGTTTGTTCAACGCGACCACCAAACTGACTTCAAACACAGAAATGGGTCAGGTATTATCAACCGCCATCGATCAGATGCCCTTTGAAGATCAAACGCTGGATGCCTTTTTCGCCACTGCGGATCATTTTTCCAGTAGTACGGAACATGGTAGAATTTTAAGAAAAATGTTAAAAAGCAGCAAACTCAACGTTTATGCCTGTATTGGAACCCTTAGAAGTGCAAGGAAAATATCCTCCAATACAGAAAAAGCTTCTGTCCTGGTTTTGTTGGCGGAAACCGATTTTGTTAGTAATTCAAGAATCAAAGAAGATTATAAAGCAACTGCTAAAACACTCTCCTCCGACTCTGAATACCGAAGGGTCATCGAGAAACTCATCGACTAATAAACTATAACCACCGGAAACTCAATGGATGTTTTCGGTGGTTTTTTTGTAGTTTTAATTCTTACAAATACCACCACTCAATCTCATGCACTGGATTTGGAAAAATCTTATCATTTGTAGCAGCCTTGGCATTGGCGTTTTTGCCTTTCTGTTTTACAGTGAAACCGGGCAGGCACCCTTTGTGATGGAAAACCTCAGTGCCATGCTCATTGCGGTGCTGCTGCTGAATATGGGTGGAGCAATTTTGCATCAATTCAGTACCTATATCAGCAAAAGAGTAAACTGGAGGGATAATATCAATGTACGGTTCCTATCCGAAATTCTGGTGGGCCAAATCATCTTTTCGATCTTGGCTGCCGCATTCCTTTATTTCTACCTCATACCTTATGCCTCTCAGGAGGTGGATTTAAGCTTTCAGGAACTCTATGGCAACGGCATCATTAAATATTTTATCATTTCCACTGTCTTGATTGTTGTGTATACCATCATCAATTTTACAGTTTTCTCATTCAAGCAATATGCAGTGGGACAATTGCAGTCACTTGAAATGGAAAGGGATCAGCTTCATTTGCAATTACAAGCCCTGAAGAGTCAATTAAGCCCACATTTCTTATTCAATGCCTTAAATACCATATCAGCGCTGATCTATAAAAGCAGCTCCATAACAGAAGATTATATCAGGAAACTGGCCAAAACCTATGCCTATATCCTGACCACACAGAACCGTCAATTGGTTTTTTTGAAAGAGGAACTTGAGATGACCGAAGCTTATTTCTATATGCAGGAGACCAAGTATGAAGACTGCATTAGTCTTTCAGTTCAGATCGCACCTGAATTGATGCAAAGCCTCATTCCTCCTCTGAGTTTGCAAATACTGGTCGAGAATGCCCTCAAACACAACCAGATTTGCGATAAGACCCGCTTAGCTATAGAGATTTACCATGATGAGAATGAAAATTTAGTCGTCAAGAATAATGTGATTAAAAAGCCCGTACTACTGAAAATTGGTAATGATTTATATGAAAAACCACGATCCACTGATTCCCATAAGATAGGATTGAACAACATAAAACAGCGCTACCGCTATTATAGCGGCAAGGATATATCAATCAGTCATCAGGATTATTTTATTGTAAGCCTTCCTAAAATAACAACCGCATATGAAGCCTAAACAATTTTATAATCATATTGGCTTTCGGCTGGCGGCCCCTATTCTTACAGGGATTGCACTGTACTTCCTCATTCTCATGTTTTTCGACTCTGTTGATATGATCATGAGCAATTTCTTTAGCCGCGAGATTGGCTTTATCATTTTTATCGCCTTCGTAGTATTTGAAGCCAATCGTTTGCTGGTTGTTCTCCTTAAGAAGCTGTTAGGAAATCGTGATCATGTGAGAACAATAGTGCTGCTGCATTTTTTCTTGGGCATGGTACTTACTGTGGGTTTGACTTCAGCCATCCTTTACCTGTATTTCGTTTATGTGGAAGGTTTCAGAACTATTTATACTGAGTTGATTACTTTCAATTCTCTCTTCGTTTTTGTGATTTTCTTTTACCATTTGTATTATTTCGGAATGTTCTATCTGAACCGGGAGAATAAACAAAAACTGGCACAGGAAATGACCATGAAGGAGAACATTGAAATTGAGCTGCAGCGTTTCAAGTTTCAGATCAACCCCTCCATGCTTTTCGAATCACTGGAGATTATTATCTCTGAGTTACAAACCAACAAAAAACAAGCAGATTTCCTGATTGGGCAATTGTCGCAGATGTATCGTTATATACTCGACAACAGACTTAATGATTTGGTACCATTACAAGATGAACTGGAATCATTAAAACCCTTGGAACAATTGTTCCTTTCCAAATATAAAACGGCCTTCAGTATCCATCTCCAATCAGATTCACCCATACCCGATCTTATGATGATTCCGGGTACCCTTTGCTTGTTAATGGAATATACCATCACCAAAAACATCATTACAGATACACTGCCCATGGTATTCAGCATAAGCTGGAATGAGAATGAAGTCAAGATACAGTATGCACAACACCTTCGTCTGGATCAAAATGAGGTGGTTTCCACTCGAATGGAGCTGCTTGAAAAAGCTTATGCTCATTACCACAGCACAGGCATACAATTCAATCTCAGCAATAATGTCCAGCAGATCAGGATTCCTTTGTTGGCAGTGGAAGAAGAATAGAACCAAAAAACGACATCCATGAAAGTACTAATCATTGAAGACGAAAAACCGGCCGCAGAAAAGCTCATCAGTATGTTGCAAAGGTATGACCCTGAGATAGAGGTGCTGGACTGCCTGCCATCGATCGAGCAGAGCCTGCAATGGTTTGAAGATGAAAACAATCAGGCTGAACTATTGTTCATGGACATCATGCTTACTGATGGCGTCAGCTTTGATATATTTGAAAAAATCGACCTGAGTATTCCTGTTATTTTCATTACGGCCTATAACGAATACGCCATCCAGGCATTTAAGGTTAACAGCATCGACTATTTGCTCAAACCTTTAAAATATGAATCCCTCTATAAGAGTCTTGAAAAGATCAAACTCATGCGGGAAAACCTGCCTTCCAATAAAGAGCGCATTCAGTACGATGAACTCAGCAGGGTTTTGATGCAGATGCAAAAAACCTATAAAAACCGATTCCTTGTGAAAGTTGGGGATCATTTAAGATCAGTAAAAGCCGATCAGATTAATTTATTTTATGCGGAGGGCCGTACCGTATATATACTTACTAACAAAGGCAATACCTATATCATCGATTTCAAACTTGAGGATCTCGAATCCAGCCTTGATCCTAATTTATTTTTCAGGCCCAACCGGTCATTTATTGTGAATTATAATGCCATCAAAGATGTGGTAGTTTATTCCAATAGCCGCTTGCGCATCATCCCTAGCATGGAGTTCGACAAAGAAATCATTGTCAGCAGGGAAAAAGTATCCCAGCTAAAAAATTGGTTCGAAGGTTAACTGTATAGGTGAAAATGGATGTGCTAATTTATACTCCTTTGAACTGCACATCATCCATTAGCGACTGTACCAAATATTTCATTTCAGTCAATTCAAGGGCTACCAGATTGCCATAACCGGCCCGACGCTGGTAATACACTCCATTGTCCAAATCGATAAATTTATAGCCTGAGGAGTTAATGGCCATATCAATAAACTCGAGGTTAACAGGCACATGACCATGGATGACTTTTTTATTCTTAATGCGTTCCGCATCCACCTTAAAATCACGAATCCAGATCATGGCTCTTTGGTCTTCAAAGGGATCTTCATTTGAAAAATTCAATCCTGCATGAACGATGATGAAATCATCCAACTCCACATAGTATTTTAGCTGGCGCATCCATTCAATATAGGATTCGGGTATGTCACGAGGAGACTCAACATCAAAACTTTGCATGGTTTGTATACCTCCGTAACGTTCCCATTCCTTCTGGATTCTGCTTTTGGTTCGTATGCCCAAAAAACCTTTGGCTTTTTTATCCTCATCATAGGCATTGATGCAATAATCTTCATGATTACCCAGCAATGCTGTTACATCATAATCATTCCTTTGCAGGTTCATGATGTAATCAATGACACCTTTGCTGTCAGGTCCCCGATCGATGTAATCGCCGAGGAAATACAGCTGATCCGTTTTATTGGGTTTTATCTGATTTTCGATGAGCACCTTCAGCGTATTCACACATCCATGTACATCTGGTATTACCCACTGTTTTATCATTATTGAGTTGGTTTTTTAAATTTCGACCACCCCTGAAGAGCTTAATTATCGTGATCTTCAGTCAGTTGAACCTTACATCACTGAGGCTTATCCTTACCGACAAATCGCTTATCTTTGCCCGGCAATATCAAAGTCGAATGTAGTAAGATTTTCAAAACAAATGGAAAAGAACAATATATATAAAACCCTTTTAATCATTCTAGACGGTTGGGGACAAGGTAACCATACCACCAGCGATGCCATCTCTCAAGCAAAAACACCGGTCTACGATAAACTGTTAAGCGATTATCCAAATACCCAAATACTTACTTCCGGAGAGCATGTTGGTTTACCAAAAGGTCAGATGGGAAATTCTGAGGTAGGGCACCTGAATATCGGTGCCGGTCGCGTGGTCTACCAGGATCTCGAGCGTATCAACCAAGCCGTCAAAACCAACAGTATTTCGGATAACGACATGATTGTTAAGGCTTTTTCTGATGCCAAAAAGAAGAACAAAGCGGTTCATCTGATGGGGTTGGTATCGGATGGTGGTGTACATTCCATGGACACCCATCTTTACAAGCTGGTTGAAATAGCTGAATCCTATGACCTGGAAAAAGTATATATCCATGCCATAACCGATGGCAGGGATACCGATCCGAAGAGTGGCCTGGGTTATATAAGCGAGTTATTGGAATTTCTAAGGGATAAAAAGACAAAAATTGCAAGCCTTGTGGGCCGCTATTATTCCATGGATCGCGACAAAAGATGGGAACGCATCAAAAAGGGATATGATATGATGGTGGATGGCATTGGAAACTATTCTGATGACCTTCTCAAATCCATAGAAGAAGCCTATAATGCCAATATCACTGATGAGTTTATCGATCCCATTGTTATGGTGGAAGATGAGCAGGTGGTAGCCCGTATTGAGGAAGGTGATACCATCTTATGCTTTAATTTCCGCACCGACCGTCTGCGTCAAATGACTGTAGCGTTAACACAGGAAAACCTGCATGAGTTTAATATGCATACGCTGAATCTGGACTATTATACCCTTACCAATTATGATAAGAACTTTAAGAATGTTCATGTGATTTATGATAAGGAAGATGTCAGCAACACCTTAGGTGAAACCATTTCCAGGGCAGGTTTGACACAACTGAGGATTGCAGAAACTGAAAAATATGCCCATGTCACCTATTTTCTATCGGGTGGCCGCGAACAAGTCTTCGAAAATGAAAACCGCATATTGATCAACTCCCCAAAGGTTGCCACCTACGACCTGCAACCGGAAATGAGTGCATTTTTAGTTAAAGACCAACTGGTAGATCAACTAAATCAGCAGATCAATGACTTTATATGTGTGAATTTTGCCAATGGTGATATGGTGGGCCATACAGGTGTCTATCCTGCCATTCTAAAAGCTGCGGAAGCGGTTGATTTGTGTTTGCGGGAGGTGATTGATGCTGCACTGTCCAATGGCTATCAAATTCTACTGACCGCTGATCATGGGAATGCTGATTTCGCATTGAATGACAATGGTTCACCCAATACTGCCCACTCACTAAACCCGGTACCCCTGGTGTATATCAGCAGCGATCATAAGGATGCCAAACTATCCAATGGAATTCTTGCAGATCTGGCACCAACTATTCTACATATTATGGGACTTGATATCCCTGAAGAAATGACCGGAAAGATTCTCGTATCCTGATGCAATTGAGTAGTCCATATTTACTAAAACATCTTTATCCCAGCTTACAATGGGAGGTAAAAACCCGTGAGAAAATCATTTATCTGACTTTCGACGATGGCCCTCATCCAGAAATCACACCTGAGGTCTTGAACATACTCAAAGAAAAGGACGCAAAGGCGACCTTCTTTGTGGTGGGAGACAATGTGAGAAAGCACCCTGAAACCTACGATCAAATCCTGAAGGCTGGTCATAAAACGGGCAACCATTGCTTCAATCATCTAAATGGATGGAAGAGCACCAATAAAGATTATTTCGACAATGTGGAGCAATGCAAACAATGGATCAAATCTGATTTATTTCGCCCTCCTTATGGCAGAATCAAACCATCACAGATTAAGGTTCTTAAAAAGCAGTTTCGTATCATCATGTGGTCAGTGATTACCTATGATTTTGACCAAAGACTTAGTCCTGAAAAATGTTTAAACATAGGGATAAAAAAAAGCAAGCCGGGCAGCATTATTGTTTTCCATGACAGTAAAAAAGCTGCAGATAATATGTTGTATGCCCTACCACGATTTATAGATCATTTTGGCGGTCTGGGTTATCGCTTTGATGTGCTTTAATTTTCGCATCTTTGTATTAAATTCAATCCCATTGAAAAAGTACCGTTTCAGAATGTTGGTTTACAGTCTCATTTTTATGATGCTGTATGCATGCGCCCACAAAGGTTCGCTGAGTGGTGGCAAAAAGGATACCATACCTCCTAAGGTCTTGGAAACGGATCCCCCAAACGGAAGCACCCATTTTGAGGGCAACCGTTTTAGCATCGAATTCGATGAGTTTATCCAACTGGAAAACATCAATCAAAAAGCCCTGATATCTCCCCCGGTTGAAGAAGCTCCCGATTACGTACTCCGGGGTAAATCATTGGTTGTTAAATTTAATGAAGAGCTCAAAGCAAACACCACCTATTCGGTGTATTTTGGAGATGCCATTGTTGACCTTACTGAGGGTAATCCCATCTTAAATTACACCTACATTTTCTCAACCGGAGCATTCGTTGACTCGCTTAGTATCCATGGTGAGGCCTACAACGCTTTCGACCTGACACCTGTTGAGGAAACCTATATTATGCTTTATCTGGATAATAATGACAGCCTACCGCTGGATTCATTACCCTATTTTGTAAAACCCTATTATATCAGCAAAACAGATGTCAATGGGCATTTCACTTTAAAGGGTCTTTCAGACAACCGCTATCTTTGCTTTGCTTTAAAAGACCTCAACAGCAGTTATACCTACGACCAACCCAGTGAAGAGATTGCCTTTCTAGACAGCCTGATCCAACCAGAGTACATCGAGACCAAAAAAGACACGGTGATCAACGACAGCTTGCTAGCCCTGATGGATAGTACAAAGCTTGAAATGACTATCCTGGACAGTATAGCTGCTGATTCAGTAATAAGTGATTCCATGGCCTGGGAGATGCAAGCCGGCACCATGTATGAGCTGTTTATGTTTCAGGAAGCAGATACCTCTCAAAAGTTCCTGAAGGCTGATGTTATTCGAAAGGATGTGATACAATTTTCATTTGCCCGGGATGCCAAACACGTGGACTTTATCCCACAGAACGACACCCTTAAGATCGATTATCTGTTAAAACAAAGTGCTGATAATGATACCCTAACCTGGTTTCTGCGTGATTACCCCATAGATACGCTGGAGCTTATGCTCATGCTTCAACAGGATACCCTTGACGAATTATATATTAAAGTTGATCCCCGTAAAAAAACCAGAAGAGAAGAAAGAAGGAAGGAGAAGGACAAAGAAAAGAAAGAGGTAAAGGAATATCTTAAAATGTCCTCCAATATTAATGGTGGAAATTTAAAACTCAATAAAAAGCTTCGCCTGAGTTTCGACTACCCCATTGTGTCAACCTACACCGATTCACTATTGCTGGTATTAGGAACCGATTCCATCTATAATCCTGATTTTCAGTATACAGACAGTTTATTTATGGATGTGGTTTTTCCAGGTGAACTGGTAGAGGAAACTCAATATGTGCTGGTTATTCCTGATTCGACTTTTACCAATTGGAATGGGAATCATAACGATGAGATCGCTTATAGTTTCTCCACCCACCCGTTCAAATATTATGGCATACTCACCATGAGAATTGTTCCTGAAGTTGAGCAAAACTATGTACTCCAAATGATGACCGAGAATGAGGAATTGGTGAATGAGGTGGTATTCACCAGTGACACCAGCATTTTATATGAATATATTGAACCCAGCAAATACCTATTCAAATTAATCTATGACGATAATGCTAACGGCGCCTGGGATCCTGGCGATTTTGGAAGTAAGAGGCAGGCAGAAAAAGTCAGATACCTTGAAAAGCTTATCCAGGTAAGAGGAAACTGGGAAATTGAAGAATCTTGGTATATAAATGAAGACGATCAATAGTGACTATAACACTCTAGTCATTGCAGCGGTTAATACATTCAATAATTTCGGTAAGCGTTAAACTTTTAAGGGAATAATAAATCTTCTTTCCGTCCCTTTTGGAACACAACACGCCTTTGTTTTTAAGAATGTTTAAGTGGTGTGATGCAGTGGCTTGCTCTATATTGAGTGATTCAAAAATTTCAGTTACACTAAGTCTTTCTCCTTTCGACAGCAAATCAATGATGGCAATTCGCATGGGATGAGATATTGCCCGAAGTTTAGCTGCTGCCAACTCCAACTTGTCTATGTTTATATCTATATTTTCCATGACATACTTTTGAGCAAAAGTAGAAAATATAGAAGGTGGTACACACACATATATTTACATATGTGTGTATTAGCATTATTTTATAAACGATCTAAATAACAGTAAGTTGTTAACCACCTACTAATTTAGGCTTGTTTCAGGAAAACAAGGAGGTGAAGCTAAAGCTGGAACCGTCGAACAGTCCCATATCACTAAGTTTAATTTGTGGGATCACCAGAAGAGCCATAAAGGATAAAGTCATAAATGGGGCACGTAATTCGGAACCCATCTCATGAGCTACAGCGTCAAGTTTGTGATAGCTTTCTGCCACATGATAGCCATCATTTGCTGACATTAAACCAGCCACAGGAAGCGGTAGAATCTCTGTCAAATCCTCTGTAACCACTGCCACACCTCCTTTTTCAGCAACCACCCGATTGATGGCTTGAGCAATGGCCTCATCAGACACCCCAACTGCTACTATATTATGGCTGTCATGGGCCACACTTGAGGCTATGGCCCCTTCTTTAAGATTGAAGTTTGATATAAAGGCCTTGGCCGGAGCGGCCTTTTTGTAGCGGTTATACACCACCATTTTTAAGATGTCATTCTCTGTATCACTGACCACATTTCCATCGTGGATAAGTGCTTTTTCGGTTTTCAGATTGGTGATAAGCTCTCCATCCAGGGCTTGAATGACTTTGATGGTATCACCCTCAGGCTCCACCTTAAGATCATTTACACTAATGGGATCTGCCACAAAGAAATTGGGTTGTTCCACAGTTACTGTTTCAATTAGTGTTTTCCCTTCAACAGCCACCTGAATGCCATCGATATAGGTTTCCAGCACATTAAAGGTGTGCAGGGCATCTATCAGGATTAAATCTGCTGCATCTCCTTGCTGCAAGAGTCCTACCTCCAGATTATAATGTTCCACAGGATTCAGAATGGCACTTTTCAGCACCTTAACAGGGTCGTATCCTTTTTGTATGGCTCTGACCACCATTTGGTTGATATGACCTTCCACCAGATCATCGGGATGCTTGTCATCTGAACAAAACAAAACCTTATCAGCATGATCCTGAAGCAAATCCACCAGAGCGTCAAAATTTTTTGCTGCGCTGCCTTCCCTGATCTGAACCTTCATTCCGTAGTTAATTTTTTCCAGAGCCTCTTCCATGGTAAAACACTCATGGTCGGTGGTAATGCCTGCTTCAATATATTTTTTTGCTGCTTCACCTGTTACTCCAGGCGCATGACCATCCACAGGTTTATTAAATTTCCTGGCAATTTCCAATTTTTTCATTTCTCCGGCATCACCATTGATTACGCCAGGGAAATTCATCATTTCTGACAGGTATTTTACCTCATCCATGGCCAGCAATTCTTCCAATTCCTCGGGGCCAATATGATTACCTGCTGTTTCAAATGGTGTGGCAGGCACACAGGAGGAAGCGCCAAAATAGAACTTAAGGGGTACCTGCTTGCCATTTTCCATCATATATCGGATACCATCTATTCCAAGGACGTTGGCAATCTCATGCGGGTCAGAAACTGTAGCTACCGTTCCGTGAACAACCGCCAGCCTTGCAAATTCAGAAGGAATCAGCATGGAGCTCTCAATATGAATATGGGCATCAATTAATCCGGGAAGGATATAATGTGATTCGGTTATCGTATCATCGGCAACAATGGAATCAATTATCCCATTTTTCACATATACATGTCCTTTGAAAATTCGTGACCCTTTCAAATCAACAATGTGGCCTTTAAAATGGTGGTTGTTCTGTTTCATGGTACCAGGCTTTTAAACAAAATTATTAAAAAATGACTGCCGAAATGTCAATTGCTTCGTTCTACAAAAGGGTAAAAGTCGAAAGGAAGCGTTTACAGAACCCTTAAGACATTCAGTTTTTGATTCTCGAGAAGGGTTTTAGTTTCCGGATAATTTTTGGTAAAACCCAATAGGAAACCACCTCCTCCGGAACCACAAAGCTTCAACAGATAAGAGGAATCTTCAAGGCCTTTCTTCCAAAGATCGATAAAATTCCTGGGAATCATGGGTTCGAAATGGGTCAATAGAAAGCCGGAAAGTTGCTCAAGATCAGTATAAAATTTCTTAAAATCAGCAGCAACAAAGGATTGTATACAGCTGTTGTTCATGGGAATGAATTCAGCATTTAACTTCTTATAAAAATCGTACTTCCTGCATTTCTCAAAAAATAAATTGACCAGCGGACCGGTTTTTCCTGGAGCGCCAGTATCTATCAAAAAGACTGCAGCGTTTTCATCTCCGAGATCATTGGGCAAGTCCACCAATGAAATCGTCGATTTGTCGTGAATAAGCAGAGGCTGTCGGATAAAGCAGTTGAGTGGATCGAGGCCTGAGCTCACCCCATGAAAATAAGATTCCATCTGGGCAAAGATCTTTTTCAGCAATCCCAAGGCCTTTTCCGTCTTGTGGGCACCCATGATATCCTCTCTCCGGTAACGGTCATACACCGCTGCGGTTAAGGCTCCGGAGCTTCCTACACCAAATCCTTGTGGTATGGTAGATGGGAAGACCAGGCCATCAGCAATTTCTTGCTTAAATGCCGACAGATCGATCTTTCCAATGAGTTCTTGTTTTCTTTCCAAGGCATCCAGATAAGTCCAAAACTCTTGTAAGCTGGTATTGGAATGACTCACATCAGTGTCCGCTTCATCCAAATATCCCAGATTGGCTGAAAAATGAGGGTAGGGAATGGTAAGACCCATGGAATTGCAGATCACTGCATACTCACCAAACAACAATATTTTCGAATAATAAGGTCCTTTACCCATGTTAAGCCTAGATTATTGCCACAGGTCCTTCACCTATGCCATCGTCTATCCATTGATTGGATGCACAAAATAATAACAATTCTTCATTGATAAGATCCATAACAGGGCTTTTATGGGAAGCAGGATATAATAGGTGCACATTAGGTCCGGCATCCAGAGTAAAGCAAACAGGTACTCCGGTTTCAGCTCTATAAGACCGGATACGCTCAATAATGGCTAAGGTGTTGGCCTCCATAAGCATATATCCAGGTCTGGAAGCCATCATCATGGCATGGAGGCTGAGGGCCTCGTTTTCAACGATAGCCATATAGCTTTCCATATCGCCCAGGCTCAGAGCTTCCATTAATTGGATGAGATTCTGATGGGCCTGTTCATACCGTGCATTGGCATAATCATGGCCGTCCATCAAAGCATGCCCGGCACTGCTACCCACTTTTTTCTTGGCACCACTGACAATTAAAATGGCATCCTGCATGTCTAAAAATACCGGATGCACCTTGGATTCCAATGGTTGCGCGTATAGATCACTATAAGTATTCCCTATTGTATTTGATGCACCCCATACAGCATAATTTCCATAAACTGAACGGGAGGCACTACCAGAACCCAAGCGGGCCAGATGTGAAGCCTGTTGCCTGAATTCATTTTCACTTCTTAGGCTGTTTTCAAGCTGATCTTCAATGCTGAGAATACCCAGGGCCAGGGCTCCAAAAGCCGCAGCTGAAGAAGCAATACCAGACGAATGTGGGAAGGTATTCTTGGATTGAATATCCAGATCTAAGTTTTTAATAAATGGGCATTCCGTGCTTATGCTTTCAAGGTATTTTTTTATCCTTTGCTCAAAATCAGGAGCCGGCTTACCATCAAAACTAAAACTTAGTGAGGCCTCATTCTTTGCTTTGGCCTTGTGGATGATGGTCGTATGAGTTACTGACTCACGCAGAGTCATGCTAAGGGAAGGGTTTCTGGGCAACTGCTGTCCATGTTTTCCCCAGTATTTGATGAGTGCAATATTGGAAGGGCATTTCCAAGCGATACTTCCTGCTGCTGACATGTTCTGATTCTATTATTTGCAATTTCGTATTGCAGGCGAAGATACGGAATCTATTCACTGTTTATGGTTTGTGGGCACTCAAACTTAGGCTGATTGGACCAGAGAATCGTAAGAGTAAAAGGTGTCAAAACCATAGCGATTCATCTGTGCTTTGAACTCATCAGCATCCAAACGACTGCTAACCAACACAAAATCACCACCCCAGGCACCCAGCGATTTCACTGCTCCTTGAAAATCAGGGAACAAGAGTTCCTGAACTCTGGGTTTTTTCAACACCTTCGACAACAAAAGCTCATGGGCATGCATGAGTTGTTCAAAATCATCCTGTTTTTGGCATTGAATCATGGCTGTGGTAATGGCATTAACTTCCTGTATATGCTCCTGAGTAAATGAAGCCTGCTCACGAAACTCATGAATACTTTTTGATGATTGTTGCTTTCGACCCAGATACACAAAGTAAAGGTACTCACTGAAAGCTGGGAGAAAGGCTGCATCAATGGCGAAGGCTTGTCCCTGAATCAGAGCATAAACCAGGGGCGCTGTTGCAGAAGCACAGGCAATATCATAGCCTGAACCTCCGAAACTAAGTTTCTGAAGTTCGAATGCATCCAGCTTAGCCCATGATGCCAGATTGGCTATTAAGGTAGAACTCGAGCCAAAGCCATAGGCAGGATTAAAGTCGAGATGTGTGGCCACCTGAAAACCTTTAGTATCTGATAGAAAATCTGCAGATAAGGTTCTTGCCGATTGGAGAATTTGCTTCAGGCGCGTGGCCAGCTTTTCATCAGTAAATTGGGTCAATTCCAGCGAAGGCAAAAGGTATTCTGCTTCAAACCAGAGACCATCCGGGTGTAAGGCTGTCCATTTCAGGCTACCAGTCTTTCCTGGTTTAACCTCCATTTGCTGACCCAACTTTAGTGGAACCGCAAGTGCTTTTGCTCCTTCCATCACCAGATATTCTCCTGTGATTAAAAGTTTACCGTTGGCATGAAAATGCTGACTCATGCTTCCTTTCTAAGGTTTTTGATAAAACGCTCTACTGTAGAAAATGATACTTTATGACCGATGAAATAATCCACGGCCTTGGCTTTTTCATCCTCGGTGGTATTGAAGTGGTTGAGGATGTTCATTAGGTGCATCTTCATATGGCCAATTTGTATGCCCTTGGTAACCAGTGAGCGGACTGCAGCAAAGTTGTTGGCCAATCCCAAGGCAGCAGCTATCATCATTAATTCACGGGCAGAAGGATTACCCAACATCTCTAAGGAGTATTTGGCCAATGGATGCAAAGAGGTGAGTCCTCCCACGGTTCCCATGGCCAGAGGAATTCTGAGGGTATATTTAAAGCGGCCATCTTTCAATTCAACTTCTGTGAGGCTGCTGTATTTTCCATCCTTTGAAGCATAGGCATGGCCGGCTGCTTCAATGGCCCGGAAATCATTACCTGTGGCGATAGCCACCGCATCAATACCATTGAAGATGCCCTTATTGTGCGTGGTGGCTCTGTACACATCTATTTCAGCTACCTTTACAGCAAGCTCAAATTTCCTGGCAAACTCTTCCCCGGTCAGTTCATTATCCAGACCATCCAATTCTTCATAGGGGCATTCCACATAAACTTCTGCCAGGCATCTGGGTGTATAATTGGACAGAATGGACATGATTATGGTACAATCACGTTCTTCATCTTCAAATATGGGGTGGGTTTGAAAGAAGTCTTTTAAAGTCAGGGCAAATTCTTCCAGGCAGGAGTTGATGAAGTTGGCACCCATGGAATCCACAGTATCAAACACGATCTTAATTTGATAATAATCAGGGATTTCAGTGAATTTGTCAATGAGGTAAAACTCAGTAATTCCTCCCCCACGCGATTCCATATTGGCCGTGATACTTGTGGTCGCCCTTCGGAACTGATGCTTCATTTGGTCAAATACCTCATGTAGCTTCTTCTTGTCGCCCTTCCATTGAAAATGCACCTGCCCAACCTTTTCAGTATCGATGACTTTAGCTTTAAAGCCACCATGCTCCGACCAAAAACGGGCACTGGAGGAGGCAGCAGCCACCACAGAGCTCTCTTCTATGGTCATGGGAACCAGATAATTGGTATCATTTACCACTACATTGGGTGCCACACCATAAGGAATATAGAAATTGGAAATGGTGTTCTCGCTAAACTCGTCGAAGATTTTTTGCTTGGATTGGTCGGAATGCCAAAAACTTTTCATGAGATCAACGGCCTCCAACTGATTATCCATCAGTTCAGCCACGATCTTCAGCTTATCCTCTTTCAGAAGCTTGGAAAATCCCCTTATAATAAAATCACGTTTCCTTCTCTTCGGCATACAACCCAAACTTTAGATTTACACTAGGCAGCCGTTTCTACCATTCATCTTCAACTATCACCTTTTCAGGTTTCATTTTTTCCTTAAGGGTATCGCTCCATTCTTTAACAAAATCTGCAATCTGCTGCAGGTAGGAATCCCATCTGGGATTATAGGCTGGATCATCCTTGTCCAACCACTTTTCTACCTGTAATCGGGTTTTCGATTTCAGCAACAATTCATCGATGGTATATCGGTAACGGTTGTCTTTCACTTCAATGGTAAAAGTATAATGGATCATACCTCCGATATGCTTGATGCTATCATCATCCCAATAATAGATTCTGAAGCGATGTTTTCCGACAAATTTTCCTGTGGGTTCATCCCGAACTGAGGTTACTCTGACCGGGTCCTTATAATAATTGTTAAGCCAGTACACACAACGCTTAAACAATTCCGTTTTTGAAGCTTCCTGATTGACTACTTCCTGGAATTTGATTCGTTGGGTATCGTTATCAATCGGTATTACAGAAGGCTTTTTTTCATCTTGTGCCTGTAGGGTTATGCTTCCGATTAACAGGACTAAAATTACTATCCTTTTCATAAGCAAATGTTTAGTGCTTGCTACTATCAATGAGGCGTTGGCAGCTATCCAAAACAAAATTAACTAAAATATCGACACTTTGTTTTTTGTGATCCATTTCACATGACATGGCCACCAATACTTATATTCAGGCACTAAACAGGTCATGTTCTTAGATTACTCCAGCCCAAAAAAAAACCCGCCATAAAATGACGGGTTCTTTTCTTTTAAGACTATGCCTTGATTACATCATACCTGGCATACCACCGCCCATTGGAGGCATTGGTGGTGCCGGAGGAGCATCTTCCTTATTTTCACTTAACACACATTCGGTAGTCAGTAACATACCTGAAATGGATGCAGCGTTTTCAAGTGCGACACGTGTAACTTTGGTAGGGTCGATAACGCCAGCTGCGAAAAGGTTTTCATAAACCTCGGTGCGGGCATTAAAACCGTAATCACCTTCACCGTCTTTAACTTTGTTTACAACTACAGAACCTTCCAGTCCAGCATTCTCAACAATCTGACGCAAAGGCTCTTCCAAAGCTCTTCTGATAATAGATACACCTGTTTCCTGATCATCATTTTCAGTTTCAACTTCATCCATTGCGTTGATGGCACGTACCAGTGCAACACCACCACCAGGAATAATACCTTCTTCGATGGCAGCTCTGGTAGCAGCTAAAGCATCGTCAAAACGGTCTTTCTTTTCCTTCATTTCTACTTCACTTGCAGCTCCGACATAGATAACAGCAACACCTCCAGCTAATTTAGCCAGGCGTTCCTGTAGTTTTTCTTTGTCATAGTCAGAAGTAGTGGTTTCAATCTGAGCTTTGATCTGGTTTACGCGGGCGTCGATGTTTTCTTTCTCGCCTTTACCAGATACGATGGTTGTATTTTCTTTGTCGATGGTGATTTTTTCAGCTTCACCTAACATATCAAGGGTGGTATCTTCCAGTTTGTATCCTTTTTCTTCAGACACAACAACACCGCCGGTCAGGATGGCAATATCTTCCAACATTTCTTTTCTGCGGTCACCGAAACCAGGAGCTTTTACAGCAGCCACTTTCAGGGAACCACGCAAACGGTTTACTACCAATGTTGCAAGGGCTTCACCTTCTACATCTTCAGCAACAATAATTAATGGACGGCCATTCTGAGCTGATTTTTCAAGTACAGGAAGCAGGTCTTTCATTACAGAAATCTTCTTGTCATGGATCAGAATCAGTGGACTTTCGTACACAGTCTCCATTTTCTCAGTATCAGTTACGAAGTAAGGAGAAATATACCCACGGTCGAATTGCATACCTTCTACCACATCAACATAAGTTTCAATTCCTTTGGCTTCTTCCACTGTAATAACACCCTCTTGCTTTACTTTGGCCATGGCTTCAGCAATTAAAGCACCAATGGCATGGTCGTTATTGGCTGAGATGGAAGCTACTTGTTCGATTTTCTCATTGCTGTCACCGATTTCCTGGGTTTGTCCTTTGAGAGATTCGATCACTTTAATTACAGCAGCGTCAACACCTCTTTTGAGGTCCATTGGATTGGCACCAGCAGTCACATTCTTTAAACCTGTAGAGAAAATAGATTGTGCCAGAATGGTAGCAGTGGTTGTACCATCACCAGCAATATCATTGGTTTTAGAAGCTACTTCTTTAACCATCTGTGCGCCCATATTTTCTACTGGATCGTTCAGTTCAATTTCTTTAGCTACAGTAACACCATCTTTGGTTACCTGAGGGGCACCAAATGATTTTTCGATAATTACATTTCTACCTTTTGGTCCGAGAGTTACTTTAACTGCATCGGTTAATGCATCAGCACCTTTCTTTAAGCCTTCACGTGCTTCGTGATTGAATAAAATGTCCTTTGCCATTTTCTTATTTTTTATACGTTATTTAATTGATTTCATTTATATAACAGCAAGAATGTCTGTCTCGCTCATAATCAGATAATCACCTCCATCGATGTTGATTTCTGTTCCGGCATACTTGCCATAAAGTACCAAATCGCCTTCTTTAACGGTAATCTTCTGGTCTGCTGTATCGTCGGCTACCGCCATTACCAGACCTTGCTGAGGTTTCTCTTTTGCCGTATCAGGAATAATGATTCCACTCGCTGTTTTTTCTTCTGCCTGGGCAGGTTTAACCACAACTCTGTCACCAAGCGGTTTGATGTTAATTTTATCCATAATAATAGTTTTATAATGTTTGGTGTTTGCTTGTCACATACTATGCCAAACCCATGAATAAAAAAAAATGTCAGACTGCTATGACAATCTGACATTTTACTATTTCGTTTAGGAGGTTTTATTCACCACCATTATCCTGAGTTGGTGGAGGTGCCTGGAAGTCGGTTGGAGGCACAGCCTGCTCATTTACATTCTCAATTTGTTGTCTGATTTGTGTATCCTGCTCCAGCAAGGCGTCAGTGCCTCTTGGAATAATCATGGTAGCAGCCAGACTTAAAATCAATAAGGCAATGGCCAATGACCAGCTTGCTTTTTCAAGGAAATCGGCTGTTTGTCTAACACCCATGAATTGTGATCCCGATCCAGTAAAATTAGCTGCCAATCCACCACCTTTTGGGTTTTGGACCAAAACTATAAGTCCGAGGAGTACACTTACAACCAGGATGAGTATCGAAACAAAAATATACATCGTTCTATTATTTAGGTTTTTAGTTCAGTTTTCGCCTTTTCAATAAGGCCTGCAAAGTAAGTACTTTTTTCTGGAAATTTCAAACTTAATTTTTCATATACCGTGATGGCTTTCTCATAGTGTTGCTGATCGAAATAAATCTGCGCAAGTGTCTCACTTACAATGTTTTCCTGATCGACAATGCTTTCTTTAGCAGCAACAATCGGATTGAAGAAGGTTTCTCCACCTCTGGTAATTCCCGGATCATTCATGATAAATTCGTCAATCAGCTGCTGTTTGGTTTTACCAGAATCATCCTTAGCGGGCTTCACAGGTTTTCCTTTGGCCTCTGCCTCGATTTCTTTGATTCTTTCTTCAACTATCCGCCTTAGCCTTGCAATTCTCTCAGCAGGATCCAAGGTTTCGGGTGCAGCTTCTGCCAATACTTCTTCATCAGGATCGATGGCTTCTTCTCCTACCAACTTGTCATTAGACTCTTCCGCTTTGGTTTCCTCTTTTGGTTTGACGGGTTCAGAATCCGTTTCCTCAACCTCCTCCTTATATTCATCATGAAGAACAATCTTTACATTGGCGTGATTGATTCTGTCGATATGTTTTTTAAGCATATAACGGTCGCCAGCAAATACAGCAGTGGTTTTCAACTCCGTTTCAAAGTGTATGTTCTTTTCCTTAAAAAGATTTATACTTAATAGAATACGGGCTGATTGACAATAAGGAAACTCCTGAATTAGCTGGGTCAAATCGGTGATACTGTCTTTGTCCAGGGTTTCAGGTTCCTGCAAATACTTTACGAAATGATCTTTATTCATATCAGTCCTTCCTAATAATTACCAGTTGACCACTGCCTTATTAAATACATCATCACTTAGCATATCAATCAATTCATCAAACAGATCTGCCTTGATGTTATTTAGATCCTCTGTTGAGGGATAATCCTTAAATTGAGTAAACTTGGTGTCAAAGTCTTTATCCGGTTCATAGCGGTTGACAAATCTAACAGTAATGGATATGGTTAGACGGTTCATGGCCGCTGTTTGATCGCCCTGAATGGCCACTGGTTTAGTATCGTATTCGGATATTTCACCCTCGATGGCCAAATCCCCATTGCGTTCAACCATTTCCAGGTTGGTTTGACGGGTAAACTTATCTCTCAAACCATCAGTAAACAGAGGGCTTAAGGTAGGTTCTACAAGCGGGGATTTATTGGGGAAATACAACACAGAAATTGTTTTGGCTTCCGGAGGTATGGAAGCACCCGTAAAGGAATACACCCCACAGGAACCAAGAAAAAGGCTCATACTCAACATCAGGATTAGGCTAATGTCTCTCTTAAGAAATATACTCATGATCTATTGTATGACTTATTTTATGCTTCAATCCCATGCAAATATAACTATAAAAGAATGAGGGGCAAACCAGTCAGTGACTTGCCTGAAGCACCCACTACAGCTGAAAGGATACCAGCATTTACTTGATGACATATCCAATTTTAAAAGCAAATTTGGGTATGTAGGGATAGACATCATTTCTTTCCAACTGGTCCATGACATCAGCTGGAAGCGTATGGTTTTCCTCAGGGTTAAACTGTACAACCGAGAATCCAATAAAACTCACCTGACTTTCGATACTCAGGGGTATATCTTTAAACTTAAAATGGAAGGGGATAATTGAGAAATCAGTATCGAAGCTATGCATATAGGCCTGATAATCGAAGCGCCTCATATACATGCCATCATCCAGACTCAGGTAGGCAATTTCATCAAATTGCGATAAGGTATATCCCACATTAAGTGCAATGCCCATCCGATAAAAAGAGGTGTTGACCCAGTAGAATTTAATTTCTGTTCCCACATGACCTCCGCTGGCATTATCTTTGAGCAAAAGTCCAATCTTAGGTTCCAGTCCTAAGGCCATTTTATTATTGGCTAAGCTTTGTGCATATTCATAGGAGACAGATACATAATGCCGGTAACGATCGTCCTGATAGTCTTGTTCATATCCTGAATGGCTGTCGTAATAATAATGACCATTCCCTGGATAAAACTGTATGCTGGTGCCTATTTTAATGGCGTGTGTTGAATGAAAGCTTGTTGAAACAATTGGGTCGTCAAGTGTATGGGTTTCCTGTGCACCCATGGTATTTACAAGCAAAATAATAGCTGCGGCCTGGATTAGCAAATGTCTCATGGGCTTAGAATAAAATATTGGATAACAATTCTATCTGATGGATATTTTCAAAATTGTATTGGAACAATCCTGTCTCCCCTATGAGATACAGACGTTTGTTATTAATAATAACATCATAGGCATCGATACCACTAATCCCACTAATCTCCTGAAGGTAACTTGGATTTGAAAAATCGAAGATCTTAACCCCATTGCTGCCATCACAAACAAACACATGGGTTGAATCAATTCCCAAGCCTTTTGGGTTTTGCATATTTAGGGAAGAAATCAGTTGAGGGTACACCATATTGCTAATGTCGATAACATCCAGCTGGTTGGCGCCATTCTGCCAACGACAACTGCTCTGGCTGTTCAGGGTTATAAAGGCCAGTGTATCATTGGCGACCACAGGATCACAACTTTGAATATGCTCATAACGCGACAAATACAAGATGTTATTGGCATCGGCTATGTCGTAGATATACATACCATCTTCAGCCCCAATGAAAAGATGGTTGTTCAAACTGAATACGGTTTCTATCCCATAGTTAACTTCTAAAGTACTGGTGTGATTTAATTGGCTGGGGTCGGAAATATCAAATACTTTGAGCTGGTGCTTGTTGATGATGAATAAATTGTCACCACTTATGGTAAATTTGGCCATGGATCCGGCTTTTCCACTCTCACCACCCACATTTGGACCTCCACCAATGTCAGACCCGGAGTCTTTCGTACAGCCAATGAAGATAACTGACAGGATAATCAAGGGTATATATATTGCTTTCATGTGATTGATTTTTAGTATGTTGTGAAACATTTGGGATCAATTAACTGCTCCCGAACCCATCCTACAACCACTCCTTTTTCAGGATCTACACATTCGAAATAGGTGTGGTATGCTTGGTTTTCAGGATAATTCTGGTTACCGGCTTCATACACATTCTCCACACGTTGGATTTCAACCGCATGATGAATATCTGAGATGTCGATTAATACCAGATCCGTTAAATTGTCTGCATACAAGGTTTGCCCTTTTATGGCTATATCATTATTGCCATAGATTTGCAGAAAGCCTATATTTTCAGGCGATCGGGGATCGCTGTTGTTGATGATGTGTACCCCCTGATACTTCTCGCCCACAAAAATATAATCTCCCTTAATGTAGATTTTACCATGGTTTTCTATGTCTCGGGGTGCTAATGATTTGATGATTTTGGCCTCTTCAGGTGAAACATAAACAGGTTTCAACCCATCGACCTTGGTTACCGAAGCTCCATTAAAAAATAACAGGAACACGGCAATAGCAAGTAATAATTGTCTCATAGCATATTCATTATTTGATGACAGGGTAAAAACAACATGTATTATGCCAAATACCCTTTTTTTGAATTAAAAAAACGAGAAATATAGCGAGGTATTGCAAGTGATGCATGGAAACAATACAATTGTAGCTAACAATTGTCCTTAAGACTAAAAGCTTGTAGGAAAGTAAGCTATTTGATGTTGTATTCCTTTATTTTTCGGTAAAGGGTACGTTCAGATATACCAAGCTCCTGAGCAGCATGTTTCCGTTTGCCCTTATGTCTTTCCAGGGCTTTCTTGATCATTTCGCGTTCCTTATCCTGCAAGGACAGTGATTCTTCAATAATTTCCGAAGGGTGGAAACTATCCAGCTCGTTGTCATCTGCCTGGCTCAGTTGAACATTATGAATGGTTGATGGCTGGGGTTCCGGAAAACTGAGTTCATTATCAAAGTCCTTAACCAGTAGAGCTTTACTTTGTTCCAGATTGGTGGTTTCATCATTTCCACCCTCCAGCATATCTGCTACAATTTTCTTGAGTTCGGTCATGTCTTTTTTCATGTCGAACAACACTTTGTAAAGCAGTTCGCGCTCAGATATTTGCTCTTCTTCCTTTTTATTATACAAGACAGGAAGATCAGTTGAAGTTCCAGGAAGGTATCTCTTTAATGTTTCCGCATGTATCTCCTTATCTCTTTCGATTATGGAAATCTGCTCAGTCACATTTTTTAGCTGTCTGATATTTCCTGGCCAGTAAAACTCCCGCAATAGGTGAATGGCATTATCGGTCAATCTGAGAGCCGGCATGCGGTATTTCTCAGCAAAATCGGCTGCAAATTTTCTAAACAGCAGATGGATATCTTCCTTACGCTCTCTTAAGGGTGGCACATAAACAGGTACTGTATTCAATCTGTAGAATAAATCCTGTCTGAATTCTCCCTTTTCAATGGCCTGAGGTATGTTTACATTGGATGCGGCTACTACCCTGACCTCTGTTTTAATCACCTTGGATGAACCCACTTTCAGAAATTCACCGGTTTCCAACACCCTCAACAACCTAACTTGAGTTGATAAGGGAAGTTCGGCTACCTCATCAAGGAAAATGGTTCCTCCATCTGCCACTTCAAAATAGCCTTTACGGGATTCATGTGCTCCTGTAAATGAGCCTTTTTCATGACCAAATAATTCTGAATCAATGGTTCCTTCCGGTATGGCCCCACAGTTTACAGCAATATAATGACCATGTTTACGGTTACCTGATTGGTGTATAATTTTAGGAAATACTTCCTTACCGGTTCCACTCTCTCCTGTGATCAATACAGTAAGATCCGTTGGAGCAACCTGCACGGCAACATCAATAGCCCGGTTTAGCATGGCTGCATTCCCGATGATTCCAAACCGCTGTTTTATTGATTGTACGTCCATAAAATTTGTGCTAATATTATTGCTATAAAGTTACAAATATTCCCCAAGGATGAAGTCAGGCTTTTATTGTAATAGTCTGACAGCTTCCAATTTATCTCAATTGTGCATCAAAATCACGTTCTATGGATAGTTGAATCTTCTTCATAGTTTTGTCAATGACTTTATCGGTGAGGGTTTTTTCTTTGTCTTGCAGTACAAACGACAGGGCATATGATTTTTTTCCTTCAGGGATTTTATCCCCTTGATACACATCAAAAATACCAACCGATTGAATCAATTTCCGTTCAGTTTTTGTAGTCAGTTTACGCAGGTCTTCAAAACTCACAGTTTCGTCTACCAATATGGATAAATCACGTCTAACTGATGGGTATTTAGATACCGCTTCGTACTTCATATCTCCTTTGGGTAACTTTTTGATCAGTTTCTCCCACTTCAATATGGCTGTAAAAACTTCTTGTCCAATATCAAATGCTTTTTGGAGTTTAGTAGAGAGTTTTCCCAGTTCAGCCAATAGTACATCATCCAGATAGTATTGCAGACAATAATCATAGCTTTCGCTCGTGGCTTCTTTTAATTGAATCCTTTTACGATCGATGCCCAATTTCTGAAGAAGCCCTTCCACCATGGCTTTCAATGTGTAAAAATCAGTCACTCCAAGGTCCGTATTCCAGCTTTCAGCTTGTTGCATACCACTGGCAAAGACTGCCAGCTGCTTTTCTTCAGCATAGTTCTTCAGACCCTGTTGATCTTCCTTCTTATGTAAGGTATAGGTATTACCAAATTCAAAGATGCGTATCCTGTTCGTCTTTCTGTTCAGGTTATAGGCCACCACTTCCAGACCACCATATAATAGGGTTTGTCGCAGGGTATCCAAATCCTGGCTTAGAGGGTTTAAAAGCATGACATTGTTGCTTGCATCAAAACTATCTGTCAGATCCACATAAGCTGATCGGGTCAATGAATTATTCATGGTTTCCATATATCCCTGGGCCACCAGATAATCGGAGATTTTATTCTGCAATTTCTCTAAATCCGGCTTCTGCCTGATGTTAATGGATGCATTGAGTTTGTTGCTTATGTCGATATTGTTGTAGCCATAGATGCGCAGGATTTCCTCAATTAGATCAGCTTCTCTGGTAACATCAACCTTATAGGTTGGCACCTTTACCAATAAGCCATCAGTTGAATCTTCCAAAATTTTAATATCAAGATGGCTTAAGATGTTTTTAATGGTATCGGTTGGAATCACCTTACCGATAAGCCGATTCACATTTTTATAAGTGAGTCGTACTTCCCATGGATTGATTGGATCAGGATATACATCTTTCAATTCTGAGCTTACCATACCTCCTGCCAATTCCTGCATCAACAATATGGCTCTTTTTAAGGCATAGGCTGTCATATTGGGATCGCTTCCTCTTTCAAAACGGAAGGAGGCATCAGTCTGCAGCCCGTGTCGCTTGGAAGTTTTGCGCACATGGGTTGGGTCAAAATAAGCACTCTCAAGAAAAATGTTTCGTGTGTTTTCATCCACACCGCTATGTATACCACCAAAAACACCCGCAATACACATAGGGTTTTCAGCATTACAAATCATCAGATCGTTTTCATCCAGCTTGCGTTCTTCTTCATCCAGCGTAACAAAAGTGCTTCCCTGTGAAACTTTTTTGATAATCACTTGTCCACCTGTAATGGCGTCAGCATTAAAAGCATGTAGTGGCTGACCGGTTTCGTGCAGCACAAAATTGGTGACATCAACTATATTATTAATGGGGCGCACCCCAATGGCATTTAAACGGTTTTTAAGCCACTTTGGTGACTCTTTGACATCAATACCTGACAATGTGATTCCGGTATACCTGGGGCAGGCTTCGGTATCATCAACCACTACATCGATGTCGAGTGAATGGTTATCCACCTTAAAGGATGAAATATCGGGTAAGGTCAGTTGGTATCGGTCGCTTCCCTCCAGCTGATTTAGTCCTGCAGCCAGGTCACGGGCAGAACCCAACTGTGATGTGGCATCCGAACGGTTGGGGGTCAGTCCTATTTCATAAACGATATCCTCTTCAATATCAAAATATTCTGAGGCAGGTGTTCCTATCTTCACGGAGTTTTCAAGTACCATAATACCTTCGTGAGAAGTGCCCAGGCCAAGTTCATCTTCGGCACAGATCATTCCCATGGATTTCTCACCACGTATTTTGGCTTTTTTAATTTCAAAAGAGTCATCACCATCATACAATTTTGTTCCAACGGTAGCAACTGCTACCTTTTGACCAGCAGCCACATTGGGAGCCCCACAAACAATGGGTAGCAGCTCTTCGGCACCCACATCAACGGTAGTCACGCTAAGTTTATCAGCATTGGGGTGTTTGGCACAACTTTTTACTTCACCGATGACCACACCTTCCAACCCTCCTTTTACTGACTGAAATTTGGACATACCTTCAACTTCCAGGCCTATATCTGTTAACACTTCAGATAATTTTTCCGGATCCACATCAAGTTTTATGTACTGTTTCAACCAGTTATACGATACTTTCATCTTTCTTCAATTCAAAATTTGGAATTGCAAAAGTAAGGAATTAAGGAATGTATTGGGTTCTATGGTCTATGTATTATGGGTAGGTACTGATGTTGTTCTGGCTACTCTTGTTTCTATAGTAACTATTGTTTTTGGAGGAATTGTCAGGATCTTCCCTATTTCCCTTGTTTCCTGTGTCAGCTCAATGTCCCTTTGCCCATCAACTCCTTCCATAATCCATTGAACATAATCCATTGAACATTACGAAATCCTTCCCCAATCCTGTTTGCCTTGTTGTATTTGTTTTAGTTGGGTCAGAAGTAGTTGGTTCATGGGATTGGTCAGATCAGGATCTTTCTCCAATATGCGCATGGCCAATTGACGGGTCTTAGCAATCATATCACCATCACGAGCCAGGTTGGCGATCTTTAACTCCAGCATGCCTGATTGTTTGGTACCTGCCATATCTCCTGGGCCTCTCAGTTTCAGATCTGCCTCGGCAATTTCGAAGCCATCGTTGGACTGAACCATAATTTCCAAACGCTTACGCCCTTCTTCGGATAATTTAAAACTGGACATGAGCACACAATACGACTGATCGCTGCCACGTCCCACACGACCTCTCAACTGGTGCAGTTGTGAAAGGCCAAAGCGCTCAGCATTTTCGATGACCATAATGGTGGCATTGGGGACATCCACACCCACTTCAATAACCGTCGTGGATACCATAATATCAGTCTTGCCATCTACAAAGCGCTTCATTTCATAATCTTTGTCATCGGCCTTCATACGACCATGTAGCACACTCACAAAATAATCCGGACTTGGAAAATCACGTTGCAACTGTTCAAAGCCATCCATTAGGTTTTTTAAATCCAGTTTTTCAGATTCAGAAATCAGCGGATAGACAATATATACCTGACGACCTGATTTGATCTGTTCTCTGATAAAACCGGTTACTCTCAATCGCTTGGAGTCGAAAAAATGTATGGTTTTAATGGGTTTACGACCTGGCGGCAATTCATCTATTATGGATATGTCCAGATTTCCATAAACCGTCATGGCAAGGGTTCTTGGAATGGGTGTAGCTGTCATGACAAGTACATGTGGCGGACTGCTGCTTTTACTCCACAACCTGGCTCTTTGTGCTACACCGAATCTGTGCTGCTCATCAATTACCACAAAGCCAAGATTGGCAAAAACCACCTCATCTTCAATGAGTGCATGGGTTCCAATAAGGATATTCAACTGAGCCGTTTTCAAACGTTCATGAATGTGCTTCCGTTGGGCCTTTTTAGTTGACCCTGTTAACAGGGCAATCTCCACATCCATATCACCCAACAGGCGTGCAATACTCTGCAAATGCTGGTTGGCCAATATCTCAGTAGGGGCCATCAAGCATGCCTGACAACCATTATCCATGGCAATCAGCATATTCATCAGGGCCACCAGGGTTTTTCCACTGCCCACATCTCCTTGCAGCAAACGGTTCATCTGACTACCTGATCCCATATCCTTACGAATTTCTTTTATTACCCGTTTCTGAGCGTTGGTCAATTCAAAGGGTAGGTGGCTTTTATAAAACTCATTGAAGAAATCACCCACTTTCGTAAAAACCTGACCTCTTACTTTTTCAGTAAGTAGTTTTTTCTGCTGTAGTAACTGGAGCTGGACCAAGAGCAATTCCTCAAATTTGAGTCGGTTTTCAGCAGCTGAGATAAGCTTAGGATTGCCTGGGAAATGGATATTCAACAGTGCGGATGAACGGCCAATGAGCTGATAGTGTTCCAATACATATTCGGGAAGGGTTTCCTTAATGTTGTTCTTTATTTGCAACAATAGGTTTCGAATCAGCTTGGTGATGCCTCTTGTACCAAGCCCATTACTTTTGAGTTGTTCTGTGGTTCGGTAAATACCTTCCAGGCGTTGGCCTACTCCGTCGTCCTCTCCGGCTTTGTAATCCTCCACCTCAGGATGAACCATATTATAGCTGTTATTAAATACAGAAGGTTTGCCGAAAATGGTATATACTTTGCCGGCTTCAAAGCGGTTTTTGACCCAACTCAGGCCTTTGAACCAAACCAGCTCCATACTTCCGCTTTCATCGGTAAGGGTGGCTGTAATCCGACTGACTCGTTTGGCTCCGATGGACTGGAGGTTGCTTACTGTCCCCCTAAGTTGAAACCATGTATTGTCGTTGGTTACTTCCTTGATTTTGTAAATTCTGCTTTTATCCACATACCGAAAGGGGAAGTAAGTAAGCAAGTCTGCAAAAGTCTGGATACCCAATTCCTTTTTTAAGATATCGGCTCGTTTGGGTCCAACGCCTTTAAGGTAAGTTATTGGGGTTTCAAATATGGTATTCATAGGAGTAGACTTCACTACAAATTTAAGTTTATCGACGGTTTTTCAAAGTTTGTATGGATATATATATTGCATGTTTTGGTTGATGATATTCAAAAAAAAAAGCCCTCCGAAAAGGGAGGGCTTTTTATGTATTTAACAATTGGGGTGATTAATACTCCCAAAGTTGTTCTTCAAATTCAAACATTTCGTTTTTGATACGTTCTGATTCAAGCAATGCATCCACACCGGTGGCGTATTGAGAAATCCTGCGATCGAAAACATTTTGCTCTTTATAAATATAGCTATCGAATAAACGTTTCCAGAAAATCTCATCATAAGTCAAACGCATGGCTGAATTATAATCGTTGAAAACAAGAGCTTTGGCAAAAATATTACGTGACTGTGGGTAGGATAACCAGAACATAGGCTCTGTTACTTCCTCACCATCTCTCTCCTTAATAAGCACAGGGCAAATGGCTTGTACGCGAACCATCATTTGGGAACGCTGCTTATCAAAATACCAGTCCTCTTTTACCCTTAAGCGCATCACCTTGGTTGGGTCAAACTCCACATAAATTATGGTGTCATACTCATCATAAGGAGGATATGAACGACGCATAATCTTTGGTATAGAGTCCGTTTGACGACCAATGATCTCTGCATAGTTAATGGGTACCAGAAGCTCGTCGGTATTGGAAATGTCGTAGGCTGTCAACTCACCTTCCTTAAGTGCATCTAGCACAACAGTGATGAAGGATTTCCAATTGGCCTGAGGCTCAGTTGGAAAATAAAACTTCTGGTTGAACTTTTGCCTAAAGTCGATTTCACGCCATATTCTTTTAGACCACATCACATCAGCCTTACGGATGGTAGGCAATGGCACAGGGTCTTTTTCAATAAGTGCTTCTTCTTCATAAAGTCCGTCAAGTGGCGCTTCATCTATTATCTGTGCCTGCAACGCAAAGGCTGCAAACAAAGTAAATGTCAAAAACGCTAGTGCCAACTTTTTCATACGATACTATTTTAATGTTATTTTAACTCTAGGTTAACGGGACTTAGGCCTCTTTTAGTGCCATCAGGGCCCTTTGCCTGAATATTTTCAAAGAAAAACTTCTGTGTGCGTTTTCCACTTCTGATAATATTGATGATTTCCTGGCTAAAACGGTTACCCCTGACATTCTTCTGCATCCAGTCACCATTCACAATGGTACCGAAAGTAAAAGAGGTTACCTCAAAATAAAGGTCAAAATCAAAATCTCTCATTTCAGGAATGATCGCACCAGCAGCCAATAATGTATTCTTGTCAATCTGACCATCAGACTGACCCGCTATGGTTGCTGTTGGGGACGGTACCCTTTTCACACGGAAATTCACTGATCCCAAATTCATGGTTTTACCGTCGATCTGTGCTGTGGCACTCACAATAGCTTCTTTCTCTCCTTTAGGCACCTTCACAATATAGTCGCTGCTGTTTGGATCTTCGTATAGTTCACCGAAAGAAATGCTTGTGGTAACTTTATCCATGGCCAAACCTGGTACTGAAATAGATACAGGATTCTCCACACCAATGTAAAACACATTCATCTTCAATGGTGCCACAGTAAGTGATGGTGGTGCAACAATATATTCACCACTAAACGGATACCCGGTCATTTCGTTGGTACTAGGATCAATCATTTCTATGATACCAGCATAACGCTGAGGTCCTACAGTACTTGTGTTAAATTCCAGATGCCCCTTACCAGCTTCACTTTCATAAACGGTAGCCCTATCGATATTGGCACCAACTAAGGTATCCACACCCTGCATAACTTTAAGGGTAGCTTCCAGTTTTTCATCATAAGCAGCTACAAGTACTTCGGCCTCATATTTCTGGCCCTGGAACAAATAAGTGCTTTTTGGAATCACCTTGGCAGCAACCTTATCGAATTTAAAATCAGTTTCGGATACGGATGCATAGAGGTGGTTGATGGCATTAAACTCAGCGGAACGTACTTCACCAATAATTTTATTAATAATGGTTACATCAGCAGCCAAGATGGTATGATAGAAATTATGAAATTCCCAATCCTGTATTTGTCCGTCGGCATTTCGATAAGTGATTTCATCAGCATTGGTAATCAAACCAATTTTTTTCGTGTTTGCAGGAAGTCCCATGGCTTCTATTATTGCCTGACGATATGCATCCATCTTCACACTTAAGGTATAAGCTTCTCCATTCTTCAAGGTGACATTACCAATCATATAATTGGTGGTAGCATCATATTTATCCTTGGTGGGTACATCGCGAAGTACCAGTGTTTTCTTACGTTTTCCATTAATGACCGTATCCTGATAATACAGGTTCATTATTTCGGTAGAATCTTTTCGTTCAGATACCCTTACCAATTCATACTTCAAGAATTCCAGGTATTCAATAAACGTATTTGCTTTTTCTTGGATTGCCTGAGCCTGTACCCAAAACTCTCCCACTTTCTCAGGGTTCAGGTCATTCTGAAAGGCAAATTTTTCGTAGGCATCATCAGATTTTGCTGCAATACTCTCATTGGTGCTTTCCATGGATTCGTTCACAACCATAAAGGCGTCAAGAATCTCCTTGGACACATTAAGAGCAAGCAGAGCCGTGAGTACGAGGTACATCATGGCAATCATTTTCTGCCGCGGGGTTTCTTTATATCCAGCCATAATATTGTCTTTTTAGTTTATGGAATTGATTAATTATCATGTTAACCTTATCCGTTAACATTCATGGCTGTAAGCATATTACCATAAACCTTATTCAAGGAGGTCATTCGGTTTGATAAAGTCTCCATCTGTTCTGAGAATTCAGATGTGGAGTTGGTTGATTTCTCCAGTTTTTCAAGGAAGTCATTCATGGTTCCTTGTAATTTGTCTGATGACTCAACAGCTTTGTTGGTACCTTGTAATTGAATTTCATAAATAGCATTCAAGGCGGCCAGGTTTTCAGCGATCTTACGTAGTTGTTCATTGTAAGCATCACCTTCAACAGCGGTAAAGTCCAGAGCAGATACAGAACGTGCTAAGATATCAGCTGATTTTGCGTAGCTCTCACCCAAGGCTTGGGCTGAAACTGTTGCAGCTTTTACACTTCCTGTAAATTCTTCTGTAGAGTTCATATCTGTTTTCAAAATATCAGCAGCTTGTACATAGGCATTGGTTAAAGTCTCTGCACCTTCTTTAATACTTTGTACTGTGTTGGCCTGGTCAAGGGCAACTTCAGCATTGGCACTCATGGCAGCATCAAGTTTCTGTGCAGAACCTGCAGCTGATGATAAATTGGTGGTGAAATTATTGGAGGCCACTGCTGCATCTGTCAGTTGAGTTAACTCACCTGCATTTACAGTTAGTTTTTCCATACCATCACCTAAGCGTTCTATGGTTTTGTTATCAATCTGAGCCTTTTCGAACATTTCATCAAGACGCTCGGTTGGTGATTTGCGTTTCTGAACGCCATCTCCTTTAACACCACGATACATACCAGCCAATTCGGGATAAACCAAACTCCAGTCGGGTTCAACGTGTGGTGGTTCAAAAGCAGAGAAGAAGAAAATAATGGCTTCAGTTCCCAAACCAATGATCAGCATGAGGTCAGCACCTGGGTAGTGGTTAATTTTGAAAAGTGCTCCAATCAATACTACTGAAGCACCCAGGCCATATACTTTGGCCATGAAATTCCTATAACGTCGTGATCTTGTAAAATCAAATAAGCCCATGATAATTTCTTTTTGTTAAATACAGTTATTTTTCCGGTTAATTAATTTGTTTGCTAGTTATAAATGCGAGAAGCTTTGTTTGGATTGTCTCCTTTGTTTCTTCCAAGGAAGGGTTGGATACATCTGAATCCTACATAAGATTTAGCAGTATCCTGGTATTCATAGGCCCTGGTAGTTACTTGCAGATAATGAGCGATGTCTTTCCATGATCCACCACGAACAACTTTTCTTTTCATTACTGGTGGGTCATCTTCTTTTGCATTATAAGTATAATTTGGATTCATATCCCAGGTAAAGTTGTAGGATGATGGATCGAATGCACTGTTGGTCCACTCGGCCACATTACCTGACATATCATACAATCCCCAGTCATTTGGAGGATAATGTGCTGCAATAACGGTTCTGATACCGCCGTCAGCAATATAATTTCCTCTCAATGGTTTGAAGTTGGCGAGGAAACACCCTTTTTCGTTTCTTGTGTATGGTCCGCCCCAAGGATAAGGGTTCAAAGCATAACCACCACGGGCTGCCCATTCCCATTCAGCTTCTGTAGGAAGTCTGAATTCAGCAAGAGCAACTTCTCCTTTTTGTGCGGTAAGATGAGCATTTAACAACTCTGTTCTCCATACACAAAAAGCTTTGGCTTGCTTCCAGTTTACTCCAACCACTGGATAATGGTCGTATGCAGGGTGCCAGAAATATTTTTCAGTTAAAGGATCATTAAAGGAATAGGTATAATCGTGAATCCATGCCAAGGTATCGGGGTATACTCCAATGGTTTCTTTACGCACATAAACTGAACGGTCTCTCAAACCCTGAGGTCTGTTGGCCAAACCTGCATTTCTGTAATCGGCATCTTCTGAAAAGTCTTTTTTGGCAGCAGCGTGAAGGTCAACCCAATAATACTCATACATAAGTTTACGGGTATCAATTTCTTTACGACGGAAATATCTTTCGTGCTCAGGAAGGTACATTTCTTCCAACACATCTCTCACATCCTGATCTTCACTATTCCAATCGATATCGGTCTTCCAGTTCAAATATGGAGGATCATATACTTCACCAGTTTTGGCGTTCTCTTCGATAAGGTACTCCTCTGGTCGTACATCTCCCAACATGGTTCTTGCAATCGAGTCTCTTACCCAATGTACAAACTGCCTGTATTCATCGTTAACGATTTCAGTTTCATCCATAAAGAAGGCAGAAACAGAAATTGTTTTAGGCTGAATTAAAAAGCTATTGGTGATGTCTTCATCTGCGGCACCCATGGCAAAACTACCCTGAGGGATAAAAACCATACCGTGAGGATCCGGCTGATAAAATGGTTTCGACTTTTTCCGCGTACCAACGAGTTCTCCATTACCTGAATTGCTGCAACTTGCTAAAAATAACACAACAACCAAGTATAAAATCAGTCTTTTCATATTTAACATTTTGAATTTGAGCGCTTTATCCTTTTTCTAGTCCTTTAAAGCGGATCAAAAATAAAAAAATATTTTACTCTTTATTTATAATCTGGTTTTTTATACAAAATTCATAACCGCTATAAATACCGTGTATTTTTATAGCTGGTTTTCGATCTATCTGTCTTAATCTTAAAGCAATAGCCCACACTTACCTCATGTCCTCCGGGTACTCCTATACCCATTATGTTGATGTCGTAAGCGTAACCTATTCTGAAGTCTTTAAACCTCATTCCGACCATCGCGCCTATTGACTCCCGGTTGGCGATATCCGACCGAAAGTTTAAACCTCCCCAAAAGCGGTCATTGTATGTAACGATACCTGAGAGATTATATTGTGTTACAGCTAAATCTGTTTGCAGCAGTGCCATGGCCTCCAGGGTGAATCGGGGTGCATTGGGAAGCTCGAAGAAATAGCCTCCATTCAAATGGTAGGCTCTTGCATTTCCAACTTCGCCGGTAATGTTCTTAAACTTGCTTTCAAACATATTGGTAACCGAGAAACCAATATAATAGCCCCCAGGGTTACTTAAAAACAATCCAAAATTCCCGTCTACCTGCATTCCACTCTCATCAGAGGAAGATAATAATGGGTCCGTTCCCACATCATCTGTGGCATCCCATTTGGAGCCATTGATACTTTTGTTTACCAGGTTCAGACCAGCTCCTATACCCAGATCGGCAAAGGCCAGACGTGCATGAAAAGAATAGGCTAACTGAACTTCAATGTCTGTCCAAATATCATTTTTTTGATCCTGAGTAATGCTGCCTCCCAGACCGCCATGAAACAGCTTAATGGGTGAATCAACAGTAATCATATAGGTTTGTGGGCTTACTACATCCCCATCGGCATTTTTAAAACCTGCCCATTGCTGTCGCATCAATCCATTCACACAAATGCCTTCACGCATACCTGCATAGGCTGGATTGTGAAACATTAGTGCATCTTTATGATGGGTAAAATTAGGCGCTTGCTGTCCGTACAATAGGGTAACAGAAGTGCCCAGCAGGATAAAAAATATGTATAATAAACGAAGCCTCAATTCCTTAGTATATAGCTTGGCTAAAGTAAAAAAATTTATTCCTTATAACTCTGAAAAGTCCTTATTTGTTGTTTAGATGACACTCTTTTTTTAAAAACTGTTGCAGCCCTGCCCCAATTAATTACAATTTCAGAAACGGAAAAGTCTCAATTATCTCATAAACAGGACCTTTAGGCAGTAGTATACTTTCATATAAAAGCATGTGATCTGCAGCCACTATTTGATAATGTTTGTCTCTGAATTTTCCAATGGTTTCATTAAAAACTTTCTTGTGGTTTAATTTGTTCATCCGCCCTACTGTCAGATGGGGCACATAATTTTGTCTGTCGCGCTTGAAGCCAATGCTTTCCATTGTTGAATGCAAGCCTTTGGACAAGTGTGTAATTGATTCTTTGGGCTCAATGCCTAACCAAATGACTCTGGGTCGGTAACTGCTGCCAAAAATCCCTGTATTCTCCAGTGCGATATTGAAAGGTTTGGTATCTATAGCCACTTCATTCATCAGATGGACCATCTGGGGGATGAGTTCCTCATGGGTTTCACCAAAAAACTGAAGGGTCAAATGCAATTTATCAGGATTCACCCAACGGATTCTCTCATGCCTTAAATCAGATTGAAGCTGTTGGTACAGATCGAGTAATTCATCTGAAGCTTTGACTTTTATGGCAGCGAATAATCTTTTCATGGTTAGGGTTCAAGGCCAGTTTGGGCAATGTGGACAGCTTGTTGAACCAGGATTATTTTATTGGATAGCAGGGTATCACTAATGAATAGCTCCTGGCTTTCCATCCCCACCCAACCATCAGTGTCCATTACCTGTAATCCTATCTGGTAGCTTCCCGGCTGCTCATACTGATATTGGACAACTGCTTCTTTGGAATAGGAGGAAAACTCGTGGGTTCCCAGAAGATCCCAACTATACATTAGATCAGAGGAAGCATCTTCCGCATCAGTGCTACCAGTGGCATCAAAAGTAATGACCATGGAGGTGTCGCCTATTACAGGAATAATTGATAATACAGCATCAGGTGCATTCTTGCTGCTTTCGGATTTGGTACAAGAGAAAGTCAGCGCAAAAGCCAGACCCAAACAAGCAAATAAGAAGGGCTTCATAGATTTTAGGTTTGATCAGTAATAGTTTTTCTTATGATAATGGCTTTGGTTAGGCTAAGGTAAAACATTCTTAGTTCAACCTGCAATTGGCTGTAGCATAAGATTTTCAGAAAGTGAAATTGAATTTCAAAAAAAGGCTTGGATTTTGAAAAAAAAATTATCTTTGCAGCCTCAATTTTGTTGGGGAATTAGCACTCCCGATAGTTATCGGGATGGCTAGAGAGCCAACATCAATATGGGGGATTAGCTCAGTTGGCTAGAGCGTTTGACTGGCAGTCAAAAGGTCAGCGGTTCGATTCCGCTATTCTCCACCTTCGCCCTCCGAAGCTTCAGCGACGGAGGGCTTTTTGTTTTCAGGTAGTTCTTTCGCTACAATATATTCCCTGTACTTCATAAACCCGAAGGGCTTCGGTGGATACTATCCACTTTGAACCCTTTTTACCAATAGAAAGTATAATTTTACCCTAATTAGCATTAGTTCAGGAGTTCTTTTTAGAAACTCATTAGTGACTGATAGTTAATTTATTCTCCTTATCTTCGATAGACGAAAGTGCTCAATGATCACAACAAACAAGCATTATGTGGTATGTTTATATTTTGAAATGCAAGGACAATACCTACTATACAGGCTGCACAAATAATTTGAAGGGCAGGCTTATAAGGCATGAAAACAAACAAATTCTTTACACTAGTAGCAGGTTACCCATTGAACTGACAACCTTTATTACGTTTTCAGATAAGTACAAAGCTTACAATTTTGAAAAATACCTCAAATCAGGCTCAGGCATAGCCTTCAGAAACAAAAGACTAATCTGAAAATGTGCAAATCCTCATTCAATCGAAGGGCACTCTAGCTTCAGCGACGGAGGGCTTTTTGTTTTCAGGATTTTATATTTCCAAAGGAATTTCATTTGATTTACAAACTTTTCCGAATCAAAATTGTAGATTTGGCTTCTTTTGAATTTCAGCATCTATTACATAACCATACGCATTTGCTCATGAAAAAATCGACCACAATTATTTCGACACTATTACTTCTTGTTGCCATTGGCTTTTGTCAATTAAGCTATGGACAATCTGTACTATCACCGGATGATTTATTGAATCTGGAAGGGACAAGCACACACGATCTCAAACCAGATGGCAGTGAGCTCATCTATTCAGTGTATACTCCAAGAAATGCCAATGAGGAACCTGGATCAGCCCACCGCAAATACTATAGAATGGACCTGACCACAAAAGAATCAGTCCCGCTTTTTGAAGAAGGGTTGAAGGGAGGTTCTCCACACTACAACCCTGATGGTTCACTGATCTGCTTTACTCATAAGAAAGATGGCGAATCCACTCAGGTATGGGCCATTCCTGCAGCAGGTGGTGATATGATCCAGCTGACACAGGCGGAAAATGGTGTAAAATTTTACAGGTGGCAACCTGACGGAAAAGGTATCGCTTACCTGTCTTCTGAACCTAAAACAGAAAGGGAAAAAGAACTCAGGAAAAGGGGTTATGACTTTATTTTTTATGAAGAAAACCTGAAGATAAACCAGCTGTTTCTCACCACACTGGATAGTGAATTCCAGTTCATCTCAAATAAGCAATTACTGGAAGGCACCCATATATGGAATTTTGAATTCAGCCCTGATGGTCAGTGGCTGGCTTTTACTACCTCAGAAAAAAACCTCATCGATTACCGCTATATGTTTCGCAAACTGCAAATTCTTGATATAGCTTCAGATAAAATCATTAAAGATGTAGGCAATGCGGGCAAACTGGGTAATTATGTATTCAACTTTGATGGATCAGCTTTGGCCTATGCCTCAGCACTGAACATAAATGACCATGCAGTAAGTCAGGCATTTACTTATTCCATAAAGGATGAAGAAATTACAAACCTTACTCCGGAGAATTTTAGAGGTCATGTGAGCTGGGTGGGCTGGAAGAACAATAAAGAAATTTTATGCTATTCCGGCGAAGGAGTGTATCCCAAATTATCCACCATCAAAATCAAGAATGGCAAGCGAAACATACTGCTGGATGCCAGGGATCAGGGGATCATTTTTGGACAACCCCTGTTTACTGAAGATCTAAAGCATTTTGTTTTTACCGGCAGTACTCCCAAAGACCCTTCCAATATTTATTCCTGGACTGGTGAAGGTCTACTACAAAAACTAACCAACTTAAATCCTCAGGTTTCAGAACGCTTGTTAGGCGAACAGGAAATCATACAGTTTAAAGCCCGTGATGGTAAGGAAATCGAAGGCATCCTCATTAAACCGGTGGGTTACAACAACCAGGAGACCTACCCTCTGGTTCTTTATGTACATGGTGGTCCTGAATCACATCACAGCAATGGCTGGTTAAGCAGGTATTCAACACCAGGACAGGTGATGGCCGGAAAAGGGTATATGGTGGCCTATCTGAACTACAGAGCCAGTTCAGGATACGGGGTTGAATTTGCCATGGAAGGATTTATGGATCCTGCGGGTAAAGAATTTGATGATCTGGCTGATGGTATCGATTATTTGGTTGCTCAGAAGGGTGCGGATAAGGAAAGGGTTGGTATGGCTGGTGGTTCTTATGGTGGTTATGCTTCCGCCTGGTTCGCGACTTACTACACCCAATACGTGAAGGCGGTTTGTATGTTTGTGGGTATTAGTGATCTGATCAGCAAACGAGGCACCACCGATATTGCCTATGAAGAAATGCTCGTTCACAGTGGAAAACCCCTTGAAGAACAGTGGCAGATGAACCTTGAACGGAGTCCCATATACTGGGCGCATCAAAGCAAAACAGCCACCCTTATTTATGGAGGTGCTGCAGATCCCAGGGTACATCCCGGTCAGAGTCTGGAATTACACCGTCGTATGAAGATGAACGATCATCCAGCCGTCAGGTTGGTGCAATATCCCGGTGAAGGACATGGCAACAGAAAACAGGTGGGACGCATCGATGTGTTATACCGTCAGATGGCCTGGTTGGATTGGTATGTAAAAGACCTGAAACCATTGAGTGGTCCTATGCCACCATTGGATATCAGTGACCAATACGGACTGGATTGGTGATTGTAATCGGATAATATTTCTGTACACTGGTCGGGATTTGCAATCCCGACTTATTACTATTGCGGATTCAACCTGCCTGCCGCAGGCAGGAATCCGCTTCCCTAAACTTTCGGATTGCAAATCCAAAAGAGCGTGAAGTGCTAAGGATTAATTCTTAGTTGAACTTAAAACCATCACTTTTGAGGATCCTTCGTAAAATCTTCCCCTCCTTCGAAATCTGAATGGTCCATTGGTCCTGCATATACATATAGATCACTCCATAACCGTCAAACCCAGGCTCTTCCAACCTGGCCGCCTTGGTAATTTCAGCATTCATATACCTTGAAGAAATCTCTTTGGTCACTGCCTCAGGTAATTCTTCGATGGGAATATAGGTTACTGTTATCAACCAATTGGCTTTATAATCAAAGCGTGAAAACACACTATCATTATCCAACTGGTAATTAACGGTATACTTTTTCTCCTTGGCTGAAACCCTTTCTTTAGGTGTTGACCATTGGGCTTCCGTTGCATTGGGAACCATGTTTTCGAAGGCTTGCCTTATCTTTTTGGGTGCTCTGTTTTGTGAGAACACGGGTGTAATAAGGATTACAACAAAAACTAAGAGGAGTACTTTTCTCATAACTGACAGTTTAGTTGGCCCACAAAAGTAGACTAATTAAAACAGATGGGGCCTGTATGTTTTAAATTCAGTGAGTAATTAAATAAAACCTACTCAATTGTACGTGTCCATCCTGTTTTCGTATCAAAGACCATTGTGTCGTGAAGCTCGTAACGACCAAATTGAGAAGCCTGGTAGTAGGTATATAAAAACCCAGCCAACAAAATAATGATACAAATTTTAAAGAGATCTAGTTTGGAATCTTTCATGCTTTCAGTTTTTACCAAAAATACAATTATGTTGGCAACACTGATGATATATAGTGGCTAATGAGTATCTTTAAGATCCATATTGGATTTATATTTATGTCCTCCATCGTAATTTTCTCAACTGTTGCGGTAAGTCTGGCTCTCTTGTTTTACTCCCTAGGCGTTTGGGCTGAGCGTATTTCCAAATACCTGAAAACCTGGCATGTGGTTGCTTTTTGGATTGGTTTTTCATTCGATGTAGCAGGTACCTGGGCCATGCATTATATCACCGACAACCCCTTTGATTTTACTGACATTCATACCTTAACTGGTCAAATCGCTCTGTGGCTGATGCTTGCACATGCCATCTGGGCCAGCCGGGTGGTTTACAAAGACAAGAAGAAATTACGTAAAAGTTTCCACCATTACAGCTTTATCGTTTGGCTCATTTGGCTCATACCCTATATTGGTGGAATGTTTCTGGGAATGAATACCTAAATGCATTTTTCTGAAATTTGATCCATTATCATTTTATATTTTCCAATCTAGCCAAATAATTTACCCCGTAATTTACAGGCTGAATGTAAATCAAAACCAAAAAGTGCTGCACAGCAATGTGATAATTCTCAGTGGAGATGATAATGCCTGCAGTAAACCTGATAATTTGTGATGGCAAACTTATGGGAACATATTTAAGCGTACTTGCTTCACACAAGGGAAGCCCATGAAAAAAATTTCGTGGCGCATTTTCATCTCTCCATTATGGAAATGGCAGTAACCAACAAAAATGGCAAAAGCTATTGAGCTATCAACGGTTGCAGTGCCAATCCTGCGTAGTGCATTAAACAAAATATGGGTATTCAATTCATATGTGATCTTGGCATGCCTGGATGTGAGCTATTTAATAATAGCTTTTTCATTGACCTGCTGCTATTTTGAATAATGAAAAAATATCTACCTTAGTGCTTTTAGTTAATCAAGCCATTTGGCCCTTTCAGTATTTATGCTCTTACAGTCCGATTTCCGAACACTTTTCATTAACAACTCCAGGAGGTATCTCTCTAATGGCAAACTTGTGATGCGACTATGTTCATTATTTTTATTGCTTTTCACAATATCGCCGGGCGTATCTCAAACCACTACCATTGACAGCCTCAAATCAGGTATTTCAGAATCCACAGATAGCGCCAAAACAAAGCTTTTTTTATCCATAGCAAAAGAATACCGGTTTTCGAATTACGATAGTGTGGTGTTGTATGGAAACAAGGCCATTGATTTCGCCATAGAGCTGGATGATAAAGAAATGATCATAGAATCACTCATCGAGTTGGCCTATATTAATATTAGTATTGGCAACAGGCAGAAGTCCTTAATTTATTATAACAGGGCCAAAAAAGCATGCATAGATGAAGGAAACAATTTCCTCTTGGCCAAGATTTATTTGGACTTAGAGCGCTATTATGTTACACTTTCAGATTATGCCAATGGTTTAAGCTCGCTGGAAACAGCCTTTAAAATTATTAGCAAAAACAACCTTAACAGTTTAAAACCTGACCTTTATATTAACTATGGCAATTTATATATCATCCTTCAGGATTTCTCTGTTGCTAAATATTATGCTAAACTGGCCATTAATTCTTCAAAAACCGCAAACAACAATTCGAGTCTGATTCGATCAACACTTTTACTTGGAAAGATTCATTATCACAATAAGGTATACGATTCATCTTTTTATTATTACAACAGGGCCCTGATACTGGCGAAAAGAGCAAATAATAAATTGCTCTTGCAGAAAATTCATAGAAGCATTTCTGCCAGTTACATCAAAAATTTGGAATACTACAAAGCCAACCTTTATATCGACAGCTCCATAATGTATTGCAATGAATTGGGTTTGCGTAATGAAGTTTCATCTTTATATGCGTTCAAAGCACATATTGCATCAATAAAAGGAGATTTCAAAAGCACGCTCACATACAACAAGCAGGCTTACGAGTTGCGAAGAAACATAGGACACCGAATTTCCATTTGTGCTTCTTTATTGAATATTGGAGGAAACTTTAGTGAACTGGGCGTATTTGATTCAGCCCACTATTATTTAAATCGAGGCATTCGAATTGCGGATGAGCAAAAAGCTTTGATATATTTGGTCTATGGTTATGGGAAGTTTGCCAAATTGTACAAAGCAGAAGGCAATTATGAGAGGGCGCTGTATTATACTGAATTAAGAAACTCCCTTAGCGACTCACTTACGACTCAAAAAACCAATGAGAAAGTACGCTTTTTTAAATCGCAATTCGAATTGGAAAAAGAGAAAACACTGACAGAAAAGATAAAACTCAAAAAGAAAAACAATGAGAGCATCTTCTTTTTCATCACTGCAGTTTTGTCAATAGGCATCATCATTCTGATGAGTGTGTTATATTTTTTGAAACGGAAATCAACCAAAGAAATCGAAAAAGCAAAAGAAAAAGCAGAGGAGAGTGATCGGTTAAAGTCAGCTTTTTTAGCCAATATGAGCCATGAAATCCGCACCCCAATGAATGGAATCCTTGGCTTTGCTGAATTGCTCAAGGAATCTCAGCTTACTGGTGAACAACAGCAAGAGTATATCAGTATTATAGAGAAAAGCGGTATTCGGATGCTCAATATAATCAACGATATTGTCAGTATTTCGAAAATTGAGTCGGGTTTGATTTCTGTCTCACTCCAGGAGTCGAATATTAATGATCAATTAGATTACATTCACAAGTTTTTCAAACCCGAGGTTCAAGGAAAAGGCATACAGTTTTCCATTAACAAATCATTACCTGCAAGTGGGGCAAGTATCATTACAGATAGAGAAAAACTGTTTGCCATACTGAGCAACCTGATTAAAAATGCAGTTAAATTCACGGAAAAAGGATCAATTGAAGTGGGTTATAAACTGAAAAAATCTGGTGGTGGACTGGATGTGGAATTCTATGTCCAAGATACCGGAATTGGTCTTCCTAAAGACAGGCAGGAAGCTATTTTTGAACGCTTTATTCAAGCAGACATGAGTGGAGCAGATGCACACCAGGGTGCCGGGCTGGGCTTATCCATATCAAAAGCTTATGTGGAGATGCTTGGCGGTAAAATATGGGTGGAAAGCCAGGAAGGTAAAGGAAGCACATTTTACTTTAGTCTACCCTATCATACTGAAGAAAAAGACAGCAAACCTGATGGTCATGAGTCTATGGATGTCACTGATTTCAAGCCTGATTCAAAACTAAGCACACTGATTGTTGAAGATGATGACACTTCAATTATGCTGATCAAATTAGCCATTAAAAGTTTTTCAAGGGAGATTATCCATGTGCGTTCAGGAACTGAAGCTGTAGCCGCATGCCTCAATAATCCTGATATCGATCTGGTATTAATGGACATTCAAATACCTGAACTTGATGGCTATGAGGCCACCCGCCAAATACGTGAGTTTAATAAGAATGTGATTATTATAGCTCAAACTGCATTTGCCTTGAGCGGTGATAAGGAAAAAGCAATAGCTGCTGGTTGCAACGATTATATACCCAAGCCCATATACAAAGAGAAACTCCTTCAACTCATTGCCAAATACTACTAGCGAATAATACTTTCCTCACTCTATAACAAGTCTTTTTTCTAAAATTCAGGGTCCACTAACTAGGAACAATAATGCTATCACTATCGGATATTAAACAATATCTTCAATCCGAATATTGGGTTTTTCAGTTTGTTTCTGTAGGATTCATCAATAAATAAGGACGAGCCTATTTGTGCCATATGTTTGTTTGCAAGAATACGTTTGGTCAACCATCGGGTAAGTTTTGGGTAGAACATGAGCCGCTGCAGCTTTCGACTCAGGAAAAAATCATTGCCCATTACCCTTTTCAGTCTTTTATCATAAGCCTTCATAAATTTCGCATCAAAACGATCATTGACCAAACATTCTATGGCTTGTTCTGCTGCATAATAACCGCTGTAAACAGCGTTTCCAACCCCTTCACCTGTAAATGGATCGATTAGGTGAGCTGCATCACCCACCTGCATATATCGATCACCTGAAACGCCAAAGGTAGGGAAGCCAAGGGGTAGACGATGGGCTCCTAATTTATCCAGCTGTTTGGCCGATTGAAAGCGCTCGGCGAGTAATGGATGGGTTTGAATCAAATCATCCATAAGTTTACCCAATTTAAGCTTTCGTTTGCTGACCTCACTTTTAAGCATACCCAGACCCACATTCACCTGGCCGTTGGGTAAGGGAAAAATCCAAAAATAACCGGGAATCACTTTTTCAGTAAAATACAATTCAATATAGTCGTCCTTATGACATCCGGTAACTCCCTCGTAATATGTGCGCACTGCCACCGCAGTTCTCTTATCAGCCGATACTGGTTTATGGATATCACCGTCAATTTTCGCTGTGGCACCTGAGGCATCGATCACTATCTTAGATTTAATTTGTACACCATCGGCCTCAACAAGATAAGCATCCTTCAGTTTGCGGGTACTATTCACCGCCTTTCCAAGGATAATCTTGCCTGTGTCCAATTTGGACACCTCTTCTATCATAAAAGCATCAAACTCCTTGCGTTTTAAGGTATGCAATTTCGACAGTTTCCTCTCCTCTTCAGTTCCAATATCAAAACATAGATCCAACGGCTGATCGTTGATGAGAAACAGACGGGCACCTCGCGATCGCATGGGTTTGGCCTTCTCCACAAATCTGTCGAACAAATCCGGTGAAATTCGTTTGAGCATCAGGTGAACTTTTCCTGTCAATCCATCACCACATACTTTATCTCGTGGAAATTCAGCCTTATCTATTATTACAAACGGGATATTGTTTTTCCCAAGTCTTAAAGCAGTCATAGCCCCTCCTGGACCTGCTCCAATAATGCAAACATCAGTTTCTATCATAACACAAATATAAATTTTAGAAGCTAAGCCTTACAAGAAATGACAACATATTTAAACATCTATATGTATTTTATATTAATTTTGCGGAAGTATTTCAAACCACTTTGTATAAACCCATACCTAAAATCATGTCCCTAAAAACTGTATTTGCACTTATCTTTTCCAGCATAATTCTAGTAAGCATTCAAGCCCAAAATCAGGATCAGTATTATTTCAGCAAAACAATTGATGCTAGCTTTGATGAAACCAATGTACAGGTTCGAATAGCTCTTAAGGAGCAATCCTTTGGTATAATCACTGAGATTGAAATGGATAAAACCCTCAAAGAAAAATTGGATGGTGTTGAGATGAAACCCTATACCATTTTAGGTGCATGCAATCCAAAATTTGCCTATGAAACCCTGCAACATGAAGAGAATATCGGTCTTTTTCTCCCTTGTAAGGTATTGATAAAATATGTCAGTGAGCATCAAACCGAGGTAGTTATGGTGAACCCATCGGCGCTGATGAAGATGCTTGGCAATGAAGAATTAATGAATGTGGCAGAAGAAGTTAGCAAGAGGTTCCAATTGGCTTTGGATGCTTTGTAGGGTCAAAAAAGCCCCATGGCGAGATCCACAGGGCCCAAACAACAATAACAGGTAATTTATTCGCTGAGGATCTGTAATTTTCTTCTGACATTTTTTAATTGACCATCAGTATTAACACTCATATCGATCACACAAGACTGTCTCGCATTGAGAGCTTTTTCATGCAGATGTAAGGTATAGTTGTAATCCCCGACATCCAGTGTAGCTGAAACCGGCTGTAACAGGCAGCGACCATTAATATCCAACACTCTAATATCAACATTAGCTTTTGCTTCCAGCGTAAAACTAATTTGAGTGTGAGTGCGGCAGGGGTTTGGATAAACCACAAGGCTGTACTCCTCCTGATCTCTACTGATTTCATGCATCCCGGTAGGATCTGCTGTAATGAGTGGATCAAATTTGGCAACAAAAGCTTCTCCTATATTAGGATCGGCTATTTTATTTGGTGCCCAGCCGTTAGGTGTAGTAGGTAAGTCCTCGGATATGGTATTCCCACAAACAAAAACATCTCCATTGGCATCCAATTGAACATCATTGATAATTTCCGACTTGCTCCCTCCATAGAAACTTGAAGCAACGAGTGTATTCAAATTAGCGTCAAGGCATGACACAAAACCATCCCCGCTCCCATTGTAGGTCACATCATAGGAAGCTGAACCCAGTGGAAAACCATTGGCCTGGTTTGAATAAGTACATCCTGCCATATAGATCCTATTGTTTGACGACAAAGCACAAGACGCTCTAGCTAAACTAAATTCGTCTCCACCACCACCAAAATAGGTAGCTTTCTGCAGGACTAGATTCTGATTAAACTTTATTAAAAAAAAGTCGTGTGCACCACCACCAAAAGTTGGCTGAAATACTCCCGATGTAATGGGTTGAAAATCATTGGCCATGGTTTCACCCAAGACATAAATATTGAATTGCTGATCAATTGCAATATCAGTGGTATACTCCCAGGTATAGCCTGATGTTGCTGTTGCTGATCCTCCCAAAAACTTTGAGCTTATCATTTGTGAGAGGTCGGGGCTCAACATAGAAATATAGGCATCCGGTGCATCATTTCTGCTGCCCTCGGTATGAGGAAAATTATCAGACCAGGTATACCCGCCGAATATAATATTACCATTGGGAGCTACTTTCAAGGCATACACTCCATCAGAATATTGCCCTCCAAAATATGTAGATGACAGAACTGTCATAAGGCTGTTGTCCAGTTGGGCAATATAAGCTACCTCATAGCCGGGACTTGGATGGGTAGGCTGATAAGCATTTCCAACAATGGGCATATCTGTGGACCTTGTATCAGCTGCTATCCAAACATTTCCATTTGATGCCATATCCAGGTTAACACTATGTGTTCCATCATTTTCAGTACCTCCCAGATAGGTGGAAGCCAGCAACCATTCAAAATCACTGCTTATTTTAGAGACAAACAAATCATAATAACCATTATAGGTCAAATCATAGCATCCCTGATTCACCGGATAATCAGGTGACTTTGTCACTCCCGTAACCAAGATATCACCCCAGGGATCCAGGGCAATGGCATGTCCCGATTCGTTCCAGGATCCATAGATATAGACATCTTCCAGTATGGTGGTTAGGGTGTTGTTGAGTTTGAATACGAATACGTCATTGCTGTCGGGTGGTAACCAAATATTGCCTGTCACATATACATTACCCTGTGCATCCAGGGCCATATCCAAAATGCTGGTGCCATAATACCCTCCCAGATAAGTTCCTGCGAGTAAAGGGTCAATTATCAATTCTAGACTTGGATCGTATGCTCCCAATTTAAACCCATATGTATTGTCATTGATAACGTATTCAACATCTACTATTTGTCTAGTGCCGTTTTGTACTTGATAGGCAAAAGGTTTGCTAAAAAGCAGTTGTTTATCTTCAGATCCAATCACAAGTTCACCATTATCATTTATTTGAGGAACCCCATTGTCAAATCCAATGCAGATTTGACTAGGATCAGCAAAAGGGCTGATAAAAAATAGTTTTTCGATACTATTTCCGGAAATGGCTAAATCCATAGATATCCCCGAGTAAATATCACGGTACTCCAGCAGTTCATACTTTCTGCTTTTGTAATGAAGTATTTCATCTCCATTCCTTTTGTACTCATGAGTATAGGCCTCTTTTTCACTATATGGCGTAATGGAATAATTAGAAGCTCCCTCAAAATACTCGCGCACATTCTGGGCAGTAGCAAGAACATTTCCTTTGGCTCTTGATGAATATAGAATACTCCCATCATCCATAACAAATACAAAGGCCGATGCGGGCCTTGCAAAAAAGGAACAACTTTCAAACTGCTGGCCTGTATTCTCAATAAATGCAGTGTTTGTCAACTGAGAGGCTAGCATAGAAGAAAGCTCCTTATCAGATAAATCCCCAGCGCTTGTTTGGTAAAATGCCAAAAAACAGATGATCAGAATTGGCAGTGTTTTTCGTAATTTCAATAGTAAATCTAGTGGTTTCATAGCAGTATTTTTTTGTTACGAAACAAAGGTATACTGCTGATTAGCAGAGCACAATCCTATTGTGTGTTTGCATAGTTTTATTGAATATTTGTTAGGATTTACTTTTTATTTGGCCATCCATAATACCAACACTACCCCTTATAAAACAAAGAGAGCTATCTCATCAATACATCTGACTGGTATTGAATAATAATGGTAAGATGGAGAAGACCAGATCCCTACTTCCTCTTCTTATTGGGATCTTCCTTTTTAAACAGATAACGAACCACACATTCGTCAGGGGTTCCATAACCATAGGAATTTACAAATTCCCAACCGTTTTTGGTCATTAGATTCATGGCAGAAATAATGTTACCTGATCGGGCGATGGTGCCATTCTTATCACGGATTTCCTCAACTTTTGGCTTGGATTGCCCATAATCAACGTGTACCGCTTGTTTGTAGTTTTTCGTAATCCCTACCAACTCAACATAGGTGATGCCGCTTTTTTTGTTGATGTTAATATCACCCACATAAATCTGGGAATAGCCAACGAGAACGGCAAAGAAAAAGACGAGGAAAACAATACTTTTTTTCATTTGGAGAGGGTTTTTATGTTAGTGATTTCAAATGTAAGAATTCCAAAGCGAGTGACAATAGCTCAATGTTACTTAAATCAATAATCCTGACTCATGGGATGAATCATCAATTCATCAATAACTACATGTTTGGGTGCATTCAGGATATAGGCAATGGCGTTGGCCACATCTTCTGCCTGCAACCAGGTGCTTGCAGCCTCATCAACAGAAGCATGGAAATCAGTATCCACCAATCCTGGGTATACCATACTTACTTTGATACCATAACTATGAACTTCCTTTCTCAGTGCTGAAAACAGGGCATCCTGTGCATATTTGCTGGCACAATAGGCAGCACCTCCGGCAAAAACACGCTTGGAAACATCTGAAGCTACAGTGAGAATATGTCCTCTCTTTCGTTTTTTCATGCCTTTAACCAGGTATTTGCTCACCAGGAATGAAGCCCTTAGGTTCACTGACATGAGTTGGTCCCAGGCTTCTATGCTCATGCTCTCCATATCACCAAAGAAACCCATGCCTGCATTATTCACCAGTACATCAAAGCCATCCCATTCTTCAAGAATGCCATCAATAGCACCGATCACTTTATCTGTGTGGGTTAGATCAACTTCCAGTAATCTGATTTGAACACCATGGAATTCAAGTTCTCTTTTTAGCAAATCCAGCTCATCAGTTGTACGGGCCAGAAGAGCCAAATCATACCCTTGTTGAGCTAACTGCCGTGCAAGTGCCGCTCCAATTCCTTTGGAAGCGCCTGTAATCAAACATTTTTTACTCATTTCTTACTATTTATACGCTTAAGAGTGGTAAAAATAAACAATAGAAACTCTTAGGTTCAATCCGTCTCAATATTAACAGCTTTATTACTTTTGAGGATGCTAACAGCCACAGCCACCCATGCATAAATATAAGCCTCACATAGGTCATTTCCTCATCTTGTTATTCGCGATAACAGCTCATGAGAAGTTATTCCCACAAGGAAGCTGGGAAAGCATGGCTTTGCCTAGCCAACAAGATATGCATTCGGTTTTTTTTACAGACAGCCTTAAAGGCTGGGTGGCAGGCGACTCAGGTATTATACTCCACACACAGGATGGAGGTTTACAATGGGAGTTCCAGAACAGTACAATTATTCATGACATTTATAGCATTTACTTTCAAAGCGACCAATTGGGATGGGCTGCAGCTGTGAACTACAGCGAGCCACCCTATGGAACCGTCCTGCTTAAAACTTATAACGGAGGTAATGACTGGATAAGCTATCCTTATCCTGAAGAGAATATTTTTATCAATTGCATCCATTATCTTGATTCATTAAACGGGTGGATGGGTGGCAGTCCTCATGCCCTTGTTCACACCCAGGATGGTGGTGAAAGTTGGCAGCAGGCCAGTATCGACACCTCTACCCTGGCCTTTTTTCCGGTACTCAGTATACAGTTCTACAATGAGCAATATGGCTATGCCAGTGGTGGCATTTTTGATATCGCAGGTGTTTGCTGGCATACCCATGATGGTGGTGAGCACTGGTCAGCTATAGATGTATCACAAGCCCCTGCAGATGAAGTACACCAATTACACCTTTTCGATTCTCTGCATATTATGGGAGCAGGTGGTGATCCTGACTTTGGTTATGGCGTGGGACTTATCCGGAGCTGGGACGGTGGACTGCAATGGTCATATGATGAAGTCGGCATCCAGGGTAATGCCGTGGATCTGGATTTCGTAAATGCACATGAAGTCTGGGCTCCATTGGGTCCCAGAAACAAGTTTATTTACAGTACAGATACAGGTCAGGTGTGGACCGAAATCGACACGCCCGAATCCATGGCCATATTTGATGTAATGTTCCCTGATGAGTGGCATGGGTACGCGGTGGGTTATGAAGGCGGAGCACTGAGATTTATTCCTGATGGCTCTGTTGGGACTATCGAGTTTATTGATCATGATTTACCCATACAATTGCATCAGAATTATCCCAATCCTTTCCACCAACAAACCACCATAGCTTTCCATATAGGTGATGCCCATCAAACGCAAATGAGCATAGAATTAATCCTCATGAATTCCGGGGGTCAAAAAATCAGAAGTTTGTTTTATGGGGATGCCTTAGCTGGAAAATATCAGGTCCTGTTCGACGCTTCAGGTCTTCCCAAAGGTCTGTATTATTCTCAATTGCTAGTGAACGGTATGGTCATCGATACCAAGTCCATGCTGCTAATCGATGAGTAACATCTTTTTGACGGTTTTCAATTGCCCGACCTGTAAGCTATAATAATATAATCCAGGCCTGAGGTTTAGCTGAGTTGGTGAGAAGTTCACCTGATATGCTCCCGCTGCCTGCATGTCATCTGCCAGAACAGTTATCGGTTTCCCATAGCCATCACTGACTGTTAATTTCACCTGTTGCTTCGACTTCAGCGAATAACTGATTTGGGTTTCTTCCCTGAAAGGATTAGGCTGGTTTTGATATAGTTCAAATATATCTCTACTCACAGTTTCTTCAACTCCATCCACATCTTCAAATTCGATGGGTGATGTCCATATCTGGTAATTTCCACTGGAATTGTCCATCCAAACCGGCCAGAGGGTGGTAGCTGTTGCCGTCAAATCTATATTGTCTCCCTGATAGCCCTGCCCCAAACCTCCGATGGGCTGGGGTTTTGCGTTGTGATCACTGATCTCAAATTCTTTCCAACTGTCTCCCCCGTCGGTGGATCGTGCCAAATACACACCCGATGAATCACTACTGGTATTTCGGTCATCATAAAAGATCACATCAACACCACCATAGTCATCCACATATACGGTGGGGAAATATTGTGTCTTCCCGTTATTTATTTCATCCTGATTCACACGAATTCCTTCAGACCAATTCTGTCCGCCATCAGAAGACCGGTGCAACACCACATCAGGATCACTGCCTGCCGGCAACAAATCTTTTTGGCCAGTAACGATATACAACCACCCATGGCGTTCCCCGCCCGATTGATCGATGGCTATCCCGGGGAGACCATTCACCCGGATATTGGCTTTGTCAGGTAACAGACCGGTTATGCCATTCATTGGAAAAGCCTTCTCCTGTGTCGACCAGGAATCACCACCATTATCTGAGCTGGCAAAACCCACGTGTATTTCCTTAAAGGGAGAGGATTCCGTAACACCTGCCCAACATAAATACAAGCTGCCATCTGTTCCAATGGCCAGATCGCCTCCGGCACTTCGGTTGGGTGGATTATTGATGGCCTTGGGTATACTCCACTCCTCCGCTCCATCATTGGTAAATGAAAACATCACCGGAAAGGGATGGGCAAATTTCACCCAGGCTGCGTAGGTCCGTCCATAATACGGACTATTTGAATTCACATCAGAAGCGATGCTTGCCCTTTCAAGATCATCGGTGGATATAGCTAGCTGAGGCGACCAGCTTCTTCCATTATCATCAGAATAATGCGAATACAAACCTACAAATGGTGACCTTCCCAGGCGGGTTAGAATAAAACGTCCGTTTTTATCGATGGCAATACCGGGATCTCCTCCGTGAAACTGCAAAGGGTCACCTGTGCAGCTGTCAGTTCCTGTCCATTGGGCTCCCCCGTTTTCAGTAGTATAAATACCCTCGCTAATAAAGAAAGGGATAAAAGTCAATGTATTGCAGGAAGCAAATAGATTGTTGTCATCCAGGGGGTTTTTAACTATAAAAACCTCTGTTTGGGTGACCTCAGATGGATGGATTCGGTAGTTTTCACCCAAAACTAATCTGGGCGAAGTAGTCTGCGCCAACAATAAAACAGGCTCATAGATCAAGAGCCCCAGGAGCAATAAGAAGAGATAGTATGTGGGTTTGTTTGTCATAGAGTTTGAAATCAAAATCGGTAGCCAATATTTAAGGAAGCATGATAGTTTCTTGGGGCACCGGCTTCATAAAATCTTCGGTCAGCGGAATTTGTGTTGGTGAAACCCACATAAACCTCATCCAGTAAATTGTTGAGTCCTCCTGAAAGCAACACATTCAAACCTCCTACTTTCATTTCAAGTCCTACCAGGCCATTCAGCAAATGGTAAGCATCTGTTTGATCCGTATTGGCATCATCTACCCACAAACCACTGACTCCATGATAACTTAGCTTAGCAAATGCGTCCACATATTGGCTAATTGGCAAAGCATAGGATATAGCAGAGAATAGATTATTCCTGGGTACTGAGGGTACCACATGGCCCGAATAATCTTCTTCGGAACTTACAATACTTCCTGTGCTATCAATGGCTATGGATAATGCAGCATAGGTCTTGTAATTGAAGTCAGAAAAGGTATAGGACAAGCTCCAGGACAATCCAGTAAGAATTTCCAGAGTTGATCCCAACTCCAGGCCTCTCCGCTTAGTCTTTGCAGCATTCCTGTAATATACTTCATTATATACCTCATATGGAACCACCTCATTATCGATGTTCATATCAAATGCGGTGATTTCAAATAACAGCTTACTAAAGAAGTAAGCATCATCGCGAATTATATTTCCTTTTATACCCAGCTCGAAACTTTTTGTTTGTTGGGCTATCAGGTCATGATTATATAATTCACTGGGATCGAGGCTTTCCAGTTCATTTTTAGCAGGGCTATCGAAACTCAGGCTATAGGATGTATAGGCAGCTATCCATGGATTAATCTTATAATGGAAGGCCAGCTTCGGCATGAAAGCATCAAAACTTCTGCTATCTATCCTTGAAGGTAGGGTCTCTTCTTTAAGATCAAAGGAAACCTTATCGTATCTTCCACTCAGCAGAACAAAAAAGCGCTCAGGAACAAGGGCAAACTGATCGGAGATATAAAAGCCATTGTTATATATCTTTTCCTGAGTGAGTTGGTTAATCTGATCCCCTTTCTGACCACCTATATTGTCATAATACTCTGTTCTGGCAGGTTGGTACAACACATCTACACCAATTGCAAATTCATTAGTACGCCCCCACAGTTTTGACTGATTTCCGTAACTGGCTCTTAAACCAAATCCATTCCGGTTGATGATACGATACTCTCGTGAAGCTCGTTCAAAATATTTAACGGTTGCATAAGATGTCAATTCAAAATTATTGTTCTTTTTCTTACCAAAGTTACTGGTGTAACGAATCCCAAGTCTTCCCTTGGTTGATAGTCGCTTCATATCTCGATCAACAGCTCTTTGATCGGCCTGATAAGGATTGATTTCAAACTCTTCTTTGGTAAGTGAACCGGGTAATTTAATATAGCCATCAGCGAAATAAAATAATAGTTTCAGTGTGGAATTTTCCGTTGGATTGGTTTCCACTACACTATTGACGATATGCCAACGTTCGTGGTTATGCTCCCGGTATCCTGTATAGCGGTGGTTGCTGAATGTGGTGAGGACGCCCAAATTATCTCCCCTATATGCTGCTTTAATGCCATTGCGTTGCAGACCAAAATCACCGAACTGGTTAAAGAGGCTAACTGAAGACCTCATGAAATCAATATCATTGATGAAATTGACCACTCCGCCAGGTGCGTTGGTATACAGGGAAGATAAATTACCTTTGGCCACTTCAATGCGCCCTATGGAGTTAAAATCTATGGCCTCGATACGGGTTTGCCCATCGGGTTCGGATTCAGGAATATCATCGAGGAGAATGCGAACCCCCCGGATACCAGAATTTGATCGGCTGCCAAACCCACGGATTGAAACCCTCACATCGTGGTTGCCGTAGCGGGATTGTAAAAACATACCGGGCACTGAGGACAGGAGTTGGTCCACCCCCAGTTTTCTTTCATGCCGGTAATCCACATAATTCAGCCTGCTCACCGGATAGGGAATATCAATGATTCTTTTGGAAGTACGTGTAGCTGTAATGACCACTTCCCCTATATCAACAGGCACTGTATCAGACAGATATAGTGATATGGCGGTATCGGCAAGAGATGTATTCTGGGCTTTTAGTGCTGTGAATCCAAAACAGCAACCAATTAAAATTACCGGCCATATGAGTAGAAGTGATGGTCTCACCAATACAGTTGTTTTTTTAAAATCAGAATTGATACTCAAAGCTACACATATTTTAATTCAGCACCAGCAAAACCCATCCACAACTCACTGTACAGAAAAAAACCTGAAGCAGAACTTCAGGTTTTTTATCCATATTTCGAAATGAAATAATCTCCTATGTGAGGTTATTCCACCAGGAACTTCTTGATGAAGTTTCCATCTTTATTCTCAAGGGTAACAAAATACAATCCCGGGCTGATATCCTGAAGCATGATGCGTTTGTTATACGCACCATCAATCACCACATCTTTTATCTCCATATGCTTCACACCCATGGCATCATATACACCCAGGTTGACAGTAATGGATTTAAATGAGGTTACATTGAAATTAAAGCTACCATCATTGGGGTTAGGATATATCTGAACACTTTCAAGACCAATGATATCTTCAATATCAGTACAGTCGATAAAACTAAGAATCAGGGCATCACCACCCACACAGCCATTGTTATCGGTAACCAATACACCTATTTCTTCATCACCCAAGCCGATGCCCAGGGAATCAATATTAACTGTTGCTGTGGTTTGGCCACCAGGCATCCACAGATAGGAAGCTGCATTGTCAGTGGTAGCATCCAGGGTAATGGTTTGGTTACCACAAATGGTGGTGTCATTGCCCAGAACAACTTCAGGCAAGGCATTTACCACTAACATTTGTGTGGCAGCATTGTTACAGAAATCGCCCATAATGGTATAGGTAATTTCATGTTCTCCTTCACCGGCAACTTCAGGATCAAACATATTATCCATAACACCAACACCTGAATAGACGCCGCCTTCAGGCAGACCACCTGTCAATGCAAAAGCCTCTGCATCAAGACAAACCGGGTTAAAGGCTTCCTGACTCACCTCAGGCAGACCAACCACAACCACATCGGTATAGGCAGTATCGGCACAGGAATGCTCATCGGCATAAGTATATCCCAACATATGAACACCTTCACCTGCAACAGCTGCGTCGAACATTCCATCCACTACACCAGCTCCAAAATAGGTACCACCTTCGGGTAGACCATTTTCCAATGTGAAGGATTCGGCATTCAAACACAAGGTATCCACTGGCATCATGCTCACTGCTGGTGTGTCATAAATCGTCAGCGTGATTTCCAGGGCCGGACTTTCACAATCATTCTGTGTTTGGGTAGCATAATAAGTATATGCTCCTGCCAGTGTATCACTGGTTTCGAAAATGTTTCCATAGCCCACAACTTCTATCAGATCAGGGCTGTCGTACCAGGTGATACCTACGCCATTCACTTCAAGTGGTGGTATTTCTTCGTTAACACAGGCCATCATAGGATCTCCTGTCGGTTCTTGTGGCAATACGTTCACTACAATAAAATCAGTTTTTGTAATGGTATTGCTTCCTGAGGAATTGGATACCTCAAGGCTCACATCATAACTGCCTTCTGCATCATAAACAATTCCAAGGGGATGTTGAGCGGTAGAAGTAGCTGGTGTTCCGCCTTCAAACGTCCACAACCAACTGGAAGGAGCATTGATTGACTCATCAATAAAGTTAATTCCTGTTCCCAGACAAGTAGTGGTGTCACTAACGCTGAAGCCTGCCATTGGTGGAGCCAATGGTATCACATTTATGGTGGCCTCACGAAAATGAACCGGCGTACCATTGGGGCCTTCACCCTTTACTTCCATGGCATAGGAACCCACGGGAACGCCATCAGCAATCACAACAATAGGGATAGAGTCAGGAAATACTGTCAGTGAATTCCCCATGGGATATTCGATGGTAAAAGTACCTGTTCCGGGATCTTCCATGGTGGCCGTGAAAATAGCTTCATTATCATATAGCTTCACGTCCGGAACCACTGCCCATAAGGTATCCTTATAAGATATTTCTTTGGCTGTTGGATATACCCTCATGGCAAAATCGGGGAAATAGGTAGTAAAAGTGGCAAAACTGCCCCAGCGGAAATCACTCCATGTAGCCATGGAAACATCCGGATTGGAAACAATTCCACTATAGTCTCCCTGATATCGTGGTGTTCCACCCCCACCACAGGTAGTACAGTTGATTTTCATTTTTTCGTTGGAAATCCGCTGGCTGGGGAGAAATGTCTCACCACCATCATCAGAATAGGTGGCATATATCATGGCACTGTCGTTGGTTGGTGTATCCCGACTGTCCATCCACTGGACATAGAGTTTTCCATTATCCTTATCACACCAGATAGCTGGTTGCCATTGATGGCTTTGGGTAGGGAAGAAACCAGTATTGACTCTTTTTTCGTTTGACCAGGTAGCTCCACCGTCGTCAGAGTAACGTGCCCAGATGTCAGGCTTATTTCCATTTCCTGGTGGGTCGTTTGAGGCATACACCAGATGCAGTCGACCACGGTTGGGGCCAAAGCTGTTATCCGCCGCAATAAACGGGTAAGGGCGGGTCCTCATATTTTCTACCGAGTTCCTGCCACTGACATCGCGACCCACATAACCTGCAAACTGTTGGGCTGACATTTGAGTAAAAGTAGAGCCCCCATCCAATGAACGGTAAAAGGTATAGGTAGAAGCAAATGAGCTACCACTGTTGGTTACCACATATACAGCACCACCCTGAACATTCTGGTAGGCACCCACGGCACACATCATTCCCGGTAGCGACTGGGTGGATGGGGAGAAGGTGGTTTGCCAGGTGGCTCCAAAATCCGTACTTCTGGCAAAATTACCAGAGCCTGAGTTCGTCATGACCGTATACACCGAATTGGCGTATGGCCCTGCCGTCTGGTCAGCGCACATCCAGTTTTTATCATTTCCTGAAATAGCAGTAACAGCCGATGACCAGGTTTGTCCGTTGTCGGTGGATTTTACCACTTTACATCCCTGTATACTTGACCCATACATATTCTCATAATAAAGATTTCCGAGACTATCATAGGCGGTTAATGGGTCACCTCTCATATTGGCATTCCAGGTCGGATTGCTGTTTTCCCAGTTGTGGCCGTCCATAGTATAATGGGAATCGTCAATATTGTATGCTGTAAAGAACTGTGTAGGTTCCATCGGATTCACACTAATATGACCTTCAGCAAAGTCCACTCCGAGATAAAAATTATCATAATCGTTTATGGTAATCACCTCTGAAGCCTGTCTTTGCTGATTTTGGATTTGATCCAAATACCATTTGGGAATCCTGTCCAGGTTTGGATCATCAACTTCCACTTGTGCCAATATTTGCCCACCTGTTAAGACAGTAAAAATGAACACAAGGCTAAGGATGAAAGAGTATCGATTTTTATTCATACCGTTAGTATTTATTAATAAATGTTTGTTAGTTCTGCGTCTGAAACTGTATTCCTTTTTCCATTCATTACCAAAACACAGCTTCCAAAGATAATTTTTTTTCAACGGAAGAAGATTAACCAAAGTTGAAATCATCTGAAAAATGTATAGGTTTTCAGACCCTTATAAATCTTCCAAATAGTCCATGAGTCTGACAATAAAATCAGCATTGGACTGAAAACCAGCGGTATTCATTAATTCCGCCTTTGTTTGCATATGGGGCTCTCCTTCTAATGGTTCTTCCATATGGGGAAGAACCTCCTGCATGCTGTCTTTATCCATTTCCCAGTGAAATTGAAGGGCAAAGACCCGGTCCTGATAAACAAAACCCTGGTTGAGTGTTAGCTCTGATGAGAACAAGTGGTTGCAATTCTCAGGGATATCAAAGGTATCACCATGCCAGTGAAAGGCCATGGGCTTATCTGGAAAAAGATCCAACAATGCGTGTGATCCGGGATCTTCTTTCTTTAGTGGAAACCAGCCCACCTCTTTGTGGGCGTTAGCATAAACTTTGGAGCCCAGTGCATCGGCAATGAGTTGTGACCCGAAACAAATACCCAACACCTTTTTCCCTTGTTGAATGCTCCTATAGATGAAATCCTTTTCATCGCTTAGCCAAGGATACATTTCATCATCGTATACATTGATAGGGGCACCCATTATGATCAGTAGATCAAATTCTGTAGGAAAAGGAATAGCAAAGGCTTCGTATAATTTGGTGAAGCTTACTTTATGGCCTTTTTGGATAGCCCACTTCTCTATAAGGGCTGGTTTTTCAAAGTCGGCATGTTGCAGGATGTGGATGTGCATAGAGATATAGTTTTATTAGTTATTATTCGAGTTGATGCTATTAGTAAGTTAAGAACACATGACGCTTGCTGTTAAGATTAGCAAGAGTACAAATTTAAGCTAACTTTGCTGATTCAAAACAAACCTGGCTGGAGCGTATATGACCCATAACAAAGATTGGCTTTTTGGTAAAACCCTCGACGAACTACAACTGCTTGTAAACGAGCTTGGACTACCCCGTTTCACTGCCGGTCAGATTGCCAATTGGCTCTATCAAAAAAACATATCATCCATTGATGAGATGAGTAATTTGTCAAAGAAAGCCCGACTCCTTTTATCGGAAAATCATCAGTTTGGTTTGAGGTCCTTCAGCAATGTTCAAAGCTCTTCCGATGGAACCAAAAAGTATCTGTTTCATACAGCCAGCGGTCATTTTATTGAATCAGCCTATATCCCAGAAGAAAAAAGGAATACCCTTTGTGTTTCTTCACAGGCAGGATGCAAAATGCGTTGTTTGTTTTGCATGACTGGCAAACAGGGCTTACAAGCCAATCTGAGTGCCGGAGAAATCCTAAACCAGGTAAAAAGTTTGCCCGAAGCCGACACCTTGAGTAATTTGGTGTATATGGGTATGGGCGAACCCCTCGACAATGTGGAGGCGGTTTTAGGATCCCTAGAAATCCTTACCTCCCCCTGGGGCTATGGATGGAGCCCAAAACGGATTACAGTATCAACCATTGGTATTATACCGGCCATGAAACAATTCATCGAGAGCAGCCAATGCCATCTGGCAGTGAGCTTGCATACACCTTTTGAGGCCGAACGTCGCATGCTGATGCCAGTTAGTCATAAATATTCTGCCAAAGCTGTGGTTGAAACCATTAAATCCTATGATTTTGGTCGGCAGCGCCGAATTTCCTTTGAATATATTGTATTCAATGGTCTCAACGACACCCCAAAACACATCAAGGAATTATGTCGTTTATTGGATGGACTTAAATGCAGAATCAATCTCATCAGGTTTCATCCCATACCCAACACTCCCCTGGAAGCTACCAATGAAAACCGTTTACAGGAATTCAAGGAGGCACTGAACAGCAAAGGCATTACAACCACCATCAGGGCCTCAAGAGGACAGGACATTGATGCTGCCTGCGGCCTGTTATCCACTAAGGAAATGCAGGGCGATAAGGCATCTTTGCTCGAGAAGTAGATTAGTTTAAAAATAACCCTACCACTACAATCATGAAGAAAATAAAAAAAGGATTTGCCAGTGATAACTGGTCAGGCGTATGCCCGGAGATTATGGAAGCACTGACCTTGGGCAATCGCGGCCATAATGAAGCCTATGGGGAATTGGGTGATCCGGTTACTGCGGCCGCCATCAAACAGTTCAAAAACCATTTCGGTGAAGCTATCAGTGTTCGTTTTGTATACAATGGAACTGCAGCCAATGTATTGGGTTTGAGTCAGCTCATGAGATCATATCATGCAGTAGTGACTGCTTCCACAGCCCATTTAAATGAGGATGAATGTGCCGCACCTGAAAAATTCATGGGAGCAAAAATACTTGAAGTGGAAACCTCAGATGGAAAAATCAAAGCCGAACAGGTAAAGCCATTTTTAAGCAGCATAGGATTTCAGCACCATGCCCAGCCCAAGGTGATCAGCATCTCACAACTCACAGAAATGGGTACTGTTTATTCCCTTGAGGAGATCAAACAACTGGCTGATTTTGCTCATGATAACAATATGTACCTGCATATGGATGGTGCACGTATTGCTAATGCAGCCATCACACTGGAATCTGATTTCAGAAGTATGACCACTGATGCCGGTGTGGATGTACTTTCTTTTGGAGGGACCAAAAACGGAATGATGTTCGGCGAAGCCGTAATATTCTTCAATCCTAACCTGGCCAAAGATTTTGAATACCTGCGCAAACAAGGCATGCAACTGCATTCCAAAATGCGCTATATAGCGGTTCAATTCGATCGCTATTTATATGAAGGCTTGTGGCATAAAAACGCCACTCATGCCAATGCCATGGCCCAGTTACTGGCTCAGCACCTATCTGCATACAATCAATTGGAAATTACTCAGAAGGTGACCGGTAACGGGGTGTTTGTGCGCATGCCTCAGGAACTCATTCCTATTATGCAGCATTCGTATTTCTTCCATATCTGGAATGAACAAACCCATGAGGTTCGGCTGATGTGTTCCTGGGATACCACCAAAGAAGACATAGAGGGTTTTGTGAAGGTCTTACATGAGCAACTTTCGTAAGCACTCATAAATAGCTATTAATCAGTCCCTATTTGTGGACATCTTTAATGAAGTCTTCCACTTCAGGTACCCCACCCTGGTATACCAGGTAACCGTTATAAGGTTCTCTGAGGGTAATCTCGTCATTTACCGGGGTAAGCATCATTTCCTTGACCTTTTCAGGATCTTCGGTTTGTCCTAAAATCCAGCTTAGTTTTACCCAGGCCACTTCAGGCAACATATTTCCGGCCGGGATAATCCCTTTGGCCATCATATCACGTCCGGTATCATAAACAAACATATGAACATAGCCCCATAGTGTTTGAAGGGTCATATACATATGAACACCCTTTGCCTGAGCCCTTTCGATGGCAGGATAGAGTTCTTTATTCACATGACCCAATCCTGTTCCAACGAAAATGATTCCCTTATAGCCTTTCTCCACCAATGCATCCAGGGTATCGGCAGCCATCCCGGGATAATAATACAGCATGGTTACCTTATCACTGAAATAGGGCAGGATTTTTACTTCTTTATCATTTCGACGCTTGTTATAATGCTGCTTAATGGGATTAATCTCTTTACGGCTGATCCTTGCCAGTGGTGTATCGCCAATGGTTCTGAACGTAGATCGGTAGGATGAGTGCATTTTACGGACTCTGGTTCCTTTATGTAACAATCCATATTCGTCGGAAGTGGGTCCAAACATACAAACCATCACCTCAGCTATATCTGAAGTTCCGGCAGCCTTCATGGCATGCATCAGGTTCAGTGCCGCATCGGAACTGGGGCGATCGGAGGAGCGTTGTGAACCTACGAGTACCACAGGAACTGGTAGATTCTGACACATAAAGGTCAATGCTGCACCCGTATGATGCAGGGTATCCGTTCCATGTCCGATCACGATACCATCAATACCGTTTTCAATTTCTTTTCCAATGGCTTTTGCCAGTGCCATATATTGTTTAGGCCCCATATTCTCACTAAAAACTGCAAATACCTTTTCTGTATCCAGATTACAGATATCAGCCAGTTCAGGGACGGCTCCGTAGAGCTCTCCTGGTGAAAAAGCAGGAATCACAGCGCCGGTTCTATAATCCAGACGCGATGCAATGGTTCCACCGGTTCCAAACAGTTTCACACTTGGCAAACCTGGTGTGAAAGGAAACTGTTTTTCAGGAATTTTGTAATTGGCCTTCTTATAGCCAGTTTCCTCCATGGTAGTAATGGTTCGGATGTCGATGCCAATATTGTAACCGGTAATGATTTTAACCACAATATGCTTGTCGTCATCATTTTCGGCACGTGGTAAGACAGTCCCTTCAAAAGTACCACGAGTGGTTTCAACTTTGGTAGTTCCCCACACCCTTACCTGATATTTTTTCAGCACCTCTAGTGCATCCCCTTTATATCCTTGAAAAATATCTGAATCCATATGCATTAATTTTCGAATGACCGGCTCTTTCAATTGAGTAAAAACCTGATGTCATCCTACATTATATCGTTTTACTCAATTCTGTTAAGTTTATATTTCCAAGTGCCGTATTTCTGAGCTGACCCATGACCCAATTTTTCTGATGGATGGGATTAACTTCAGTTTTTCCTTCGGCAAACTTGTTCATTAGAATCGGAATCTTGCTTAATATGGATTCCCGATCGATTTTTTTAAAGCCTATGGTTTCCAGTATAGAAGCAAAATCCATTTTCGGATGTTGAATCAATTCCGGAAGCATCTTTTCAGCAAGTTTAATATCAATATCTGATTTCACCAGCCAGGCAAACAGGGCATAAACCATATTATAATTAAACTCCAATCCTTTTTTGTACTGTCCTTCAGCAAATTTTAAACGAAGCCCGAAAAACATGCCAATATATTTTGGATCCAGTTTGAGTGTGTTTATGGTTTTCTCAATTATTGGAAACAGGTTCTTTGAGAAGATATAAGTGAAAGTCTCTGAAGAAACGCCCCAGTCCAATAATTGCTTATGGTTTTCAATCACATCCACAGGAAGGTTTTCAGCCAATCGTGTGATGTATTCATCTTCCAGAGGAATAGGTGCAGAATCCGTGTCAGGATACATTCTGTCGGCTCCTGGTAACACCCTTTCAAAGATGGTTGTACCATCAACAAATGATTTACGTGTTTCATTAGGCACACCTTCAAATGCCATCTGGCACCTTTCTTCTATGGTTTCCAGAGCTGTCTTAACATCCTCTTCATTTGCCCAAAAAATAATTTGAGCGTCTTCCTTTGCAGCATCTAACGAAATTCGGATAGATTCCCACTCCTCTTCTCCCAATACAGGCTCCAGCATCTCAGAATGCATCATAAAAGGTTGCTCCAAACAAGCAATTACGCTTAAGCGATCACCAATTTCATCTGCAAAACTCTTTCCGGGCTGGGTAAAATGTGACAATAGGCCATGGAAGCCTGGGAGATTGACTGCGTAAATTTTTTCAGCATTGACATCTTTCAATTCAGAAAGCTCCATGCTGTGAATCTTCCAGTTTTTAGGTTCACTGATGCTTTTCAACAGCTGATCTTTGATGTGAAGCAATGCCCATTGGCGGAAAGCTTCATTATGGGTGAGTTCAGGGATCCATTTGCTATGAGCAACACCTTTGATTTCAACCCTTGATCCACCGCGGCAACTGACATTCACATCCTGACGGCCCGCACCCATACCTGTCCGAACTTTTCCGGTACTTCTGTTGAGAAAACGAATATAATCGCAACCTTCCATCACTTCCTCAGGATTGACAAAATCAGGATAGGTTACTGTTTCGATCAAGGGCATACCCAATCGGTCAGTTTTATAGGTTCTGGTATGTCCAATATCAGAAATCTCTCTGCAGGAATCTTCTTCGATACTCAATTGAATCAACCGAACCTTTTTCTTCGGCAGTTCTAGTTCTCCCTCAACACCCAGGATGGCTGTCCGCTGGAAGCCAGTAGGAATACTTCCATCCAGATACTGCTTTCTGGTGATGTGTACCTCACCCACTACATTGAGTTTGGATAACAAGGATATCTCCAATGCAATCTCAAGAGCTTCTCTATTAATAGGGAATGGTGGGGTGTCATCAACCTCATAGGTGCAAGCATTCTCGTTCTTAATGCGGTAGATTATTTCCTTTCTCGTTCTGAATTCCATCAGGGCGGTGCCATCATACTCACCCAATTCACTTAGGGTAGGACGCATATGTCTGATGAGTTCTGCATCATAATCATCGCTCTTATGGTATATACCAGCCGGACAATGACAAAACAACTTTTCCTTGGTCAACAACTGCTGATGCACTTCCAAACCCGACATAAAACCAATTCTGTCATAATCTTTCTGACTGGCTTCAAGTCGTGGCACATAGCCAATGTTCTTGCGGGTTTGAATATAATTTTGCTTAGGATTAAACTGCATTTTCAGGATTTTTTATCACATGAAAAAAAGAAGGCCAAATGTATGAAAAATGGGCGTCTTAGCGATAATAATGTTTCTAAATTGAAAAGCACAAAACTTGTAAGAAACCGAACTGAAGCTAAGCAGCTTGCATGTAGGTATGCCTGTGGTTGCTATGGTCACTACAGCTACTATTGCTTCTATAGTCGCTGAGGCTTCTATTGTATCTCAGTACCCTAAACCCTTCAATACCCCTAAACCTCTATTTCCCTATAATTTAATTCCTTTTTCCCACTTCTCACACTCCACACTCATACTCACACCACACACTCACACACCACACTCACACTCCACACTGATAGTATTGCTTAAGCCGAAAGTTCACTACTTTTGCATTTGAAATCAAACCTATGCTCAGAACCTCCGTTATAATTGTAGTTTTTTGTGCCTTGTTTTTATCTGCCGGAGCAGGTCTGTATGCACAAAAGAAATCAAAGGTTCATATCAAGCACGCTGATGCCTTCCGCTACGATGAGAAGAGGGGCAAAAACATCCAGATGCTGATCGGACAAGTGGTTATGCGTCAGGACTCTACCTATTTTTATTGTGACTCTGCCTTTCTCAACGACAGAACCAACAGCTTCGAAGCCTTTGGTAAGGTTCATATTGACGTAAATGATACGGTGGATTTGTATGGTGATCGATTGTATTATGATGGGAAAACAAAAGTTGCCGAGCTTTTTGAAAAGGTGAAATTGGTGGATAAAAATACTGTGCTAACTACTGAACACCTTGTATACAACCGCCGCACGCAGATAGCTTTTTATGATGTGGGTGGGCATATTGTGAATCAGGATAATACCCTGACCAGCGAAAGGGGTTATTATGATACCAAATCCAGAATTTTTTATTTCAGGAAAGATGTGGTTTTAAAGAACCCCGACTCTGAGACCTACTCAGATACTCTTACCTATAATACCAATAACGAAACGGCCTATTTTCATGGTCCCACCGTCATCCGTGGAGAGGAAAGTACCATTTACTGCGAGGAAGGCTGGTACGATACCAAAAACGATTTGTCCAAATTAGTTGAACGTCCCTCCATTTCCAATGCCGGGCAAACCATTTCTGCTGACAGCCTGATATACGATAACCTCAGTTATTTTGGGAGGGCCTATGGTCATGTTCAAATTCATGATACAGTGAGAAATGTGTTTATCAGAGGCAGGTTGGGAGAAATGTGGGATGACAAGGGCGTCTCCTATATAACCGACAGCGCAGTTGCGGTCACTTATGATGAACATGATTCATTGTTTATTCATGCAGATACCATGTGGATTCATTTCGACAAAAACCGGGATGCGAAAAGTTTGTTTGCCTATAACAATGTACGTTTTTACCGCAGCGATTTTCAGGGCAAATGCGATTCACTGGCTTATAGCATGAGTGACTCTACCATAAAAATGTACAATGACCCCACCCTATGGTCGAAACAAAACCAACTTACCGCCGACTCCATATTTATTGTCACAGCCAGCAACCGAATCGATTCACTCATCATGTTTAATACGGCTTTTATTATTTCAAGTGACACCATCGACTCTTATAATCAGATCAAGGGTAAAAATATGGTGGGCTATTTCAGGAATAATGAAATCTATAAGATTGCCGTGGATGGAAATGCCCAAACGGTATACTATATTCGTGAAGAGGATGGCTATCTGATTGGGATAAATGTGGCAGAATCCTCCACCATGGAGATCCGGTTTAAAGACAGTGAGATCAACAATCTTAGCTATCAGAATCAGGCCACTGAGAATATGTATCCTGAAGTAGATTTGCCTACTGAACAGCGTCAGTTAAAGGGATTCACCTGGCAGCTGGAAGCCCGTCCGAAAGACAAATGGGATATATTCAGAAGATTAAGTGATGAAGAAGAAGCTGTGGAGGAAAATGATCCCGCCAATGCTTCAGAAAAGTAATCCACTAAAAGAGGGAGAACTTCACGTAACGTTTGGGATTTTCTCTTAGATCTTTCAATAACAAATTCAATTCTTCAGCTGATTTATTTAACTCAATATAGAGGGTGTCGTTATGCATAAGCATCCCGATGGTACCTTCTCCTGCATTGATTTTTGCTAAAATTCCTTCCAGTTGATCCAGCGAATTATTGGCCCTGATGAAAGTGCCTGGAATGTCAGCCTTGGCCAAGGAATCACTTACCATCTCAAAATTGCTGATAATATTGCTAATTTGAGCCCGGTTATTATTCAGGGTATAGGTCAGTGAATCGATATGCTCAAGAATGGAAGCAATACGATTGGCTTCTGTAACCACAAGGGTATCAATATTGGTAGTTGTGCTCTGCAAATTGCTGAATGTGAGCCTGATATCATTAAAGCTTTCGTCTAGGTTTTTGCGGGCCGTTTCATTGAAAACCGACTGGAAGGCAACCACCAGGGTATCGATGGAGGCCAAAAGGTTTTCTGCTTTGTTCTTTATGGGTTGCACCTGTGCATTCACCTCATCCATTAAAGAAGCTTCTATTTCAGTCATTAAAGTGTCACCATTTTGTATCAGGGTGCTGGCATCACCCAGCTGCAAACTAATGGCCTTTGACCCCATCAGATCCGATGAAAATATCTTGGCTACTGTATTACTTGGAATGGGAAAATTGGTGGTCAGGTTCATTTCAACAATGATATCTCCTGACATATTTGGATTGAAATATACTGCACTTACCTGCCCTACCCTGAGCCCGTTGATAAGGACTGGGTTGGCTGGCAGCAGACCATTCACCTCCTGATAAACCGCATAATAATTGATTTGTTCTTTAAAGATATCCTTACCCTTCAGGAAGTTGTATCCCCATATAAACACAACAACTGCAAGAATAAATGACAAGCCTATGAAAAGAGATTTATAACGCTTCACAATAACAGGATTTAGACAGTAATACTAACGATTCCTTTCCGGTATTTGGTATAAACAAAGCTAAGAAAAAGTATGAATGAAGCCAGACCACACTATGGACTTTGGCAAATAAGTTACTTGGCACTAGGAACCACCATCAATTTTGCTTGCTTCGGACAGGCTAATGCGCTTATCTTTATAGAAGGCTACCACAAATGCATCTTTATACCCCTTGCTCCTGACCGTTTTCATATAGGTTTTAGCCTCTTCCAGTTGATTGAAACTACCGGCAGTATATTTAAACAAGCCATTGTGCTCATATACAGCAATAGCAGACAATGAGGCAAAGCGTTTATCACTGGAGGGCAATTTGCTGCGATGGGTATAGAACTGTACACGATATTCAACATCGTTTTTTATTGCTTCTGTAGGTTTAACAAGCTCTTCTTCCTCCTGGACTTCAACAACCTCATTATCAACAGCATTCTCTCTTTCAAATTCGATCTTATACTCTTTAAATGCCCGATAAATGGCAGAAGCCATATAGGTTTGGCCTTTTTCTGACATGAGGAATTTCTCTTCTGTGGGATTGGTCAGATACCCAAGTTCAACCAACATACCCGGCATGGCCGCGCGCCACAATACCAAAAAACCTGCCTGATGGACCCCCCTGTCTTTGCGCCCAACTCTGTTTTTGAATTGCTTCTGAATTTTATCCGCCAGGATGGTGCTTTGCTCAAGGTAGTTCTCCTGATGCAAGCTAAACTGAATATAGGACTCAGCTGAATTGGCATCGAAACCATGATAGTGAGACTCAGCATCTTCCTCCAATAATATGGCGGCATTCTCTTTCATGGCAACATTCAGGTTAGCCTTGCTCTTATGGAGTCCCATGACATAGGTTTCCGAACCATAGGGTCTTGAAGAAGGGTTGGCATTGCAGTGTATAGAGATAAACAAATCGGCATTATTCTTATTGGCGATTTCTGCCCGTTTGTGCAATTCAATAAAGCGGTCTGTTTTTCTGGTGTAAATGACCTTCACATCCTTCAGGTTTTCTTCAATATACTGACCCACTTTCAGTGCAACGGCCAGGGCTATCTTTTTCTCTCTTGAATGTTTTCCCAATGCACCAGGATCTTTTCCACCATGACCAGCATCAATTACAACGGTGGAAATGGTGCTTCCTTTCTGCGCTATTGCTGAAAAAGAGCCTCCCATGATCAGGCCTAGCACAATAGCCAGCGCAAGCCAACGTTTCTCCAGTGAAGTTCTAATTTTTGGAATTATATTTGCAACTACTTTAACCATTATCATTTGAACCAAAAGTAAATCAATCCATTTTGTCAAACGGTTGCTCATTCGGTAAATTATTAACATGGTTTTGGTTATTAATCATCATCTCAATTACTAACGGACTATCAGTATCTTCATTGTTTGGGCAGCAACAGACCGATCCCGACACTTTGATTGTACGTACCGATACCTTGGTCCTTCAAGACACTTTGATACAAGATACCGAATTGCTTGAAAAACGCATCGGAGCTGATACCATCATTGTGGATAATCAAATCCTTGCGGACACCTCACTCGTGTTTGGTGACAGTCTGCTCCCACAAACACCCAAAAAACGTACCACTATTGATGCCCAGGTGGAACGCCATGCCCGTGACTCCATTTTACAGGATATCAGTCAGCGCAAAGTATTCATGTATGGCGATGCCAATATTAAATACGATGATATTGAAATTAAAGCCGCCTATATTGAGGTGGATTTTAAAACCAATTCCATTTATGCCAGTGGCATAGAAGATACCACAGGAACCTTAATAGGCACACCTGAATTTACCCAGGATGGTCAAACAATTAAGGCTGAAACCATGAGCTATAATTTTGACACCAAAAAGGGGATTATCAGCACCGTAATTACTGAGGATGGGCAAGGTTTTCTGCATGGAAAAACAGTGAAGAAATTTGATGATAATACCATTAATATTCTTCATGGTCAGTATACAACCTGTAACAATGAGGACCATCCTCACTTTTCATTTCGTTTTAAAAAGTCTAAAGTAATTCCTGACAGCAAGATTGTAACCGGACCGGCCTATATGCAGATTGAAGGCATGCCAACTCCTTTGGGCATTCCCTTTGGGTTCTTCCCCAATAAAAGTGGACAATCTTCGGGTATTATTATTCCGACCTACGGGGAATCGACCCACAGAGGTTTTTATCTGGAAAACGGTGGCTATTACTTCGCCATTAGCGACCATGTGGATTTTGAAATTCTCGGCGATATTTATTCGAGGGGTAGTTGGGCCGTAAAACCTTCGCTGCGTTATAAGAAGCGTTATAAATATAATGGCAGTTTTAACTTTGGTTACGCTCAGAATATTGAAGGTACACAGGGCGCACCCGACTACAATAAAAGCACCGACTTCAGGGTACGCTGGCAACATGTGCAAGACCCAAAAGCCAGACCCAACTCCACCTTTAGCGCCAATGTAAATGTGGTGAGCAGCAATTATGTAAAATACAATGTGGTGTCTGCCGAGGATTATTTGTCCAATGAGTTTCAGTCGAGTGTGGCCTATCAAACCAATTGGAACGGCAATTATCACCTGACCATCAATGGCAGCCACCGTCAAAATACAAAAACACATGTGGTACAGATCAACCTACCAGAGCTCACTTTTTCCGTCAACCGTTTTTATCCTCTGAGAAAAGAAAGCGGGAAAAAACGATTTTACGAGGACCTGAGTATCTCATACAGCATGAATGCCAAAAACACCATTAATTCATTTGATTCTGTGCTTTTTGATCCTGGTTCACTGGATACCACCATGCAATATGGAATGGTTCATCGTGTACCCATCAGTATACCAGCAAAAGTATTGAAGTACTTTACCCTGAATCTCTCAGCCAACTTTACCGACAGGATGTATGGGATGAACATAGAGAAAACCTGGGTTGATGATACCTTGTTCAGTGGAAATGACACCACGGTGGGATATGTTCGCGTGGATACTGTTCACGGATTCAAAAATGTTATGGATTATAGCTTCAGTGCCAATTTAAGCACCAAACTGTATGGGATGCTGAAGTTTAAAAAAGGACCCTTACGAGCCATCCGGCACGTTTTTACTCCTCAGTTTGGTTTCACCTATACTCCGGATTTCGGAACAGAGGCCTGGGGCTATCATGGTACTTATATTGATGGAGACGGCACAGAGCATATTTACGATAAGTATCAGGGTTCACTTTATGGGAACGCACCCAATAGTAAATCGGGTCGGGTAACCTTTAGTTTTGCCAATACCCTGGAGATGAAAATTCCATCAAGAAAAGACACCATCACTGGGCTCAAAAAAATTAAACTTATTGAAGGCTTTAATATTGCGGGTAATTACGACCTCGCCCGAGACTCGGTGAATATGTCCATTATCACCATGTCGGGGCGAACTAAATTGTGGAAAAACCTGAATGTGCAATACGGGTCCAGTTGGGATCCTTATGTGCTTGACTCGGCCGGGAACAGAACCAACACCTATGAATGGGAGGCCAACCGAAAATTTCTGCGTCTGGATAAAACCTCGTGGAATGTGAGTTTTTCTCTGAACCTTAGTGATCAGGATTTTGGTAAAAACAAGGATAAGAAGGATGATAAAAAGGAAATTGATCCCAACTTATCTGATGCTAAGCAGGAGGAGATGCAGAACATCATCAATAACCCGGATGGTTATGTGGACTGGAACATCCCCTGGTCTTTAAACCTTCGGTACACCTTTGCTTATATAAATAATATTGAATGGGCTAACTATGTGGCCCAGCCCAACAAAACCATTACCCAAACCCTGGGTTTCGGGGGACAAATAAACATCACACCTAAATGGAAGTTTACCTTCAATTCGGGCTGGGATTTCACCCAGAAGAAGCTTTCCTATACCTCCATTAATATCTATCGCGATCTACATTGCTGGGAAATGCGCTTTAGCTGGATACCTCTGGGTGTGCGACAAAGCTGGAATTTCTCCATCAATGTGAAAGCTTCCATCCTGCAAGACCTCAAACTGAATAAGAAAAAAGATTTCAGGGATATTTAATCAAAGCAAGGCTTCCTGAGGAATTATTCCATCACACCCATCATTTGAGATATCATATTTTGTAAACCTCTGCTTGGTGGTAGACAGAAATTTATCCAAAGGCCGAGATGCCGGTAACATCAAAGCCGGTAATTAACAAATGAATATCATGGGTTCCTTCATAGGTAATCACAGACTCCAGATTCATCATATGACGCATCATTGGAAAATCTCCTGTAATGCCCATTGCACCCAATATTTGGCGGCTTTCTCTTGCAATTTGCAAGGCCATATTCACATTATTGCGTTTGGCCATGGATATTTGTGCAGGGGTGGCTCTATTCTCATTCCTTAACATACCGACCCGCCAGGCAAGCAACTGAGCCTTGGTAATCTCAGTTAAAAATTCAGCCAGTTTCTTTTGTTGCAGTTGAAAAGAAGCAATGGGCTTATCAAATTGTTTCCTTTCCATGGCATAACGCAGGGCCACATCATAACAATCCATGGCAGCACCTATAGCTCCCCAGGCAATGCCATAGCGGGCAGAGTTTAAACACTTCAAAGGCCCTTTTAATCCTTTCACATTGGGCAGGAGGTTATCTTTGGGCACCTGTACATTATCGAAAACTAGTTCACCAGTAAGGGATGCACGCAGCGACCATTTGTTTTTGGTTTCTGGAGCACTCAAACCCGCCATACCTTTTTCAACCAGCAGACCTCTTACCACTCCTGTCTCGTCCTTAGCCCACACCACCGATACATCAGCTATGGGGGAATTGGTAATCCACATTTTTGAACCATTCAGCAAATAGTGATCGCCTTTATCTTCAAAACGGGTCAGCATGGAACCTGGATCAGAACCATGGTTAGGTTCCGTCAGCCCAAAGGCGCCCACCCACTCACCACTGGCGAGTTTGGGAAGGTATTTCATTCGTTGTGCTTCATCTCCAAAGGCATAGATGGGATACATCACCAGTGATGATTGCACGGAGGCAGCTGAACGGATGGCAGAATCACCTCTTTCCAGCTCAGTCATAATAATTCCATAGGCCACCTGATCCATACCGGCCCCACCATATTTTTGGGGGATGTAGGGGCCGAAAGCACCGATGCTTCCCATCTCCTTAATGAGATGTATGGGAAACTCATGATTTTGAGCGGCATTTTCAATAATAGGTTTCACGGAACGATCTACCCAATCTCTAACTGCTGATCGAATGATCTTGTGCTCTTCGCTTAACAATTCATCCACTAAAAGATAATCTGGAGGCTTGTACATAAAGGGTGTTTTTAAGACTTGTAAAAGTATAAAATCTGCCAACAGCTGGCGAGAATCTTATGGTTTTTGAACAGATTTAATAGTCATTTCTTCAGTCTGTTTATACGCCAATCCCTCTCCATGCTAAAACCATTAAGGGAAAATTCAATCCGTTTTTGTAACTTTGATTTATACAAACCAACAATTAATTCCATGAGACAGGTTATTAACACTCCCAATGCGCCCAATCCTGTAGGTCCCTATAGCCAGGCCATTAAAGATCACAATGTATTAAGTATTTCAGGACAATTGGGCATCGATCCCGCAACCGGTAGACTTGTGGGTAATGATGTGGCATCACAAACGCGACAAACGCTGGTCAATATTCAGGCAATTGTCACGGCAGCAGGTGGTGGAGCGGATTTATCACGTATTCTGAAATGCACAGTATATCTGCAAAACATGTCAGATTTTGTTGCCATGAATCAGGTGTACGCCAATTTTTTTCCAAACAATCCTCCGGCAAGAGCTGCATTTGAAGTGGCCAAACTTCCCATTCAGGGAGCCTTGGTAGAGATAGAAGCTACAGCCATGTTCTAAGGTTTTTTTAGACCTTGAATTTTCTATAGTTTCAACCAGTTTTTTATGATTTGTAAGCCATGGTCGGTCATCACCGACTCAGGATGGAATTGCAATCCTCTGAGGGCATAATTTTCATGCTTAAAGGCCATAACTATACCGTTTTGATCACGCATACTTACCTTGAGTTCTGAAGGTAGATCATCTTCAGGAAAATACCATGAATGGTAGTGTCCAATTGAAAAGGATGGAGGCAAGGTGTTAAATAATGCATCTTCGCCCACCACTTGTCCCATATTTTTGATGCCATGCATTGGTCCCGGCAAAGCTTTCAGGCTGGCGCCGAAAAATTCGCCTATGGCTTCGAAACCCAGACATATTCCCAGGAAATCTTTGCTGCTATGAAAATGGGAAACAAATGACAGCAGGTCTCCTGCTTCTTTCGCTATTCCGGGTCCCGGAGAAATTAGCACTTTATCAAAATCCTTTGTTGAAACCCTATCCAGTTCATCATTTTTCAGCATTTGAAAGCTGTGCACACCTGATTGCTCCACCATTTGAATGAGGTTGTAGGTAAAGGAATCATAATTATCAATGATAAGCAGTCGCAAAAGGCTGAATTTTCGACAAAAGTACAGATTATTATTAGCTTATTATTCAGCTTGTATCCAAAATAGGCATGAGCAAGCCTCCCTTTCATATAACACTCTTACACTGTTATTTATAAGGCAATTGCATTTTTTGATGTGATAATGTTGAGCTGCCAACTTGCTTTTTTTTGATACCTTGCAGCCGCTAAACCGATGCAATGAACGAAAAAGTAATAGCAGACATTAACCGGCTGGGAAAGAGTAGAATTCCCTTTCTTTTCGTCATTGACTTTGAGATGAAAAAACCCTGGGTTTGTCCATTGGATGAGGTAAATACACAGGAAGTATTATATAACTTCAAAGGATTCAACAATGCAAGCAGCAGACCCAAACGGGATGAATCCTTGATTTTTGAAGTCGAAGCGGTTTCTTTGGAACGTTACCGTGAGGCATTCCAGATGGTACAACAACATATTGGTCACGGGGATTCATTTTTACTCAACCTCACCCAACCATCCAGAGTGAAAACCAACTTTGATTTACAGGACATTTTCTTCCAGAGTCGGGCCAAGTATAAATTGTGGTTTAGAGATGAATTCGTGGTTTTTTCTCCTGAAACCTTCATTCAGATTAAGGCTAACACCATTAGTGCATTTCCCATGAAAGGAACCATGGATGCCAGTCTACCCAATGCCAAGCAGTTGCTGATGGAAAGTGAAAAAGAACTGGCTGAACATTATACTATAGTGGATTTGATCCGCAACGATTTGTCCATGGTTTCGAAAAACGTTTGCGTGGATGAATTCAGGTATATTGATCATATCTCCACCCACCGGGGAGAATTACTACAGATGAGTTCAAAAATCAGCGGACAGCTACCCCCTGATTATAACGAGAAATTGGGTGAGCTTTTGTCTACCTTATTGCCAGCGGGCTCCATTTCAGGTGCACCAAAAAAGAAAACACTGGAAGTAATTTCTGCTGCAGAAAAATACCCACGAAATTACTATACAGGGATTTTCGGATACTATGACGGCAAACAAATGGACAGTGCTGTTATGATTCGGTATCTTGAAAAAGGAACAGATGGACTGACTTACAAGAGCGGTGGCGGCATCACCGCTCAAAGCATAATGGAGGATGAATATCAGGAATTAATAGACAAGATCTATGTGCCACTTGCTTGAAAGTATACGCTTTGAGAATGGTGCATTTCATAATCTTGAGAAACATCAGGAGAGGCTTGATCGCTCTAGAAAAAACCTATTCCAAGCCACCAACAGACTCCTCCTAGAGCCGTTATTAAATCACCATATCCCCGAAAATCTCAAAAAGAACCAAACATATAAATGCCGGGTTGTATATGCCATCGAAGCCATATCCGTGGAATTTTCCCCTTATCAAAAACCCATATGCAGGATTCTTCAATGTGTTTATGACGACAATATCGACTACTCTCACAAATTCCACAATCGCCAACACATCAACGAATTATTGAAACAAAAAGCTAATGCTGACGACATTCTGATCGTAAAGAATGGCTTGATCACAGATACCTCCATAGCCAATATCATCTGCTTCAATGGCAAGCGATGGCTGACCCCATCATTCCCTTTACTGGCTGGTTGTCAACGTCAGTTGCTTCTCGAGCAGGGTATTATCGACACTGCAGAAATACGTCCGGAAGACCTGGATACATTTGAAGACATTCGACTGATTAATGCCATGAACACCATAGAAGATCAGTGGCTCATTGAGGAGGTTATCAGGTAAAAACCTGGTCGTTTTAAGCTTCACTAATCAAAGACTTTCACATCAACCACTTCGGGTAATCTTCCTTACCTATGCTCTTGCATATGGCATCCGGGTATGAAGTCTTCCATTGTTTGGGGATTTGAAAATCTTTTTCCTCCCATTGAATATTAAAGGCATACAACTGATCATTCAACTCTTCTATCAATGAAATTTCCTGCTTTTCATAGGTTTTCCAAAAATACATTCGGGTTTGATTAGCTGCTAAGGCATGCTTTTTCATACGTTCTGAAATGCAGTAGTTTTCCCACAATTGCATACGGTCATTTCTCAACCCAAAACTGCTGAAATTATTGATGAGTGCGTTGCGGACACCATTGTCATAGAAATACCATCGATTGGTTTTCGACAATTCCCTGCTGTTGCTACGGCTAAATGAAGGCAGTTTAAAAATAATAAAGGCATCACTGAGATAATTGAGATATTTTTCAGCAGTATTCCTACTCATACCCAGGTTTTTCCCCAATTCATAGGATGAAATCTCATAACCAATCTGAAGGGAAAGTAACTGCAGCATATAAGCCATACGGGTAGTTCCTCTGAAACCATCTATTTCGAGTAAATCCTTGAGGAGATAGGTATCAACAAATTCCTTCAAATACTGTTTCCTGGCATCCAGCTTGTCATGCATAAACTGACCAGGGTAGTTACCAAATAATAAGCGCTCCTCCAGATATTGAACACCCGATGATCCCCTGGTCCAACTCATGATTTCCCCTTGGGTCAGCGCATGTAAATAAAAAACAGTTGTAAGTTGCTGAAGAAGCTTGCCGAATTTTTGCTTCAGATTAACAGATGAGCCACTACAGAGCACGAGGCAGATGTCAGGAATCTCCTTAAATATCAACTTGACCACACTTTCGATTTCAGCAATGCTATGGGCTTCATCTATGGCCAGCAGTTTAACATCCCCAAGAAAGCGCTGCATCAACTTGGAGGTTTTCTTTTCCATCACCTGACGGACCACTCCCTCTTCTCCGTTAAGAAGTAAGGATTTGCCATGAAAATCCTCAAGAAGCTGTTGAAGCAGATCCGTTTTTCCAACGCCATGTGCTCCCAAAAGAAATATCAGCCTTCCTGGTTTCAGGCTAAGCTTCATTTGATTAGTGAGCAATCGGTCGGCTGGCAACATATGACAAGAATGCTTGTTGATTATGGACTCTAATATACAATTATTGCACTATTTTTACACTTTCGAATGTCCAAACTGCTATAGACAAGCCTATGAAATCCAAATTCACAAGCATTCTACTTACCTTGCTGTTGTTTTCACTATGGGGACAATCACAACAACTTCGTGCATTGGTCAAATTGGATAAAAAATGGGGTGTCATTAACCAATATGGTGACAACATCATTCCTTTTGAATACCATGGGGTGTATAACCCAAATCTGGAGATGCTCAGAGGAAATAATGCCAAATCTATGATTTGCAAAGCACGAAACCAATTCTACAGGTTTCGTAAAGGTCAGCGTTGGGGATTTATGGATATTGATGGACAAATTATCATACCGGCAGCGTATAAAATGGTCTGGGATTTTCATGATGGCCTTGCCCTATACAGGGAATGGGAAAAGTATGGTTATCTGAATACTGAAGGCAAGGTTGCTATAAAAGCCTTTGCCGATGACGCCAGCTATTTCTCCGAAGGTTGGGCATTGGTATCTTCCAGGGGAAAATGGCGGTTTATGAATCCCGCAGGGGAGTATATCAATAATAAATCCTATAAAGCAGCCAAACCATTTCAACATGGACTTGCGCCTGTCAAGGTTAAAAGCAAATGGGGAACCATAAATCAATGGGGCAGCCTCGTTCATAATACCATGTTTTATGAGATAAAAGATTTTCGTGAGGGTATGGCAGCTGTTTATAAGGATGGCAAGTGGGGCTTTATAAGTGTGGACGGGAAATATAATATCCTGCCTTCATACGACGAAGTCCATGACTTTCATGAAGGATTAGCTGCTGTGTTGGTGGACAATCATTGGGCCTATATTGATACCACTGGTAAAATCATTATTAAACCCCTATATGATGCAGCACATGATTTCAATGATGGTATTGCCATAGTCAAGCAAAAAAGAAAATGGGGTGCTATCGATAGGTCTGGATCTAAAATTCTTGATGTTGAATTTGAGAAACTAAGTCATTGTAAGGATGGGTTCATTAGGGTGCGACAATCGGGCTATTGGGGGTACTATCGAAAAGATGGGAGTCAGTTTCTAAAACCTATATTCGAAAATGCTGAAGATTTCCATGAAGGCCTGGCCAGGGTTAGAATTGATGGTCTATGGGGTTTTATTAAAGAAGATGGAACCTGGCTGGTGGAACCCATATATGACCATGCAAAGAATTTTAAGAATGGATTTGCACGTGTAAAGAAGGATGGTGGTTGGGGTTTTATAGACCTCAACGGAGCACTCGTCATAGAAACAATTTACCATAACGCAGAGGATTTTGTCCTTTTTAAATAAATTTGCCAAAAAACCAGAATACGCATAAAACTATGAGAATACTTAAACTTATTACCCTTGTTGTAATGCTCTCCTTTCAGAGCCATCTTTTTGCCGGAGAAGGCATGTGGATTCCCATGCTCCTGGAACAATACAATGAAAAAGAAATGCAGGAAATGGGCATGAAAATATCCGCCGAGGATATCTATTCCATCAACCATTCCAGCATGAAGGATGCCATTGTACTTTTTGGCAGAGGCTGTACGGGAGAAATTATCTCCAAAGAAGGCTTGTTACTCACTAACCACCATTGTGGTTTTGGACAAATTCAAAAGCACAGCAGTGTAGAGCATGATTATCTTACCAATGGGTTTTGGGCCATGAGCAAGGAAGAGGAATTGGTAAATCCCGGACTCACAGTAACCCTTATGGTTGAAATGCGCGATGTAAGTGAACAAATGATGGCAGGAGTTGAAAGTGACATGAGCCAGGCGCAAAGAAGTGCCCGCTTAAAAGACAATGCCAAAGAAATAGTCGACACCTTCAAAAAGGATTCTGAATACAATGCCTATATCAAGGCTTTCTACAAAGGCAATCAGTATTATATGATTATTACTGAAACCTTTAAGGATGTGCGACTGGTAGGAGCTCCTCCTTCAAACATTGGGAAATTTGGCGGCGATACCGACAATTGGATGTGGCCACGTCATACCGGCGATTTTTCGCTCTTCAGAATTTATGTGGGAAAAGATGGCAAGCCTGCTGAATACGCCGAAGACAACATCCCTTATCAACCTAAATACCATTTTCCTATCTCCATTAAAGGTGTGGAAGAAGACGATTTTACTTTTGTTTTTGGTTATCCGGCCAGAACCAACGAATACCTGCCCTCCTATGCCTTAAAAATGATCACCGAGGATCTGAATCCACAGAAAATAAAACTCCGAGAAACCCGTTTGGAGATTTTCAATACTTACTCGAATAAAGATCCGGAGGTGCGTATAAAATATGCCACCAAAGATGCCCGTGTCGCCAACGCCTGGAAGAAATGGATTGGTGAAAAAGGAGGTATCCAACGCATGAAAGGAGTTGAAATAAAACAAGCCTATGAAAATGAGTTCCAGACCTGGGCCGATGCAAATAACAGCCGATCAGTGACCTATGGGAAGCTGCTTCCTGAATTCGAACAAGCTTATACAGAGCTAACACCTCTCAATGAAGCCTACGACTACTATAAAGAAGCTGGATTGGCCATAGAGCTGGTGAAGTTTGCGGGTTATTACAGCAAATTAGTGAATATGGTTGCTGATGAAAAAGACCTGGATAAGAAAGACAAGGAACTTAAAAGCTTAGAGAATAGGAATAAGGCTTTTTTCAAAGACTATCATCAGCCCATTGATGAGGAGGTAATGGCTGCCCTGCTAAAACTATATGATAATCAACTGAGCACCGACCTGAAACCTGCATTTTTCGAGGAAATTAATAGCAAATTCAACGGTGATTACAATGCTTATACTGATTATGTGTTCAGCAAAAGTCTCTTCACCAGTCAGGAGACCGTAGATGGATGGTTAGCAGACTTTGACAAAAAAGCCGTGAAAAAAATCCAAAAAGACCCTGCCTATCAAATGTTCATAGGCCTCAAGGAAGTGTACGAAAGCAAGATTAAAAAGCAACGTGAAGCCCTGAATTTTACTTTGGATAGTTTGCAACGCATCTATATGAAAGCACAAATGGAAATGGAACCCGACAAAAGGTTTTATCCTGATGCCAATTTCACTCTTAGGGTAACCTATGGAAAGGTGAATGGATACCATCCACAGGATGCCGTTTATTATAAACATTTTACCACCCTGGATGGTATTATGGAGAAAGAAGACCCTGATGTTTACGATTATGTGGTGGAAGACCGTCTCAAAGAATTGTACAAAAATGCCGATTATGGAAAGTATGCAGACAAGGATGGAACACTCCATGTAGCCTTTGCTGCCAGCAACCACACTACCGGTGGCAACTCGGGAAGCCCGGTACTAAATGCCAATGGAGAATTGGTTGGTGTCAATTTCGACCGCTGCTGGGAAGGTACCATGAGCGATTTAATGTACGATCCAAATGTGTGCCGCAACATATCCATCGACATACGCTATTTCTTATTCATCGTAGACAAATTTGCCGGAGCTGGCTATTTGGTAGAAGAAATGGATTTGGTAAACTAATCTCGTGTTAACAACATATTCCTATGGCGCGACCTGAGGTCGCGCCATTTTTATTGCTACAAATCAATTATATTTGAGCTGATTAACAATCCTTGTATGAAACTGCTGAAAAGAATTGTCCTCATTGTATTGCTGATTATTTTTCTGAGTTTTATAGCTATCTATTTATGGCTACGAACCACAGCGCCTACCTATGAGGGTCACCAAGAGCTCAAGGGACTTACTGAAGAAGTAAAGGTGTTTTTTGATGATTATGGCATCCCCCATCTCTATGCCCAATCAGCCGAAGATGCATACAAAGCCCTAGGTTATGTACATGCACAGGATCGACTTTTTCAAATGGAAATGATCAGAAGAGCCACCAGTGGAACCCTTGCTGAAATCTTAGGAGAGGCGCTGATACCTACCGATAAACTCATGAGGACCCTATCCATAAGAAAGGCAGCCATTAACAGTGCCAGCAAGGCTTTTGAAACCATTGATGCTCCTTATAAAAAACAAACTCTGGCCTATTTGGAAGGCATCAACCAATTCATTGATGAGGATAGGCTACCCCTGGAGTTTAAGCTTATCGGCTTTAAACCTGAGCATTTTAGTATTGAGGATGTGTTCATCACTATTGGCTATATGTCATTGTCCTTTACTTCCGCCATTTCAGAAGAACCTTTACTTACCAGAATCCACAATGAATTGGGAAATGCCTATATGATTGATCTGGGCTTAGACACAACAGGAACCAATACAGCCAACACCCAGGAAACAAAAGAATCTGATATCATAAGCCAAATTCTGGCTCCCTTGCATATACAGGAATTACTTCCGGTACCCATCTGGGAAGGGTCAAACAACTGGGCCATCAGTAAGGAAAGGTCAGTGTCGGGCAAGGCCCTCCTGGCCAATGATACCCATATAAAATATGCCCAACCAGCCGTCTGGTATGAAGCTCATATCAATTATCCGGGTTTTGAAATGTTTGGCTACTATCTGGCCGGAGTACCTTTTGCTATCATAGGTCACAACGACCGTCTTGGTTGGGGAACCACCATTTTTCCCTTCGATAATATGGACCTGTATCGTGAGACAAGCCATCCGGATAATCCCATGGAATATCTTGTGGATGACCAATGGAAAGCTTTTCAATTGGATATACAAACGATTTATGTTAAAGATGCGGAGCCGGTAAGCTACCATTTAAAATACAGCCACCATGGTCCCATACTAAATGAGGTGTATCCACACATTGGAAAGGAAGAACAACAACCCATCAGCTTGTGGTGGTCGCTTCACAACCTGGAAAACAAAAGCCTGGAAGCCCTATACTTGATGAATAATGCCAGTGATATCACAGCTTTTGAGGAAGCAGTTAGCCTGGTGGATATCATTGGACAAAATATTGTGTATGCCGATGCAGATGATAATATTGCCTGGTGGGCCAGTGGTCGGATACCCATTCGATCTGAGGGCATCAATTCAAAACTGATTCTGGATGGCAGCCATTCCAAAAACGATATCACCGGTTATTACGATTTTGAGAAAAACCCACAAATGATCAATCCGGAGAGTGGTATACTGGTAACGGCTAACAATAAGCCTCATGCTGTAGATGGCTTAGTGTATCCGGGTTATTACGCACCAGGGCTCAGAGCTGAGAGGCTCAGCATTTTACTCAATACCAGAAACACATGGGATCTGGAATCCATGAGGCAGTTACAACTTGACAACCTTTCGGAAAGGGATACCATGATCCGAAACCTTATTATGAATAGCCTTGCTATAAATGAGATCAATAGTGAAGGAGAAAGCTTTGCTCATGCCTTAAAGTATTTCAAGGACTGGGATGGAAAGTCTGGAGTGGGAAGCGTTGGAGCCACCATTTACAATCAGATATTATATCATGTGTTGTACAATGCCATGGCAGATGAATTGGGAGCCAATTATTTCGACAAGAATGTAAGTAGAGCCGTGGTCCGTTCAGGCATAAGAAAATTGGTCACCAACGAATCCTCCATTTGGTGGGATAATGTGAGTACAGCCCATACGACTGAAAGCCGTACCGATGCCTTCACAGCAGCTGTGTATAAAAGTATCAGCTCTCTTAAAGAACAATTGGGAGATAACCCATCACTATGGCAATGGGGCAGGGTGCATACGCTTACCCACATACACCCCATTGGACGTCAGAAACCCTTCAATCTACTATTTAATGTGGGACCTTTTGCCATGGCTGGCAGTAATGATGTCATCGACAAAGAAAGTTTCAAATACAATAGTTCAGGTGAATATGCTGTGGGTTCAGGTCCTGCCATGCGGTTTTTACTCGACTTTTCAAATACTGATGCTGCCTGGTCAGTGATACCCACTGGTCAGTCGGGCAATGTGATGAGCCTTCATTATGATGATCAGGCCAGGATGTTTGTGGAGGGTAGCTACCGTAAGCAGATTATGGATAAAAATGAACTTCAGGATCTCAAGCTACTGATTTTAAGCCCACTGGAGAAAGAATAACAGAAGGAAAGCAGTAAAACTGAAAACTGCTGTTAATTTCTTCACAAAAAAAGCATGGCTCTTTTTATTTTGCTGTATTTTTGCCCCTCAAAATTGATATAGCCTACACAATGTGTAATTTAAACCATTGACGAATGGATAATAAAAAATTGTTTCAGGAATTTCCGGCAACCTCAACTCAGGACTGGAAAGACAAGATTATAAAGGACCTTAAAGGTGCTGATTACGATAAAAAGCTGGTTTGGAAGACCGGAGAAGGTTTTAATGCCCAACCCTTTTACCGAGGTGAGGACATTCAGGAATTATCACATACCGAGGTATTGCCAGGTGAATTTCCTTATCTAAGAGGGAATCGGTTGGCAAACAATCAGTGGTTGGTCAGACAAGATCTACAAGTGAAGGACCTTAAGCAGTCCAATAAAAAAGCCCTGGATATTCGCATGAAAGGTGTGGATTCATTGGGTTTCGTTTTTGAGAATGGATACAAGCCAAATCAAGAAGATCTTGAGAAGCTTCTGAATCATTTGAGAGCGGATGTTCTTGAACTCAATTTCACCAGTGAAAACCCTGTGGAGGTACTTCAGGCATTGGACGGCCTAGCCAAGAAATATAACCGGGATCTGGACCAAATAAAAGGTTCGGTTAATTATGATCCATTGGGACAACTAAGTGTGTCAGGTAGTTTTAAAATCAGTGAAGAAGCTGATATGTCTGTGCTGGGCGACTTGTTTAAAGCCGGGACTCATTTACCCAATGTACATAGGCTTACTGTAAATGCTGATGTTTTTCATAATGCCGGATCAGGTATTGTGAGTGAAATGGCCTTCGCATTGGCATCAGCCTCTCAATATATGCAATGGTTTGCCGACAATAAGTATGATATTGATCAAGCTGCTGCTTCCATCCGCTTTCATTTTTCAGTGGGCAGTAACTATTTCATGGAAGTAGCCAAATTCAGAGCTCTCAGGTTTTTGTGGTCTAAAATTGCAAATGCCTTTGGCATCAGTCACGTTGAGCACGCTAAAATGTTTATCCATTGCTCCAATTCAACCTGGAACAAAACCATTTATGATCCTTATGCCAATATGCTTCGCACCACTACCGAAACCATGTCTTCACTGATAGGTGGTGTAGATTCGATGGCTGTACTGCCTTTCAATGCTGTATATGAAGACAGTACTGAGTTTTCAGAACGCATTGCCAGAAACCAGCAACTCATTTTGAAAGGAGAAGCCCATTTCAATGAAGTGGTTGATCCAGCTGCTGGTTCATATTATGTGGAAAACCTCACCGACCAGTTAATCAAGAAAGCCTGGGATTTATTCCTTGAGGTTGATGAATTGGGAGGCTATATTGAAGCCCTTAAACAAGGGTTTATCCAAAAGAAAATCAGGGAGGAAGCTGATATAAAAAACAACAAAATCGCTCAGAGAAGACAGTCCATACTCGGAACCAACCAATTCCCAAACATCAATGAGCAATTGGATAATATAGCGGAAGAAGTTCTTGGACAGACCGATCAAAGTTCAAATGAATATGAAGCATTGCCTGCTTATCGTGCCGCCCAGGCATTTGAAAATCTAAGGTATCAAACCGATCAGTACTCCAAAAACAACAAACGACCCAGTGCCTGGATGTTTACTTATGGTAATCTGGCCATGAGAAAGGCACGCTCTCAATTCGCCGGTAACTTTTTTGGATGCGCAGGTTATGAGGTTGTCGACAATCCAGGATTTAAAACCTTGGAGGATGGCATAGCAGCCGCCAAAAAAGACAAGCCTGAAATAATTGTGCTCTGTAGTTCTGATGCTGAATATGCCGATATTGCTATTCATGTGTACGAAGCACTAAAGGACAGCTGCACAATTGTGTTGGCAGGATATCCCAAGGAATTAATGGATGAACTGAAAGCCAAAGGGCTGACCAATTTCATCCATGTAAAAAGCAATGTATTGGAAGAACTCAAGCGTTATCAAAATATTCTGGGCATTCAATAGGAGCCAAGATCTCAGTGTTTGAAATAAAAAAATGCAAATCATGAAACCCAACTTTAAAAATATAGATATCAACCGGAATCCCAAATCCAATGAGAGCATTGCTGATTGGGAAGCCAAACATCAAATAAAAGCAGACTGGGAAACACCTGAACATATCCATGTAAAACCTGTGTATACCAAGGATGACATCAAAGGAATGCATCACCTTCAGTATGCAGCCGGTATTGCACCTTTCCTGCGCGGGCCTTATTCCAGTATGTATGTCAGTCGTCCATGGACCATTCGTCAGTATGCAGGTTTTTCCACTGCTGAGGAATCCAACGCATTTTATAGAAGAAATCTGGCCGCAGGTCAGAAAGGATTGTCAGTAGCCTTTGACCTGGCCACACACCGTGGCTATGACTCAGATCATGAACGCGTGGTTGGTGATGTGGGAAAAGCAGGAGTGGCCATCGATTCCATATTGGACATGGAGATTTTATTTAACCAAATCCCATTAAATAAGATTTCGGTATCCATGACCATGAATGGAGCTGTATTGCCGGTTTTGGCTTTTTATATTGTTACCGCCTTGGAACAGGGTGCTAAACTGGAAGAGCTTTCAGGAACTATCCAGAATGATATCCTAAAAGAATTTATGGTGCGTAATACTTATATCTACCCACCAGACCCATCCATGAAAATCATTGCGGATATATTTGAGTACACCTCTCAAAATATGCCCAAATTCAATTCCATTTCCATTTCCGGTTACCACATCCAGGAAGCAGGTGCTACTGCCGACATTGAGTTGGCCTACACACTGGCTGATGGTCTGGATTATATCAGAACAGGTTTGAAAACAGGATTGAAAATTGACGATTTTGCCCCTCGTTTATCCTTCTTCTGGGGACTGGGTATGAATCATTTCATGGAAATTGCCAAATTGCGTGCAGGTCGCATGCTCTGGGCAAAGATTGTGAAACAATTCGATCCTCAAAACCCAAAATCTATGGCCCTGAGAACCCATACCCAAACATCGGGATGGAGCTTAACAGAACAAGATCCATTCAATAATGTGGCACGTACCTGTATTGAAGCCATGGGAGCTACTCTGGGACACACCCAGTCTTTACACACCAATGCCCTAGACGAAGCCATTGCCTTGCCCACCGACTTCTCTGCAAGAATTGCAAGAAATACTCAGATTTACATTCAGGAAGAAACAGAAATTTGCCGTTCTGTTGATCCATGGGCAGGATCATATTATATTGAAACCCTTACCCATGAACTGGCTGAGAAAGCCTGGGCCCATATAGAGGAAATTGAAGAAATGGGCGGAATGGCCAAAGCCATTGAAACCGGACTTCCCAAAATGCGTATTGAAGAGGCCGCTGCCAGAAAACAGGCGAGAATAGACTCCCATAAGGATGTCATTGTAGGTGTTAACAAATACCGTTTGGAGAAGGAAGACCCCATTGACACTTTGGAAGTAGATAATACAGCCGTTAGAGAGGCACAATTGAGCCGACTGGAGAAATTGAGAAGCCAGCGCAACAATGATGAAGTGGCCAAAGCCTTAGAGGCGATAACCAAGGCTTGTGAAACGGGAGAAGGAAATTTATTGGCTCTGGCAGTGGATGCCGCTAAAAAACGCGCCAGTTTAGGAGAAATATCCTATGCCTGCGAAAAAGTATTTGGAAGGTATAAAGCAGTAATCAGATCCATCTCTGGTGTATATTCCTCAGAGGCAGGACAGGAACAATCATTTAAAAAAGCGCATGAATTGGCAGATACTTTTGCCAGTTTGGAAGGCAGACAGCCAAGAATTATGATTGCCAAAATGGGTCAGGATGGTCATGACAGAGGTGCGAAAGTAGTTGCTACTGGTTATGCAGATATCGGGTTTGATGTGGATATCGGACCCCTGTTCCAAACTCCGGAAGAAGCTGCCCGTCAGGCCGTGGAAAACGATGTGCACATACTGGGCGTTTCCAGTCTTGCCGCCGGTCATAAAACACTGGTTCCACAGGTCATTAATGCTCTTAAGGCCTTAGGCCGCGAGGATATTATGGTCATTGTGGGTGGTGTTATTCCTCATCAGGACTATGAGTTCCTTTATGAATCAGGAGTAGTGGCTATTTTTGGACCTGGAACCGTTATTTCGGAGGCTGGAGTTCAAATGTTGGAACTACTTATCGAAGCCAGAAAATAGTAACTGAAATTATAAGGAAACCTGCGCAACAATTGCTGTGCGCAGGTTTTTTTATGCATAAATGATTCATGATTTCAAGAGATAATCTTCTAATCTCACTACATTTGCTCCTTTACAAATTCTTATGACAAAATACCTAGCCCTTATCGGATTGCTGTTGGTTCTTGCTACAGGAAGAAGCCAGGACACCCTAACTGTAATTCACTACAATTTACTCAATTATGGCAATACTACAAGCTATTGCCACAATGGCAACAATAACATCGATGACAAGGATGCTTATCTCCGAACCATTATAGATTACAGCAAACCCGATATTTTTACAGTAAATGAAATCAGTGAGTCTCCTGTGATTCATCAGCACCTCTTGGATCAGGTATTAAATACCAATGGTGTGGACTACTATGAAAAGGCAGATTTCCTGGTACAGGCAGGTTCCGACATCGTTAATATGATGTATTTCAACAGTCAAAAACTGGCCTTACATTCCCATTTCATCGCACAGGATTATATTAGAGATATCGATGTGTACAAATTGTATCACTTAAATGAAAAACTGACTACAGGTGATACCATTTTTGTGATTTGTGTGGTGGCACATCTGAAAGCCAGCTCAGGAACCAGTAACGCCAACAAAAGAAAGGTAATGGTAAGCAATGCCATGAATACCCTTAACAGTTATGATGATGATAATAACTATCTGTTTATGGGTGATTTTAATATTTATGACCACCATGAACCCAGTTATCAGGAATTACTTTATTACAGCAACCCAAAGCTGCAATTTATTGACCCAGTAAACCAATACGGCAGTTGGCATAACAATGAGAATTATGCCCACTACCACACACAATCCACTCACTCAGGTAACAATGGCTGTGCAGCCAGTGGTGGTATGGATGATCGATTTGATTTTATTCTTATTTCAAAGAATATAGAGCAAGGAAACCGTTATATAAAATACATACACAACAGTTATTGGGCTCTGGGACAGGATGGTAAGCATTTCAACACCTCTTTGAATGCCCCTCCACAAAACACAAGTGTTCCCAATGATGTGCTGCAGGCTCTGGCAAATAATTCAGACCACCTACCGGTTAAACTCAGATTACTAATTGACCGCGAAATGAGCACTTCTCAATCCACTGAAGAGGCTTCATTAAACTTACAAATTAACAATCCGGCAAATGATGTAGTTACCATCAATTGTCAATCCTTGACATCGAATCAGCTTAAGATAAGTGTGTATGGGGTAACTGGTCATTTATTTCACACTGAATCCCTCTTAATGGATGCTGGCAATACAAGACATACAATGGACATCAGCACCTTAGCAAACGGAGTGTATTTCGTGATTTTTGAGGGAGTTAATGGCCACAGAAGCAGCCACAAACTAATCAAGAATTAATTGCCAAAATTGGCATTCTTCTTCTTTTCATGGTAATAAGAAAGCCCTTTTTCTGTGGCAATGCTCTCCACAAAGCTTTCAAACATTTGTTCAAAGAGGGTAATAAAAGAGAATTTCTCTGGTGGAAAATTATTTGGGTCATGTAGATCCAGTAAGCGGCTGATATACCTTCGGGCTACCAATTCAATACTCACATCATCACGATACATACCCTGACTGATTCCCTTTTGGAGGTTCACCTGAATCTTCCAAAAAATAAAATTGATTCGGGCTTCAATATGCTGTTGATAAATATCCGGATAGAGTTCTTTGTACTTATGGGTAACCGATGGACTTAGGTTAAAAAATTTGGCTGCCATTTCCCTGCTCACGGTAAACAAAATATCGATGGCATCATAATATCCATCAAAATCATGGTCTACAAAAATGATTTCAAATTCTTTTCTTTCGGCTTCAAGAATACCTTCCACCAAAGTTTCATCAGTCTTAAAGTGCTTGTTTAACAAGTCATTAGGAATGTCGGGGTTGGATTGGAGTTTGTCGAGAGCAATGGCTGCAATACCCTGATCATTGGCAATCGAACGAATTGTATTTAATAAGCTGTTTCTTTCTTCCCCCATCCCGCTAAGGCGTCATATTAACCTCACAAATGTAGCAAAATAAAAATAGTTTCCTAATTTTCTTAGGAGAAAGGATAAACAGAATTCAAGGGATAAACATACCTGATCGCTGATATAATGAGCACTGATTATTTCAATTACATTTTGAAATTTTAGTAAATCAAGAGTCAGATTCTATAGTTAGCCTAAACTCAGAAGGTGTCTGACCGGTCATTTGCTTGAATATTCTGTTGAAGCTCGCCTTGGAATTAAAGCCTGCTTCAAAGGCGACGGTTACCATCTTCAAATGTTTCTTTTCTGCTTGTTGAATCAACAGTTTAAATTCATCGATTCTGTAGGAGTTGACAAACTCATAAAAATTCATTTTTCTCCCTTGATTAATCAGTGCAGACAATTGATGACGACTCATACACAATTGGTCTGCCAGGCCTTGCAGGCTGAGTTCAGGATTTAGGTAAGGCTTTTCCTCCTCCATATACTTCAACAGCTGATTATGCAATTCTACAGAAAGCTTTTCTTCCTTATCTATTGATACCTCATGAGTATCAGCTGGGGTTTTTCCTTTATTGGATTCAGATCGAAAGGAGATCACCTGACTTTCATTCAATTTAAAAACCTCGGGCGAGAACATGGCTATATAACTGATGGCATATATGATTCCCACAATCAACAAATAACAAATGATGAACAAATCAAATCCAATACTGATATTAATGGCTTCCAGGTGAAAGGCAATAATTCCAAAAACCCATGAAATCAAACTCAAGACAACGCCTGCCCGTAACAATTTTAGGTCACGTCTGTTGATATATGACTGGTAATCAACAATGTTGATTTGGTAGTTTCTTAGCATCACTAGTATAAAAATGGGATATATGATTCCTTGAAGGCTTAATGCTTCATCGCTGATAATTGAAACAACATTAAAATAACCTTCATTGGCCAATACTATTTGAATCTTTTCATCACCCGACTGGAAATAAAAGTCGGTATATAGGAAAACATTGATGAGCATGGGTATGAAATGCAGCCAGTCCTTTTTCTTAAAGCTATACTGAGCAGATAATAAGTACTTTACATATAAATAAAGTAGTGGGAAAAAAGTGAATTGAAGGTGGGTAAAAGTTTTCAAAAGATGCGGAAACTCACGAAAAAATCCCTGAGACTGTAGCCCGAATAAAACCAGATTAATCCCCCAAAACAGGTTCAATAGCCCCAATAATCGGTTGGCTGTGCCGTTGGTTTTTTTAGAAAATAAAAATACAGTCAGCACCAGACCCTGGAAGGCACCCATATAAAAAAGGACATTTAAAAACTGATCTATTGACATAGCATAGCTGACTGAACAGACTCTCAAAAGTAGGGATAATTGTGTGAATTTCTGATCTCAAGTAGAGACCCTTTTTCAATACATAGGTCTCTTGATAGGAGTTCTAATCCATTCTATGAGAACTCAACATACTGTTTATTCGATTTTTACGATGTCGCCTCGATATAGAATTTCCGGAATGACAATACTTCAGGAAATCCTTAGTGCAACATTAAGATGCTACTACCCGGATGAGCATTTAATTGATCAACAACATTTTTTGCCGTTGCACTTTCTCACCGCTGGTTAAAACAAACTGATAGGCACCGGGACTAAGATTGAATTGATGTGAGTCAAAGGTCTCCACATATTTACCCATGCCCATGATTCTTTTATTAATCATGCAAGCTACCTCTCTGCCATACATATCATACACTGCCAGTTTAATTTCAGCCGGCTCATGTAACTTGAAGGATATATAAGTAGATTCTTTGAAAGGATTGGGATAGTTCTGTTCCAGACTGAATGGGATATTGGTCTCCAATTCTTTGATATCCACACTTAGGTCAATCAATGCTGTCCATAAGGAACGACTGGTTCCTTCTGCTCTGATCCAAATGGGCCTAACAATGCCATTATGGGCAGTGATGTTAGTGTAATCACCAAAAAACACGGTGGAACTGGGAACAAAAGGAGATTCGCTAATCTTTATATTGGTAAATGTTTCACCCCCATCGGTAGAACGGGCCATATACACATCTGTATTGGTGTCATCATAATTTCTTCGGTCGTAAAATACAAAGAGCAGATCCCCATTGGTTTGGTCGATTGTCATCCAGGTAAAGAACTGGTGTTTGCCTGCTTCATCATCATTCACCCGAATGGCATCAGTCCAGGTGTTGCCACCATCGGTTGACTTTGCCAACCAAACATCGGTATCGTCATCACCATTTCTTTGATCTGACCAATTGATGTAAATAGTGCCATTATATTCTGAAGGCGATAGATCACAGCAAGTCACTGGAAGACCATTGGACCGATTGATACCAGGAATGGTATAGTTCCAGCCTGTGGGTTGCTCATTTACAAATATATCCTCGTCCAGCCACGTTTCCCCGCCATCCATTGATCGGTCAAAGACCAAGCCTGCCGGTCCTGACCAGGCCACATATAACTCACCATTAGGGCCAACTGCCGGAACAGCACCCTCTGTGGTAAGGTCACTATCCACACAATTGCCAGAGACTTCATTGATGCGTTTGGCTTCTGTCCAGCTCTCACCGGCATCCACCGATTTGCTGAACATAATATCACTGAACTTGGTTGGATCCGATGTCCCATACTCATCAAATTGTGTCCAGGTTACATATATGGTATTGGTGGCACTGTCAACCACAGCCCATTCCTTATCCTGGGCCTTGCTGCCATTAAGACCCATATAATTGCCATCGGTCCAGGTGTCGGTGTCGAAATCATACTTCTGTGCCACAATTCTGTCAATCCAGTTACCACTTTGGGGATTGGAGAGGTGGAAGAAATAATAGTCTCCTGCAGTATCAACAATGATGCAGGGGTCACCCCAGACACCATATTCGGGTGATATCAATTTGCCATGAGTCCAGTTAACGCCTCCATCAATGGAATAATAATAATTGTCGATATTGGCACCTGCTACCAACTCATTGGTATTTTTAGGGTTCATACAAATGGCCGGTTCGCTGGGGCCATTGTGTATCAGTATGTTTTCATATTGACCAAATGCCAAAGATGACAGACAAACAACAAGGATTAGCAGACTGAATTTTTTCATTGGATGTATTTTTAAAGTCGTTTTACCATGGGATGAAAGAAGTATGGCCTTCCATTTAAGAGACAGCTAAGGCTTTCAAAGCGTTGCCTTTGGTGGCTTAGTATTCGAGGGCTCTTTGGCTTTCAATAATTTCATATTTTTGGTATGTACACAAAGATCAGAATTTATGAGGAAACTGGCACTGCATTGGCAGATATTGATTGCATTATTCTTGGCCCTGATCTACGGATTGTATTTTTCCACCCAATATAGAATTACTGAAAAATCCTTAACTGCACTTAAGAAAGGAAATTGTCCCCTTGAAATGATTCAGAAATTGGAGGCTTTGGAGGGTCAGTCCCACAAAACTTTAAAGAGCTTCAATATAGCCCTAGAGGAGAAGCTCGGCGCATCTCAAGTAGATGAATACAAGGTTCAATTGCTGCAAGCCGCCTACTGGAATCCTGCTGTTGGTTATGTGAGTTGGATGGGGGAATTGTTCATGCGAGCCCTTAAAATGTTGATCATTCCTCTGATTCTATCGTCATTGATTTCGGGTATTACCAATATAGGATCCGGATCAAATTTGGGGCGAATTGGATTCAAAACCCTGATGTTTTATGTAAGTACCAGCTTTATTGCGATAATAACCGGGCAAGTTTTGGTGAACCTGATCCGACCAGGTGTAGGTGCAGAAATCAATTTTTTGCAGGAAGTAGAAGGCCTTGTTGATAAGCAACGGTCCTTTAGCGAAATCCTTGTTGAAATCGTCCCTGATAATGTGTTCACCGCCATGGTGGAAAATGATATGCTGTCGGTTATCTTTTTCGCCATCCTCTTTGGCTTCTTCATTACTAAGGTTAGCCACAAACACAGCGAAGTTTTGAAAAACTTCTTTTCATCAGTATTCGATGTGATGATGAAAATGACCTTATTCGTGATCAAATTTACACCTCTGGGAGTTTTTGGCTTGGTGGCCAAAACCATTGCAGACCAGGATGATATCATGCTCCTGATGAGTAGTATGGGCTTGTATATGCTGACCGTAATTATTGCCTTGGCCATTCATGCTGGCATCAGTCTGCCTCTGATTTTAAGGATATTAGGTAAAGCAAGGCCCTTGCAACATTTCAAGAATATGGGAACAGCCCTGCTCACAGCCTTTTCCACCTCATCATCAGCAGCAACCCTACCCTTAACCATGACTTCCGTAGAAAAGAAATCAGGGGTATCCAATAAGATCAGCAGCTTTACACTTCCTTTGGGGTCCACTGTGAATATGGATGGCACGGCACTTTATGAGTGTATTGCTGCCATTTTCATTGCCCAGGCCTATGGGGTCGATCTGACTTTTTTACAGCAACTGATTATTGTGCTTACGGCATTATTGGCATCCATTGGTGCCGCAGCTATTCCCATGGCCGGATTGGTGATGATGACGGTTATTTTAACAGCCATAGGATTGCCCTTGGAAGGCGTAGGATTAATTATTGCTGTGGATAGAATTCTTGATATGTTCAGAACCGCAACCAATGTCTGGAGTGACAGTTGTGGTGCTGTGGTTATTGCCAAATCAGAGGGGGAAACCTTGAAGGTGTAGAGGTATGGTGGCTATTGCTGCTAACGCTGTTCAGGTGATTGCAGAGCTTACAATCGAAAACCATGAGTTACGAAAAACTAAATATTTAGATATTGTCACGTAGTTTGCTAATAGATATTCATGATATGACCCTTAATTGCCAATATTTGAGAAATTTGAAATGGGAAGTCAGATAAAAAGATCTAGTAAATCTAATATTGTAGAAGGTTACAGAAGAAGAAAGTATACTGGAGATTATATTCGATTTATTATTTATGCTTTAGCTTCCAATGATGAAACCATAGATCATCTGGGAACCTTATTCGAAACCAAATCATTGACAAACGAAGAAGTCTGTAATGATTTGCACTTAAGACTTCAAAAATTGGGTATTAAGATCAACAACTTTTAAAAAGTCTTGAAAAATCGTAATTTGAGCTTCTCAATTCTTTCAACAAATACCAGTAATCAATAGAGACAATAGTAACTATATTAACCAAGGAACCCACAGAAACAATAGAACCATTGAACAATAGAAACCACAGTAACCACAGCAACATAAACTCAACACTATGAAACCTAAAAAGATTGGCATATTAACTGCAGGAGGTGATTGTCCAGGCTTAAACGCTGCCATCAGAGGCGTAGGTAAAACAGCCATTGTAAAATACGGAATGGAAGTTATCGGTATTTCATCAGGTTTTTTGGGCCTTATTGACAACGACACCTTTCCTTTGGAAGAGAATATGTTATCGGGTATTCTCACCGATGGGGGTACCATATTGGGAACATCCAGAGAAAAGCCCTTTAAGAAATCCAAGCGGTATAAGATCGACAAGCCCAATATGATTAAGGAAACCTACAAAAAACTGGGCCTTGATTGTGTGGTATGCATTGGTGGAAATGGCACCATGAAAACCGCAGCAAAGATGGTTACTGAAGGTTTAAATGTAATTGGGATACCAAAAACCATTGATAATGATGTTTGGGGTACGGATCAGACTTTTGGTTTTGATTCTGCTTTATGGATAGCCACAGAAGCCATTGACAGACTGCATTCAACAGCCAACTCTCACAAACGCATTATGGTTATTGAGATCATGGGACATCATGCCGGCTGGTTGGCACTTTACACAGGTATGGCTGGTGGTGGGGATGTTATTCTGTTACCTGAATTGGATTATGATATGGATGTGGTGAACAACTATCTGTTGGAAAGGGCCAGGAACAAGAAACCTTACTCCATCGTGGTGGTTGCTGAGGGCATTGAGAAACCCAATAAAGATCAAAGTGCTGCATCTTATATTGCTGAGCAAATTGAGTCGGGAACAGGTATTGAGACCCGAAAAACCATTCTTGGCTATATTCAACGGGGTGGTAGTCCTTCGCCCATGGATCGCATTCTGGCCACCCGTTTTGGTGCTTATGCAGTGGATTTAATTGCACATGAAGACTATGGAAAAATGGTCATTAAAAAAGGGGAGAAAATCAAAGATATTTATTTGAGTGATGTCGGCAGTAAATTGCGGCTGGTTCCCCAGGACCATAAACTCATAAAGAAAGGAAGAGGCCTGGATATTTGCTTCGGAAGTAAATAAACACTCTAAAACCCGTTAAGGTCCATCATTACTGTTGGGATCAAAAGCAACCATCCCAGAATGATGAGTATAACCATAAAGGGTGTAATCCATTTGACCCATTTATCATAGGGAATTTTTGCGACACCCAAAACACCTATCAGCACACCACTGGTGGGTGTAATCATATTGGTAAAACCATCTCCCAACTGGAAAGCCACTACCGTAGCTTGTCTGGACAAATTCACAAGATCGGAAAAGGGAGCCATCACTGGCATGGTAAGTGCTGCTTTTGCTGACCCGGAAGGAATGATGATATTGATAAAATTCTGAATGACGTACATGACACTGACACTGCCCAGCTTACCCATGCCTTGCATGGATTCAGCCAGGTGATGCAGTATACTATCAATGATACGCCCATCTTCCAGTACCACCAAAATTCCACCTGCCAATCCAACAATGAGTGCTGCCGATAAGATATCCCTTGTACCTTCCAGAAACTCTTTCGTTATGCGGTTAGGACTATAGTTCATGGCCACCCCGGCAAATATCCCCATGGCAAAGAAAAGACTGGCGATCTCTTCAATATACCAGGCATATCCCATGACACCTACCACCAAAAACAGGATGGTAAACAACAACAAATTCAGGATAAAATAGTGAACCGATTTTCTCAGACTTAACAATCCCAGAATAATATACAGACCACTTACGATGGGTAACATGGGAAGCGTAAGGGAGGCATTGCCGATTTTCATCTCTGTGAGTGGGTATTGCCAGGTAAAAATCATCAGGCAAACAGCAATGAAGGCATATACACCCCAGGCGATTTTGGGTGTGTAATACGTCATTTTTTCGATGTCATCTGACTTTCTTGACCTCCAGTAAGCATCATCATCATAAACAAGCGAAGCTTTGGGATTTCTTTTGATTTTACGCGCATATCTGAGCACCCATATTATACCTACCACATTCAGTACAACCCACATGAACAGCCGGTATTCAAAACCAGAGAACAAGGGCAAATCGGCAATCCCCTGAGCGATACCCACCGTAAAAGGATTCAAAACCGCACCGGCAAAACCGAGTCCTGCAGAAACAAATACCATGCACACACCTACAATGGAATCATAACCCATGGATATGGATAAGGGTACTAGAATAATGATAAACGCAATGGTTTCCTCACTCATGCCAAATACAGCACCAAAGACACTGAAAAGTATCATAATAAGCGAAATGATCAGGTTGTTCACCCCTATCTTCTTCAATATTATATTCTTTTCCAAAGATTCGGTTCGTTTGAGAAAGCGCATGATACCAATATCTAAGGCCTTGCTGCTATTCACAATCCAGAATCCTCCACCAATCATCAGAATAAAGATGATTATACCTGCCTGTCTTTCGAATCCTTTAAAAAGAGCGGCAAATACCTGCCAGGTTTGAGGCTCACTGTCAACCGAGTGAAAGGAACCTTTTTCAATGATGGTTCTTTCCACACCGTTTACTACTGTTGAGGTTCTGTCAAACTCTCCACCGGGCACTATCCAGGTTAATATGGCTGCCACAAGAATAGCAAAGAATACAATCACATAGGTATGGGGAATCTTCTTGAACATAGTATCTGAATTGAGCGCTGCCAAAGATAAATAAATAGCCCCAACATCAGGTTAAACATTTAGCAGCCATACAATAGAATATAGCCTTACAAATTGTGTATTTTTAATGCATGAATGCATTTAAGGAAAGGGCTCCCGTCTTATTTCAACTGGCTCAATTCATATCCGAAAGCTCTCATGAGCTTAGTGATGGTATATACCATCAGGCCAAACGTGTCCTGGCCGATACCATTGGTGTAGCCTTCGCCGGGATAAAAACTGAAGCTTTTCAGGCAGCCTTCCAGCAAAAGAACTCACTATTTGGCAAAGGGAATCATCAAATTTGGGGTCTTGACACCAATAGCAGCCTGGGAGGGGCCATCTTCTTTAATAGCCTGGCAGTCAGCTCTACAGATTTTGATGAAGGACATCGTTATGCTGTTGGGCATCCAGCAAGTGTGGTGATCCCGATAGCCATGTGTTTGGGAGAATATCTAAACAAAACCCGACAAGAAATTCTTTACGCCATAGTTCTCGGCTATGAGATGGCTTGTCGCTTCAGTGGCTCAAGGAATAAGGAACATATCAATTCATACTCCAGTGGGAAATGGGGAGCCTTGGGGGCTGCCACTACGGCATCTATTCTTTTGGGTTTAAAACCAGAACAATGCATGCATGCACTGAGTAATGCCTATCTTCTGGGACCTAATATGTTGGGAGGCTCCACAGATGTCAGTACCGGTGCCATGTCGAAAGAGGGTGTGGCCTGGGCAGTTCAATCAGGTTTCCAATCGTCACTAATGGCCAGTAAGGGTTTTGCAGGCCCCTGGTTGTTTGTGGATGAACATCCCTTGTATCACAATGAGGAACTGCTCCGGAAATTGGGCGAAGAATGGCTTATCAGCTCAAATTATTTTAAACCCTATGCCTGCTGTCGGTGGTTGCATGCAGCCATAAAAGCAGCTTCACAACTCAAAAAACAGCATGCATTTGATTCTACAGAAATCAATACTATCCATGTACAGATTTTTACACGAGCCATCGATTTGGTTGACAGAGCCTACCCTACCAACAGCGTTATGGCTCAGTTCCATTTACCATTTGCACTGGCCTCAGTATTAACTTATGATCAGCTAAGCCCACAAGAATTTAAGGATGAACGCCTGCACGAAAAGCCTCTAAAAGAACTCATGGACAAGATACAACTGATACCTCAGGCTGACTATGACCAAGGGTTTCCGGAAAGACTAACGGCCAAAGTAAGCATTGCATTATCGGAAGGTCGACATTTTTCACATGAGGAAACTGATGCTCCGTGGGATGCACACCAGCCAGCATCAGATGAAGAACTTCAGAATAAATTCTATAGTCTGGTACCCAACAGTAAAAAGGATTTATGGACGAATTATATGGATTCTTAGGCTTATGATAATCATTGCAGGAGCAGGACATATAAAATCGAAGAAATACCGCCGGCGACAATCAGAGCATTGCGGGCATTGTAACAATACATCCGCATGGATTATGGAAAGAAAGCAGCATTTTATTACCTTGTTTTTCCTCCCTGTAGCACCATATAAAACGGAATACGTTAATTATTGCCCCATATGTAACAATGGCCAGTATATCAATAAAGAGCAATACGAAGATGAAATCAGAAAAGGCGCCCAGGCTCTTTAGAATTTTTCATCATACTTGGTCCATAGCATATCTCCCATCTCAATGGCCTTTTCCATCACTATAATCCCCTTTTTATTGGAATAATCATTCATGAACTGAATAGCTTTCTCTGGGTCTTTATTATACAATTCCAAAGCCTGCTTATCTATGGAAGGCAATTGATTGATAAAATCGCTTTGCATGGGAAACCATATGGCGTCCACATCCTTATGCATATCTCCCCACCGCTGGGCTGTTAGGGTTCCCAGGCGGTTAAAAATCCACCAGGCTGATTTTAAAGTATATCCATTGATGCGTCCGGGGGTTTTGTAATAATCGGGCAAATCAGTGACCGATCCATAGATTGGGACATAAATGGAAGAAGCCACATTATCCATGGCCAGCCATTCCACACCACCAATTTCATCTGGCAACCAATCGCGTAATTGAATGATAGTAGCATACATGGTATACCATCTGGCTATGGTTCGTTCACCAAGCCATCCCCAGCCTCCATTAATCTTATGGAGTTTGTTGGCATCATAAGGCATATGTGGATTGGCCAATGGAGAGATTACTTCCATTCCATTTTCATCTTTAACTGTCAGGGTCTTACGCATATCGAAAGGAGTGTCCTGATAATAGTCTCTGAAAACAGAAATGAGCTTTTCCATGGTAACCAGGGTATCCGGTTTTACCGAAAAAGGATAGTTTTCAGCATTGGGGTCCAGTTTCAGCGAAGGCGCTAACAAATCAAACACACGCCACTCTCTGCGACGTGAGGCAAAAGATGTTCTGCTTCCCGGTGCGTAAGCATAACAGAAGCGGAAGCTCTCTTTTTCAGGGTCCCACCAACCATTGTCCTCAGCCACTTGAAATACATTCTTAGAAGCCATAAAATAGTCCTTATCCTTGAGATTAATCTCTTTTATGGTACTGGCATTTACATTTACCGAGACATGATCATCAGGTACGCGCTGGGCTACCCAAACCGCACCAACCTTACCTTTACCGGGGCCTACCACCTCAAAATGCCACACTTCATTTTTATCGGCTATGGTAAGTGCTTCACCATAGTCATTCCATCCATATTTTTCCAATAATTCTCCAGCCAGCTTAATGGCACCCCTGGCAGTGGTTTCTCTTTCCAGCATGAGCTGGCACAAACGTTGGCAATCGATTAGACCTTCGTCACTTTGCAGTTCATCACGACCCCCAAAGGTTGATTCGCCAATACCAAGCTGGTGCCGGTTAAGGCTTGGATAAGCGGTATTGATATAACCATAGGTTTTAGATACCTGAGGAATTTCTCCCACTTTAACATGTGCATAGGCAGGCATAGCCAGTGAATCATTCTTCACCCTTTTGTACATGGGTACCATATCCCCTTTTTTATGAACCATGGGTGGCACGATATCTATCCAGGAACGGGTTCTGTGGCTGTCATCCGTATGTGAGGTGATGACGGATCCATCAGCAGTAGCCAGCTTGCCAAGGGTTATGGAGGTACAGGCATCAGGGACACCAGCTACCCAGTCACTTTTGTCACCTGTTTGGGCCAAGGCCAGCCAGGGCAAGATCACACCAATTGCACTTAGCACAAGAATCTTTTTGAATACTTTCATAATATCTTAGTTTAGTACTTTAAATATGGTTTAGGCAAGACAAGTATTATTCTTTTTTCATCCATTCAAAGAGCTTATAGTGTTCACCATCCATACCTACAGCTTTATACACTTCTGCTGCAGCCTGATTGTTTTTATCCACATATAATCTCAGTCCACCCACCCGGTCATCACTTTGGGCCACCAGTTGTATGTGTTCATAAAGCTCTCTGAATACACCTTTTCCTCTGAATTCGGGACGTACATATACCGATTGCAGCCAGAAAATCCACTTGTTGCGCCAATCACTCCATTCATGGGTAATCATCATGGAAGCTGCTATCTGGTCCTCAAATTCCGCAACCAGATATTTCCCTTTTTTCGGATCCAAAAAAACAGCCTGCACTCCATCAAACAAAGTCTTTTCGTCCAGTTTCATGTTCTCGGTTTCCAGCGCCATTTTCAATTGAAAATCTACAATGGTTTCCAGTTCCTCCTCACTAGCTAATCTTACGCGTACCATCTTTTTTAATAGTTTTGCAAATCATCCGGAACAAAAATAATCATTCTACCAAACCATGAGCGACAAAATAAATCATGAATGTGGTATTGCGATGGTTCGATTACTGAAGCCATTGGAGTATTATCTTGCCAAATATGGCACTTCCGTTTACGGGCTTCAAAAAATGCATCTTTTAATGCAAAAACAGCACAATCGCGGGCAGGATGGCGCTGGTATTGCGGAAGTTAAATTTGACCTGCCTCCCGGACGCAGGTATATCAGCAGACAACGCAACAATACTGCCGCACCGATAAAGGATTTATTCAGCACCATCTACGATAAGCTGACAGAAAAAACCAAGGCCAACCCCAAACGATTAATGGATACCAACTGGCTTAAAAACCATGTGGATTTTACTGGTGAATTGTTTTTGGGACACCTAAGATATGGCACCTTCGGTGGGCATTCCATTCAAAACCTCCACCCTCTGGTAAGGGCAAACAACTGGAAAACCCGCAATCTGGTACTTGCTGGTAATTTCAATATGACCAACAACGCTGAGTTGTTCGAAACACTGGTTGAACTCGGACAGTTTCCTGTTGAAACCTCTGATACGGTAACCGTACTGGAAAAAATTGGTCACTTTCTGGATGAGGAAAACGAAAAACTATACCGAAGTCTCAAAGAAGAAGGATTCTCAAAAATTGAAACCACCGGGCAAATCTCAAAGCAATTGGATGTGTTGCAAATATTGAAGGATTCAGCCAAGCGCTGGGATGGCGGCTATGTTATTGGTGGCTTGATGGGACATGGTGATGCCTTTGTTATGCGCGATCCGGCAGGTATCCGACCTGCATTTTACTATGCAGATGATGAGGTTATTGTGGCAGCCTCAGAACGACCTGTTATCCAAACCACCTTTAATGTTAATATTGAAGACGTAAAAGAGATTGAACCCGGTCATGCATTAATTATCAAGAAAAACGGCAGTATTCAAAATGCCCGCTTTGTTGACCCCATACCCGTCAAAGCATGTTCATTCGAACGCATCTATTTTTCGAGGGGTACCGATAAAGACATCTATCAGGAAAGAAAAAAACTGGGCTGGTCATTGGGTGATACCATTCTTGAAGCCATCAATTATGATCTGGGGCATACCATCTTTTCCTATATTCCCAACACAGCTTCAGTGGCCTTTCAAGGACTGATGGACCGGATCAATGAATTTACCTCAGAACAGGCCATCGAAAAAATACTAAAGAATAAGGAATCCCTTTCAGACAAGGAACTGACCAAATTGCTGAATTGCAAACCCAGGGTGGAAGCCATTGCGGTTAAGGATGCCAAACTTAGAACGTTTATCACACAGGACAATCAAAGGGATGACCTGGTGACCCACGTATATGATGTAACTTATGGTTTGGTTGATAACCAGACAGACACACTGGTGGTATTGGATGATTCCATTGTAAGGGGAACAACTCTCCGACAAAGTATTATCAGGATTTTAGACCGACTCAGTCCGAAGAAAATCATAATTGTTTCTTCTGCACCCCAGATCAGGTATCCCGATTGTTATGGAATCGATATGGCCAAGCTAAATGATTTTGTTGCCTTTAAAGCAGCCATTGCCTTGCTTAAGGAAACCCATCAGGAACATATCATTAATGAGGTTTATAATAAATCCAAAGCACAACAGAATCTACCCAAAGAAGAGGTGGTAAATTATGTGAAAGAGATTTACAAACCCTTTTCAGCCAATCAGATTTCAGACAAAATTGCTCAATTGGTCAAAGCACCTGGAATTAAAGCTGAAGTCCAGATCATTTATCAGAATATTGAAAGCTTGCATGCCGCCATCCCCAATCATACAGGAGATTGGTATTTCACCGGTGATTATCCTACACCCGGAGGGAATAAGGTAGTGAACCAGTCTTTTATCAACTACATTGAAGGCCGTAATGACAGGGCTTATTAATTAGATCTTGTAATCCCATTGTTACTATTACCACTTAGGTATATTTCATGATCCCCAACCTGATGGACGGAGTAATTGATGGTAAATAGTCATTGGACGATTGGAATTATACGATGACTCCCTTGCGAGAAACCTAACTCCATTTTTGCTCGGCTGAAGCTATACGAAAGCGATGCAGGGAGGCTTCGCTTTTCTTAATTTAACTGAAGAATTTCAAGGAAACCCCTTATGAGAGCGTTGTCCCGAAAAAACGGCGGGCGTGTGCAGTCACTATGGACAAATAGCTTCGTTTTTTCTTGACTCTTTTGTTTGTTTTTCTTGTCATGAAAAGTAAATGCCTGTCCGGCATTAGGACATGCAATTATCAGAACCCCATCAAGTTTTTACAAACTAGAAGCTATAGATATTTCGAATCTCATTGGCTAACTGCTCAAACTCCTCATGACTAAACTTCAACTTAGGTTGTTTGAAATCCATATCATAAATCGAATTAATGGGAATCAGATGTATATGGGCATGGGGAACCTCCAATCCAATCACGGTGATACCCATACGTTTGCATTCCACCACTTTTTCGATGGCAATGCCCACTTTCTTAGCAAAAGCAAACAATGATTTGTAGAGCTCATCCTCGATATCCAGGATATAATCGATCTCTTTCTTGGGTATAACCAAAGTATGTCCCTTAGCCAAGGGATTGATATCCAAAAAGGC
>JAERTD010000013.1 GCA_016845175.1 Bacteroidota bacterium | reverse complement strand
GGATGGCCCATGGTAAGTTGTTGGCTGTTTTATAATATCTGCCGGAACCTGCATCACTGTCATCATCAAATGTGGTAAAGTAAGCTGGATCGGCAAGATCTGTTGGTTCGTAATCCGGAAGGTGAACTTCTACACCACGGTCCTGATTAACCATGATAAAAGGGTTGAAGTTGGCAATATCCAGTTGGTTGAGTGTGTAAATGGTCTGTCCCAAGCCCATATGGATATTTACAGTTACAGGTTCTACATATGGAGCACCCAGTGTGGTGTTCACACCTATACCTTGTCCTGGATGAGGCATGAGATCAAAGGCATTGTCATAGACAATTACCGTTGGTTTCGACTGACCATCTTCCAGACCGTTTTGGTCTAGTGTTACATAAGAACCATTGATTACTGCACCTGTGACCGTAAGATCGGTTTGTGCAATTTGGTCGTTGGCCAACTGGAATCCGAATCCGTTTTCGTAACCGGCACCAAAGGCTCTGATGGTAAAGTTTCCGAATATTTCCACGATTTTGTTGTCACCATTGGTAACGGCATTGAAGCGATAGTCCAGTACAAGGTCGTTGAAGTCATAATCACCTTTTCCAGGCCATAGGTCTTCATAGGCTAATGTACCATCACCACCTGCAGGATACCAATTGTCGAAACAACGGGTAGGATCGTTTGGATAATCATCCACATCATCATTACAACCGTCGCCATCAGTATCTGTTCCGGTGTTAATAATATGAACGGTAATGGTAGCCGTTGCGCATTGTGCGTTGTCATCACATACTTCATAGTCAATGCTAACATCTCCGGTAAAATCACTAACAGGAGTAAAGGTCACCAGACCAGTAGTAGGATGTACGGTAAATGATCCTTCTGTGTTTGGATCCGGTGCTGTGTTTGGATCAAAAGTAATACTTGTTGGGTCCAACGGTGCCGCCCCAGGTGTGTCATTAGCCAGTACATTGATATCAACCGGTGTATTCATAGGGGTAGAGGTTTCATCATCCACTGCAGTTGGACCAGCTACAGGAGTCACATCAACTGTAATGGTTGCTGTAGAGCATAAATCGTTTTCATCACATACCTGATAGTCTCCAGTCACCTGACCAGTAAAGCCATTCACAGGAGTAAAGGTTATTTCTCCAGTTACAGGATCCACACTAAAACTCCCTTCTGTATTTGGGTCTGGTTGTGTGCCAACCAGGCTGACATCGGTTGGATCCAATGCGGCATCACCTTCAGTATCATTACTCAAAACATCAATGGTAACAGGTGTGTTCATTGGTGTTGTAGCCTGATCATCCACAGCTGTAGGGCCCACCGGTGGAGGTAAGACGGTAACAGTAATGGTGGCTACATCACAATCGCCTGGAGCAGCAACCATACAAATTTGATAAATAATAGTATACTCACCCGGAGGCGTTCCTGGTGCAACAGTGACTTCCCCTGTGTTTTCATTTAATTCAACACCAGGATCAGAAGCTGGAGTAATCTCAGTAATGGTAACATCAGTTGGTACTACTGGAGCACCATTGTATAGGTCGTTGTCTAATACATTGGGAACAGCAATTCCACCTGTTGTTGTGGTAAGAGGTGTGCCCACATCATCCACAGCAATAGGAAGCGGATTGTTCACGACAACAGGATTATCAAACGGTCCATCTGGGTCAGGACCACCCAATTGTACAGAAAAATAGCGCTCATCATTGTCATCGGTAATTCCTAAAGCAAAGGTTATCTTATTGTTAGGATTAGAGAAGTTGGCAATGTATGAGGCTGTATTATCAAAAGTAACTCCTGATAAACTACCTTGTCTTCCTGTAAAACGTGTTCTCCCTGTAGTTTGATTCGTAGAAACGGTGAGTTGGGTGGTGGCATCCAGTTGATAGGAGGTGTAGCCGCCAATTTCGGCATATTCACGGTATCCATTGTAATAGCTGCTCCCATCAACATCCACACCGGTTAACCAGTAATTATACAGGAAAACGGATTCGTCATTGGCGGTATTAAAGAACTCCAGTTCGTATAGAACGTATCCACCATTATTACCAGCGCTTAAGCGAGGTTGGAACCTGTTTGGATCACCAGTTTGCACATCATCATCAAAATTGACAATACCCGCGTTATTTCTTTCAAGGATGGTAAGATGCGCATAGACTACTACGCCATCAACTGTACTCACATTGGAGTATTTGTGTACAGATCCGGCATTTTTCCCACTGTTACCTGTGTTCACAAGAATGGTTCTCTGAGCATTGGTAAAACTCATGGGGTTGTACTGCTGGTCAAGAATAAATGACTGACCAGAAACTGAACCAGCAATAAATAGCAGAAGTGTAGCTATCACAAGAAAACTGGAGGTAAAAACACCTTTGCTCAACTTGCGGCTCTCATGGATTTCTTTTGTAATTGTTTTCATGATGCTGTTCTTTTAAATGAGTTGATGTTAGTTAAAAGTGTATTGAACACTACTGTTTTCGATGGTCACTGCTTTACTTTGACCGTTGCTTGCCAGTATTACTTCATCCATATATGAAGGTACTGTAATTTTGGTACTATATGAAGTTCCGGCAGCCAACATAGCTTTTTGATATACATTGCCGTCAGCTCCTTTAATAAATACGGCACCCGCCATATTACCTTCAACAGTTACCTGAATATCTTTGGTTGTTTTCCAATTAAAATCTTTGTCTACCTGAAGATCATTCATCTCTGAGATAACTGTCTCCGGAGTTTCAACGTCTTCGTTTATGATGTCTGGTTTCTGACAGGCTCCAAAAAGAAGGGCAGTTGAAAGAACGATGGTTAATAGTTTAATTGTTTTCATGACTCAATACTTTAATTGGTTCGTGCCAAAGTATAGTCAAACGAAATGCCATTTTTGGTAACAGTGTTGTAACGTACAGATAATCAGGCACTAAAGAAGCATGGAAAATTTCCTTAATTAGACGTTACAGGCAGAATATGGAAAATATTCCCAAATATGGAAATTTTACCAATTGCTTGATTGGTGGATGCTGGATAGGGTTTTTGATGAAGTCTTCTTTTGTATAGTCAAAAAAAAAGCCCGCCGATAAATCGACGAGCCCACCTTAGTATAGATTGTTAAGGGATGTTATTCGTGTGTATATATAAAGGCGTCATTTCGGTATCCTGGAAGATCCTGATACCAATCCTGTGACAAGGTACCCTCACTTTCAGCCCAGATGTAGAACATCAGGTGGGCAGAGGTGATCAGGGCCTTTTCCTTAGGGTAATCGAAAGGTTCGGGTATGTTTATGGCCCAGGGTAAATTATTCTCTGTTTTGTAGTACCTGTTGATGGATGGGTCGGTATCATCATCCAATATACCAAAGAAGTAGGTGTCTACCAGACTTGTGGGAGCCAGGTCAGGTAAATGTACCTCCATGGCCCTTGCCTGATTGGTGTAAATGAATGGATTGAAGTTTTCAATATCAACCTGAGCCATGGTATATACATTTTGTGTGAAAGACATATATATTTCCACAGAGTCAGGTTCCACATAAGGTGCATCAGGATCGGTATTCACACCCAACCCATAGCCCGGATGAGGCATGATATCGAAGGAATTGTCATAGACAATGACGGTTGGTAAAACCTGACCTTGTTCAAGTCCATATGCATTGGTTACAATTTGCCAGTTGTCAACCACTTGTCCGGTAACACGAATATCATGGGGGGCAATATTGTTATTGGGAAGCTGAAACCCAAAACCATTGGCAAAGCTCGCACCTGTGGCTTTGATTACAAATTTCCCGAAAATTTCCACCACATGGTTGGTTCCGTTAGTCACAGTATGAAAACGGTAATCAAGAACCAGATCATTGAAATCATAATCACCTTTTCCAGGCCATAGGTCTTCAAAGGCTAGAGTGCCTTTGCCACCAGCAGGAAAATAGTTGTCAAATGCTCTGTCGGCATCCGAAGGATAATCATCATCTACATCAGCAATGCCATCCCCATCCGAATCACTTCCTCCACCACCTCCGCTGGCACCATATTCATAGGCGCCCATATCACAGATGGTATTGTAAATACGTGCATTCCCATCAAGGTCGGGTACCGTAGTCATCCACCCAAAATTCATTCCCACATCAATACAGGGAGAACTGGATTGCAAACGGTAGTCTTCAGATCCTGGGTTTATATTCACAAACTTTGGTGCTGAGTTGATACAGTTGGGTGCCCATGAGGAAGGGGGTAGGCTGCCCGGAAAGCAACTGTTGTAATATTTATATCCTGAACCGCTAACCTGATAGTCATTCCCGGAAGGGGCAGAATTGTAGTATATAATGGTATTATACACTTTTGAATTGTTTCGGGTTCGAATACCGCCCCCATGGAGTGCTGAGTTTTTCGCAATAACACAGTTTTTTACAATACCGGCATTCCAAATATTAACACCACCACCATATTTTACTGATGTATTTGCTGTGATCTCACAGTTTCTAATTTCACCACCATTGAGCAAACGAACACCCCCACCATATCCTGAAGAAGAGTTGTTTGAGGCGGTATTGCCGTATATATAGCAGTTTTCTACCAGACCATCATCGTCGATGGCTACGCCACCACCATCACGGGCCTGACTGTTTTTAATGGTAGATTTTCTAATGGTTCCACCGTTTTTAATATTGGCACCACCACCAAAACCACCAGGGTTGTAACCGTTCTGAATGGTGAACTCCTCGAGTACTGCATTGGCATGGTTTATATAAATACAACGGGTACTATTGTTACCATCTATTATGGTGACAGCGGCACCATTAATGCTTTTTATGGTAATGCCCTTTAGGACTGAAATATTAGTGGAAAGCAGATAGGTTCCATCGTTAACCAGCACCAAATCACCATCTGAACTGGCATCCACCGCATCCTGAATGCTGTTTGCTGCAGTAGCCAGGCTGGTATAGGGTGCCGTATTGCTACCGCTGAGGCTTACGTAACGTGTGACAGAGCTGGCATACAATCCGCTTAGAAAGAAGATGGCCAGCAGGCTAAATATCAGGGCTCTTTTTTTCATGACGCAATTTTTTTGAGATTACGTGCCAGCACTAGTTAAAGTGCTTTTCAATTTTTTTATCAATTACTGATTGGTTGTAAGTCTGGCTTTTAGAGGCCAGGGTTACTTCTGTGACATAAGTTGGAATGGTAATTTTACTCTCAAATGCTTCTCCGGCTTTCACAAAAGCCTTCATATACACATTCCCCTTGTCTGATTGTATCTGTACTACCACATCCGTTTCACTGGTAAGTGTCACAGATACATCCTTTAAAGTTTTCCACTGGAAATGGTCTTTAACTTCCATTTCTTCGAAATCTTTGGAAGATTCCGGGCCGTTATTCTGCTCCATAGTGGTAGGTTTATGGCATACGCTTAGCACGACACCAATACCCACTATCAGCATAATCTGCATGAGATTTTTCATGACAATAGTGATTACAGTTAGTACATAACAGTGTTCAAATCCCGTACCTGTTAGGGATTGTTAGTTCGTAAGTAACACTAGTACAGATAGATAAGTTGCTTTGGGGTGAAACGCACAGGGCTTGGTAATTCTCCCTAAAGGAAAACTCTTCCCATTTTTGGAATCCTTATCATTAAAGCTCAAAAAGTTGCAGGTGCTCAAATCAAACACCTAAAAATGAGTTGTTTTGCTGCTCATTGTGGATAGGTTTTATTCATTGTTGGCCTTGGCAGGGGGGTGCTCCAAAAATTGATTGGTGCAAAATTGCTAAAGGAGTAGTTTCGGATTCGGCTTATGGTAAAAGAGGATAAGAGACAGCTATTGAATAAGCACCTTTTGTGCTCCCAGGAATTCATGATTTATCTGAAGAATAAGAATGTATATACCACTTGTAAGCTCAATGTTTTTCCACTGAATGGAGCTCTGAGATGTGGATATTTCCCATGACTGAATCAATTCTCCTTCCATATTGAATACCTTCAGTGTTCCATTTTCTTGAGCAGGATCAAAACTTATCCGAGCTTTCTTGCTCACAGGGTTTGGAGATACAACTATTGTCGCGGATGGCAAGGTGTAAGGTTTAATGGATAAATGTACTTCAGTCGCCAGCCGAACACCCACGGGACGGTGGTCACTAATTCGGGCATCATAAGTGCCCCAACCTCCCTGTAGATATTGATCGGGTTTGATAGTTTCAACCCGGGCATTGGTTTCGGCAAAATCATCAAACAAATGGTCATTGATCAGGATATGATCCAAATGGGACGGCCAGGAGGGATAAGACCAAGCACTGCTATCGCCTTCTTCAATGGGGAGATCAGTGAACAGATAGGAATCAGCATCCTTAAAAAAGGCGTAAAACACATTGTCAACAGGTTTGTCCAACAATTCATCATTCAAATCACCCAGAAGAATCACTTTTTTATCTTGAAAGTTGGTGTTGATATAACTCTCCAAAAGCACTGAAGCATCAAATCGCCTGGTTTCTTCATCCCAGGGATCATAGGGATCACGTATTTCGTCCCCACAACACTTCAGATGGTTGTTAATCATCACATATTCATCACTACCCAACGAAAACTCCAATACCAGTGGTGATCTTGGAAATGGTCTCCAATACTCCGCTTCGGTATAAATCTCATAGGCCGTATCAATACTGATAATAGTATTTTTATAAAGATAGGCGAGCCCTCCGTACCAATCCGACCGCATATAATAGGAGTAGGAGTCCATATGGGATAGCATCTGTTTAAATTGATTGGTATCGCTGATCTCCTGTAGCGCATAAATATCAGCATCAATGATCTCTATCAGTTCGGATACATATTCCAGCGTGTTTTGACCGTCCTTGGGAAACCACTCTATATTCCAGCTGACCACATCCAGGGTACTATCGGTACCAAAGGCGGGCATATCGTTGAATTGGGCCTGACTCAGCTTGATGAAACAGATGGATAAAAGTATTAGGACCAATCGTTTCATTCGTAGCAGCTTAACTGAAGATAAAAATGAGCCCATGTGGTTTTGCTATTTAGTGGAGTGAATTTTCAATCCTTGTCAAAATTAGTTTTTTATCAGTTACCCTGGCCTTCAGGCCGGGGATACCTAGCCAGTAATCTATATGAAAGCCGGTTTCTGGGTGACTTTTTGATTATGGAAGTAGAATGGTGTTTGTTATGAGAATCCTGGCAGGCTTGTGTATCTTAAAACCCAAATCCACTTTGTGTTTTGGTTTTTCTTTTAATATGTTTGGAATGGATGAAAAGGGATTTACTAGCGTGAATCCTCGCAGACTTGTGTATCTTAAAACCCAAATCCACAAAGTGGATTTACCGGTTTTTTTGTTTGAGTCCTTATGACAGCAAGCTGCCAACGGCCTAAACAAAAAAACCCGGCATCAAAGATGCTGGGTTTTTAGTACACCGTACGGGATTTGAACCCGTGTTACCAGGATGAAAACCTGGCGTCCTGACCTGGCTAGACGAACGGTGCTTTTTGTGTTTAGCGGCTGCAAAAGTAATAAAATATTTTCAGGACAACAGATTTTATGAAAAAAAATAATTTTTTTTTCTGTGTCCAGTAATTTTGTGAAATAAGTAGGTGATTCAGCTATAGATTAGTGTCTTATAGGTCAGTTTGCTGTTCCTGATCCACCTGGAATTTGAACCCCAGCCGTTTACCGGTTTTGAAAGAAATATTGTCCAGGGCGCTTTTAATGGCGTTTACCGAAACCATCTTTACCTGTTCATAGGGTGGGGTCAGTAAATCGAAATTCAGGGTGTATCTGATAGCAGCATCCACAATGGTTTCGGCTGCTTGATTATCCATGGTGTGGTTGCCAAAATTGTTGAATAAATATCCCAACTCTCTTTTGCCTTCAATAAAGTAATGTTTGTCTTTATTGATGAAAATACGGCCGATGAGATAGCCCACATCATTCACGCGATTGTATTTAAAAGAATCCGCAAGAAAATTGTAAATGTGGATGACCCCGCAGTAGGACCTGCTTTTGTCTTCCTTTACATAAGCAGTGCGCATGACCTCATGTTCTCTTGAGAATTCAAACACATTGCTGTGCATCATAAACAGCAATACATCACCGCCAAATTTTACCTGAACTTCAAAATCACCTTTGGTCTTGGACTCAAAGGGAATTTCTGTTTCCGAGTCATCGTTTTTTATATACTCTTTATACTCAGCATCCATTTGTTCAATCACATCCTGAAACAGAGCGAATGAGTCAAATGTGTTGCGGTATACTTGTTGTTTGAGACTGGATTTGGAAATAATCTTATTGAATAACTGATTTCTATCAGTTGGCTTATCAATTGCCATATTGTTTTTTTATTCAAAGGTAAATGAAACGAGGAAAACTTTCGACCTTAATTGATCAATACTTCCTGAATAAATATTGTCTTCGGTCTTGATCAAATTCCGTATGCCATAGCCCATCTTTACTTCTGTTCCAAATTTGAAATAAGTAGTGTAAAAATCAAATCCCACACCCAGCTCCAGGGCTACATCATGGCGGTGTAGTTTTACAGTAATGTCATTGTTTTCTTTCTCCGCTTTCTTTTGGGATGCCAAATCAATGGTATATTTTAAACCACCCAGCAAATAAGCGCCGGCATTGTTTAATCGCCTGGACCTGTATTTTATACTTAATGGAAGTTCAACATAGGTAGATGTGATGCTTTTTTTGGTGTTCACCAACACTGGTGTGCCATTTTGGTAAGCCAGAATAGAATAATTAATCATCCTTTCTCCGAAAGATAAGGTGGGGATAAATCTCAGGTCCGTAAATCTGCCCATTCTAAGGTTACCTACAATACCAATACTAAATCCCGGAGTGGGGCTGGAAGTAACTTCATAAACATATAAGGAGTCAGCAAATATATCGGGTGACTGGGTTACGTCCCACTTTACGTTTTCTATGCCACTTACCGGTTTAATACTGAAGAGCATATGGTTAGCTGCCAAAATGAATCCAAAATGATAAGGGGCCTGATTGTAGGAGGGAAGGTTCAATACCTTACGGCTTTGAGCCAGACCTTGGGAAGGAACACTTAGGCCGACAGCTATTAATAAAATGAAATATAATACTCTTGTTTTCAAACGCTACAAAATTTTAAAGTACAACGGCCTAAAGTCTTTTAAAGTATCTTTCTATAAAAAAAAGGATCGGCAAATTTAAATTAATAAAAGAAATGGCAGTACATAACATGCTTAATCAATGGTATGGGTTATTTGGTTCCGTAATATAGTGTGGCTATTCCGAAACTCAGCCTTTGCTGCCCGGTAGACTTAAATCCGGCTTTTTCCATTTCCAGTAGAAAAGCTTTGTCTTCAGGAAATATCTTCACCGATTCAGGTAAATAGGTGTAAGCAGAATCATGTTTGGAGATCAGTCTTCCAAAGCCTGGCAATATATAGTTGAAATAAAAATTATATAATCCTTTTACTACCCAGGTTTTGGGCTTGGAAAACTCAAGTATAGCCACTGTACCTTTTGGCTTCATCACACGGCACATATCACTCAGGCCTTTATTTAAATCTTCATAGTTGCGTACCCCAAAAGCTACTGTAATGGCATCGAAGTGGTTATTATCAAAGGCCAGTTGTTCAGAATCACCAAGCTGAAGATCTATTCGATCTGTAAGTTTCTTCTTTTTGATCTTAATCCTGCCTACTTCAAGCATCTCTTCGGCAATGTCAACGCCTATAATATTACAGTTTGTAATTTTTGATAATTCCACAGCGAGATCTCCCGTTCCGGTGGCCACATCCAGGATCAATTCAGGCTGTTTGCTTTGCAACAACTTTCTTACTTTTTTTCTCCAAAGCTTATCAATCCCCAAGGAAAGAAAATGATTGAGAAAATCATAGCGGGCAGCAATGTCGTTGAACATGCGCTGTACCTGTTGTTTTTTACCTTCTGTATTTGCTTCCGGCATATCTATTGGGTAAGTATGCGATTCACTTCATCCTGAAGCCTTGATTTGTCGATGGGAACAACGCCTACCTCCTCACAAACCAAACCACCCGCAAGATTTGAGATGGCAGCCATATCATGTGGGTCAATTCCCATGGCTAAGCATAGTGCTGCCACACTAATGACGGTATCGCCAGCCCCGGAAACATCTGCAATATTTCTGATATGAGCGGGTATGTGATGAATATCAAATCCCTCTTCCCCTTTGGTGCGCATAACTACTCCCTTTTCAGCAAGAGTGGTAAGGATAATGTCTGCATTGATGCTGTCTTGTAACACGCCAACTGCTTCTTTTAGAGCATTTTCGTCACTGGTATCGAAACTCATATTCAAGCCTTCCTTAATTTCTTTCAGATTGGGCTTGAAAAGATCCACATTCAGGTATGACATGAAATTTTTCTTCTTGGGATCTACCACCACAGGGATGCCTTTATTTTTGGCAATATGGACCACATCTGCGATGAGTTCAGGATGGATAATGCCCTTGTCATAATCCTGGAAGATGATCACATGTATATCGACCGCATCAGTAATTTCTTTGAGTCGATAGTATAGCTGTTGTTTTTCATCATCCAGTAAATCGGAAGTTTGCTCATCATCCACACGCAGCAGTTGGGTATTGTTTCCAATCACCCTGAATTTAGTAGTGGTAATCCGATCATCACTTTGGATAATACCTACTTTCGACATCTTTTGCTCTTCCAGTAGATCCAGAAAATCGCTTCCCTTTTGGTCATGGCCAATCACCGAGCATAATATGGTATTGGCGCCCAGGGCATTCACATTAAGTCCCACATTGGCTGCGCCACCCAAGCGATTTTGCCTAACATTCACATTAACAATGGGTACAGGAGCTTCAGGTGAAATGCGGTCCACGTCACCGATGAGGTAGGCATCTACCATTACGTCGCCGATCACCAGAACATTTAGTTTATTAAAGGCCTTAAAAAGTCGTGATACTGAGGATACTGTTAACATACTGTCATTAGGATATTTTGGGTAAAAATAGCAATTTATCCGTGCCTGAATTCAACCAAATTTACTGCTTTACTTCAATGCGGCCAGTACAGGTTTGATTCGGCTAATGGCCTCTTCAATTTTCTCCTGAGAGGTGGCATAGGAAATACGAATACAATCAGGATTTCCAAAAGCTTCACCAGGAACGCAGGCCACATGGGCTTCACTGAGCAAATGCAAACACAAATCTGTGCTATTGACGATCGTTTTTTCACCAGCCTTTCTATTCAAATAATGACTCACATCAGGGAAAAGATAAAAGGCACCATTGGGAACGTAAGTTTTAATGCCAGGAATCTCATTCATCAGTTTGATGAGTATGTCTCTCCGCTTGCTGAAAGCACTGACCATATCTTTAATTTCGGTAGCTTCTTCCGGATCAGCTTCGACGGCAGCAAGAGCCGCTGCCTGAGAAATACTGGAAGCTCCTGAGGTATATTGACCCTGGAATTTGTTGCAGGCTTTGGCTAAAAACTCAGGTCCCGCAATATATCCAATGCGCCATCCCGTCATGGCATAACCCTTTGAAACACCGTTTACAATAACCACCTGATCCTTTATGGCCTCAAAGGAAGCCAGGCTATGATGCTTACCTGAGAAAATGATATACTCATAGATCTCATCAGAAATGATGAGCAAATCAGGGTATTTGGCAAATACTGCAGCAAGAGCTTCTAACTCTTCATAGGAATAAACTGATCCCGTTGGATTGCTTGGTGAATTAAATAAAACGGCTTTTGTATTTGGGCCTATGGATTTCTCAAGTTCCTCAGCTGTGATTTTAAAATCATTGTCAATGGCCGTAGGTAAAATAATGGGCGTCCCATCTGCCATCTTTACCATCTCGGGGTAAGATACCCAATAGGGAGCCGGAATGAGAACTTCATCACCCTCATTTAAAATACACATGAAAATGTTGGCGATGGATTGTTTGGCTCCGTTGGACACCACAATTTGGCTGTTATTGTATTCCAAATGGTTATCTCGTCTGAGCTTATGGGCAATAGCTTGTCGGAGTTCAGGAAAACCCGGAACAGGTGTATAATGAGTATTGTTATTCTCAATGGCTTCAATCCCTGCTTGCTTTATCGCTTTAGGGGTATTAAAATCAGGCTCGCCAATACTTAAGGTGATCACATCAAAGCCTTTGCTTTTTAATTCGCGGCTCTTGTTGGTCATTTCAAGTGTTGCTGATTGAGAAAGACTTAATATTCTGTCTGATAATATTTTATGATCCATAAGGATGTGCATTTAAAAATGAGCACAAATATACTGCTTTTCATTATTCAGGACAGGCAAATTCGATGCTTAATCCCTAACAATTATTGAATATTTAGGGCAGTCTTTGCAGCTTTTGCTGTTCCGGATTCAAATTTGTTGGTTGTAAAATATGTTGTTAATTTGTAGATGCATATTCACACAAAAAAAACAGAAATGCTAACATTAACAACGCTGGGATTGATATTGCTGCCTCTTACCGTCATGGTTATAGTTATCTATTTGATTTTGAAACATTATAGTGGGCAGCAAAAACAGCAATTTGAGCAATTGGCAGCCTATCAGGATTTACTCAAAATAAAAATTGATGCTGATAGAAAGGAAAAGCATGATAAGGAAATGCTGCGCATGCAATTGCAGGCCTATGAGCGCATGGTCATGTTTTTGGAACGGATCCATCTGCCAAACCTGATCACAAGAATCATAAGCCCTTCTCAACCGGCCAAAAAACTGCAGGCCAGCCTGCTCCATAGTATACGGGAAGAATATGAACACAACCTTTCCCAGCAATTGTACATATCAAATGAAGTTTGGGAGCTGATCAAATCTGCCAAGGAAGAAGTAGCTCAGGTGGTGAATGTGGCAGGTGCACAGATGACAGATGAAGATGAGGCCGCCAAGCTGGCACAATTGATTCTTGGTGGAAAAATGGAAACCAAGGCCGATCCTATTGAAAAAGCTTTAACCGCATTGAAGGCAGAGGTGAAGACCAAATTATAAGCATTTTTTTTTGGAAAAAGAAAAGACCATACAGCGCATTAGTTTTATTGGTTCCGGAAACGTAGCCTCTCATTTGGCAGAAGCTCTGGTACGCCAAGGTAAACAAATTGAGGAGGTGTATTCTCCCAGTCCTGAGCATGCCAAAACCTTTGCTGAACGTTGGAAATGCCGTGTAGTAAACCGTTTGTCTGACCTACAGCCTCAAGTGGACCTGTGTCTTATCTCCATTCCTGATGATTCTATCAAATCAGTCGCAGATACCATTCCTGAAATTAAAGGAATTGTGGCCCATACTTCAGGCATTACATCCATGGATGTCTTAAAAAAGCATAAACGTCATGGGGTTTTTTATCCCCTGCAAACCTTTACGAAAGACCGCAGGCTTGCTTTAGAAAAATCACCCTTTTGTATCGAGTCGAACAATCAGTCCGACAAAGTGTTGCTGATGGATCTTGCGGGACTGATTACAGAAAAGGTATTCGAGATCAATTCAGAACAAAGACGTTACTTGCATTTAACAGCTGTGATGGTTAGTAATTTCTCAAACCACCTCTACCATCTGGCTCATGAAGTGTTAGAAAGTAAAGGTCTGGACTTCGAACTCTTACTACCCTTAATATTTGAAACAGCCAATAAGGTTCACGACATACACCCACATGCGGCACAAACAGGTCCTGCCAAAAGAAAGGACCAAAAAACCATGAGTAAACATCTTGAAATGTTGACCGATTTCCCTGAGTATAAGAAACTGTATCAATTGTTGTCAGATCAGATTCTTGATGCCCATTCTTAAACAGATAAACAGACTGCAGTTAACATATTGCAAAGATTTAAAAAACAATAAACTGACTAAGACATGAGTAATTATAAAGCCTTACTTACCGAAGTTGATACCTTTATCTTTGACTACGACGGAGTTATGACAGATGGTCGCCTGATGCTTCAAATGGAAGGGCAGCCCCTAAGATCAGCCAATGTGAAGGATGGCTATGTGCTTCAGCTGGCTGTACGTCTTGGCTATAATGTAGCCATTATTTCAGGTGGTTTTTCCAAATCTGTGGAGAACCGATTTGAAGCCTTAAAAATAAAACATGTGTTTTTAGGCGTAGGGGACAAGCTCACCCGTTTTAATTCTTTTGTAAAAGATTACGATCTCGACCCCAAAAAAATCGTGTATATGGGAGATGATATCCCTGATTACAAAGTCATGAAAAAGGTTGGCGTACCTGTTTGCCCTGCAGATGCTGTGGAAGAAATCAAAGACATTTCCATCTATATTTCTGATAAAGAAGGAGGCCATGGATGCGTAAGGGACATCATTGAACAGGTGCTAAAAGTTCAGGGCAAATGGATGACAGAAGAAGGTTTTCATTGGTAGAGAAAGAATGTACTATGTATTATGGTCAATGCTCTATGTGAAAAACATAATATAGCTTCCAAACCAATAACTCACAACAATTAACACCCTAACCCCACACATGTCATTTCTAAAACTCATACGTTGGCCCAATCTGCTCATCATCACTTTAAGTATGGTGTTTACTTTGTTTTTTGTGGTGAGGCCCGGATTGGGGATAATGGGTTTCGAGGCAGGTTTGAGTCCATTGAGTTTCTTTCTGCTGGTGTTTGCAACCCTATGTATTGCCATTGGAGGCTACCTGATCAACGACTTTTATGATATGAATGCCGACTCGGTGAACAAACCAGGTGCCAACCAGGTGGGCCGAAAGTTTGGGGTGTTTTTTGTTGATATACTCTATTGGATATTTACTGTTATCGGTGTACTGGCAGGTGTGGTGTTGGCATGGATGATTGACCAGCTGAATTACAGCCTGATATTTGTTTTCTCAGCTGGATTGTTGTGGTTTTATTCCTCCAGATACCAATGCCAACCATTGGTAGGTAATTTGGTGGTGGCCTTTCTTAGTGCTTTGTCCTTTGGACTCGTATGGGTTTTTGAGTTTTTTGCTTTGAGCACCCAGGCGGATGTATTTGTGAATGTTCAACAATCCTTTAGGCTAGTCAATCGGATGGTATTGGTCTATATAGCTTTTGCTTTCATTGTCAGTTTTTTGAGAGAAATGGTGAAGGATATGCAGGATGTGGCAGGTGATGACCGATTCGGATGCCGCACCTTTGCTGTGGTCTATGGGACGAAAAAAGCAACAAGAGTATCACTCGCTGTTGCGATCTTAGGTCTGTTAGGTGCAAGCTGGACACATTTCTATTTTTATCAGATGGAGTTTTACTATCTGTTTAGTTATTTCTTTCTGGTAGACTTGGTTTTTGTTTATGTCATTTTTCTGTTGTTTAGGGCTGAAAAAAAAGAACAGTTCGCGAATCTGTCTGCTGTCATAAAAATTCTGATGTTCACCGGCATTATTTCCATGGTATTCTTCTATTTGGATAGTTATTAATATGCTCAATCAATTGGATTCATATGATCTCATACTGGCTTCCGGATCTCCCAGAAGAAAGCAACTGTTAGCAGAAATGTCTCTGAAGTTTCAAGTGAGGGTTTTGGATGTTGATGAGAGACTACCTTATGAAATGAAGCCGGCAGAAGCAGCCGTTTTTCTGAGTGAACTAAAAGCTGATGCTTTTGATCCGTCTGAAATGAAAACCAACACCCTGGTGATCACAGCAGATACCATTGTCTGTATTGATAATGAGATCTTGGGAAAGCCGGCGGACAAAGAAGAAGCTTTTGCCATGTTGCAACAATTATCAGGGAGAGAGCATGAGGTTGTAACAGCTGTTTGTTTGCGTTCCTTGGCTCATAAAAAGAGTTTTTCCGTGAGCACGCAGGTATATTTTAAAGATTTGAGTGAGGATGAAATCACTTATTATATCGACCACTTCAAACCCTTTGATAAGGCAGGTGCTTATGGTATTCAGGAGTGGATTGGTCATGCTGCCATCGAAAAAATTGAAGGCTCCTATTTCAATGTGATGGGTTTGCCTACCCACAGGCTATACGAGGAGTTGAGATTATTCATCAGCTAAACAAATCTTTCTAAATTATTTACTTTCGCTGTCATTTCTAACAGAGTGAGAAATCTTGTGCTATCAGAGTTATTTGATGATTGATGATCCGAAATAAATATACATCCGATGACTATGTAGATGGTATGTTTAATCAGACTACCTGACCACCTGTAGTAGACTTTATTACATTTTCTCGTAGCAACGAAATTGAATTATAAAAAGGTCCATAATACATAGTCCATAATACATAATACATCATTATCCGTGTGCAATGAAATAGTATTCGAGCGACTGCTTGTAAGTGGTGGTAAAATCCTCAAGACTTAAAGCCGCTTGCCCTTTTACCCAGTCCTTGAGATTGGATATGCGCATACCGCATTCATCCACCAGGAATGTATACACCGCTTCCGGTTTGCTTCCATAAAAATCACTGGCACCCAATCCAAACTCAAATACGATGACGGGTTTATGTGTTGAAATCAGCTTTTTGGCTCCTTTCAGCACGCCAAATTCAGCCCCCTCCACATCAATTTTTATGAGTGTAATAGGTAGGTCGGATGGAATGACATCATCGAGTCGTTCCAATTTTACCTGTATTTCTTCAATGTCAGGATTCTCAATATCATAGCGCCTTTTCTTGATGCCACTATAGGCAGGCGCATTGGTCACATACTGAAAAGTCGTTTCCCCTTTTTCATCGCTGAGGGCATATGGATAAATCTGACATCTGTCCTCGTACTTTTCTTTCAGTACATCATAGAAAGCAGGTATGGGTTCAAAGGCTGTGTGTTTGCCTTCCGGAGCATAATGCAGCATCAGATCTAATATTTCCCCCTTATGACAACCCACATCAATGCAGTGGGAATCCTTCCTGATAACCTGTGACATGATCTTCTGTGTGAGGCGGTCATACTTCAGATTTTTAGTGACATCAAGATGAAGAAAATATAGTGTTTTCCTTATAAAGCCTTTAATCATAGGGGCTAGCGCATTAATACAATTGGATCAATCTGCAAAAATACTATTTAATGTAGTTGTCGTACTTTTGACCAGCTAATTCTTTAGCTTCTGTAGGATTTATACATATGACATATTTTGTCAATACCGCAGGGTAGTTTTGGCATCCATTGCAATAAATGCTTGATCGGTTGGTTTTAGTAATAAATGAACTCAAAAACAGTATCCTATGTTTGGTAAAATTGGTCGTAGTTTCGTGAACTACTTTTTTAAGGGATTGTTATTTTTAGCTCCAATAACGATAACTGTCTGGGCTGCAGTGGTGACCTTTGATTTAATTGATGGTTTGTTAAAAGGTATTTTTGCCCGCCTCTTGGGTGTAGAGATCCCGGGAATTGGACTGGTGGCTCTTATAATCATCATTACCTTCATTGGAATGTTGGGCACAACCATCTTATTCAGACCCATTGTTACCTATTTTGATAAACTGATGGCCAAAGCACCCTTGGTTAAAATAGTGTATACCGCTGTTAAGGACCTGGTTTCTGCTTTTGTGGGACAAAAAAAGAAGTTTACAGAACCTGTATTGGTACAATTGAGTGCTGATAATAGATTTGAAAAACTGGGATTTATTACCAATAAGGATCTGTCTACCATCGGACTCTCAGGTGAAAAAGTAGCTGTATATTTGCCCCACTCTTACGCTTGGTCAGGGAATATGCTTATTGTGCCTTCGGATTGCATCACACCCATTGATGCACCGCCGGCAGAAGTTATGAAGTTTATTATCTCCGCAGGCGTTACTAATTTGTCAGCTGATAAAAAAGCAACTGACCACAACGGATTTGAATAGTTTATGAAGACAAGACCCCTAATACTGGTTACCAATGATGATGCTGCAGATGCCCCAGGCATAAAAAAACTGGCCGGCATAATGAAGAAGTTAGGTGATGTGGTGGTAATATCCACTGAACAACCCATGTCAGGAATGGCCCATGCCGTAACTGTCAATGTTCCTCTAAAACCACGCCTATTGGTGGAGGAAGAAGGTTATCGCGAATACATCAGCAATGGAACACCCGTTGATAATGTGAAACTGTGTAAGCATACCCTTCTGGATAGCTTACCTGATTTGGTGGTTTCTGGAATTAACCATGGTTCGAATGCCTCCATTAATATTATTTACTCGGGAACCATGGGGGCAGCACTGGAGGCTGCCATCGATGGCATACCTTCCATAGGTTTCTCCTTATCAGACTACAGTGTAGGGGCGGATTTTTCTCATGTGGATGACTACGTGGAAAAGATAACCAGAAAAGTATTGGAGGATGGTTTGCCCGAAGGCATTTCCCTCAATGTGAATTTCCCAAAAAATGATAAACCCTTGAAAGGAATTAAAGTCTGTCGTCAGGCCAAGGCCAGATGGGTAGAGGATTTTGAAAAGAGAGTAGATCCCTTTGGAAGAACTTACTACTGGTTAGGGGGACATTTTGCCAATGGAGACACAAGAGAAGATACTGATGAATATTTTCTGGCCAAGGGCTATGTTTCAGTGGTTCCTGTGCAGATTGACTTTACTGCCCATCATTTGGTGGACACCCTAAGCTTTGATTAAAACTAGAACCCATGCCTGAATTCTTAAAAAAAGACAACTATTTACTTGGAGTCCTGCTGGGATTAATCCTACCCCTGTTTTTTTATGGAGTATTGTATGTACTGGACCTGCTGGTATTCCAGCTGATGGGTGCTCATGTGGTCGAGTTTCCTCGTTATCTGTACCTCCTGGCTACCATAATAAATCTTTACCCCATTCGGGTATATTTGGTAAATCTGAAGTTTGAAAAATCAGGCAAAGGGGTATTATTGGTTTCCCTTTTAGAGATCATTGCTTACTTCCTATTGTTCTATAATGCCTAGCGGTTTATGAAGTATTACATCATTGCAGGAGAAGCTTCAGGGGATATGCATGCTGCAAACCTGATGAAAGCCATCAAAAGAAATGATGCTTCAGCAGACTTCAGGGTTTGGGGAGGTGATTTGATGGAAGCACAAGGGGCAAATCTTGTAAAACACTACCGTGACTTGGCATTTATGGGTTTTGTAGAGGTATTGTTCAATCTAAGAACCATCCTGAAGAATATTGCTTTCTGCAAAAAGGATCTAATGGAATATGCGCCAGATGTGTTGATTTTGGTGGATTATCCGGGCTTTAATTTGCGAATGGCTGAGTTTGCAAGGGAGCAAGGGCTTAGGGTGGTGTATTATATTTCACCACAGGTATGGGCCTGGAAGAAGTCTAGGGTACACAAGATAAAAAAGACGGTGGACAAGATGCTAGTCATCCTACCCTTTGAAAAAGACTTTTATGCAAAGTATGACATAGAAGTGGATTTTGTGGGACACCCTTTACTGGATGCACTTCAGAACGAGGAAAAAACAGACAGACACAGGTTTATTAAGGAGCACAATTTGTCTGATAAACCCATCATCGCCCTTTTGCCGGGTAGCCGAAAGCAAGAGGTGGAGAAAATGCTAAAGCAAATGTTAGCCATGGTGGCCCGCTATCCTGATCATCAATTTGTGGTGGCAGGCGTGGGAACCTTAGCCTTATCCTATTATCAAGGGATTATAGGAAATATTGGGGTGAAACTATTGGTGGATCAAACAAGACAATTGTTGCAGCACGCAGAGGCTGCTCTGGTAACATCGGGCACCGCAACCCTGGAAACAGCTTTGATGGGTGTTCCGGAAGTGGTTTGTTATAGCGGGAACCGAATATCCTATGAAATTGCCAAAAGGATTATTCAAATCAATTACATTTCTTTGGTGAACCTGATCATGGATCGGGAAGTAGTCAGAGAATTAATCCAGCATGATTTAAATGCCAAAAACCTTGATGAGTCTCTGCAGTTGTTACTGAATGACCAGCCCACAAAAGATCGTCTGAAAGATGATTATAAATCCTTGCGTGAAAAACTGGGTAAGCAAGGAGCATCACAACGTGCTGCAGATATGATATCTGAGTTCATCTCTCAGTCCTGAAACTTTTTCTAAGCATTGCAATTATCCTATTACCAGCAAGATAGCTAGATAATTGATATATTTTTATTATCTTGTGATCTGAAACAAACACAAGCAACACACATGTTTTGGTCTAACCGGCCATTTGTTCGTATGTCCGGATTTTTGGTAGTGGGCATTTTTTTGGCCTATTATATGCCAGGAATTGGAGACTACACCAACATCCTAAGGTATGGTTTGGTTGTAGTGCTATGCGCCCTCTTGTGCTCCTTTTTCATAATAAGAACAAGGAAATATGATTGGGTAGGAGGACTTTTGCTGGCCTCCAGTGTAGTACTACTGGGTGTGTGGCTGGCTAGCATGGCCATGTCTAAGCATGAGTTACCCTTGGAAACTACAGAAGTATTCCTTGGGAGGGTACTCGAAAGGCCTACATCCAAACCCAAATCCTATAGGCTTGCTATGGATGTCGTGGCGTATCAGGATAATAAGGAGCTGTTCTGCAGTAATACTACAAAACTTCTGGCCTATTTTCAGCGTGATAGTTTAAGTGAACAATTGAAAACCGGAGATGTCGTGGTGTTCAGGGCAAGCTTGCAACTACCACCTGATGCTAACAATCCTGATGCATTTGACTATCGTGCCTATTTAAAGCTTAAAGGAGTACATTATCAGGTCTTTATTCCTGGCAATAACTGGCAGTGGATGTTTTATAAGCCACCTAATAAACTGAAACTCTGGGCTGGAGAATTCAGAAGTTTTTTGTTGAAGAGTATGCTAGTCTATGGTTTACAGGAGGAAATAGGGGCTATTACTTCGGCTATTTTATTGGGCTATGATGATTTGATGGAAGATGAATTACGACAGCAGTTTGCGGGAGCCGGAATCATGCATATTCTATGCGTTTCAGGTCTGCATGTAGGCATTATTTATCTGGTTTTGAATATGCTTCTGGGGTTTTTAAAACCCAGAGGCTGGCAGGCCATATTGAAAATGCTGCTGTTGCTGGGCTGCATTTGGTTCTATGCCATGATAACGGCTTTATCACCATCTGTGCTGCGAGCTTCCTTGATGATATCCTTGTTTATCATTGGAAATGGATTCAACAGGATGGGGGATTCGCTCAATACGCTGGCTGCCTCTGCCTTTCTCTTACTTGTGTTGGATCCACTGCTGATTTTTCATATTGGTTTTCAGCTTTCCTATGCAGCAGTACTTAGCATATTAATAGGTTATCGACCTATCTATGGTCTTTTACGATTCAGAAACAAGATTGTAGACAGCTGCTGGTCGGTTATGGTGGTTTCTGTGGTGGCCCAGATGGGTACTTTCCCCTTGGCAGCCCATTACTTTCACTTCTTCCCCAACTATTTCCTCCTGACCAACCTGTTGGTTTTTCCCCTGGCCTTTTTAATCATCAGTTGCGGGATGCTTTTTGTGGCCTTTTCCTGGTTCCCTCTTGTGGCTGCCTGGATCGCTAAATTGTTGTGGGCCCTGGTAGCATTGCTGGATGCCATCTCTTTTTGGGTGAGTGAACTCCCTTATTCAGGTTCAAATGACTTATATTTCCCTTGGCTCAAAGTACTGCTGGTCTATCTGTTCACCATTTCAATCTTTTATTTTTTGATTAAAAAGAAGAAACGAGTATTGGTTTCCATAATGGTAATTGCAATACTAATCCTGTCCTTTAATTTTCAAAGGAGTGTAAGACTAAGCCATCAAAAACGCATGGTGGTTTATGCCGTTAATGGGCAAACAGCCATCCATTGTATTTATGGTCAAGATCATTTGTTCCTGGTGGATAGTGTTCTGTATGCCAATCCCGATCAATTGTATTATCATACGGAGGAAGCAAGAATCCATTGGGGCCTTGACAAACGTTGCCAGAGCTTAGAGGGTACGACATCAATAAAAACAGCTTCAATTACTGCCAGACATGGTTTTATCAGTTTAGCAGGTAAAAACATTTTAATCGCAGGTGATAAAAACGGTCAGTTGCCCATGCTCAAAGAAAAATTATCAATAGATGTCTTAGTGTTGATAGGTGGTGGTCAGAATAATCTCGAAGAGATGTTCCATAGTTTTCAAGTAAAGCAAATTGTTGTGGATGCTTCAGTACCCTATTGGAAAAGTCAACAACTGCATTCTCAAGCAAAAAAGCTGAAAGTCCCATCTTACCTTATTCGTGAAAAAGGAGCTTTTGTTTATGAGTGGTAGACATTGAATCATGCCAAATAAGATGAATCCTACTATAGTCTCAAATGGGTTTTAATACTAGATTTTATAAAGCTTGAGAAGCATCAGTCATAACCCATTGGCTATCAATTCTTAGATAGGTTTCTGTGCAAAACAGATCACAATTTTCATGGTACATCCGGTTTTTGCAACAGAACTGAAGCACAAGCGCATCAGCTTTTTGGTCACCATCAAAATCAAGTGCGGCCTTCACCAATATGGGTTTTATATTACCAGGAAGATCATTGGAATTCAGTCTTGTTTTATCCAAAAGTTTGGCTGACGGGATGGATGGGTAGAGGACCAATAAATCACAAGGAAATTCGTCACTTCTGTCAGCGGGACCGTTGAAAGCTTTATACGAGGCATCCTTAATGTCTTCCAGTTTGGCAAAATAACTCATGCCCTCATCAGTCTCATCAGTCTGTACTTCAACAATGCTTAACTCAACACCATTTAATTCAGAAGTCAAGGGAATAATCTGAAGCTTGGACCCTACTGATATTTCTTGAGAAAATGGGCTCACATTAACAGCGTCTACCTTTGACCATGCTTCATTTTTTTCTGTTTTTTGGCGCCAAAGTACAGCCTCGCCTATGATTAGCTTGCTGTCCCATTTAATCGTTGGTTTTATGGGTTCTGCCTTGTCTTCAGCTATGGTTTGGTTTCGGGTTTCTTTTGTGGATTGTTTGTTTTTTTCCACACCAGTGTAATTGCAGGAAGTGACCAAAAGAAGCATGATAATGAGTGGTGTGAGCCATGTATGCATAGTGATATATTTAGTGTCGATTTAGGTTTCCCAATATCGGCTTTTTCCGCAAACAGACAAGCTCCTGCCTTTTTACGGATATTTGTTTGTTTTTGGATGCTGTAACCATCACAATATCACACGTGTGTAGTGTGGGTTTTGTTTTTGAGACATATTAAACTAACTTTAGAGAATATTCGTTCTCAGGTTTAATTACATGGCTTGTGGTTACAACTCATAAAAATATTGAATTCGAAGATGAGGTATTGACAGCACATTTTTCTTTCAAATCAAAAGTTGAAGAGATTAATGGAAATAGCATCCATTATGTGGATGAAGGAAAGCGGGATGGATCACTGACCCTTCTAATGCATGGAGTACCTACCTGGTCCTATATGTACCGGCATATGATTCTCTATTTGGTTGGAGAAGGTCATCGGGTAATCGCACCTGACCTGTTAGGATTTGGCAGGTCTTCAAAACCCAGAGAGAAATCGGCCTACTCTTTCCAACACCTGTCCCTACTGCTGTCGGATTTTATATCGAATCTTATGTTGACCGATGTGCTTTTCTTTGGACACGACTGGGGGGCATTGCTTGGGCAGTCAGTAGCAGCAACAAACCCCGAGGCCATTGCCGGACTCGCACTATGCAATGGATATATTCCAAAAGGCAGGGAGAGAATACCGTTACGATTTAAAATCTGGAAAATGCTTTCCGGATATCCTCATTTGTATTCTGTAGGCAGAATTGTAGATTTTGGAACCCAAAGGAATCTGACAAGGGTAGAGCGAAAATGCTATAATTTGCCATTCTCAGGATCAGATGACACACAAGGCCTGAAAACCATTCCACGACTGATTCCCTTTCCTCCTGCTTCCAGTGATTATACTTTTGCCCAATCCATATGGAAGACTCTTGAACAGTGGGATAAGCCTGTATTGACTCTATTTAGCACAGATGACCCAATCACAAAAGGTGGAGAGCAAGTCATACACAGATATATACCCGGCACGAAAAAACAGAATCACCAATTAATTAAAGGAGGACATTTTTTACCTGAAGATGCGCCCCTGGAGTTGGCTGAGGCCATTCACCAATTCAGGCAGAGCTTATGAATAGCAGTAGTGGCATAGAAAGCATTGGTGTCAGGCTTCCAGAATTGAAGGAAAGTTCTAACGAGGTGGTTGGAAGAATGAAGCCCAAAGCCAGGATCAAACTTGAGCTGATAACTGGAATTAAAGAACGGCATATATGCGATGAACATGAAGGTGCACATGATCTCGCGGTGGATGCTGCCAGGGATTGTCTGCGGTATTCTGCATTCAAAGCTGAAGCAATTGAAATGCTCCTGTATTGCGGTATTTCCAAACTCGACAGCAAGCTTCTATATACCTATGAGCCATCCTTCTCGAGCAGCATTAAACATGAAATAGGTGCTAACCGGGCACTGAGTTTTGACCTGTCCAATGCCTGTGCCGGGATGATGACCGGAATGTATATCGCCAATAACTTTATCAGCAGGGGTATAGTGAAAAACTGTATGGTGATTAGTGGAGAGTATATATCTTCTGTCTGTACAAATGCAGTTAAAAGCATTAAGTCCTCGAAAAGTGGGGAAATGGCTTCACTTACCATCGGAGATGCTGGTGCAGCTGTAATCCTGGATAAGCATTCCACAGCATTTGAAGCTTTGGAGCTGCAAACATTCGGACAGTACAGCCATCTGTGCATTGGGCAGTTGAGCCCAAAATATCGAGGAGCTCAGATGTTTACGCAAATGCGTAAATTGCATCAGGTGTCGCTGGAAGAAGGACCTGTTTTTGTGGAAAATTGTTTGCTAGAACAAGGCTTGACCTATGATGATATAGACTACCTCATACCCCACCAGACTTCTAAAAGAGCCCTTTCAAAGGGAGGGGAGGTATTTAAAAGGTATTTTGGGTCGGAACCCAAGGATATCATCAGCAATTTAGAAAAGATAGGTAACACAGCATCTACTACGCATATATTGGCCTTGTATAGCATATTGAAGCAAGGTTTGTTAAAGAATACAGACCGGGTGCTTTTGCTAAGTTTTGCATCGGGATTGGTAATAGGAGCTGCAGTTTTTACAGTCAAAGAGTTGAGAGAAAAATATGGGCACTAAAATAGCTTCTGTAGGTATTTCAATACCAAGATATTTTCAACCAAAGACTTACCGTTCATGTGCCGTAAGAGCTATTAAAAAATGCCTTGGTGGAATTAAGAAACCAAAAATGCCAGTTGGCATGCTTATAAATGCAGGTTTGTACAGGGAAAAACATCTGGTGGAACCTGCCATGGCCACATTAATTCTTGGTAGCTTAAATAGGAATAGCTTGTGGTCTTCACACTCCTATTCTCCCTGTTTTGAAAAAGTACTGGCATGGGATATGAACAATGGCGTTTGCGGCTTGCTACAAGCCATTCAGGTAGTTGATGGATTTCTCCAGTCAGGCGATATTAAGCATGGCTTGATCGTGGCCGGAGATTCAGCTCAAAAAACAGGAGAGAAACAGCATTATTCCATAAGAGCTGGAGCAGCTGCCATACTCTTGTCCAAACAACCCGGGTCAACAGGTTTTTCCGCTATTATGACAGAATCTTATCCTGATTATGCCGGTGATTTCAAAGGGGTAAGCTATCATCAGCAGGGTAAGCTACACCTCAGCCTAAGAACACACGACAGTTTTGCTGAGCATGCTTTACATTGTGTATCTGAATCCATTGAAAAGTTTCTCCATCATGAGAAAATGAAAACTGAAGATATCGATTTAATCTGTTGCTCTCAAATGCCGGAAGGACTTACAAAAAGCCTGGCGGAGAGATTTGAAATGGGTGATCGTGTAATTGGGATTGATAAACCTGCACAAAAGTTTTATACTGCCGCCCCGTTGATGGCACTTCATAGCCACTTCTATAAACCCAGTTATCAATTGGCCAGGAAAATACTATTTGTAACTGTTGGATCGGGCATAAGCACTTCAATAGCACTTTATAATAAATAGAATACGATGGAAACGGGCCAGCAACAATATGAACTTAGCAATTTGTCAGAGTACATTGCTAAACAGGCCAGGCATAATCCTGATGGATATGCTGTGCTGCATCCCGAAAAGATAAAATTCAGAGAATTCCAGTCGGAAATAGAAAAATATACCCAGGGGTTATCAGAATTAGAGCTTTCAAAATCCCACAAAGTACTTTTTTTGGTTAAGCCAGGGCCTTTGATGTTTATCCTGACATTTGCCTGCCTGCGCCTGGGTGCCATTCCAGTCCTCATCGACCCGGGTATGGGGCCCTCTGCCATGGCCAGGGCACTTAAGAAAATTGACGTAGATTTCTTCATTGGGGAGCCAAAAGCCCATGGACTCCGGTTGTTTTACCCTTCCGCTTTCAGATATGTCAGGCATTATATTAATGTGGGAAAGCTTGTTTTTCCTTCAACGCATTCCATTGGTAGTCTGCGAAAGCCTGCACCGGTGGCATCTGAGGCTGTTGGTATGAAACCCGATGATGAAGTCGCTATTTTTTTTACCAGTGGAAGTACAGGTCCCGCCAAGGCTGTATTGTACAGAAACCACATGCTGCATGCGCAGATAAGTATTTTGCAGAAGGAGTTTGAATATACTGCTGGAGAAATTGATTGCTGTACTTTCCCTTTGATAAGTTTGTTAGTGATGTGTCTGGGACTTTCCATCGTTTTTGCGGATATGCCTATGACAAAACCATCGGGTTTAAAGCCTGAACTTGTCATAAATAATATTAATAGCTTTGGGTGTACTCATATGTTCTGTTCACCTATGGTGCTTAAGAAACTGGGAGCTTATGGTATTGAAAACGAAAATACACTTCCTTCTCTAAAAAGAGTGATGACGGCAGGAGCCATTGTGAGCCACAACAACCTCAGCAGGTTTAAAAGATTATTAGACGACAAGGCTGAAATTCATACCCCTTATGGGGCTACCGAGGCCTTGCCTGTAACAAGCATATCCGATAAAGAACTGCTGCGATTGTATGTTGATACCCACCACAAGCAGCAAGGAATTTGTATTGGTTATCCTGTTAAGGGTTTGGCAATAAAGATTATTGAAATTCGCGATGAAGAAATAGGACAGTTGTCTGATGTGCCTGAACTGGATGATGGTAAAGTAGGTGAGATTATTGTGAAAGGAAATGTGGTAACGCAGGAATATCTTGGCCTGGAAAACCCAAGGCAGTCGAAGATTCACGATAATACTAGTGCCAAATACTGGCATAGGATGGGTGATCTGGGCAGAAGAGACAAGAAAGAAAGAATATGGTTCTATGGCAGGAAATCTCAGCGGGTGATGACAGAGGAAGGAGTACTATATACCATCCCTACTGAGGGTGTTTTTAATGCTCATCCTTTGGTTAGCCGGTCGGCATTAGTGGGGCTAACCGAAAAGGATAGTACCTATGAATCCGCGGTGATTTGTATTGAGTGTGTCAGTGCTTTATCAACAAATAAAAGAAAAGAGCTTGTGACGGAACTGAGGGTGCAGGCAGACGACCATAAAATTCCGGTGAAAGACTTCGTTTTTAAAAAACAATTTCCAGTGGATCCAAGACATAATGCAAAAATCTACCGGGAAAAACTCAAACAATGGGTGCAAAAATGAACGTACTAATTACAGGTGGTGGTGGCTTTATTGGTTTGGATCTGGTGAAAGCCCTTTTGAAAAGGGAAGTTCAAGTGAAGTCATTGTCACGAAATCCTCAGCCAATACTTGAGGAACTCGGCGTGCAACACCTGGTGGCTGATCTCAGGAACAGAGAAGCAGTGTTTGAGGCTTGTGAAGGGGTAGATGCTGTTTTTCATATAGCCGCGAAGGTTGGCTTATGGGGCAGTTATAGGGATTTCTATACCATTAACGTTGAAGGAACTCAAAACATTGTGAATGCCTGCCGAATCCAGGGGGTTAAATATCTGATTTATACCAGTTCTGCCTCTGTGGTATTTGACGGGCAATCCATAGAAGGTGGACAGGAGACTTTACCTTATCCTAAACGACCGTTATCACATTACACAGCTACTAAGGCCATGGCGGAGCAATGCATAATCGAGGCAAACTCTGCCACACTTAAAACCTTATCACTACGACCACATATCGTATGGGGTCCGGGTGATACCCAAATTATTCCCGAGATCATTAGCAGAGCTGCCAAAGGAGTACTAAGACAAATTGGACCAAATGTGCATAGAATAGATACTACTTTTGTAAAGAATTATACCATAGCCCAGCTTGCAGCACTGAAGCAGCTTAGGAGAGCTAAGATTAATGGCGGAGAGGCCTACTTCATTAGCGATGGAAAACCCATATTGGTTTGGGATTTTGTCAATGCCATACTTCAAGCCTACAACATAGCACCACTGGAAAAGAAGATTTCCAAACGAACAGCGATGTTCTCAGCCAGGCTATTGGAAGCTGTGCATAAATTTCTGCCTGCTCGCCATGAACCCCGGCTCACTGTCTTTACGGTACATGAACTATGTTCTTCCCATTGGTTTAATATAAGCAAAGCGAGACAAGAATTGTTGTACCAGCCACAGATTGGTTTTAAGCAGGGTTTGATAAAACTTAAAGAAGAATGTTTGTCTGCAAAGTAGGCTGGCTTTTCAAGTGAAACCTTGACTTTTCATGCTGCCGATTGACTGATAAACCCACTCCTGTTTGGTGCAAAATGTACACATACTAGTGAAAATTTTTTTGTACGCTGGTGAAAAACATTTTTGACACTGGTGAAAAACAATTTGTACACTGGTGAAAAACAATTTGTACACTGGTGTAAAAGTAAAAACATGAAGAGGTTTTTAGGTGTGGTATTAATGTGTTTGATATTTATCCAGTTATTTATTATATTTGGCTGACAGTCAAGTGATATAGAATCGGATATAAATATTTGTTTGAGCCTATGAAATTTTCAAAGTTTATCGGTTCTTCTGTAAACCTGGAAAAACTTGTCGCCTTTCTAATAGTAATACTATTACTGTCTGCTTTCTCATGTCAGACACAAACCTCCGTACAAATGCTAAAAGATCACGAATCATTACAGCAAAAGATTGATGATGCCATACTAAAAGAGGACCCCATGAAGGAAGTCCAGGAATTGCTTCCACAGATTCAAAAGTATGATATCGTTGATAGCGCCTGGATAGACGGATACTCATTCTGGATTCAATATAAAAATGGGGGCAAGCAAATGTGGTTGATACCCCTGCCCAATAAAAACCTAAATTAATAACCCAAAAAATTAGTAGAATGAAAAAGTTATTGTATTTACTCTCTATCGTTTTATTGTGGTTCATGATGACTTACTCATCATGCCTGAATAATGATGATCCTGAACCAGGTCCAGGTCCTGATCCTGATGTGCCTGAATTGAGCGAAGAAGAAAAGCAGGTTGTTAGGGAAACCTACATGAATGTAGCAAATATTGTAGATGAGCTGCTGCTTACAGATGATCCTTTGGCTGCATTTTCATCCAATTTGGCTAGTGTTCAAAGTATTGATAATGTTGAAGATGCGTTTATTGAAGGCGAGGCTATGGTCGTAAAGTTTGCAAAAGCAGGAAAGATTATCTGGTATGCCTCAAATGATTATATAATTCCTCCTTATGGCGGCAAGGGATTTGAGGAATTTGATGATATTTTAGAAAGAATTCCTGTAGGCGATTCAACGGCTTTACTGCTTAACCAACAAGCAGGAGACGAAGGCAGACCCTATTGCGGACAGGTTATTAATCACGTAAAAGCCAAATTTGAGAAAAATAATTATACAGTGACTGTGAAGAGTGGTAGTGCAGTGGATATTAACCTGATTTCTTCAGGTTTTACAGGATATGGCGCCTATTTCTTCATTAGTCATGGAGTATATGCCGGAGGCAGAACCTATATAATGACTGGACAGGAACCGGACGAGAATTCCATATTGCATTTATTGTTAACTGACTTATTTAGCGACTGGTATAAGGATAGGATTATTATTGGTGGATGTAAAGAAAAAAGAGGTGGTCAAATGAAATCTGTGAAGTTTTATTGTTTTTCTGATAAGCTGATTTCATCCATTTACCCGGCCAATTCATTCCCTAACTCACTCATCTATCTGGTGGCCTGTCAGGGGATGAAGAACACCAATCTGGCACAGGCCTATAATAATGCGGGTGCAGGAGTAGTCATTGGTTGGGATGAGACCAATTGCCTAGGACAGTCGAGTGGAAAGTTGTTGTTTAATCTAATGCTAGGTGGGATGACCGTAGAAAAAGCGCTTGCTGCCATGCCCGCTGAGTCAAAAAACGATAAATGTGCAGTGACTGCTGGAGCTAATCTGATATTCTACCCCTCTTCTGGAAAAGATATAGTGCTTGTAAAAGACAAAGAAGCGGATATTATTATCAACACGCCTGTAAATGGAGAGACCTATGCGGAAAGGGTACAAACCCTGGATGGGTATATGTCCAATGTAAAGCTAATAAACAGTGGAGTGGTTGAGCTCAACGGTGTGCCAACAACCTTGACCGTTGTGGGAGATACAAACTTTAGTCAGCCATTGCTTATCAATAATGGTAACAATACAGTTAAAGTCACCTGTGAGGGTACCAATATTTACGATGAAACGGTAACAAAAACCAAGGAGATTACCGTTATTGGTGAGTTGGCACCCATTGACATATTTACTGAGCTGAGATGGAATACACCTGCAGCCGATGTTGATTTTCATTTGCTAAAACCAGGTGCAGGAATAGGACAACTCTGGACTTCTGATGATTGCTATTATTCCAATATGAATACTACTTGGGGAGCCTTCCTTGATGTTGATGATGTGGAAGGTTATGGTCCTGAACACATAACCGTTCCTTCGGCAACCATTGAAGGTGATTATACGCTGTGTATACATTATTATGACGATGATGGTGATGGGTCAACCTCAGGCTTTGTAAGTGTGAGTGTGAATAATGGAGAAATGCAAAGCTTCGGACCTTATTCCATGTCTAACAGTGGCGCGGACGGATCAGGAGATGTTTGGGTGGTTTGTACCATCAATTTCCCATCAGGGGATATCACACCGGTTAATGCGTATCATAATCTTGGAAAAAGCAGTCGGACAATACCTGCAAAACGGTAATTCTTAAACAATCAATAAAGGGCAGTTCAAGATGGGTTGGGTTGCCTTTTTTTATTTCCCGTATATCGCACCCAGCTAAGTGTAGTTGAATACTACACCCAGAAAGTATAACCATCAGTATTATAGTTTTTTAACTTTTATGGACTGCAGTCTGATGTATATTTGGTAATGAATAGTAACAAACAAGATTATTAACCACCAGTATTAGCCTCATGAGAAATTCCATCCTTTTCTTTAGCCTGTCAGTATTGCTTGTCCTGAACAGCTGTAAAAAAGAAGAAACTTCGGACAACCAGCCCCTGTATGAATACCGACTTAGTTCTCTGGTATTAACTGTTCCTGAAAGTCAGCCTACGGTATCGGCATCCTATACTTATGAAAACAATAAGCTTATGAAAATCACACAGAATCTTGATGGCGAGCCTGTCTGGATTTCTGATGTTACCTACCCTGATAGTCATACAGCAGAAGTGGTAGAGACCTTCCTTGAAAACTCCAGCTGGGTAGTTGATACTAAAACTGTGTACACTTATACAGATAACCAAACTTCATCGACCTCGACCTATAGCTCTTCAGATGGTACCTATTCACTGGAGTCACAAAGTACTTATATATACGATGGTGCAGGTCAAGTTTCGGACTGGGAACGATCGAGTTATAAAGATGGGGAAGCGGTATTTACCAGCAAACACAACTATTCTTATGAGGAAGGGTTACGCGTGAGTGATGAATTTTCCGAGTTACGAGATGATAATTGGGTGGTCTTAACAAGGACAACCTACCAATACGAAGGTCAATTGTTAGTTTCTTCATTAAATGAAAACTTCAATGGAACCGACTGGCACTCTTATTCGAGAGAAGAATTCGAGTATGAAAGCAATAAAGTCCATACAATAGAATTTTTTCTCTTCAATAACGATGTTTGGCAACTGGAAGTCACCCGGACATATATATATGATCAGGAGGGTAATCTGCTAAAGTCCGAAGGTCAGTCTTCTGATGGCAGTTTGTTTGATATGCTCACCTATACTTATGAGAAGAACCCGGGTAATTTATACCAGTTTTCCAACAAGGCATTATTTGATTTCGGAGCTCCGGATCCTTATTACGGCCCTGCAGTTCATGTTCGCTCGCCTAATAAACTTTGTGGAAGTTTCAATTAGCTTTCAATGTGGTTGCTTATGTGGAGTTTGTAACTACAGCTTTGTGTATTATTATTTGAATAAGGCTCTTGTCTTATGATTGCAAGATATAATGATGATTTGCAAAATTCACAAAGGGGCGCACAAAAAAACCCTCTCGCATTGCTGTGAAAGGGTTTTGAGATGATTTGAACGGGATTGCCGATCGCTTCGCTTGTTCGGCGGACCCAATGGTGGTTGTGCAACAAACCCATCTGCCAACCAACGTTGGCAGAAATGCCTTTTTTGTCCACCCCTATGAGCAAGCTCAAGGGGATTAAACAAAAAAACCCTCTCACATTGCTGTGAAAGGGTTTGTTGCGGTCTGGACGGGACTCGAACCCGCGACCCCGTGCGTGACAGGCACGTATTCTAACCAAACTGAACTACCAGACCATATCTGAATGCTGTTCGTTCTCCAATCTAAAATTGGTATTCTAACCAATCCCGATAACTATCGGGAGAACTACCAGACCATTCTTTTTTTGATGAACTCCCCTCAAAAGGGACTGCAAAAATACAGCCTTTTTTCTATTCTCCAAATAAAAAATATTTTTTTTTGAAATGAATGGTTTTTATTTCAATTATCCAACAAGACTTTTTGAATGATAGACGCTACAACTCATACTGTACAACAGTATCAGTGATAACAGAGCTTGTCGGAAGCTCATAACCTTAAACTTAAACCAATCCCATGTGGTGTGAGGCCAAAATGCATACTTATACCGGCTTGACTTTCCCCAACCAAACTCCGGTTGTAGGTATGAATAGCCTTTACAATGTAAGCTCGATAACCCAACCGCATGGGTAAGGACAATAGAGCAAAACCACCTCCAAATATTAAAGCCTGTCCCAATCTCTCCTTAAATACATAATCCCCACTATTAACATCATATAGTAGAACGAAATAGGTACCTATGATACCCACGCCAATACAAATATTGGAAGCCGATCGTAACACCGAGGCTGACCTGTATTGTCTTAAGCTATGCTTGTTGGTAGCCAGACTTTTTCTTAGCTGCAAATGTTTTAACTTTCTACCATCCTGATAAAAGGAAATACTGGTTGCTTTTTTTACGACTATGATGGTGTCTGATAAAGGCTGGGCTACTGTGAAGAGTGATAATGCGCAGATTATCAGGGTGTAAATGCTTCGCATGTTTAGCAGGTTAATGAGAATACCCCAAATATATGCGAATTCACAAAATCCCAAATAGTAAATGATAGCTTTTATTTACCCTGAGTGTTTGTTTAGAACAATAGCAAATTAGCTTAATATCTGGCGTTGTGCAAAATGCTGAGAATTGCCCTTTTCACCATAGGCCGGATAGCAACCGGCTCTTTTGATCAATGCATCCATATTGATCTTGCTGTCCTCTGCCTCTTCCTGGGTTCCGGGTTTGTTTTGGTACAGGGCATAATCATCACGAAAACAGCCAGGAGTGATATTGGGCATCAGGATGTTTGCTCCTGCTCGCAAGGCTTTCTCGCGGCCACCATCTACCATGGCTTGTAAGGCTGTGGTGGAAGCAATATTAATATCCTTCATCATGATGCGTAGCAATGCGATCATTTTTAAGGTTAAGAATACGCGCTCGCTTTTGGGTAGAAGATGTTTGCGAAGCATATACAGTGGCGTTTGCTCGTGTTCCACATAGGGACCCATGCCACACATATCAATATCCAGTTCCCGCATAAAACAAAGGTCGTTAGCCAAATCTTCCAGGCTTTGCTCAGGCAAGCCGATCATAATGCCTGTTCCGGTTTGATAGCCACAGCTTTGTAAGTCGGTGAGTGACTGTAAGCGGTTTTCAAAATTATGTGCCTGGTTGTTGGGGTGAATTTTGTAGTACAGCTTCTTATTGGATGATTCAATACGTAGCAAATACCGATGGGCACCAGCAATTTTCCATCGTTCATAGGTAGCCTTGCTTTGTTCACCGCAGGATAAGGTGATGCCCAGCTTTCCCTGGCTCATACAGGTAGCTTTGATAAGAATCTGTTCAATTTGACGTGCAAATAATCCACTAGTGATTTCTCCCGACTGAATAACAATGGAACCAAAATTATTTACGATGGCAAACTGTATGGCCTTTTCCACGTCATTAATACCAATACTGTAACGTTTGACTGATTTATTGTCGCGACGGATGCCACAGTACAAGCAGTTTTTGGAACAGATATTGGAAAGCTCAATAAGGCCACGGAGATGAACCGCATCTCCAATATATTTCTTTTTAACCTTGGCAGCTTCTAGAAAGATTGGTTTTGAATCTTCTGCACCACAGCTCAAAAGTTCAACCAGCCGTTCTTTGTCGAAGCGACCCTCCCGAATAATATGTTCCACACGACTGTTCATCTATTGGATAGTTTCAGCTGTTATGGGTGCTTTGGCAAATACCGCTGTTGCTCTTTCAAAAATACCATTCATATAAGCAATGGCCATACCATAATTGCTAACAGCAATACCAGCATCGATGGCCGGTTTTAGTCGGTTTTGTAGTTGTTTTTTGGTCACTACACAGCCCCCGCATTGAATCACGAGTGCATAATTCCTGATGTCTGTTGGCAAACTTTCCAAACCTGCCACCACATCATAGTCAAGTTCAGTTCCGCTATATTCGTTGAGCCATTTGGGTAGTTTGTGTCTGCCGATATCTTCACAACTCACATGATGGGTACATGATTCTAGCATGAGAATCCGATCTCCTCTTTTTAGCTGTGAAATTTTGGGAGTACCTTCCAAATATTTTTCAAAATTGGCACGCAATCGGGCAAATAAAATACTGAATCCGGTCAGGGGTATATCCTCATCAATAAGTTTAGAGACCATTCCGAAGGCCTGACTGTCGGTTACGGCCAAAGCAGGCTTTATGCCCAGCGCTAGAAAATCCTCTAGTTCGGTTTCCCTTACTATCACACAAATACAATGCTTATCCAGTACATCCCTCAAAGCCATCACTTGTGGTAATATCATCCGACCTTCAGGAGCCTCTGAATCAATGGGAGTGATTAACAATACCACATCTTTGGGTTTGATTAAACCTTCAAATAATGATGGTTTAATAAAGGCTGTGGTAGGAATGCAACTCCTGATTTGCTTAGTTACCTCCTCAAGATGTGTGTTGTCAAGGGTATGAATATCCACCACTGAGGCAGGCTTCACCAGTGCTGCTTTCTTGAGGGTTTCCTTGCTAAGGGCCTCCAGGTCAGATTTGTTATGTACAATAACAAAGGGCAATTCAAATTTTCTGAATTCATGAACCAGCTCAAGTTCATGTTCACCAAAAGTATTATTGGCGATCAATAATACGGCACAATCTATATTTTGTATGACCTGCATGGATTTTTCAATCCTTAGCTTTCCCAATGCTCCACGGTCATCAATCCCTGCGGTATCAATAATGATGGCAGGACCTATGCCAAAAATCTCCACTGATTTTTTAACCGGATCGGTTGTAGTACCCGCATGATCAGAAACAATGGCAACATCCTGTCCGGTAATCATATTGATAAAGGAGCTTTTACCATTGTTCCGACGGCCGAAGATGCCGATGTGTGGTTTTAGGTCTTTTCCTTTTTTCATAGCAGTTTGGAGTTAGAAGTTATTAGTCGCTGGTAATTGGTCATTAGTCATCGCAATCTACATACTAGAAGTAAAGATCACGTTCACCGTCTTTAATACGTTCAATGCGTTTCTTCACTGCGTTGATGACTTTTTCATCATTCAGTTTTGTGGTTTCTTTTTCAATAAGTGCCCAGGCCTTTTTAGCTGTGGCCTCAGAAGCGTAATCCATCACATATTCTGAGAGGGTAAGTATGGCATTGGGAGAGCAAAAACGCTTGATGAAACCTGGCACGGAAAATTCCATAAAATGTTCACCGGTTCTTCCCTTTCGGTAACAGGCCGTACAGAAGGAAGGTAGATATTCCTGCTCAATGAGTTCATCAATGACTTGTGATAGGGTACGATCATCATTGATGAGGAATTGCTCTCTGTTGAGGTTCTGCTTGCTCACCTTGTTTTCAGTATAGGCACCCATTTCAATTTTAGTGCCGGCATCAATTTGTGAACAGCCATATTTTAATACCTCTTTCCTGATGGGAGCAGATTCACGTGCTGTCAGTATAAGCCCGGTATAAGGGACAGCCAAGCGCAGGATGGCAATGATCTTGGTGAAGTCCTCATCGCTTACTTCATACTCAGGATTTCCTTTGAAATCTACTGTATCGGTAAGGCGTGGGAAAGAAATGGTATGGGGACCTACTTTATAACAGGCTTCGAGATGGTTGGTGTGTCGAACCAATGATAGCACTTCAAAACGCCAATCATATAAGCCAAATAAAACACCGATACCTACATCATCCAAACCGGCTTCCTGAGCCCTGTCCAGCGAAGTCAATCTGTAATTATAATCAGCTTTCTTTCCACCTTTGTGATAGGTTTTATAGGCTTCAGGATGATAGGTTTCCTGGAATACCTGATAGGTGCCTATACCTGCATCTTTTACGGTTTTAAACCCTTCAATTTCCAGTGGAGCTGCATTGATATTTACACGCCTTATTTCACCATTATCTTTTTTTACACCATAAACGGTCTTTACTGTATCCGCAATGAATTCGGGTGAATACTTTTTATGCTCTCCGTACACAAGAATCAGTCGCTTCTGACCGGCATCTTCCAGGGCCTTCACATTGTCAATGAGTTCATCTTTGGTAAGGGTGGAGCGAACAGCACTGGTATTAGAGGAACGAAAGCCACAGTAGGAACAGTTGTTCATACACAAATTACCCACATATAAGGGAGCGAAAAGTACGATACGATTCCCATAGACTTTTTCTTTAAGCTCCTGGGCAGCATCTTTAATAAGCTTTACTAAGGCAGCATCTTTGGTATTAACCAACACAGCCACCTCAGATAAATTCAGCCTTTGTTTATTTAGTGATTTGGCTAGTATCTTTTTAACAGTTTCTTCTGTTGGCTGAGCTTCGTCGATGTATTCCCAAATTTCTGTTGGATCGATGAATGGCTTCTGAGGCTGGTCGCTGATGCGGTATGTTTCGGGAGTAAATTCCATGATTTCTGATTCAGTTGTGACAAATCACCTGCTCAACCAGACAGTGGTAGAAGTCTGTCTGTATTGAGTCAGGTGAATACCAATGAAAGTTCTTTGTTGCGCTCTTGTAGCATTTGATTAATCTTTAAACCGGAAGACTTACTGTAAATTCGGTGCCTTCGTCAGGTTGGCTTTGAACATCGATTTGACCATTGTATAGGTCAATCATTTTTTTTGTGATCGATAATCCCAAACCACTACCGCTTATGTCACGTGTTTGCTCGGTCTTAATGCGTGTGAACTCAGTAAATAATTTGGAGATATTCTCTTGTGAAATGCCAATGCCGTTATCTTTTACTTTGATAACCACCTTGTCTGTTTTCTGACAAATGTTTAAATCCACATGGCCACCATTCTTATTGTATTTCACTGCGTTTGATAGCAGATTGTTGAGAATAATTTCCAGTTCATCAGCATCCGCTGGGATGCAGATGTTTTCCTCAGCATTGAAGTTAATGGCTACATTTTGCTGGATGGCTAAAGGTTCGACAGTATGGATAGCCGTTGTGGCAATTTCATGAAGATCAACGGATTTGATTTCCCTGTTTTTCTTACCCGACTCAAGCTTGGTCAGATCTAACATATCCATGATTAAACCCCGCATACCTTTGATACGAATCAAAGAACGGTCAATCATGGCCATATAATGTTCCAGATTATCGCCTACCTGTTTGTCCTGCATGATTTTCAAATAGCCTTCAATGGCGTTGAGGGGGGATTTGAGTTCATGTGATAACACAGAGAGGAATTGAAAGCGTATTTGTTTGCCTTCTTTGTTCATTTCTTTGGTCATCCTTTTCAGGAAGAGGTGCTTGGTAATGCTTTCAATGGAAGATTTAAGTTCCTGAGGAGTAAAGGGTTTGGGGACGAAATTAAAAGCCCCAAAATTGGTGGCTTTCACAGCAATATCCAAACTGGCATAGGAAGTGATCATCATTACGGCAGTATCCAGCTTCTTTTTATTGATTTTTTCCAAAACCTCAATACCCTGGATTCCGGGCAGTTTGTTGTCAAGCAGTACAATATCAGGGTTTTCTGACTCGATGAGTTCTAACCCAATTTCTCCTGTTTCAGCTTCGTAGATGCGAAAGTTGAAGTCTTCAGCCATAAAAGGAAAACCAACAGTATAGTTTCTCAGTATTCTCTCGATGCCGGAACGGATGCCTGGTTCATCGTCCACTACAAGTACTTTTAATGTATTCATGGTATGGGTCTTTAGTAGTTTGTTATTTTAGATTTAGAGCGCTGAAATGGCCTGCTTATAGCTTCATAACTATACTTTTAGAAGCTTGTTTATTTCACGATGTAATTGGTCGTCACGAATGCCTTTTTCAATGTAGAGATCAGCTTTGATCCAACTTTTGTCTTCCTCAGTTTCCACGTTAAAGGTCATACCTGTTTCTGTAGTCACCGCGGTAGCAATAATTACCGGTACCTCAGGGTATATTGATTTGCTCTTGTAGGCCAGTACGAAACCACTGTCCTGGTTTTCCATCATCAAATCAAAAATAGCCAGATCGGGTTTTACCTTTTGTAAGGTTGCTTCCCCTTCCTTGCTGCCAATGGCAGTGATGGTTTCATAGCCAAAACTGTTTACGAGGGCTTTTGTTTGCTCCAGATAATCGACGTCATCGTCCACGATTAATACCAACTTCTTATCTTCTTTCATCTGATTAGGTTTTATTGATTGTGATTGTATCTGTATGAATTGATTGTGTTGTGTGATTGCTGTTTTTTTCAGCTAACTGGGTATTTACTCTGGGAAGAACCAGTGTAAATGTAGTTCCTGTGGGTCCTGCAGAGGCATCAGTATTGGATACTACCTGAAGCTGACCTTTGTGCATTTTAACTATTCCATATACCAGCGGGAGGCCCATGCCTGTGCCTTTTCCAATGGCTTTGGTAGTGAAAAATGGAGTGAATATCTTATCAAGGTTTTCCTTTGCAATACCGGTGCCGGTATCAGAAATCCTGATATGTATTTCTTCCGGGTTGCCATCTAGCTGGATGTTGAGATCGCCACCATCTACCATAGCTTCCACTGCGTTTTTTTCAAGATTGGTGAGTACCTGCATCATCTGATCGCGATCAATCATGGCTTCATGATTTTCCAGATTGGATGAAAAATGCAAGCGGATATTATCAGGTTTAATAATTGACTGTAGACTGTGTTCACAGAAATCAGTCATATGGGTGACTTCCAGTTTCACCTGATTTTGTCTGGCAAAATTGAGCAGACCAGCTACAATCTCCTTGCATCTGTTGGCTTGCTCAGTGATAAGGTTCAGGTCCTGATAGAAAGTGTCAGTTTCACTGCTTTCCTCTTTTAGTATGTTGCTATACATGGTGATGACACCCAGAGGATTGTTTAGTTCGTGAGCAATACCAGCAGAAAGCTGTCCCATACTGGCCAGTTTTTCAGAGTGCTGTAAGGCCTGTCTGGTGTTAGCCAGTTTTTCGTTGGAAATATTCAGGTCTTCAATCATCCCATGCATCTTCTCAATGGTGTCGGGAAGACACATCTCATTCTCTGCAAGCCCGTTGAGGATGGCAATGGCATGTTCTCTGCAACTGTCGTACCCACATGCACCGCAATTCAGATGGTCTCCGGGGTGAAGTTTGCCAATGCTAAGCAGTTTCTCACGGATATCTTCTTCAGAAGGAAGACTTAGCTGTTGTACAGCAGGACTAAATTCCTGTGAGAAATCCATTTCCTTGTAATTGGCCACCTGCTCTGACCAGGCATCGGTGTTTAATTCATCCAGTTTGTTATGAACGTAATTGCTGATGAGGTTTCGGCGGTGGAAGCGGTTACCATTGTTACTCATGCCTGGTCCACTGATACAACCTTCACAGCAAAGCAATTCAAGATGATTGTGGGAAAGGTTTCCATTTTCAAACTCTTTGATCGCACTGATAAAATTTCTTTTCCCATCGGTCACCACCACGTCGTTACAAGCCATATCCGCTGTTTTACCCATGGTTGAAAGCAAGCCATGACTCACAGGGAAGGATGCTCCTTTACCAGCCAATGGAGGATCGAAGTCGGTTGGTTTTAGATTGGTGTGTTGAATGCTGTTCTCATGAAACAGTTTCCGGAGTTCTGTAAAGGTGATGGCTTCATCAATTTCATCACTCTCTCCTTTTTTTGCAATACAAGGGCCGATAAAAATGGTCTTGATGTCCTCACCATATTCTTTTTTAGCGATTCTTGCGATGGCCACCATGGGTGAGGCAATGGGGGCCAGATGATCGGTTAAGTTTGGGTAATGTCTTTCGATACAAGCCACTACTGCCGGGCAATCGGAGGAAATAAATCCTGTTTTGCTGGGCTTGCTTTGAAGTTTTTCGTATTCCCTGGCTACCATATCTGCTCCAAAGGAAACTTCCACCACCTTATCAAAGCCGAGTGACTTGAGCATGGTAACCATATGTTTAGGGTTTTCCAATTCGGTAAATTCCGCAGGAAAACTCGGGGCCAGCAGTGCCACCACTTGTTGATTGGAAACCAATAGGTTTTCCACCTGATGACAGGAGTGAAGAAAAGCCTTGGCACCCTGGCTGCACACATTAACACAATTGCCACAGGCAATGCAGCGTTCCGGGATAACTTCTGCCTGGCCATTCATGATCTTGATGGCTTTCACCGGGCATTCCCTCACACAGGTATAACAAACACGGCAGCGGTCCTTCACTGTATAAACCAATATGTTTCTGCTGTCGCGTGTCATGGGTGGTTGGAGTTATATTATTGGTTATGTGTTATTAATTAGCTTTTTCATTTTCTAAAGCATGAGGCGGGGAAGACTTAGACTTTACTTATTCATCATTAACCAAAAATTTGAATTTAAAAGCCTTCCCCATCCTCTGCCAAACCTGCTATGGTATCTTAAAGCATCACCTTACGTGCATGGTAATGCGTGTGTAATAATTTATGACTCTTATGTCCCAGAGGCTCACCAAGGAAATTCTCATATAAACCGATGATCTCCGGATTTTTGTGGCTTACCTTAATGGACTCTGTGGCATCTATTTGGTAGAGTTTTTTCATTCTGGCTTTCAGCTGTTCATCGCTGCTGCCGATATGCTGACCACCACCACCGATACAACCGCCGGGACAAGCCATGACTTCAATAAAATGAATGTCATTTTTACCATTTCTGATTTCTTCCAGAAGCTTTCTTGTGTTGGCCAGACCGTTAACCACGGCTACACCCACTTCCAATCCATCAATATTGATGGTGGTTTCTTTTCTTCCGATGAATCCACGAACGGCAGGAATCTGAAATTCCACCAATTCTTTACCTGTTATTTTGTAATAAGCTGTGCGGATGGCTGCTTCCATCACACCACCCGAAGCACCGAAAATCTTTCCGGCAGTACTTCTGAAACCCAGAGGTGAATCAGTTAGTTCCGGACGGATATTGAACATATCAATACCATAAAGTTTCAGGAATTTGGTGAGTTCACGTGTGGTTAACACCGCATCCACATCAGATATGCCTTCCTGGGTCATTTCTTCACGCTGGGCTTCGAATTTCTTAGCTGTACAAGGCATGATGGAAACGGAAAAGATCTCTTCAGGTTTTAAGTTTTCTTCAGCGGCAAAATGAGATTTGATAATGGCTCCCATCATTTGCTGTGGAGATTTGCATGAAGAGAGGTTGGGAAGGAAATCAGGATAAAACTCTTCTGCAAACTTCACCCAACCTGGACAGCAGGAAGTAATCATTGGCAGTACACCATTGTTATTAACCCTGTCGATCAATTCAGCTGATTCTTCCATAATGGTTAAATCGGCTGAGAATGATGAGTCAAATACATGATCAAAACCAATCTTTCTTAAGGCCGCATTTAATATGCCGTTGATATCTGTTCCAGCCTCCATACCCAATTCCTCGGCCATGGATACTGAGATGGAAGGAGCATATTGTACGACCACTCTTTTGGCAGGATTATTAAGTGCTTCCTGAATTTGAGCAAAGTGGTTTTTTTCGGTTAAGGCACCGGTGGGACAAACCATAATACACTGGCCACAGTTCACACAACTTGAAGTATTGAGTCCTTGATTAAAGGCAGTGCCAATGATGGATTTGTTGCCTCGATGAATGAAATCGATACAAGCGACACCCATGACTTCTTCACAGGCATGGACACAGCGTCCACATAATATACATTTCTCAGGATCGCGAACAATGCTTGCGCTGGAGAGGTCAAGAGGTTCTGTATTTTTCTTTCCTCTGATTCTTCTTTCACGAACATGATGTTCTTCTGAAAGATCCTGCAGTTCACAGTTTTTATTTCTAACGCAATACAAACAATCATCCGGGTGATTGGATAAAAGCAACTCGATGATGGTTTTTCTTGACTCCACGACACGTTTGGAGTGGGTTTGAATGCTCATATCTGCCTCAACAGGATAGGAGCAAGAGGTTAAAAGTTTGCCGCTTTTCTCGTCTTCTACTACACACATACGACAGGCACCTGTTGGAAAAGCATCTTTGATATGACAAAGGGTGGGCACCCTGATGCCATTACGGGTTAATACATCCAGGATGGTCTCTCCCTGTTTCGCTTCCAGTGCTTTATTGTTGATATTTATGGTGAAATCCATGGGATTAGTTTTGAATGTTAGGAAATGGTGATTGCATCGAATTTGCATACATCGTAGCATGTGCCACAGGCAATACATTTATCATCGACAACAAAATGCGGTGCTTTTCTGCTTCCAATAATGGCATCAGTGGGACATTTTTTTGCGCAAATGGTACAACCGGTACACATATCCACATCAATGGTGAAAGTGCGTAATTCAGTACATACGTTGGCCGGACATTTGCGGTCAAAAATATGAGCCTCATATTCGTTTCTAAACCACTTGAGTGTACTCATTACAGGATTTGGTGCAGTTTGGCCAAGTCCGCAAAGGGAGGTTTCATTAATTACCTTGGCAAGTTTCTCCAATTGCATAATGCCTTTGAAGCGCTCCAGGGCTTCATTCTGAGATTCGTCCACAGGCTTATGGGTGATGCTTTCCAGGATTTCGAGCATACGCTTGGTGCCTTCACGACAGGGGATGCATTTTCCGCAACTTTCTCTCTGGATGAAATCCATGAAGAATTTAGCCACGTCCACCATACAGGTGTCTTCATCCATCACCACTAGTCCTCCGGAACCCATCATGGCTCCAATTTTAAGTAGAGATTCATATTCAATTTTTATGTCCAGGTTGGCTTCAGTGATACAACCACCGGAAGGACCACCAATTTGGACTGACTTGAATTTTTTTCCGTTTGGGATGCCACCTGCGATATCGAAGATAACCTCCCTGATGGTAGTACCCATGGGGACTTCCACCAGACCGGTTTGTGCCACCTTGCCAGATAAAGCAAACACCTTGGTACCCTTGCTTTGGTCGGTTCCGATATTTTTGAATGCCTCAACGCCTCCCAGCATAATTTCAGGAATGCTTGAAAGGGTTTCCACATTGTTGATAATGGTAGGCTTGCTAAATAAACCTTCTGCAGCAGGGAAGGGTGGACGCGGACGAGGCATACCTCTTTTTCCTTCGATGCTGTTGATCAATGCAGTTTCTTCACCACATACAAACGCACCCGCTCCCATTTTAACCTTAATGTCAAAATCAATACCGCTCCCAAAAATATTCTTACCCAGCAAGCCGTAATCTCTGGCTTGCTGAAGGGCTACATCCAGTCTTTCAATGGCCAGTGGATACTCAGCTCTGATGTAGATATATGATTTTGAAGCACCAATGCCATAGGCGGCAATAGCCATACCTTCGATCAAACGATGAGGGTCGCCTTCAATAACTGCCCTGTCCATAAAGGCACCAGGGTCACCTTCATCAGCATTACAAATCAAGTACTTCTGATCACTTTGGGTGTGATAGGCAAATTTCCATTTTCTTCCGGTTGGAAAACCACCACCACCTCGACCTCTAAGGCCACTGTCTTCAATCAAATCACATACTTCCAGTGACTGATGGTTTTCGATAGTGCTGAGAAAGCTTGTGTAGCCACCTCTTGATATATACTCATCAATATTAATGGGGTCTACCAAACCACAATTTTTGAGTACCAATCGTTTTTGCTGACGAAAGAAAGGGTGTTCATTGATGTGAGCCACACCTTCCCAGGCTCTTTCATCACCTTCAAACTGACCCAGAATGTTTTCATGTGCGGGTAACTCCAGTTTGAAAATAGCATCCAGGGTTGTTTCAACCTTATCATGAGTTTGATGTTGGAAGGATATTCTATTGCTGCCCGGCAATTGAACATCCATTAAAGGTTCTGCAGAACACAGGCCAATACAACCAACCTCAACGATTTCCGCATCAATATTCTTTGACTGAACATAGGATTTGACTGCTTCAAGCGTTTTACCAGCACCGGCTCCAAAACCACAGGTGCCTGCACCTATATAAATAACTGGTTTTTCACAGCTTTCCCTTCTGAGTTTCTTGAAAAGGCTATCGTCAGCAGGAGTGCTTAATGATTCTGATACTTTAAGATGCAGTTGCTGCTGTGTGCTCATATTCTTTTGATTGTCCATTAGGCTTCCTCCTCTTTTTTAAGATCATCAATAATTTGCTTCATGGATACGGCCGTTACCTTGGCGTGGAATTCTCCATTGATGCTAATCACAGGAGCTAAGCCACAGGCACCAATACAGGCAACTACTTCGATGCTGAAAAGACCATCACGAGTGCTTTGGCCGGCCTTTATTTTGAGGTTTTTCTCAAGCTCCTGTAAAACAGTGGCAGAGCCCAGAACATGGCAAGCGGTTCCCCGACAAACCTGTATATGATACTTGCCAAAGGGCTCAAAGCGGAACTGATTGTAAAAGGTTGCAACACCAAAGATTTTACTTATGGGGATATCAAGAAACCGGCCAACTTCCACAATAGAATCTTTGGATAAATAGCCTGATTCGTTTTGTATGTCCTGCAAAATGGGAATCAGGTTTTCCCTGCCATTGTCGGGATATTTATTAAGTATCGGTTGAATTGCTGTCATCAGTACCTATTTTATTATTGTAGTGCTTTTATTGTGCTGGTAAATTACTGAACCACTGGTTGTTCCACTAAACGGGCTACTTCAGGGAGTAATATATCTGCGCTTACTGGTTTGCGTACGAAGGCGTTTACCGGAAACCATACATTATTTCCCTGCTCGTCCAGATAATCCACTCCAGCATTACCACTGATCATATCTTTTACCAGAATTACGCGTAAGTCGCTGTATTCATCACTGTTTCTGAATTCACGGGCCATGGCCTGAACACTTGGCTTGGTAGTGGTCAGTACATCAATAGAAGTTTGAATGATGACTGGCATTTCTTTCAAGTTATCATCATTGTCCAGTTCTTTGGCCAATTCAAATCCTTCAAAATGGGTAGTCATCATGACATCCAGAATGGCGAGGTCAGGTTTAATGTTACGGATGAGTTCTAATCCCTCCGTTTTGTCATTGGCTGAAAATACTTGGTAGCCTTTAGCTTTTAGGATAGATTCTACAACGGTGATAATGTCGATGTCATCATCTACAATCACGATTTTTTTTGTCATTTCCATGGTGGTACTTTTTAGGGTTAAATTGATGTGGTAAAAGTATATTCACCTTAGGATCTGAGTTAGGTATCTGACTACTGTTTTGTCATGCTGGTTTTTCCCTTTTTTCAAGTGCAAAAACCAGTACTTTTAGGAAGGGTGTTGCGCTTTTTTACAGGGTGTACTTATGGCCAGAGATTATGAAGCAAAAACCTATATAAAGCGAATTGTATTTTTAATACCCCAAGGATATTGACCTGGTTTTGTAACACAGATCGATAAGGACATGTTCTATTAGGTTTGGATTACAAACCCAAACCAGCGCAGGGCAATACTATTGAGGTAAGGTATAATGAATTCCGGCATCAGGTCCCAGTGGAACACCCAGGAGCAACCATGCGACCAGTAGAATAACCCATGCAATAAAGAAAACAAAAGAATAAGGAACCATGGTGGCGATAATGGTGCCGATACCTGCTTTTGGTTCATATTTTTGAACAAAGGCAATGATAAGGGCAAAGAAACTCATCATGGGTGAAATCACATTGGTAACACTATCTCCAATGCGGTAGACTACCTGGGACAATTCAGGTGAATATCCCATAATCATAAACATGGGAATGAATATGGGTGCCAAAATAGCCCATTTAGCAGAGGCGCTACCCATGAGCATATTGATGCCTGCTGCCAGAAGGATAAACAGTATCATCAAAGGTATCAATCCAATATCAGCCGACATAAGGAAGCTTGCTCCTTTCACAGCCAATATAATGCCCAGATTACTCCATTTGAAGTAGGCCACAAACTGGGCTGCAAAAAATACCAATACCATATAAGTGGCCAGCGATTTCATGGAAGCGGCCATTCCAGCCATCACATCGCTGTCATTTTTAAAACTACCTGTGGTAATTCCATAAGCCAGACCACAAAGACCTGCAGTTAGAAACAACATCGCTACCACACCCTTGATTAGCGGAGAGGTAAGTATGCCACCATCAGCGCCTCTGAAGAAGCCTGATTCCGGGATAATCCCCAACAATGTGATGCCGGCGATTACCAACAAAGTAATTAGAGCCATCCATAAGCCTCTTTTCTCCTTTTTCGACATGCCATCGAAAGATTCATCTCTTTCCACCGCATTGCCGGTATATTTTCCCAACCGGGGTTCTACAATTTTATCTGTAACTACGGTTCCTGCAATGGCAATAACAAAGGTTGATGCAACCATAAAATAGTAGTTGGCTGTTGGATTTACCGTATAGCTGGGGTCCAGAATTTTTGCTGCTTCCTCCGACAAACCAGCCAATAGCGGATCAACAGTCCCCAACACAAGATTGGCACTAAAACCTCCAGAAACTCCAGCAAAAGCTGCTGCCATACCTGCCACAGGATGACGGCCAACTGCCATGAATATGACCCCGGCCAATGGGATTAATAATACATAACCCACATCAGAAGCCACGTTTGAGAGAATGCCTGAAAATACAAGAACAAAGGTTAACAGGTGCTTGGGTGAATTGAGTACCAGCAATCTGATGACCGCATTTATTAAGCCACTTTGCTCAGCTATACCAATACCCAACATGGCAACAAGAACGATTCCAAGTGGTGCAAAACCAGTAAAATTATCAACCATTTCCAGCAGTATGCGGTGTATACCATCGTGAGACAGCAAATTGATAGGTTTGATAATCTCCTTGGTTCCTGGGTGGATGACTTCCCAGCCTAAAGCATAACCGATGGCAGAAAGTACCAGAGTGCTTGCTGCGAAAATCGCAAATAGAGTAGCCGGATGTGGTAAGGCATTTCCCGCCTTTTCCGTCCAGTTTAACATACGTTGGAAGATACCTTTAGAAGCTGGTGTCGATTGCATAATTGCCTAAGTATTACTTATTGATTCCAGGAAATTCTTTGGAGGCACAAACCTAATAAAAATCTGTATTGGTTGATAACCAAGGTGGAAGTCAAACGAATTTGGTCTCTCAAGATTAACTAGGGTAGTTTTACGGCATACACATAGCCATCAGAGCTGCCAAAATATAGTATGCCGTCGTCTATTATAAGATCTGATAATATGGAGCCCAGACTGTGAATACGTGCTTCAGATTTCTTATAATCAGAACCATACAGTACAAAATCATCATTGAAAGTACTGTCGTTCTTGTATATGCTGGAGTAGCTTTGTTTGCTTATTTCAAGCTGATATGACCATTCTTGTCTGCCGTTTTCGTGATGCACTCCAAGTATCTTACCGTCAAAAGTGCCAAAGTATATATGTTCCTTATGGGCTACTGCACTTCCATAAACTCTCATATTTACCGGGTGTTTCCAAAGGGGGATTCCCTTTTCTTTATCCATACAATAAAAAATATGCGCATCGGAGGTGCCGAAGTAAATATGTTCATCATAGGCAATAGGAGTGGCAATGATCCAGCCACTGCTTTGCTTCATATTCCAAACCCCTCTTCCGGTGCTGGCATCGAGGGCATAGATATTATAATCACGACTTCCAAAATATAGAATACCATTTTCATATAATGCTGCTTTCTGGATTTCTCCCTTGGGAAAATATTGGGCGCCAACAGTTTTAAATGACCAGTTAAGTGTGCCACTTTCCTTTTCAAATGAATAAAAGGTCCCGTTGAAACCCCCAATGTACACATTGGTGGAGTCGAGAACCGCTGACGCATGAACAATATCACCTGTGTTGTATTTCCATTCCAGCTTTCCCTCCTTTTTAGTTACGGCATACACATGACCATCACCACTTCCAAAAAATATGAGTGCTCCATCGCTCACGGGTGAAGATAAATAGTAATCCCACAGACCATAGCTTTTTTCGCCTTCCGTGGAGAATGTCCAAACGAGCATGCCCGAATCCTTATTCAATGCATACAAATTACCATCACCACTCACAACGATTAGCAAGTCATTAACTACCACAGGGGTGGAATGAACGATACCTTCAGTTTGGAAAACCCAGACTTTCTCACCGGTTTTTTTATTTATTGCATAGCAGTTTTGATCACCACTCCCGATAAACAATAGATCACCTGAGATACAGGCTGAGGAATACACCCTGTCGTTGGTTTTAAATTTCCAAAGTAATGGATCCTGAGACCATGCTTCAGACATAGCCATTAGTGAATAGATAATGATAAAAACAGGGATGAAAGATTTCATGGGATTTTGGTTTGGCAAACAATAACTAATGATGAGACCGTGTGCTCATCTTCAAATATAGACTTTTAAAAGGATCAGGCAGCCTGGGAATAATGGGCTATAGATAAAGTTTCTTATTTTCACCCTCCAATGCTCTTAAACTTTCAGTCATGAAACCGATATATCGACATGCCATTGTGAGGAAACCTGCCAGGAGTATGGTCCATGGTCTGTCTGCCACAGATATGGGTACACCCAATTATGAACGAGCCATGCACCAACATGCGGCCTACGTGAAGGCTTTGCAATCCTGTGGGCTTGAAGTGGAGGTATTGGAAGCAGATGAAGAACATCCTGATTCATGTTTTGTGGAGGATGTCGCCCTTCTCACACCTTCGTTGGCCATCCTTACAAACCCGGGAGCTCCCACGCGAAAGGGTGAGACAAAAAAAATTATGGATGTGGTGGCGAAATATTACGATGCGGTTGAACGAATAAATGAACCGGCTACCATAGAAGCAGGTGATGTAATGATGGTAGGTAGTCATTTTTATATTGGTATTTCAGAAAGGACAAACCTGGCAGGTGCTACTCAACTCATTGGGATATTAGAGACCCATGGAATGACCGGACAAACTGTTATGCTTGATTTGTTTTTGCACCTGAAAACTGGTCTCGCCTATTTGGAACATAATAACTTGCTGATTTCCGGTGAGTTTGTTGATAAGCCTTTGTTTACATCCTTTAATAGAATAGAGGTAGGAGAGCAGGAGTCCTATGCGGCCAATTGTATATGGGTCAATGAAAAGGTGCTAATACCCAAAGGTTTTTCCGAAACGAAAAGCAAAATCAAGCAGTTAAATTATCCTATTGTTGAGCTGGAAATGTCTGAATTTCAAAAATTGGATGGCGGTTTGAGTTGCCTTTCTTTACGGTTTTGAGGTTCTTGGTAATAGGCACGAGTCTGAAGACTCGCGCCAGTATGGGGCTGGAGGCTCGCGCCAGTTACCAGCTATTTCTTTTCAAGCTCTTGAATGATCCGCAAGGCCTCATCCACATGTTTGTTGACTTCAGTCTGTGAGCTGAACATATAAACCACCGTTCCTGTTTTGTCAACCACATAGGTTACCCTCCCCGGAATAAGTCCAAGAAAATTGGTGGGTACTTTGAATCGTTTTCTGATTGTATTCCCTTCGTCACTCAGAAGAATAAAGCTAAGGCCATGTTTTTTCGCAAAATTTTTATGACTCTCAACCGACTGCCCACTGATCCCGATTACCTCTGCGTCAGCCTCTTTGAAAACCTCAAACATATCCTGAAAATAACAGGCCTCTTTGGTACACCCGGGAGTGTCATCCTTTGGATAAAAATAGATAACCATATTCTTTTTCCCCAGGAAGGAGCTGATATGAATAGTATCTCCATGCTGGTCTTGTAGTGAAAATTCCGGGATCTTTGATCCTACTTCAATTTTTGTCATAGTTTCGTCTTGTTGTGTGTTGGCATTGTTAAAGCTTATGTAAGCAATGAAAAGCAGGGTGTAAATAAGTAAATAAAACCGGTAGAAGTTCCTGAGTTTTACATAGGCCTTGTCCTCCGGAAAAAGATTACCAAAAAGTCCTTTCAACTCTTTGCCAAATCGGGGCTGTATGTTTATGAGACAGCTGTCGGTCTGATAGACCATCTTCCGGAACTTTGATCTATAGTAGGTTAATGGCAGTCCCCAAAGAAAAAATAGAATAAGCCAGATATTGTCCAGTATTATCATTAGGACCGTTTTTTATTTTTTGGAAACCATGGAAAGAAGGCAGATGTGGAGTTCATATACTCATGATAGTCCGGTTTGCTTGCTTTCAAGGTTTTTTCCAGAAGTGAGACGCCCGAAACTTTCAAGAGTAAAAGCACCATGAGCAGCGAGCTCAGAAGAGGTAGGTAGCTGCCACTGGCCACTGCAAAAAGACCGAAAGCCCACCAGATCATGGCATTGCCGAAATAGTTGGGGTGCCTGGTGAACTTCCATAAACCTGATCTCAGCACCTTCCCCTTATTGGCTGGATTGGCTTTAAACCTGCTTAGCTGTAAGTCACCAATGGCTTCGAACAGAAACCCTATGATCCACAAACCAAGGGCAGAATAGTCTGTCCAGTCCAGTGCCCGGTTATCGGTATAATACATGCTTGCTAAAAGAGGAGCAGAAATTAACCACGCCAAAACACCTTGCAATAAAAAAGTTTGGAAAAAGCTTACCCACCAATAGCGCTCAGGACCAAAGTCTTTTCTGAATTGCTGGTATCTGAAGTCTTCACCTTTGCCACGGTTTCTCCATCCCAGGAATATGCTTAATCGCAATCCCCATAGGATCACCAGCAACAATACCAGTATTTTACGATTGGTCATCGGATCGGTATATATAGCATAAAAAACTCCGGCTATGATAAACAGCATACCCCAGAAAGGATCTACGATACTTGCATTTTTTTGAATGACACTCACCAGCCAAAGCAGGCTCATAAACGTCATAATGGCAATGAGAGCAAAAAGATAAATTTCGAAGAAACTCATAGCGATCTTTTTGTACAATTTAATATGCACAATAGAACGACTTAATTAGCTATTCCATATGTATGAGGCTAAATTTAACAAATATTTAGGACAATTTTGTTGTTTGAAGATGAGTTACTTAGGGTTTCAAAATCCCAAATATTCAGCTGCTGCCTCCTGGTTAATATGATTTCTGTTGAATTGGTGGGCTTCAGTGGTAAAAAGGTGGTTGTCAAAGGAAAACTCACCTGTGTGCATACTGAAAGTAAGGTAGAGGTATTTTAGAGTTTCTGCAAAGAAGAAGGTAGGCATATAATCCTTTTTCTCCATGGTTTGCACATCTGCCACTGAGGTAAAGGCCACATCTGTTTTGCAATACTTCTTGATGTCTTCCCAGAAAGAGGCATTCATATTGAAATAGATGGAATCTCCTGTGAAATGATACAGATAATAGGCAGATTCAATGATCTCTGGGTTCAGATCGTAGGCCGGATAATTGGGTTGTTCTTTTTTATAGTCGTATACCATAGGTTCCAGACCATATTTGTTCCACAAGGCGCTCCACGTGTTTTGATATTTTTTTGCATGTTCCAAATCTCCTGAAAGGGCCAAAAGGGCAGGGAAGAATGCATCATATAAGGTGACGACCGAACTGACATGCGCTCCGGTTTCCATATCCACACGGCCGTACCACAACTGACCTTTATAATCCTCAGCCATATATTGATGTATGGGCCCAATGCTCTGATCCCAAACTTCTTTCAGATCATTATCCCCGAACATCAGATAGGATTTATACAGATACTCATAATAGGAGTCTACACCTGCACAAATATGACTTTGTTTGGAAACCCACTGGCCGCTTTGTACATCGATCACATCTCCTATTAATCCTATGTCAGATCTCCTGTTAAAAACTGCCATGGTGGCTTTTTTAGCTGCCTGATAGTAGGTAGGGTCTTTCGTATAATAACTTAAAATGCCCATTTCAAAGGTATAGGATGCTGCTTCAGCCACATTTACCGTATCTCCTTTGGTCTCTCCTGTTTTCAGGTTTACCCAATAGGTGGGAATGCCAGTTTGAGTATTAAATGCAGGTAACATACGATCTGCGAAATCCCTTGCTTTATCTAGTACTTTAGCGTTTCCTGAGATTTCATACATACTGAGTAATCCTCCTAAGATTCGAATATTTACCTCAAATATTTTAGCGTCGATATCAACATTAAAATCGAGGGAATCCACCACATAATTCTCTATCATTTTTGCTTCTTCATCAAGACCCATAACCGCCAATGTACTATAAGCATCAATGGGAGAAATATATAAAGGTTTGGCGTACCAGTCCTTATGTGATTTTGAGAGCGGTGCCAGTACATCATGACCCCAGGCATATTGCTTATAGGATTGCCATGACCTCATGGTTTCAGCAACCACTTCCTCAGCTAATTGTTGAGCCTCTACTAAATAGTTTTCCTGTTTAGAATTGTTGCTTTTTGTTGACTCTTGTATACATGAGTTAGTACAAAAAAGTATACTACCAAACATCACTGTGAAAACTGTAAATTTTGAGGCTGTATTTATTAATTTGCTAAGAATCCTTGTTATTGATTTCCTGTATGCCTTCATGCTAAGTGGTTGGTTTTTGGTTAAAATGTTTTTGATTCAACTACTATGGTAAGTATAATCCGATTCATGTCATCAAAACCTACAAGTCATTTTTTTAACCACCTTTTGGCCTCCTTTAGCGTGGAAAAAATATTAAATTCATAGGCTGTTTGCCTCTCATTGTACTGCTGGAATAAGGTAGCCACGACAACTTCAAAAGGTTGCTCTACTAAAATGGCCTCTTTTAAATCCTTGAAATGTTGCAGTGCCTCAGCAACGGCTTCTTCTGTTTCCGAGATTTCATCAGGAAGAATTCTGAACTGTACATTTCTGCAATCGATGAGAATTCTGAGGCTTGGTGAAAGATCCTTAAAATTCTTGAGGTAGAGATAGTGCTCAACAATGAGGTCGATGGTTGTGGGAGTAGGAGGGGCAGCATACAGGATGCCTTCACTTTCATCGTATGTGTATTTTACCCTCATGAAACAGGTTTATATAGGATCTCTTAAATGATTACCAATTTGTTTTTAATAGCAAATGCCAACAAACTAATGGCGCTTTTGCAACCAGTTTTGGCCAGAAGATTCGATTTGTGTCCCACTACAGTACGTTCGCTCACATAAAGAATATCTGCAATTTCCTTATTGTTTAGTCCTTCTGAGAGAAGCTGAAGGATTTCTTTTTCACGACTGGTTAGCTTTATGTCTACCGTTTCCTGTTTTTCTTCAGGGACAACACGGCGGGTGAAGAAATTAAATAGCTCTTCAGAGTAAAAATTACCTCCACCTTGTACGGTACGGATGGCTTTATCCAAAGTCTCTTTGGTGATATTTTTTATGAGAAAGCCTTTTACTCCAGCATCCATCATGCTTTGAATGTATTCGTCTTCATTGAACATGGTGAGAGCGATTACCTTTAAATCGGCTTGCTCTTTTAAAGCTTGACGTGTGGCATCAATACCCGACATCACAGGCATTTCAATATCCATTAGAACCAGGTCACAGGAAGTTGTACGGATGATATCCAGAAACTGCTGTCCATTCTCTGCTTCTCCAACCACCTGAATATAGCTTAGTTTGCCTAATACCATCTTCAGACCATTTCGAAAAATTTCGTGGTCGTCTACGATGATTATTTTGACTTGTGTATCCATGGATTATTCTTCAACAAAGATAATAAAGACCCTGCTCCGATTTGTTCTTAAATCTCAATTATTATTCTGAATCCCTGACCAACCTCGCTCATAAATTGGTAGGTTCCATTGATGGACCTAATCCGGCTAATAATGCTTTTAAGTCCTATGCCGCTGCGCTTATCAGACATGATTTTCTCAGTATTAAATCCTATACCATTATCTTCAAAGTGCAATGAAATTCTGCCGTCTTCCCTGTTGAGTTTAATGTTGATCAGAGTAGCTCTGGCATGTTTTAAAGTGTTGGTTATTAACTCTGTTGTAACCCTGAAAAGGATGAGCTGAACATTCTTGTCAACCATTTCATCGAAGCCCTTGGCTTCAAACTGAATAAGTATTTTGTTGGTGAGGTTTATTTTCTTGCAGAAGGAATCCAGGGCTTTTACCATACCATATTCGTGAATGATACGCGGCATCAGATTATTAGAAATCTCACGGGTGCTGGTTACGGCCTGATCGATTATTTCGTTCACCTGTTTGATATATTCCTGCTTTTCCTCCTGGGTGCTGTCATCTGAACCCAATTCGTTTACGTAGAGTTTGATGCTCGACAACAATGGACCCAAACCGTCGTGCATATCCTTGGAGAACCTTTCCCTTTCCCTTTCCTCAGTTTGAATTACCGCGCTAAGTACTTTTCTTTCCAGTTCATTTCTCTGGGTCAGGTTTCTGGAAATGCTAAGTATTACTTGTTTGCCACTGTACTCCACTAAACGACTGTTGGTTTCGATGGGAATGATTAGTCCTGCCTTCGTCTTTAAAGCCGATTCAAATATCAGACGTCCTTGAGCTTTCAGCTTGCTTCTGTTTTCTAAAAATGTTCTGGCAAATTTTTCTGGTTTTAAATCCAGCATATTCATTTCCAGTAGCTCCTCACGAGTGTAACCCAGAGTATCACAAGCCTTGTCATTCATCTCCAGGATGTTGGCTTGGAGATCAGAGACTATAATTTCATCACTGCTGTGATTAAAAAGGGTTCTGAAATTTTCTTCACTTTGTTTTAATGCTTCTTTGGTGGTTCTGAGTTTAATATTGCTAAGCCTGATGGCGTTAAGGAGACGATGAACTCTTCGGGTTGTGGTGGTTAGGATCAGGAGAATAAAAAATATGGTCGCCAATACACCGATGAGGACGGCACTATTGATAATGCTATTGATGGAAGCCTGGGTCAGTTCATTTACTGGCACCAATGCTACGATATGGAAATGAAAATCAGGGTAGTAGTCATAAGCCAATATGTACTCCTTTTTCATCTCTTCTGAAAAGTACCGGCTGACACCCTTTTTATGATGTAGAATTTCGGTCATCATGAGCGAATCAATGGGAACAAGCTTGTCTTCACTTGTATTGATAATCATCTCTCCGTACTGATCTACCACAAACGGATATCCTGTTTTGCCGATGGACAGACTCTGCAAAATACTGTCCAGTTTACTCAGGTCTTTTTCCTTATCTCCCACATAAAGCATTCCCACAATTTCATTATGCATCCAGATGGGCTCATAGGCTGTTATATACCAGTCGTTCACCACATAGGCACGTCCATAATAGGTCTCTCCATTTTCGATGGTTTTTACCACAGGCGATTGTTTGGGAATGTAGGTACCCACAGCCGGCATGCCTTTGGAGTTGAGTACATTGGTGGCAATTCTCAGGTACCCGCTGTCAATTTTCTGGAATATGGTGGTTGTCCCTCCAAATAGCTGGTGAGTAATTCCAGGGAATTCTTCATCGAAAAGAAGTGATTTTCCCTGGCGTTGAAAACTTTGGATACTAAGCTGATGAGATTCTTTGTTAATCTGATTGGTGGCTTTTAGACTTGAGGCTTTCTTATCTCTTGAAATAGGAAAACGGTAAAAAAGGTCATGAGCCATTTTCAAATCGCGTTTCACCTTTTCCATTTTAAGCTCCCTTTCCCTCTCAAACATTTTGGCTATGGTTTTTACCTCCAGCTGCATATTGCTCTCTGCAAGACTATAGATGCTTCCCTTTGATTGTCTGATCTGTAAAAAGGTGATAAATAGAATGGCACCTATAAAACCCAGAAATACAGGATAGAATAGCTTGAATTTAACGTTGATATTGCTCAGATAAGATTTCACCAAATCCTTTGTTAATTAATTCACAAAAGTAAGTAAAAGCCCGCTTTCCTCAATTGATTTTTATCAAATCCCGAAAATAAAAACCAGTATCATGACTTTTCTTTTCCTTTCCGCTATCATAAACCTTGTGAACCACTTCTCCAAGTTTATAAGCAATGGGAAATTTGAACATGGGGCCGTCAAAAACAAAACTGTGAAACTCTCCGTTCTCTCCACAAGGGTCCACCTCTTTAGGGAGGTCGCTGAGAAAGGACTTGTCGATCACCCTGCCCGTGAAGGAAGCATCTAAATACTTGTCACTGACACAGGTCACTACCGCTTTAAATCCTTTGTCAATAAAGTCTTTGATGATATTTGCCGTTGGACGCCTCCACAAGGGAAAGACAGCCTTTAAACCAACAGATGCCAGTTGGTGTTCACGGTATTGTCTTAGATCTTCAAGATTGATGTCACCAAAGATGGAGTAAGCCACTTTTTCACTTACGAATTCATTCATTTTTCTGGACATATAATGGTCATAATCTTCCATGGAAGGCGTTTCAGGGAGTGCCAGTATCTGTAAGCTGATACCAAGGCTAAGGGCTTGCTCCTCAAGCAATTCCTTTCGAACACCATGCATGCTCACCCGTTGCGCTTCCTTATTAATGGAGGTGAACAAACAGTGAATATCATACTCATTTTGTTCGATAACCTCCATAAGAGCCAGTGCTGAATCTTTTCCGCTGCTCCAGTTAAAGATGGCTTTTTTTTGTGTTGGCATAGGCGTTTGTATCGAATGATGGATTGTGTATTATGGGACGAAAGTACAAATTTGATAGTCTGTGGCAACTGTAATATTATCTTAATCCCACTGAATACATAAAGCTGTTTTATTGTTACATTTAGTGGATTCAAAATCTAGCTGAGGTTTGTTAACCAGGTTTGGAATTTGTTTTTAAAACCAATTGAAAATGAAAAAGATAATACTCTTGCTATTTCTGACGGTCTTTTGTTCTTATCATACATTGACTGCAGAATCCATAGATTTAAGGTCACCTGATCAACACCTCAGGATAGCCGTTGAGCTAAGCGATCATTTGAATATTTCTATCTGGTATAAGGATCACTTGGTTATATCGCGGTTGAGTATGGGAATGGCCATTGAAGAAAAGCTATTAGGAAGTCAGTTAGAGCTAATAAAGATTGACAGAAAAACAATTGACCAAATATTATCTTCGAAGATTCCTTGTAAAGATTCTGAAATTAGGGATTTCTATAATGAACTCTCCCTCAACTTTAAAAAGGGTTATCGGTTGATTCTGAGGGCTTATGACCAGGGGATGGCCTACAGGCTTGAAACAAGTTATCGCAAAGAGGTGGTTGTGAAAGATGAGATACTTGAATGGCATCTAACAGATGACTTTAAAGTGTATTACCCGCAGGAGTCTGGTTTTATATCACACTATGAGAGATATTATGTGGATACCGCTTTAGCTGCTTTAGACTATCAGGCGCTGGCCTCATTACCTGTGTTGTTTTACAAAGATAATGGTGTCCGAATATTAGTAACAGAGGCTGATTTATATGATTATCCGGCTATGTTTCTCAGAACCCATGGACCCACAGCTCTCAAGGCTGATTTTCCACCCTATGTGTTGGAAGCCAAACCGAAGAATGGGGACTCCGATAGAAATCAAGAACTAAAGAATGCAGATTATCTGGCAAAAACCAAAGGTGAACGAAGCTATCCCTGGAGGTTGTTTATAATTACGGATGATGACAGAGAACTCATTGAAAACAATCTGGTTTACCAACTTTCCTCTGATCTTCAGCTGAAGGATGTGAACTGGATACAACCCGGTTTGGTGGCCTGGGATTGGTGGAATGATAACAATATTACCGGAATTGATTTTGAAGCTGGTATCAATACGGAAACCTACAAATACTATATCGATTTTGCCTCACAATTTGGTTTGGAGTATATCATTCTGGATGAAGGTTGGTCCCAATCTACCAACAATGTAATGGCTTGTTCTGACAAAATTGATGTGGAAGAGCTTGTGGCTTATGGTGATGAAAAAGGAGTTGGTGTCATCCTTTGGGTGCTCTGGGGGCCACTGGATACCGATATGGATGCTATTTTGGATTTGTATAGGAAATGGGGCGTGGTGGGAGTGAAAGTTGACTTCATGCAACGCGCTGATCAATATATGGTTAACTACTATGAAAGGGTGGCCAAAGCCACAGCTCAACGTAAAATGGTGGTCGACTTCCATGGGACCTTTAAGCCTGCCGGTTTAAGAAGAGCTTATCCCAATGTATTGTCCTATGAAGGTTTAAGGGGACAGGAGCAATGCAAGTGGACGGATAAAAACACCACCACACACAACCTTCAGTTGCCTTTTATTCGGATGGTGGCAGGACCCATGGATTATACGCCCGGTGCCATGGACAACGCCCTTTCTCATAATTTTCATGCCCGATGGTCAAGACCCATGAGTATGGGAAGCCGATGTCATCAATTGGCCATGTATATTATCTACGAAAGTCCTTTGCAGATGCTTTGCGACAATCCAACCCAGTATTTGAAAGAGGAGACAACAACCCGTTTCATCAGTCAGATACCCACCATTTGGCATGAAACCAGAGCACTGGAAGCCAGTGTGGGAGAATATCTTGTAATAGCCCGAAGGTATAATGATGACTGGTATATTGGAGCGATGACCAATGATAAGGCTCGGGATTTTAAGGTGGATTGTTCATTTTTAGGAGAGGGTGAGTATACCATTAGTGTGATGCAGGACGGACCCAATACCAGGAGGCATGCAGAGGATTTCCAGTATTCAGAGCGTAGTATTGGTGCTGGTGAAATAATATCTATTCCTATGGCCTCAGAAGGTGGCTATGCCGCAATAATTAAAAAGAAAAGCAATGAAAAGTAATAGTCTGAAGACAAGCTGTATAGCACTGGTCATGTTTCTGGTTTATGCTTGTGTACCACTCTTAGGTTCAGCTCAGGAAGCCTCATCGGTTTACCCTGGTGCTGACGAAAAAAGCCCTTCCCGGGCACAATATTTTAGTTGGATCAACAATACAAACGAAGGTGCCACCGAGGCCCAAACCATGATCAATCTGGAATTTTTCAACTGGCTTCATGAAACCTACGGCATGACCCTGGATATCTATGCCTTCGATGCGGGTGCCATTGATGGAAAACGATTCTATGGTAGTATGCATTCAGAACGATTTAAAAGCCAGTTTCCCAAAGGTTTCCAACCCATGTATGAAAAGGCAAAGGCCATGAATACTCGTTTGGGAATATGGGGAGGTCCGGATGGTTTTGGCGACACAGAAGAAGAAACAGCATTGAGAACCGAACAAATGGTAAGCCTGTGCAGAGACTTTGAATTTGCTCTTTTTAAGTTTGATGCAGTTTGCGGGGCACTTCGAGAAGAAAAGGAAGATGATTTTGTTAATATGATGATCCAATGCAGGCTCTATAGCCCCGACCTGATTTTGCTAAACCACCGTCTTGGTCTTAAGAAAGGAAAACCCTATGCTACCACATTTTTATGGGGAGGACAGGAAACCTATATAGATGTTTTTGCCAGTAATCATCAAACGGCTCCCCACCATAGGGCAGGCGCTATTTCACGCGGACTGGTTCCTGGTTTGCAACGACTTACTGAAGACCACGGTACCTGTATCTCTTCCTGTTTGGATTATTGGGATGATGATCTCATTTTACAGGCTTTTAACCGAAGTTTAATACTGGCTCCGGAAATTTATGGCAACCCTTGGTTACTTCGAGATGATGAGTTTCCCAAATTGGCTAGGATATATAATTTGCATAAGAAATACCGGGAGATCCTGGTTGATGGAACCATATTACCTGAGAATTTTGGACCCTATGCAGTAGCCAGAGGTGATAGCAATACTTGTTTGCTGAGCCTTAGGAATCTTAGTTGGCAGGATACTGTATATACCTTTTATATAGATTCGATACCCTTACTTAAGCCCGAGGGTGTTTATGAAATACGACAATATCATCCTACCGAAAAACTCATGGGGAATGTTAAGATCGGAACACCAATTATGGTCAGAATCCCCTCATTCCGTTCATGTTTACTATTGCTTTCTTCGGAACCCAATGAGGAAGTAGCCCTGGATGGAATAGAATATGCTGTAGTAAAGGACATTCCTGAACAAAATATTCAAATTGATTTGTTGGGGATGCCGGGACAGCAGGCCAGTTTTACAATAAATCAAGCCGAGGCTTATAAAAGAGCCTCCATCAATGGTAAAGAAATAGACCAATTTTCCGGTGAAGTGAACATCAGCTTTCCTGGTAAAACCTATAAATCCCCTTACCACCAAAAGCTAATTAAGCTGACTGTGGTGGACAAGCCAATGGATACCGATGCCTTATATGAAGCCACGGTTTTTGCTGCTGATAACAACGCCCTGGAAGTTAGGTCTATCCAGCGTTCAGGATGGTCTGAAATCCCACAGGTTCTTGAAGCGCAGCAAGCCTTCTTTGAGCAGGATGTGTTCGTAGACAGAGGTATCTGGGATAAAAACCTGTTTGATGGTGACAGAGGTACGGGCTTTTGGCCATCCATTAAATATAATGTAGATCAAAGGGTAAAAGGGGGCTGTTTCAGACTTGATTTAGGAGCAGTTATAAGCTTGGATACTGTGTTTTTGCAAATTCCTGATTATTTTTCCCTTCAGCCACTGCTTATAGATGAAGCTTATTATGCTGAGGTTTCGACCGATCTTAATGAATGGGAAAGACTGAAGTTTATGGCTGATACTCTGATAGCCATCCCGCTTAACGAACCACTGCGTTATCTCAAGATTTCCTATTATCCACGTCAGATTACTGAAGTTTATGGGAGATCAAAGGGAGAAACTGTCGACAGGTCCGCCTGGAGGGCATCCAATTTGTTCGCTAGCAGTACAAGAATGAAAGCTCAGAAACTATGGTCTGCATCTGTGCAACTTGATGAAATTCATAAGGGAAGCTATCTATGTATAGCCATTAATGGCGTACATGGTGTGGAAGGCGCTTACGCTGCTGTGAAAGTGGATGGACAACTCATGGGGTGTCCGGACCGAGCCGTTTCCTACCCATCCAATACATGGGAATATGTGAATGCCCGCTCAGATAAAAACTATACTTACTATTTTCCTGTGGATCAACAGATGGAAGGCAAGCAAATAGAGGTTTTTGTCATGGCATATGAAGCCGATAAGCTGGAATTGAAGCCTGAACTTTGGATCACTGCCAACCCCATTCCATTTGAGAAAATGAGACTGGAATTGAAGCCTAATTAAGCCTTATTTCTGTTCGAATTGAAGGGAAAGTGAGTTCACACAATAGCGCATGCCTGTGGGAGCCGGACCATCATTAAATATATGGCCCAAATGTCCATCACATGATGCACATTTGATTTCTGTTCGAATCATACCGTGGCTTTTATCCAGCACCTTCTTTACGGCATCACCATCGATAGCGGCATAAAAACTAGGCCATCCTGATCCCGATTCATATTTGGTGTCAGATGAAAAAAGAGCAGCTCCACAACCGGCACAGTGGTAACTGCCTTTCTCATCATGCTTGTAGTATTTACCTGTAAAGGGTGCTTCTGTACCACATTGGCGCAATACCTGGTACTGTTCAGGGTCCAGTTCCTGCATCCATTCTTTTTCTGATTTATGTTCTGGTTCTTTTGTCATTTCTTTTGTGTGTTGTGCCTGAATCATGAGGCTACATATCATGGCCAGAGAGAACAATTTGATTCGGATCTTCGACATCTTCTTTATTGCTTTTCGGTCTGTTTATGTATAACAGAGAACAATAGAAAATGTTGTAAACCAAATTGTTAAAAAAGTGTGAAAAGCTGTGACGTTACACTATGAAGTCAACAATCTACTGAATCAATAGCTTCCTTTTATGACCTTCTTTATTCACTATAATGTATAAACCTTTAGGGTAAGTGTCAATATTCAATACAGTAGTTTCCGGTATTGATTCGATAAGTTGACCATACGTATTATAAACACTCACATCCAGTATCTTGTTGAGGTATACCTGGCCACCCTTAGCCGGATTAGGATATACTATAAATGCCTCAGATTCACTGATTAGTTGAACCGCATCAGGAGCATTGCTGGAACCCGGAGTGGGATGCACAAAGAACTGCCATCCAGGATAGGCATCTTTTTCCCTGCCATAGGAAACGTCTTCCTCCTGAGGGCCAAATACAATGTCATCAATGAGTTGTTCGTCAAATCTGAAAAGACCGATTTCCTCACCTTCTTTACTCAGTTTAAAATTGGCATGATAAGGACCATCTTCAGGTTTGCCATCAGCCCATATAATTAAAAAAGATCCCGGACTCATGCTGTGGTTAGGCATCAGCCATTTCGTTGGATTATCAAGATTGTCGGTCAGGTAAAGATTGCCAAGCCAGATATTGTCATTTCCGGCATTGTAGATTTCAATCCAGTCTCCATAGTTGCCATGTTCATCTGCGATGGTTTGATTGTTAGATGCCATAAACTCATTAATATAGAGAGGGATACTTGACCCGACGCCCGGTATGTAAATGGATTTGCAGGGCAAACTATTTAGCAGATTGATGGCATCAGCGGCTTCGATCCGGAATTCCATACCTTCACTGAGACCGGCATTCACAATACTGGCTCCGTAAATATGGTCTCCGGCTTCACCATCGCCATGCCAGCCATCATCATACATAGGTTTTTTCAACCAATCTGTTCCGTTGATGGAATAGGAAACTTCAGCTTGTCCCGGGTAATCCTTAAAAGTAATGTATGCGGATACAAAAACCTCATTAGCAGCTATCCGACCCGACTTGATATAATTAATTATAGGTTTCGCATCCCTATGCTCCACCTGATTCAACATGTTGGCCGATCTCTCAAATAGAAAACTACTGACTCCATCTTTAACATGGGCACCATAGGCTGTGTGGAGTGAGTTCAAAAAATCAGAAGTGCTAAAGCCATAATCCAGAGGGTAATACGGGTCGTTGGACACATAGGGTAGTAGTTCATTCCTTTTCTGGACAAGGGCGGCATCAAGGGAGTCGAAGTTGATAGTAGTACTGACCAAGGTTTTGACTATATGTGAATATTGATTACGTAATTCCGCTTGTTCCATGAAGCGTGTATAAATGGGTCTGGGCTCATCTGTCCGGCTCCATTTATAAATATTCCGGTTTGCCCAGTTAATTCCAAACCAGTCGATACCAGAAGTATTGTCCAGGTCGTAAGGAATGTATTCAAATTTGTTAGTGATTGTATTGTGGTAGAGGTAGAAGTTATTTTTGTTATACATGGGACCATCCCAGTTGCCTATTAAAATATCGGTGGCTATTACCTTTAAATAGGGATACATATTAAATACCTCATCCAGTTCACATTCTAAATCCGGAGTGCTGGTATTATTCAAAACATCAATGAAATGAGCCAGATCACTATAATCGTCAAGTGCTGTATTTGTTTTTAGATCATATACCCTTCTACCCCCAACGTCCATCTTATAGGCGTCAGGATTACTTCCCAAATAATCCAAGTCTGCTGGATATAGGCATTTGTATAGGTTGCCATCATTCTTGCCAAAGCGTGATTTTACAAACTCTTCATCGATATGCTCCACATTAAGATACAGACCATAGTAAGAACCATTGATATATACCTCTACATGATTGGAACGTGGTGCAGGAATCTCCAGCTTTCTCATGATATCCCAGCTCACATGAGCCCGCAGTAGGGATGGGTCGTTGTGTTCGCCATTGAGGTTGAGTTTTTCTACACCATGGTATTTTCCCCCTTGAATAAAACGGTTGAAAGAAACCTTAAATGATTTTTTTTGTGAATGTCGTGAGGTGTTGCCCCGAAGCCTGAATCCAACAGGATCGATGGTGTCTCTGATTTCGCCATTATCGAAAATAAACTGAGCTGTGAATTCAATATCGCTTTCAAGATTTTCATCTTCGTAAAGCCAGGCTAGGGTGTCAGGGTCTATGCTTATATCAATTCTTGCTACACCTTCACTGCTGTAGAGTGGCCCGTCTTCGGGAAAGTTTGGTTGAGCGAACACTACACTGCCTAGGATGCAGAACAAAAGACTGATTTGAATTTGGAGTTTCATAATAGGGACTTGGATCAGCAAAGATAAACCAATAAGACAGATGGATTATCCTTATGGGACATAAGAAATACCAGGAGTTGAGGGAGTGTCCTCACGAGAAAACTTAGCATCTGTAACTGGAAATATCAATGTTTTCTGAGGCTGTGGTGATGTCAAACTTGTTACCTTAGCAAAGCAAATAGCAAACAGAAACTTATGTTAGATAAAATACAGGAATCAGCAGCATATATAGAAAGTAAAGGAATAAAGGGCTACGAAACAGGCGTTATTCTGGGTACCGGTTTGGGTTCATTGGTCGACCATATGGAAATAGAAATAAGCATCGATTATGAAGATATTCCTCATTTCCCGGTCTCCACGGTAGAATTCCATTCGGGAAAACTAATCTTCGGACGGATAAGTGGAAAAAAAGTCGTTGTCATGAATGGTCGTTTCCATTTTTACGAGGGTTACAACATGAAAGAAGTCAGCTTTCCTGTGTATGTGATGAGTAAGATAGGGGTCAAAAACCTCCTGGTTTCCAATGCTTGTGGCGGTGTGAATCTTGATTTTAAACCTGCATCGCTGATGATCATCGATGATCATATCAATATGATACCGTCCAACCCATTGGTGGGGAAGAACTATAGTGAACTGGGGCCAAGGTTTGTGGATATGAGCAGACCCTACGATCCTGAGCTTATTGAGGTCATGGAAGGTATAGCACAAGAGTTGAGTATCCCGATCAACAAGGGCGTATACGTGGCCTGGATAGGACCAACACTTGAAACCAGAGCCGAATACCGCTTTATAAAAACCATGGGTGCCGATGTGGTTGGCATGTCGACTGTGCCAGAAGTTATTGCTGCCAATCATCTTGGTTTAAAAGTTGCAGCTGTTTCTGTAATTACTGATCAGTGTGATCCGGACAATCTAAAAGCAGTTGAAATTGAAGATATATTGGAGAATGCTGCTCTGGCCGAAAAAGACCTGATTATTCTCTTTAAGGAATTGATAGGGCGTCTTTAGTAAGCATAAAAAAAGCCGCGAATATAATCCGCAGCTTGATTCAATCAACCGGTAAGTTTTATTATAATAGGGCGTTGATGTCATCAACCAATTGGGGGTTGCTGGGCCTCTTGGCATTGTCATCAACCACATTGCCATCTTTGTCAAATAGTACATAGCGAGGAATGGTCTTGACATTAAATCTTTCATTCATTCCGACGTATACAGATTTGTTTACCCTGTAGTGTGTGCCACCAATTTGCATGGATTTAATGGCCTTGTCCCAGGCTGTTGGGTTTCTGTCAGTGGAGATGTAAACAAATACCACATCTTTTCCTTCAAAGGTTTTCTTCAACTTTGCCGAATAAGGCATTTCTCTTTTACAAGGACCACACCAGCTTGCCCAGAAATCCAGGTATACCACTTTTCCTTCAAATTGAGCCATCAGTTTATCAAAGGTCAGGGTTGAATATCTTCCTTCGTTCAAATCGATTTGGGTATTTTCACCTTCAGGTGGTAGCATGTGAAACTGAGCTTGAAGGTTGATACTTAGCATCATAATAAACATCAAGCCGATGCCTGCCAGGCTTACTTTTTTCATTATTCTCGTATTATTATCCATGAATTAAATATTACTTTTTCTGATCAGTTGTGAATTATTAACTAATACTTTGACGAATTATTGTTTAAATCCTTACAATCCTTTTCTTAGGGGATCGTAGATCTGTCGAATACAAACTGAATGATATTGGCACCCATTTGAAGTGCCTCCTCACGCTTGACCTGACTATCATTATGAACATCAGCATCCTCCCAGCCATCACCCAGGTCGCATTCGTAATCATAAAAGCAAATCAACCGATTGTCATAAATCAATCCGAAGCCCTGGGGCTCTTTATCGTCGTGTTCATGTATCTTCGGAAGGCCCTGTGAAAACTTGAAGTCCTGGTGATAAATAGGATGAGAGAAAGGCAGTTCAATGAAATCGAGTTCAGGGAATACCTTTTTCATTTCCCTTCTGATAAACTCATCGAGGCCATAATTATCAGATATGTGTAAAAAGCCTCCTGCAATCAGGTAGTTTCTTAGGTTTTCGGCTTCTTCAGGACTGAAAATCACATTCCCGTGACCAGTCAGATGGATATAAGGATAGTTGAAAATGGCTGTTGTTTTTGCTTCCACTGTTTCCACCTCCTTACTGATGTTTGTGTTGATTTCCTTGTTGCAAAATTCTATGAGGTTGGGTAAGGATGTGGGGTTGGCATACCAATCTCCACCACCACTATATTTCAATATAGCCAGATGAACTTCTTGAGACAGACTATACTTGCTCATTGAAAAAACAAGAAGCAATGCCATAACAAGAACTGCTGGAAATGTTTTTTTAAAGGCCAAAAAATTTAATCTGAATGAATCAAACATATAGGCTTACCTCATATTAAATCGGCGGTAAAGATAACATAAAAGGTATTTGTGGTATTAGCTATACCAGAGAAGACAATCTTGGCATACTCAGGCATGGCTATCAATTTGTTATCTTTCAAAATAGATAAGTAGTATATGTGAAATGGGGTATTTTTCTACCTTAGCCCTGTCTAACCAAAAACCAAATTTAACCTGAACACATGAACAAAATAATCATGTGGCTATCCGTAATCTTCTTAAGTATAGGTAGCTGCACCAACCCACAGAAAGAGATGAATTCAAACGAAAATCCTTTTTTTACGCCATGGGAAACGCCATACAATCTGCCACCCTTTGATCAAATAAAACCGGAGCATTTTATACCTGCGTTTAAGAAAGGGATGTCCTTACAATCAAAAGCCATTCAAGCCATTGTTGCTAATCCCGAGGAACCAAATTTTGAGAATACCATTGAAGCTTACGATCAATCAGGAAAACTACTTCGACAGGTCAGGTCAGTTTTTTATAACCTCGCTTCTGCCAATACCAATGAGGATATTCAAAGGATAGCTGCAGAATTGGCCCCAGTCTTATCCACGCATTATGATGAGATATCCTTAAATCCGGAATTGTTCGCCAGGATAAAATCCGTGTATGAGCAAAGGGCTGAATTGAAACTTGACATTGAATCTATGTTTTTGCTGGAGAATCTTTATACTGGCTTTGAACTGAGTGGTGCCAATCTGGATCCTCAGAATCAGACCTTATTAAAGACAATTAACAGTGATATATCTGTGCTGAGGGTTAGATTCGGTCAAAACTTGTTGGCAGAAACCAATGATTTTAAACTCATTATTACAAATGAATCTTCACTTGAAGGATTACCCGCGTCGGTGAAAGCCATTGGCGCCAATGCTGCTAAAGAAAACGGCCTGGAAGGTCAATGGGTTTATACCACTCACAAACCCAGTTTGTTGCCTTTCATTACTTATGCTGATAACAGAGAGCTACGAAAAACCTTGTATACAGCATATACCATGAGAGGAAACAATAATAATGCACATGATAATAAGGATATTGTCGCTAAGATGTCAAAGTTAAGGGCACAGCGAGCCCAATTGTTGGGGTTTAATAATTATGCTGAAGGAGTGTTGAAAACCAAAATGGCAAAAAATCCTGAAGGTGTTTACGGATTACTGGATCAGTTGTGGGAAGCCAGCCTGCCGATTGCCGTGAAAGAAGCCGAAGCTCTACAGGAGATGATCCATCAGGAAGGTGGTGACTTTAAGCTTGAAAGTTGGGATTGGTGGTATTATGCCGAAAAACTAAGAAAGGCAAAATACGATCTTGACGATAATGAGTTACGCCCATATTTTAAATTGGAGAACGTGAGAGATGCTGCCCTTATGGTGGCGAACAAGCTTTATGGGCTTCAATTTGAACAGCTTCAGGATGTTCCAAAATTGCATGAAGATGCCGTAGCCTATGGTGTAACTGAAGCAGATGGCAGTCATCTGGGGGTGCTGTATATGGACTTTTTCCCTAGGGCGAGCAAAGAAGGGGGAGCCTGGTGCGATGAATTTACTGCTTACCATATGGAGGGCGATAAAGTTATTTACCCTGTAGTGACCACTGTTTGCAATTTTACCAAGCCCAATGGTAATACGCCTTCCTTATTGAGTATTGATGAGGTAGAGACTTTATTTCATGAGTTTGGACATGCGCTGGATGCCTTATTTTCCAAATGCACTTACAATACCACCTTTGTAGCCAGGGACTTTGTGGAATTACCCTCTCAAATCATGGAGCATTGGTCTACACATCCTGAGGTTCTGGCAGCTTATGCGGTGCATTATGAAACCGGAGAACCAATTCCTGAAGCATTGCTGGAAAAACTGAATAAGAGCAATTTGTTTAATCAGGGCTTCGAAACAGTTGAATTTTTGGCAGCAGCCTTACTCGATATGAAATACCACACCCTCGAAGGTCCTTTGGAAACAGATGTAGAGACTTTTGAAGCAAACTATCTGAAGTCAATTGGACTGATTCCTGAGATTATTTCCCGATACCGATCCACCTATTTTGCCCATATTTTTGATGGGGGATATGCATCAGGATATTATAGTTATATCTGGTCGGGTGTACTCGACAACGATGCTTTTGATGCTTTTAGTGAAAAAGGTATTTATGATCAGGAAACTGCTATGGCTTTTAGAAAGAACATACTGGAAAAGAATGGTTCTGAGGATCCTATGAAAATGTTTGTGGATTTCAGAGGAAGGCAGCCTTCCATTGATGCCTTGTTAAGAAACAAAGGACTGAATTAGTACTCAGCCCATCTGGTTTTTAAGGTTGATCGTATGACAGGCTACTACAGCGGCAGTTTCTGTCCGTAAACGTGAAGGGCCAAGCTTAACTTCCTGGAACCCATTTTCTTTGGCCATGGCCACCTCTTCCGGACTAAAATCACCCTCAGGGCCAATCAGGATCGTGGCGTCTTCCCCTTTGGTATAGGCATCGGCAAGTTCCAAACTAACACTGTCATCAATATGTGCGATAAATTTCTGACCGTCAAATTTCTGACTGATACATTCCATAAACGAAAGCCGGGGTTTTAATACAGGATGAAAGGACTTTAGGGATTGCTTAACAGCAGCCGTTATCACCTTATGCAAACGTTCATGTTTTATCTCTTTTCTCTCACTGTGCTGGCAGATGATGGGAGATATCTGATCAATTCCAATTTCGGTGGCTTTTTCAAGAAACCACTCGAATCGGCTAATATTTTTTGTGGGAGCCACAGCAAGATGAAGCTTGAAGTTTCTTTGATCGGAACCCGGCTTCTCATGTAAAACCTCTATAATACAGGCGTTGGGATTGTCGTCGCTAATGCGGCAGTCAAAAAATGATCCCTTGCCATTGGTAAAGTGAATGGCATCGCCGCTTTTCATGCGAAGCACGCGAACAATATGTCTGGATTCTTCCTTGCTCAGGGTGAACAGGGAAGAATCCAGATCCGGTGCATAAAAGAGATTCATTTAGTATACCAATACTTTTTTGGTTATGCTGTTGCCGTTGTGGTTCAGTTTTAAGAAATATAAGCCAGTTTCCCTGTTTTGATCCAGGCTAACTTCAATAACTTGAGTGGCGGCCTCTACACTTTGCTGAAACATGAGTTGCCCCACCTGGTTAAACACTTGTACGCTGGTGAAATTCTGATTTTTGGGAATCAAAATCTGGAAATTACCATCACTTGGGTTGGGGAATACCTGAATATCATCAGCAGATAAACTCATTTCATCCTGACCTACATACTGACTAACGGTTACATTATCTATAAACAAAGGATTGCCCTGGAAACTATAGCTTTCGAATGCGATTTTTACATTGGGCTGACCGGCAAACTGGCTGATATCGATATCAACACATGATGGGCCATAACCTGCCAAACACCAATCCCATAATTCTTCTGGCCAGAAATCATCCACCAATGGATGGGTAGCAAAATTGCCACTGCCGTCATCGGAATCGGCAAAAATCCTGGTCCATGTTTTTCCACAGTCAGGAGATACCATGACAATTAAGGAGTCTGCAATCTGCTCATATCTTTTGGCATATGCATGGGTAAAGGCTAATGCAGCATTGCTCATGCCTTCCAGGTTAAAGGTTGGCGTAATCAGACGGTCACGTGCACCTATGGAGAAATATTCTCTGAAATTGATACCGGCTGCGGTATTACCAGGAGTTGTACCACCTGTTTCGAATAGTTCCCAGGTTAATTCATTATCAGGGTTCTCTATGATCCAGTTGTTACTGACATACGCAGGGTCTTCAAATGTCTCCTTGAAGTAAGGCTGTTGTCCACCTGAAAAGATGAGGTCAGGTTTGCTTAGATCTGAGGAGCCGTTAAGGTTCCACACGGTAACACTTGCTGAATAAGAACCGGAGGTATTGAAGACCACCATCGGATTCTGACTGGTTTCATCGGTGCCACCCACATAGCTTATATCATTGGGTTCGAACGACCATAACCATTGGTTGGGGCTGTAGAGGGACTGGTCGGTGAAATAAACGGTGTCACCTACACAGATCTGGGATTTGTCATTATCGAAATATACTTCAGGCAGAATCGTAGTGGAAGTGGTAATATAAGCTTCCTTGTCAAGGGTATCACTTCCCAGATAGTTTGTAGCTGACAGGGTAACTTTGAAAGTCCCTTCGGTGTCATAAAGAATATCCATGGGATTTTGATCGCTTGATGTGGAAGGGGTTCCTCCTTCGAAAGTCCACTCCCATTCTGTAGGAATACCAGTAGTAAGGTCAGTAAAGTTTATAGTTTCACCTACTGGGATCAGCAATTCATCAGCTTCGAAATCTACCTGAGGTACTTGTGTGAACCCAAAGGCTGAAATCTGTGTTTCCCAGGCCCATCCGCCAGTAGAGTATTCAGTGGTATACCAGAAGGTTTGTGCATCACTTGGGTCAACTGTCATGGCAGAATAGTCACCCCAACGATTAACACCTGTTTGTGAGCTGCTACCTTCTTTCAAAACAGTTTCTTCAATATCCATTACGCCAAGTCCCATGGGAGCACCGGATGATTGTCCGGTAACACGAATAGTTGGATAAGTGGAAGTGCTCGAAACCGAATATCCCAGTGCGATATCACCATTTTGGTTCATGGCGATACTTGCCATCCATCGGTTTTCACCGGTGGCAGGAGAATAGGTGCCTTGCTGATATATTTCCCAGCCATTACCATCATTTCTCAATTCGTACCAGCGGATTCCGGCTTTGCCACCGCCACCGGCCACAGTATGGTTGGTCAGTAATACCTCATAGTCTTCAAAGTTTCGGTACTGTAAACGATACATGGTCATGTTTTGTAGCGCATCCAGTTTTTGATTGGTGCCAGGCTGTGAAATGGATAATCCCTGGTTGGTAAAAGGCTGTGTACTGAGGGACCCTATACTACTGAGGGTAGAATTGAGGGTGTTATCCCAATCGATAGTTACTTCCCACATTTTAAGTTTGTTATCACCCACATCTAACAGATAGTTTGGAGTGCCTGCTGGCGGAGGAACTGCACCATCAGCATCAGCTGGCAATACTCCATAATGACCTGAGCCTACATGAAAAACAACCATGCGAGCATCAGGATCTCCAATGAGCATGGCTTCTCGTTCCATGATGCTCATGCCTGCACCAGCCCAGCCACCATTAGAAAATTTGTGGGTTGACATATAATAGCCATCATGCCAAACACCAAACTTTGGGTAGTCAGGCATATGATCAAATTCAAAAGCGTACCGGTGCCACTCGCCCAGAGGGTCACCTGTTTTTGATACAGCAACCAACTCATAATAGGGTGCTGAAGGATGATAGGGTAAGGAAAACTGGGTTGCAATCCAGCGGTCAGCATATTCATCATAAACTATAATGGGATCTCCGTCGTTGGTGGAAGACCATGGGCCAATAAATCCATCCCATAAAGTAATATTGTCGGCGGGACCATACAATAGATTGCCTTGTTTATCCCAAATACCGAAGGAACTGTTTACCATTTGAAAATAATGATCCGGACCCACATCACCATCAGTATCAGGTGGGGCAACGCCCTGCTCGTTGGTGACACCTGGAAAATTTTGTAATATGGTTCCACCACTGCGGTTACCATTGGTATTTTGCAATACAGGATCGGGGCCATTGAGAGGGGCCATATGCTGTAATTCATCATCAACACCAAACTTATTGGGTACCACTTTGTTTTTCCAACTGCGTTCCCTTTGCCCGGGAGCTATGGGAGTTACATCCCTAAGTGCCTTGGAAACATCAAATCCAACGGCTTTGGTAACGGTAACAGGTTTTTTTACCTGTGCGAAAATGGTACTACTGCCTAAAATAGCAATGGCTAAAATGAATAGTAAACGATTCTTCATTGGTGTGTTTTATGGTTAAAATGAAATCCTTTTCCTTATATAATTCCAGATTGAAGGAAATAAACGACCGCAAATGTAAAATAAATGTGATCAATAATGAAATCTTACGATTTTGAGCTCGTTAATATACTGTTAAATGACAATGAATTAGAGCTAAAGGATGCTTCCCCAACAACTAATGTTGAATAATTATTCTTTTAGATAGACTGTGCTTTTGTCCATTGATCTGTACCAGATAAATGCCAGGTTTTATGGATGAAGATAACTGGATATTAAAGTGACTTTCCATTCCATCTGAGATCAATGTATATAAGGTTTTACCCATGGCATCTTTAATATGTATGGATTGGCAATCCATGGTTTCAGGGATAAACAGTTCAAATGATCCATCATTGGGGTTGGGATAGATATGTATATCCTGTGCAGTTTCTTCCCAATTGTTTTCTCCCAAAAACTGACTAATGGTAATATTGTCAACAAAAATGGGATTGCCTTGAAAGCTATAGGTTTCAAAGGCCAGCTGAATGTTGTCATGACCTGTCCAATTGCTGATATCAATATCCACACATGTGGCTCCCCATCCTTCTATACACCAATCCGCTGCTGTTTCCGGCCAAAAATCATCTGTTAATTCATGGGTGGCGAAACTCCCTGACCCATCCTCACCTCCAGCCCATAATCGAGACCAATTCAATCCACAATCATCACTGATGTATACAATGAGGGAGTCTGAAATTTGGGCATATCGCTGGGCATAGGCATATTCAAAACTTAGATAGGCACTGCTGTAGTTTTCCAGGTTATACGGAGGAGAAATCAAACGGTCGCGTTCGCCCACATTAAAGTATTCCCGGATATTCACACCAGCAGCAATGGTGCCTGGCTCCGTGCCACCCACCTCAAATATTTCCCAGGTCATATCGTCATCGGGATTTTCAATACTCCAGAAATGTTCTTCAAAGCCATTGCTTTCAAAGGTCTCCTTATACCAGGGGCTGTAACCACCTGCGTTGATATAGTCGAATTTTGTGAGGGAGGCCTGACCATTCAGGTTCCAGGCCGTTAAGGTAATGGCATAGGTGTTGGCTTCTTCAAAAACTACCACCGGGTTTTGAGAGAACTGGTCAGTTCCTTCCACAAAGCTAATGTTTGAGGGATCAATCTGCCATTCCCATTGTATGGGCATAAACAGGCTTTGGTCCTTAAGATAGATCATGTCGTCTGTGCATGTCAGCGTTCGGTCTGCTGTAAAAGCTACTTCAGGCAGTATGGTTGAACTTGTGGTGATGAAATCTGTTTTAAGGATGGTGTCAATACCCAATTCGTTACTTACAATCAACTGTACATCGTAAATGCCTTCCTGATCATATAAAATGCCTTCAGGGTTTTGATCCGTTGATGTGGCCGGAGTACCACCTTCAAATGTCCATTGCCATTCGGAGGGGATGCCCTGGGTTTCATCACTGAAATTGACACTTTCTCCCACAGGTAAAAGGTTTACATTGGACGAGAAATCGGCAATGGGAGGGAAGCTTGGTCGAAGATACGCCCACCAGGTCCCCCATTGATCACCTCCGGAAGGTAGTTCTGCATATTCCTGCAAGGCCCAGAAATCATAATCATTTACCGGATCTACACAGGCTGTGGAATAATCTCCCCATCGGTTTCTACTTCCCCCAAAGGTTTTGTAGTAGGGAGCCAGACCTTCCTTGTATTGGTAAAAACTTCTGATGCTGTTGGGTTCATCCCAATACGCCCGATATGAGTATCCGGCACCAGCGTATTGGTTTTCAGAGAAAACCCCATGTCCGATAAAGACATCTTCGTTGGCATTTACGGCAATGGAAGAGAAGGCAAATGAGAAGGCATTGGATGGATCATCCACACGTCCTCGCTGTAGTATATTGCCCTCAGTATCCAATTCCCACCATTGGATGGATGATCTCACCGGATCATCAGCAGGAAGATAAATGTGATGAACGGCCCATAATTTACTGTTTCTATAGATGAGTGTATGCATACGGGCATCCACCGAATTAAGCTTTTGGGGTGATCCCAGCTGGGGTAGAAAGTCTCCATTGTTATCATAAGACCAATTTTCCCAGGGGTCTTCTACTCCGATGGCACCTTCAAACTCAAAAACAGGATCGGTGATGTTGCCGCTGAGCTTGAACTTATTAATGTATCCAAAACCATTATTGTTACCGTCCGCTGTGGCAATATAGTAGAGGTCTTCCATATCAGGATCATAGGTGTAGGCAGGCACAAGAGCAGATCCATCATTATAGGTGAAGCGGTGGACTATGGGATTGGCCTCTCCGTTTAGAGCTGCCATTTTATCCATGGCAAAAACCACGTAATAAATGTCACTACCACCCCGCATAATACCTCCTACGCTGATCCAGTTTTTATTGAATCCAAGATTGGGGTAGTCGAACCACTTTTGGTCGTTCGGATCGGGATCCACCCAATACATATACCATTCACCCAATGGGTCAGGTGTTGCGCTCACTCCAAAGTATACCCTTGTCTGGCCAATATTGGAACTGCTTGGCGTGGTCATCAACCAGCGATCTTCATAAGGATCATAAACCACTTTTGGGTCGAAGGTATTGGTAGCACCGGGTAGGGCACTCCACCAGGCAGCCAGATTGGTTGAAAATAGAGTAGTTCCTTGTCTGTCGTGTATACGTACCTGAGTATTCAGTGTGGTCATTAGGTGGTTTGGACCTGCTGCTCCTCCTACATCAGGAGGGATTGAGCTTCCATTGTCTTCTACAGCAGCAAAGCTGGTGTCAGGTTCCGGTGAAACATCTCTGGAAACATGGTGTTTATTTGATATGCCAGCTTTCTGTTTTACCAGAATTCTGGATTCATCCACTCCCCATCTGGGAATTTCCCAGTCTTTGTTTGGTGTCTTGAACTTCTGATAGACTTCAGTGTCAATTTGAGGTAAGTCTGCAGCAATCACAGTGACTTTACCTTGGGCACTTAGTTTTTCACCCTCTAAGATTTGGCTGAAACCAGGATTGAGTATGGTAAATAAAAACAAAATAAAGGAGGCGAGGAAGGCTATTTTTTTTTGCATGGTTGTAGGTTTAAACTAATAAAGCATCTATCATTCGCAACCATGGCTCACCATCGGCTGCTGTGGGTCAGGCCTTGATTACAAATATAAGATAATAAGCTGATGCTTGTCCAGCATCCTGGCTTGATCAGAAGATGACTTGTGATGGTTTGAAAAATAAAAAGGGTCCAAAACCTAGGTTTTGGACCCAAAAATGAAAACCTTAAGACCCAAAGGGTATGTTAAGGGTGGTATTTTAATGAATAATCAATTTTTTGGTTTCATTGATATCTTTTCCTCTAATACTCAGGATGTAAACTCCTTTGGTTAAATGATGTACCGGAATATTGGTAATGCCTTCCTTGACATCCAGCTCTTTGAGGATTAATCCATTACTATTGCTTAATGTGGCTTCAGCCTCTTTTACCTGAGACAATCGAAGTGATACCATATGGGTAGCAGGGTTTGGATAGAGAATGGCCTTATTGTCAATGGATCCCAGTTGATCCACACCAACGCTGTTGCTGATTTCAACATTGTCAATATACAGGTTGTTTCCGTAGAAATTGTAGGCCTCAAACTGAATTTTAATATTTGACTGTCCCGCCCAATCGCTTAGGTTGATAATGGGGCAGCTGGCTCCATAACCTGATCCACACCAGTCTTCAGCTCCCGCAGGTGTGAAGAAATCAACATTGGGTTCTGCAGTTTCGAAGATGCCATTTCCATCAGGGCCATTGGCATACACTCTGGTCCAGGTCGCACCACAGTCGGTGGAGATATTGACAATCAGAGAATCTATCAAGGAATACCTCTGAGCATAAGCATATTCGAAACTCAAGTATACCTGGCTAAATCCATCAAAACTCAAGGGTGGTGAGCTCATATAGTCCCTTTCCTGAAGTTCGTCATAGTTGTTGAAATTCATCCAGGCCACTTTTGATGTCCCATTGGTTCCAATGACCTCGGTAACATCCCATGTTTTGCGGCTGTCAGGATTGTCGATCTCCCAGCCAATGTGACTTAAGCTCAGGCCATCAAAGGTTTCAGTAAACGGTAAGGAGGCTCCGCCGGTAAATACATAGTCATCCTTATCCATTGAACTAGAACCCGCTGAGTTGGTTACCGTTAATGACACATCATAATTGGCTGTGGCATCAAATTGTACCACAGGATGTTGTGAGTTTTCATCTGTTCCTTCAAGATAGGTAACTGTGGCCGGTGAGAAGCTCCAGTTCCAAGCGATTGGACAACCCAATGACTGGTCTGTAAAATAAGCAATACCACCTGAACACAGCACAGTGTCAGGACTAATAAAATCCACCAGTGGTACCATATCTGCACTCACAGTAATATATTCGTTAATGGTTTTGGTGTCGGTGCCATCTGGGTTGCTGACTGTCAGCGTAACCATATAGGTGCCCGGTTGGTCATATGTGACGTCAGTAGGATTCTTTTCATTTGAGGTAGCTGGATTTCCTCCATCAAAAGTCCAGGCCCATTCATGGGGTACACCACTTGATAAATCTTCAAAATCAATGCCACATCCAATGGGAATCTGCGTTTCAGAGGCAACAAAATCTGCTGTTAAGCTCCCATAATAAGTGGGAGATGTCCATAGACCCCTACCATAAGTTGAAGCCCTGATGGCATCATTGGCAGGTGAGCTGGGATCATAGAAAAACTCAAGTTCAGTTACTTTTGATGAAAGAGGGAAACCATCTGAAAAAAGAATCCACTCGGTCATATCAGCATCCATATAAAATATTCCGGCCTCACTACCCACATACAAGCCTTCATTGCTGTTCTTGTAAAACTCAATGGTGTTAAGATTTGTACTTGGTAAGTTATAACTGATGTTCTGCCAGTTGATCCCTCTATTCTCGGATTTGTATACGCCACCATTAATGGTAATATATACTACATCAGCATGTATGGGGCTGGTTTCAATATCAGTTGGGCTGCCTGCAGTTGGCAAGTAGGAAGATATATCCACCCAACTCACGTTTGCATCCTGTACATTGTCACTTCTGAAGAAGGCATTGCCATCTCTGGCAATGTAAAAGATGTTATCATCAGCTTCACTTTGTTCAATCACGCTGATATTGGAGCTGTTGGAACCACCCAAATCATAGGAAATTCTGCTCCATTGTACATTATTATCTCTTATATTGTGGCTTACCCAAAGGTTCTTCATGCCCACAAACATACTCTCTGCATCATTGACATCCAGGGCCAGTGGAGTTACCCATGCACCATTTTCAGAAATGCCACCACCAATACCACCCTGGTTCTGGTTGTTGTAAATTCTTGAAATGCCCTGGCCATTGTAGTACTCGCCATAGGCATAGCTGTCATCAGAATGGTCATAAGCACAATCCATACCATCACCTCCCATCACTGTGAGAAATCCATCAGGATCCCCGAGATAGGTTGCTGTACCATTGTCCTGGTAGCCATTCATCACTTTATCTTTATTGGTGGCTGCCTGGCCTATTTTATAGATTTGGGAAATGGCCAGACCACTGGTTATCTCTGTCCAGGTGGTGCCACCATTATCGGTCCAATAAATACCTCCATCATTACCTGCATATAATCTGCCATCTACATCAGAATATTCCAATACATGACAATCAGCATGAACAGCAGGTACACCACAGTCACCATACCAGTGTGAATTAATATCCCAGGTGGTACCACCATCAGTGGATTTAAATACATTCACCCCGCCGGCATACACCACATTTTCGTCGTTCGGATCTACTGCCACATCCAGATCGTACCAGCCCTGACCGCCAGAACCACCATTACAACCCCAGCTTAAAATATTAGGACTGTTCGACATGAGGGTAAAATTGAGCCCTGCATCGGTTGATTTATAGATACCAGAGTATTCACTGCCTGAAGTGGTGAGATAATAAACTACATCAGGGTTAGCTGGTGTAAGTCCAATAACTCCACGACTCACACTACCTATGCCTGAAGTGATTTTTACCCAGGTGTTTCCGCTATTGCCTGAACGATAGAAGAATCCAGCTGAAGAGGCAAAAACAACAGTGGGGTCATCTGTTTTATATACTACTTCTTTGAAATTGCCGCCCTGAGTTTTCGTCCATGAGTTACCCGCATCATAGGTTTTGAACATACCCGCTGAAGTGGCTGCAAGCAAGGTGTTTTCACTATTAGGATGCATGATAAGACGACCAACGGTTGCACTGCTCATGCCATCATTAATAAAAGTCCAGGTATCACCGGCGTCGGTACTTTTCATGACACCCATACCTACAGCATCACCAGCATCGCGGTCACCCGTACCCATATATACTATGTTGGGATTGTTATAATTGACCACCAAGGAAGAAACGCCAAGTGTGGGCAGATCGTCAGTGGTACTTCCCCAATTGTTTCCTCCATCGGTAGTTTTCCAAACACCTCCGGCCGGGGCTCCCACATAAATGATGTCCGGATCCGTAGGATGAAAGGCTATGGCATTTACACGACCATTACCATTGGGCTGACCTGTGCCTGCATTTCCCGGTTGTTGGATGGGACCTAGATTTTCCCAATCACCAGCATAACTAACGGCTCTGCTGTTATTGGCAACAAAATCAAAATAGGCTTTATAAGCACTGTTCGACAGGTTTCTTGTGCCATCTTCATTCAGACGGTCTTTCCAGTGGTTTTCCCAGCGTTTAAATGGTTTGTAGCCACATCCTCTTGTGATTTCGCGGTCTTCCCAATATTCATTGAAAACCTCCACAGTCTGATGAAAATTTGCATTAGGATCCTGCATCATCTCTATCCAGTAAGGATATTCTGAGGGATTGCCTTTGTCAAAATTTATTGATGTTGATTGTGCAAAAGAAATGCTACAAAACAGTAAGATGATGATCGGAAAAATCAATCGCTTCTTCATAGGAATGGTATTATTTTTTGGTGATGCAAATATAAGCTAATGTGATCAATACAGAAAGGACAATGGCAATGAGATGAGCGTTGCTTGAATGACAAAAAATGCTACTTCTTTTTGGAGCGTATCATCATCTCCAGCATATCCCACATATCCTGTGGGACGGCTTCAAGCATATTAAACTCTCCAGCGCCCTGTAGCCATTCTCCGCCGTCAATGGTTATAACCTCGCCATTGATATATGCAGAATAGTCAGACATCAGATAGGCTGCCAGGTTAGCCAATTCCTGATGTTCACCTACGCGTTTTAAGGGTACTTTTTTGCTGATATCAAATTTCTCTTTCAGATCGCCAGGCAACAAACGATCCCATGCTCCCTTGGTTGGAAAAGGACCTGGTGCAATGGCATTGAACCGAATGCCGTATTTTGCCCATTCAACTGCCAGGGAGCGCGTCATGGCCAATACACCCGCTTTTGCAGTGGCCGAAGGAACCACATAAGCACTGCCGGTCCAGGCATATGTTGTGACTATATTCAAAACTGTAGCTTGTGCTTGTTTATTTTCAATCCAGTGTTTGCCAAAAACCATGGTGCAGTTTTTGGTGCCTTTCAACACAATGTCAATGATGGTATCAAAGGCACGTGAGGATAGGCGTTCAGTTGGACTAATGAAATTACCTGCTGCATTGTTAATCAAGCCATCTACTCTTCCAAAAGTGTTTAAGGTGTCTTCCAGAAGATGCTCTACTTCATTGTTCTTGCGTACATCGCAGGCTACTATATGAAGTTTGCCAGATGGTATGGTCTTGAATTCTTCTGCTGTTTTTTGCAGGTTTTCAATTTTTCGGGAAGTGATTACCACATGGGCTCCCAATTGGAGAAAATACTGGGTCATCGATTTACCCAGACCGGTTCCCCCACCCGTGATCACTATAACTTTAGTCTTCAGTTCTTCATTTTTGAACATGGGTTCTTTACATACCATAGCCGTCAGTTTTATATAACAAAAGTATGAATTGTTTCATGCAAGCTTTAAGCATCAAACCACTTAAAATAATAAGGTACTGGTAATTCTTATAGCAAAGGGTCGATGCTCATGGCCAGAATCATGATCAAAACAAAATAGTTGATTCTCATGAAGTAGTGAAATGGGTTGAAGTCCTCCTGTTTGTTTCTCAGTAATTTTGAGAATACTGACACTAACCACACAGCGGCAATGAGCACGAGAACCTTAAAAAAGATGGTGGTCAGTAAGCCTGCAGCAGCGACCATCAATGCGGCCACGGCTGTCGCTGCAGTCCACATAAAGGTGGCATTTTTAATTTGCTGCTTGCTAATGGTAGCTGTAATGGAGGGATAGCCGGCTTTTTCGTATTCTTCACCATATTTGAGCATGAGTAACCAAAAATGTGGCACCTGCCAAATGAAGAAAAAGAAAGCCAATATCATTAATCTGGGGTCCGTCAGCTCTCCGCCTGCTGCTACCCAGCCCACTGCTGGCGGTATGGAGCCAATGATGCTGCCCGGTATGACCGCAAAAGCTGTTTTTCGCTTGAGTGGTGTGTAAATGGCATTATACCAAATCAGGGCAAGCAGACCCAGTTGAGCTGCCAGAAAATTACTGCCCAGATAAATCAGATAAGTGCCCAGTGCAATTTCTATAAGGGCGATGGTGAGTACCCAATCAGGACTTATCTGGCCTGAAGGGATGGGTCTTGACCGGGTTCTCTCCATTAGCACATCCTTATCACGGTCCTGATAATGATTCAGTGCTGCGGAGCCACAAGCTAAAATGAAAATACCCAAGGCAGGTAGTATAATACCGGTGTCCAGGGCGCTGTTGGCCAGAACATATCCGGCGAAAGTAGTTAAGGTAACTGCGAAAGTTATCCTCACCTTATTTAATTCGAGTAGTATGCCCAGGTATTTTTTCATTATGCTATAGTGCTATTATTCTGTGTGATTACTTTATGGTTTCAAGATAATCAACAATCAGATTCATCTCTTCATCGGTGATAATGTTCTCATAGGAGATCATCAGATTGGGCTGATAGGATTCCACGATGGCATCGTTTGGTTTTTTCATGGAGTGAATAATGTATTCACGATCCGCAATAATCTCTTTGGTTTCACCATCGACAATCACTGTTTCGCTGCGGCCCACAATGCCTTTAAAGCTTGGGCCAACCAGGCGTGTGCCATCAAATGTATGGCAGGAGTTACAGGCATTCTTCTTGAGCAGGGTAAAGCCTGGATGTTCATCAGCCAGATCGGGTTCGGTCACTAACCAGGTATCATATGCATCCCTTTCCACCACATTAACCGTTGTCATCATATACGAGTGAAGCTGCCCACAATACTCAGCACAGAGGATGTCGTATCTGCCGGTTAGCTGCCCGGTAAACCACATCATATTATCCCCTCCAGGCACCACATCTTGTTTGACCCTAAAGGCTGGTATATATAAGGCGTGCAATACATCCTTGGAGCTTAGGTTTAGCTTTACCGGTTCATTCACCGGTATCACCAATGAATCTGATACTTTACCATCAGGGTATACAAAGGTCCATTTCCACATTTGTCCGATGGCCTCAATTTCAATGGCATTCTTTGGTGCCTTAAGCATGGGTTGGTAACCTGTCCAACCATACCAGAACATGACCAAAACCAATAGGGTAGGGACTACAGTCCATATAATTTCAAGTGTATGGCTACCTTCAATATTAGTAGCTACCGGGTTGTTTTTCTTTCTGTATCGGAAAAGGAAGTATATCATTACCGTAGTAATACCGACCAAAAAGAATATTGAAATACCCAGAATCAGATATAGTGAAAAGTCTACGCCTTCAACAAAATTTGAAGCATTCATATTGTGATTTTATCTTGTTAAATAATCGAGTATTACCATTACCAGGAAGAACACAAAAAGGGCCATCACGATAATAATCAGTGTGCGATAGATTTTTGGTTCATACTTAAGGTGCATGAAATAGTATCCAACAGCCAGTACTTTTACTGTGGCAATGATCATGGCTGTGGCAACTGAAAGTGTTCTGAGGTCTGCTCCAAAAACAGACACAAGGACAGTCATCAGGGTGAGTAGGATCAGGGCCGACCAGGTTCCAAAGTGTTCCTTGTAGCTGGAAATATGCTCTTGATGCTCATTATTTTTATTTTTATTTTCCTCCATGATTATTAATGTATTAAGTAAAATAATGGGAAAAGATAAATCCAGATTAAGTCCACCAGGTGCCAGTAAAGGCCAGCATTCTCGTGGAGTGATATGCGGTCTTTATGTACTTTGCCACTTTTGATCTTGGCAATGACCACCCAGATAAAGATACCACCTACAATAACGTGCAAACCATGAAGACCGGTCATAAAGAAGTATAAGTAGAAATAGAGCTTTTCACCCACAGGCATGGCGTCATAATGATCCATGCCAGGAAAATACCCATGTTCGAATTTGGCTCCCCATTCAAAATATTTGATAACCAGAAATGCCAGTGCTGCCAATAAAGTAAGCCATAATAAATTCATGGCCATTTTTTTGTCGCCTTTCTGTAAAGCGGTGATCGACATGGCAACCGTCATACTACTGGTAAGCAGAATGATGGTGTTCACTGTCCCCATCCAAACATTAAGCTTGAAGGAAGCCAGAAGGAAAGCATCAGGGTTAAGTGAGCGGTACACCATATACACCAGAAACAATCCGCCAAAAAGCAGGATTTCTGTGTACAGGAACAGCCACATACCCAGCTTAGAAGACTTAGGGTCGAAAGTGTGTCCTGAATTTGGTAAAACAAACGATTGATTCATAGGTTATACTTTGTCAATTAATGATTGTAGCAAACGATGCATGCTTAAGCTTTTTTGGCATCGGGATAATTGTAAGGTCCTCCTTCATTGAGTTCAGGTAATTTGTCGAAATTATGCAAAGGTGGAGGTGAACTGGTTTGCCATTCCAGGGTAATCCCATTCCATGGGTTTGCAGAGGCAATTTTCCCTTTCTTAAGCCCAATAAGGAGGTTGGCCAGCATCAGAATTAAGCCACTGACGAGAATCCACGAGCCCACAGTAGCAATCTGGTTCAAACCATGGAATTCCGGCAGATAATCGTAGTACCGCCTGGGCATTCCCATAATACCAAGAATGAGCATGGGGAAGTAAAGCATATTAAAACCGAAGAATAATAGAGCAAAAGCTACATTGGCCCGGGCTTTATTGTACATGCGACCCCATATTTTTGGGAACCAATAGTGTAAGGCGCCAAACATGGCAAATCCTGTACCGCCAAACATCACATAGTGGAAATGACCCACTACAAAATAGGTGTCATGCAGATGGACATCAGCAGCCAGGGCGGCGTTGGCCAGTCCTGTTAAACCTCCTATGAGGAAATTGAAAATAAATGCCATCATATATAACAGCGGTATTTCTATGTTGATAGAGCCTTTATATAATGTGGCTACCCAGTTAAATACTTTTACAGATGTGGGGATGGCCACAAAGAAGGTAAGTATTGAAAAGATGAATCCCGCAGTGCCGCTCATGCCCGAGGTAAACATATGATGTCCCCAAACAAAATATCCTACAAAGGCGATGGCCATACTGGAGTATGCTATGGCTTTATATCCAAAAATAGTACGTTGGGCGAAGGTTGGGATGATTTCAGAAACCAATCCCATGGCCGGCAGAGCCATTATATAAACTGCTGGGTGGGAGTAGATCCAGAACAAATGCTGGTATAAAATAGGATCGCCTCCTATGGACGGGTCAAACAAACCGATTCCAAAAACACGTTCCGCTATAATCATGAGTAAGGTTATTCCCACCACTGGTGTGGCCAGAAGCTGAATCCATGAAGTGGCATACAACGACCAGGCGAATAAGGGCATTTGATTAAATCCCATACCCGGTGTACGCAAACGGTGAATGGTCACAATAAAATTAAGTCCGGTCAAGATGGAAGAAAACCCAAGGATAAAAGCTGCCAGTACCGACATGGTTACATTGGTTCCGGTTTTCACACTATAAGGAGCATAAAACGTCCATCCGGTATCAGCCGGGCCATCACCAAATACTAAGGTAGCCAATGCAAACAAGGCTCCAAGTACATAAAGCCAGAATGACAACAGATTTAACTTTGGAAAGGCCACATCGTCTGTCCCCAGATGCAGCGGGAGAAAGAAGTTTCCAAAAATGGCCGGTATACTGGGTATGATGAATAAAAAGATCATAATCACCCCGTGTAGGGTGAACACCTGATTGTAGGTGTGTGGTTTCATAATATCCTGACCCGGATTCAATAATTCGAGGCGCATCAGGAACCCCAAAACCACCCCTACCAGAAAAAAGGATAGAATGGCATACAAATAGAGCAATCCAATGCGCTTATGATCCAGAGTGAATAACCAGGACATAATGCCTTTTTTTGCATTGAAAAAATTGTTTTCTGGTAATGCAGCTGCAGTCATATTGTTAAGCTTTTGAAACTTTGTTTTTTCTTCTTTTACTAAATATCATTGATGAGAGAAAGGCCAGGGCCAGGAGTAAAATAATCGTTCCTGAAATTTTGGTTACATTCAATACATACTTCTTGCCCTCAGGGTCATAACTGAAACAATATTTCAGCATTTTATTAATGGTAGGGCCGGAGCGACCTGCCGCAGCTTCCACTACCGACATCTTAAGATCGAAAGGCAGAAAATAGGTGCTTCCATACAGGTAGCGGGTAATTTTACCTTCGGGACTTAAAACAATCAGAGATCCGGGGTGTATATATTCCTTGCCTTCTTTCTTCACCTTAAATCCTACCTGGTCAAGCAAGCGGGATATGGTGGTGCTGTCACCTGTGAAAAAGCGCCAGGAGTTGTCAGTGTCACCATGGGTGACTAATTTGGTGTAAGTACTTTTCTTTTTCTTAGCCAATGGTGGCTTTTCGGTGTGACTAAAGCTTACCGTAAATACCTGATAATCTTCCCCGAGTACAATATCAGATTTCTCCATGGCATCGGCCAATCCGTTTAATAAGGGACTGCAAATGCCCGGGCACTCATAATATACCAGAACAAGGATAGTAGGTTTATTAATGGCTTCCTTAAGGTTTACTTCCTGATAAAGCTCATCTGTAAAAATCAGGTCATCAGTAATATACTCATCAAGATGCTCATAAATACCCAATTCATCGGCGGCCTGCACAGGCACCATGAAACAGAATACGTATAAAATCGTGAAAGTAAGTGTTAGTCGTCTAATTGCTAAAAGGCTCATAAACAGCGATTAATTTTAACTAAATGGGTCGGTTTTTATGGCCGCTAATTTAGACTAAATATAAATAATGGACAACTGGGAAAATTATGATATTTAACAGCTTTTGTGCTGAAACCTGATCATAGCTTGCAGTGTGTTATGCAATTGCCGGTTTTAGCATAGGAGCCCGGCTAAAATGGAATAAAAAAATGCTAGTGTGCTTTGACTAATCGTCAAACAAAAGACCTGAGGCCACAATTGAATACTCTTTTCTGGGGGATTTAATAGCGGCAATGGCTTCGGCTGACTGGCCTTCATCAGTGGCTATGCGTTTGAGCATTTCTACCTCTATGATTTCTGTATTGACAAAACCTTTGATAATCACTGTTCGTCCTTTGCTGTCTTTAGGGATTACGAAAGAATCGTTCTTAAATGTGACGAATATGGTTTCACCATTCATCATATCCAACTCCAACCAGCAACCGGCTGATTGGCATACATCGATGATTTTTCCAGTAACTATCAATTCCAGGTTGTTGGTTTGTTCGAGTGTATCAGGAAGTGTATAGGCAGCAATGGCTCCTTTGGTATCGAAGGCCTGACCATAGAACCCATTCTCATCAGGATTTGGATTTCCTGTTTTATGTGTAGTATCATGGCTTTTCTGACTGGCTTGTCCGCATCCTGCAAGTAAAAGCAAACTAATACTGTAAATAATGAAGTGTTGTAGCGATTTCATAGTGTTTGGATAAAAAAACAGCTTGCAAATTACAAACAAAATGAGTGTAACGAACAAGCTGTTGGTATTTTTGAAGATGAGGTCTATCTTACAATCTTGATATCCTTTACCTCTTCCACTGTAATGGTGCCTCCATCATTTCCCCAGGCATTCAAAACATAGTTGATCACATCAACCGCCTCTTTATGAGTGTCTACCTGAAATGGCATGGGTATGGTATAGGTAACTCCATTAACCACCATGGCTTCATTGGATCCATTCAATACCTGCTCAACAGCTCTTTTTTTATCGGCCAGCAAATAATCAGCATTCTTTAATGGAGGAAATGCTCCGGGCACACCTTCACCACTTAATTGATGGCATACGAAACATTTTTGTTTGTAGATTTTGGCACCCTCAGGGAATTTGGCGTCGGCCGGATCTGAGCTAGGTGTATAAACAACAGCAGATTCACTGACTTCAACTGCAGTTTGGTTTAAAAAAGCTGAAGCGGATCCTGCGATCATGAAGACAGCAATAATGAGTAGCATGATAGTATTATTTTTCATTTGAAATATGATTTTTGTGTGGTTTATTAATGCTGCAAAAATACAACAAGTTTTTCTGGTTTTCCAGTAGGAAAGAAAGGGAAATTGAATTATTATTTACTGCTTCCGCAACATTCTATACGGATGGTATTATCGGCTTCTCCATTGGCCTTTTTCTTCATCTTCATTTCGTGGGGTTTCAGCTTTTTTGCCGGGGGACTGATATAGGGTATGCCAAGCGATAAACCCCTCAGAATAAATATGATGCCCAATAAAACAATAAATACTGATAACACATGGCGGAATTTCTTCCTGATACCCGTTCCAATGAGATTGCCTATCAATGGAATGGCCAGCATGACAGGAATGGTGGCTAGTCCAAAGAGCAACATATACACTATTCCTGACATGACATCGGATGTGTTAATGGCTCCGGCAATGGCCACATATACCAGGCCGCAAGGTAAAAGCCCATTTAGAAATCCGATAACAAACAATGAGGGCAATGAACTGATGGCAAAGAGCTTTCTGAAACGACTAATTAATTTACCAACGAAGTCAAAAAAGAAGCTTTCAAAGGCTATCTTTCCTCTGAATAACAAGGGAAAAAACACCGAAAGTATCATGATAACTCCAATGCCAATGGAGGCCCACTGTTGCAAACCTGCCATCTCAATACCCTGGCCCAGTAATCCAAATAAGGCCCCCAGCAAACCATAGGTGATGCTGCGGCCAATATTGTAAGTGATCCCACCAATGGTTTTGTAAAACCAGTTTCTGTTTCCCAGGGGTAGTGCTATAGCTATGGGACCACACATGCCGATGCAGTGTAGGCTGCCCACCAGGCCAGTCATTAAGGCCATTGTATATAATTCACTCATGGGGCGTGTTGGTTGATCTATTTAAAATAAAATGCTTTTTCAATATAGTAGGCTGTTCCTGCTTCTTTCCAATATATTTTGGCAACATATTTACCCTTAGTAAAATCATCCAGTGGCAGATGCATGCGGGAGGCATTATCCGGCATCAATTGATAGGTCATGTCCAGATTGTTGTCGGAAGGTCTGAAAAAAGTAATGGTACCTGTATCTGGATGAATCTCTGCCATGCTGAATATGACAAAATCCTGATTTTGTTGGATTTGAAAATAGGGCAGAAGGGGTTTGGCGTTTTTCATTTCATCTATCCTGTCCTGATATACCAAACCCTTCGGATAGTAGTCTTTTTCAACCAACATAATATCATTCGTCATACTCTTATAAACCAAGACGATGATGAAGAGTATGAAAATTATAATGAATATGGTCAATTTGGTTCCCCAATTCCACGGTATGTTCATGATTTCCCTTTCTTTCTTTGCTGTAAAATTAATAATCCATCTCATTGGGACCCACAAACGAACTCTTGTAGGACTGAGTCAGTGTGCCATCATTATAGAGGCCGATAATGATGGGCGTTTTGGATTGTTCCAAGGTTTCTTTGGCAATAATGACCAAGATGCTGCCTTTACCAACCTTTCCACGTTCTACCACCAATGGTTCACCCAGGTGCTGAATGCGTCCGGGATGAGATTCCAGATGAAAATCAACGGTCACCGGAGTGCGCACTTTGTTTACAATATTGTAGTTAAAAATATTACTGATGCTGTCCTTGCCATATTCCTGGTAAAGGGATCCTCTGGCTCTTAAAATGGTGACTTCATAATCACCGCGGAATGCAAAAAGACTGGCTACAAAAATGAGCAATAGGCCCAGAACCGCAGAATATGCAATGGAACGAGGGTTAAAAATGGAGTTTTTTCCTGTTTTAATACCGTCTTCAGAATCATACCTAATCAAACCTGTGGGTTTCTTCACCCTTTTCATGACCGTATTACATGCATCAATACAAGCTGTGCAGTTGATGCATTCCATCTGACTTCCATTTCGGATGTCTATTCCGGTGGGGCATACCGTCACACAACTGTTACATGCCACACAATCACCGGCATCAGCCACATCCTTTTTGGCATTTCGGGGTTCTCCTCTTAAATAATCATAGGATACCTGGATGGTCTTTTTATCGATCATCACACCCTGCAACCTGCCGTAAGGACAGGCTATGGTACAAACCTGCTCCCTGAAAAAGGCAAAAACAAAATAAAAAGCACCAGAAAACAACACGATGGCGATAAAACCACTCAGATGCTCCAGTGGACCATTTATAATGTATGACTTGACCTCTTCAATGCCCACGATATAGGCCAGAAAAATATTGGCTGTAACAAAGGCGATGGAAAAGAAAATGACATGCTTGAGGGCTTTTTTCCAGAATTTATTGAAGTCCATTGCCTGCTTGTTCAGCCTGCGCTGGGCAGCGGCATCTCCTTCAATCCAGTATTCAATTCTTCTGAAAATAAACTCCATAAATATGGTCTGAGGACACACCCAACCGCAAAAGAGCCGGCCAAACACCACAGTGAACAGGACCACAAACACCAAAATCGTAATAAAGGCCAGTAGGATTAAATGAAAATCCTGTGGCCAGAAAATAACCCCAAAGATGATAAACTTCCTTTCAAGGATGTTGAACAACATAAAGGGCTCACCTTTTAAAGTTAGAAATGGTCCGGAAAATAATAAAATGAGCAGGATGATGGCTAAAATCCTGCGTCGGTTAAACAATGGTCCTTTAGGTTTCTTTGCATAAACCCAAACCCGCTTTCCCATACTGTCAACGGTGGACAGACTATCACGAAAGTATGAGGCTGCTTTTTTATCCTGTTGCTTTTTCATTCGACAGCGTCAAGTTTTGAATGATGAAATTACGAATTAATCCGGTAGAAAATAAAAAGCCGAATCATTTTATAATCCGGCTTTCTATTAAATAAATGAATACATTTTAGTAGGCAGTTCCTTGAGGTTCTTTGGCTGTTGCAGGAGTTGATCCTACAATTTTTACCATGATATAACTAATGACCTCCAGGCGTTTTTGTTCTGACAATTGATCCTTATAAGGAATCATACCCTTTTCAATGACGCCGTTTTCAACAATGCGCCACATGTCTTCAAGAGTATTTCCATGAATCCAGTAGTGGTCGGTCATATTAGGACCAACCAATCCACCACCATCCATCAGATGGCAAACCGAACAAATTTTTGCCCAGGTTTCCTGACCGGAAGCCAATGATGCTTCATCTTCCAGTAAAACCAATTCAAATGCGGCTGTGGTTTCGTCAACCTCAGGCATATTGGCCTTAGCTTCGGCCATTTCAATTTCATATTCTCGTTCCTGAACCAAGCTGTCATCATTAAAGACAAATAGTCGAATCATATACACTACCGAAAAAATGATGGTGATGTAGAACAACCATTTCCACCAGGGTGGTAAATCATTATCCAACTCCCTGATGCCATCATAGTCGTGGTCTTTTATGAGTCGGTCATTGGTGAGGGTATCATATTCATAATCCTCATTATGTTTTTGGTCTATATTATCTGTAGCCATATTTCCGAATTTAAAAGTTCAAATTAATTGTGGTTATCCGTAGGAAGATCATCATTTTCGTCCAAGGGCATATGACTCATTTCGTCGATGTATTCTTTGGGTGCGCTAACAACCATATATCCCACCAACATAAAGAAGACAAAGAAAATGACCAGTGCAATGATCGGATATATTGCTACACCTGATATCTGCTCGAGACTATGCATGACGATCTTCATGATACAATAGTTTAATGATTAATTATTTGCCTGATTCACTGTAAAGGTCGGTTCCCAGTCGTTGTAAATAAGCAATCAATGCAATGATTTCCTTATCGTTTTCTACTTGTATACCGCCATCACGCAAGCCTTGGGCAATTGTTGCCGCCTGAGCTTTCAGATCAGCTTCTGCCTGAGCAGCATATCCTTCAGGATAAGGAACGCCCAGTGTCATCATTACTTCTATTTTCTTAGCAATGTCTGAAATATCCAGATCATCTTCAGCCAACCATGGATAAGGTGGCATGATGGATTCAGCATTCAGGCTTTGCGGATTAACCATATGGTTGTAGTGCCAGGAATCGGGCTTGTAATTCGGAAGTGATTTTACACCTTGACGTGCCAAATCCGGACCTGTACGTTTTGAACCAAACAGGAATGGGTGATCATAAACTGTTTCACCGGCTTTTGTATACTCACCGTAACGGGCTGTTTCACTACGGAAAGGTCGGATCATTTGTGAATGACACAAATAACAGCCCTCTCGCATATAGATGTCACGACCCTCCAGCTCCAGTGGTGTATATGGCTTGATACTGGAAATGGTGGGAACATTGGTCTTCACCATATACATGGGAACGATTTCCACCAAGCCTCCAATTAGGATAGCTACCAATGCCAATACGGTAAATTGAATAGGCTTTCCTTCCAATCTACGGTGCCAGCCTTCTTTGGCTTTATGCACCTTGGGTTGGGCAGGAGCTCCATCTTCTTCGTATCTGACAAAGCTTCCGGATTTAACAGTTTTGATAATATTCACTACAAACAGCAGCATACCGATGAAGTAGAGAGTGCCACCAAAGGCTCTCAGGTAATACATGGGTAAAATCTGAGTGACTGTTTCAAGGAAGTTTGGATAGGCCAAATAACCTTCCTCGGTGAATTGTTTCCACATAAGTGCCTGTGTAAATCCGGCAAAATACAGTGGAATTGAAAAGAACAGCATCCCCAGTGTGGCAATCCAGAAATGTGAATTAGCCAGTTTTAATGATGCCAGTTTTGTGTTAAAGAGTCTTGGAATCAACCAGTAAATCATACCAAAGGTTAACATTCCATTCCATCCTAAAGTACCAATATGTACGTGAGCAATGGTCCAGTCAGTGAAGTGACTTAGGGCGTTCACTGATTTTAATGAAAGCATGGGTCCTTCGAAAGTAGACATACCATATGCGGTAACCCCAACAACAAACATCTTAAGTACAGGGTCTTCACGAACCTTATCCCAGGCACCTCTTAAGGTTAAGAGACCATTGATCATACCGCCCCATGATGGAGCAATGAGAATCACTGAGAACACAACACCCAAGGCCTGTGCCCAGTCTGGTAAGGCTGAGTAAAGCAGGTGGTGAGGTCCGGCCCAGATATAAAGGAAAATCAATGCCCAGAAGTGAATAATGGATAGCTTATAAGAGTAAACCGGACGGTTTGCAGCTTTAGGAATGAAGTAATACATCAATCCCAGATAAGGTGTGGTAAGGAAGAATGCTACTGCATTGTGACCATACCACCACTGAACCAGCGCATCCTGAATACCCGCGTAGATGGGATAACTTTCCAGAAAGGAAACCGGAATGACAATGTTGTTGGTAATGTACAATACAGCAACGGTTACCCATGTGGCAATGTAAAACCATATGGCCACATAAATGTGTTTGGTCCGACGTTTTAAGATGGTTCCAATCAAATTGATACCGAAGACTACCCAAACCACTACTACAGCCAGGTCGATGGGCCAGATTAATTCAGCATATTCTTTGGATTGTGTAAGCCCTAAAGGAAGGGTAATGGCAGCAGCCAGAATGATTATTTGCCAACCCCAAAAATGAATGTTTCCCAGCAAATTGCTGAACATGGGGGTCTTAAGCAGACGGGGCATGGAATAATACACAGCTGCAAAAATTCCGTTCCCTACAAAAGCAAAAATCACCGCATTGGTGTGCAAGGGACGGATACGACCAAAGGACAGATAGGCTATTTCTGCGCTGAGGTTTGGGAAGATAAGCTCCAGGGCAGCTATGAGGCCCACCAACATACCAATAACGCCAAATACGATGGAAGCGTAAATGAACATTTTAGCATGTTTGTTGTCATAAGTAAATTTTTCTAACTCCATAAGCTCAATTATTTGGTTTAATATCTGTTGTTTCTATCGAATGATTCGAATGGGTGTCATTAGATTTGGATTTCTCAAGATCTTTGGTGTCAATGCCATCATCTGCTTCTAATGTTTCTTTTTTTTTACGGCTTTGGCATCGTCAAACAACATTCTGACGGAAGGGGAGTAGGTGTCATCATATTGACCACTTTTAACGGCCCAGATAAAACCCACAAGGAAACCTCCGGCTACCACTATTCCAATGATGATAAGTATGACAATTACGGACATTTAGGTAATGAAGTTCCTAATTAATAAATAATAGTCAAAATTATAAAAAATATGCCAGCTTTCAAAGAAAATGTAATTTAGAAAAATTATAAATAGAAAGCTTAAAGATCAGTATAGCAGATTGTTATAGTAACTTTCTTCGGGCAAAAAACGAAATTGAAAAAGTAGCTATGGCCACCACGCTTACCGAGCTAATGGGCATCAGAATGGCTGCAATCAAAGGTGAAAGTGTACCCTGAACAGCAAAATAAAGCCCCACCACATTGTACATAAATGAGATGACAAAACTGAATTTCACCACTTTTAGGGCTGTTTCGGTAAAACGGATAAAACCATGCAGTTTATTGAATTTAGAAGATTCGATGATGCCATCACAAGCCGGAGAAAAGCTATAGATATCATCCGCTATTGTCAGACCCACATCACTTTCCATCAAGGCTCCGGCATCATTCAGTCCATCACCAATCATCAAAACCTGGCCATCGGCTTTCAGATTTTTAATAAAATCGCGTTTATCGGTGGGACTTTGGTTAAAGAGCAATTGAGCATTTTCTCCAAAGAGGCCCTTCAGGTTCTCTCTTTCTGATTCATTATCACCGGATATTAAAAAGAGCTTGAAGCGTTTCTGCAGTTTTTGAATAATGCCGGAAAGTCCCTCCCTGTATTTGTTCTCAATGCTGAAATACCCCTTCAATTCCCCACCAATATTTACATAAACCTGAGCATGTTTGGCTTCAGAATTTCCTTTGCCACTGACAAAAACCTGGGAGCCTGCCATTAATTTAATACCATCGATAAGGCCGGTTATACCCATGGAGGCTATTTCCTGAAATTGCTCCACCTCATAGACGGATTCTTCACTGATATAGTCCTTGATAATCTGACTCAGAGGATGACTTGAGTGGGACACCAAAGATTTGACCATGATAAGCTCCTTTGTGGTCAATTCTTGTCCGTGGAAGGATACTTTGGCTTCCCGGGTCATGGTAATGGTGCCGGTTTTATCGAAAACTATGCTCTTGATGGCATGCAGTTTTTCGATAATGGAGGTGTTTTTGATATAGAAGCCGGCCCTGCCAAACATTCGCATGGTGGCACCAAAAGTAAACGGAACAGTTAATGCCAAGGCACAGGGGCAGGCAATTATCAGCACTGAAGTAAAGGCATAGATGGCCTTTGATGAATCCGAAAAAGACCAATATATGGCAGATGTCAGAGCGATACCTATGATGATAGCAGTAAAATATTCGCTGACCTTATTCATAAGGTTGTTCAGTGAATAGGCAAGGTCTTTATCTGTTCTGTCCTGATTCCAAAGCTGGGTTAGATAGCTTTGTTCAACCGCTTTGATAACTGTACACTCGATGGTGCTTCCAATTTGACGCCCTCCTGCAAAAATGAGTTCTCCCTTATTCTTCGCCACCGGTATGGACTCACCGGTAACAAAAGAATAATCGATATTGGCGGAACCACTTAGCAGTTTGGCATCAGCAGGTATCAGTTCCTGATTTCTGATGCGTATCACATCATCTTCTTTTAAACGGGAAAGTGGAATGCTGGCTTCCTTCCCATCGATTAATTGAGTAACTGCAACCGGGAAATAAGATTTATAATCCCGTTCAAATGATAAAGCCTGATAGGTTTTCCCCTGATAAAATTTTCCAATGAGTAGAAAAAACACCAAACCCACCAAAGAATCCATGTATCCAATGCCATTGCCGCTGATGATATCATAGGAGCTCTGTACAAACAGGGTAAAGATTCCCAATGTTATGGGCAAATCAATATTGACTTGTTTATGCCGTAATCCCTTTATGGCCGATAAATAATAATCCTGGGCACTATAAAAAACCACAGGCAGGGCAAGCCCAAAACTTAACCAACCAAAAACGCCAATAAATAAGGCTTCCAATTGATCACCACCGGGTAAATACTCGGGAAAATTATAGAGCATGACATTCATAAAACTGAATCCTGCCACACCAATTTTTAACAGAAGATCCCTGTCTGCGTACTTTTCGTCCTTCTTATCCATCTGATCCAAAGTGATTTCCGGAATATAATGGATGGAAGAAAGTAGTTCTGCAATTTGTCTTAAACTTATTTCCTCATCCTTATAGGTGATGCTCACCTTCTTCTTGGGGAAATTGACATAAGACTGTACAATTCCGGCATGCAGGCTGTTTAAGTTTTCCAATAACCAGATGCAGGAAGCGCAATGAATGGTGGGGATAAATAATTCTATTTTACTTATGCCTCCATCAGAGAAGTCGAGCAATTTTTCCAGGATTTCCTCATTGTCCAGATAGGCATATTTGGTTCCTGTTTCACTGCTGTCAACCCTGATTCCTGACATGGGTTGAATCTTATAGTATTTGTCGAGTTTCTTCTCGTTCAGAATCTGGAATACCGTTTTGCAACCATGGCAGCAAAAGGGCTGTTCATCCCAAATAATGGGATGTTTACCACAATCTTCACCACAATGTATACATGGAAGTCCCATTATCTAAAGAATCATTTTTCTTTGGAGGTTTAAAAGCAGGCTTGGATGAATAACCACATCAATGAGCTAATTAATCCTGTGCTACCTTATAATCTTTAAAGGTGATGGCCCACATCCCTCTGGGCTGACCCAGTTCAAAGTTGATGGCTTTGTCATCAGGATAAAGTGAGGCAATTTTTGTAGCCAGTTGGTTGGGTATGTGTTCACCGGGCTTTCCATGACAACTTAAACAAAGGTTATCAACCTTTATGGGACGATAATAAACCGGATGTCCTGAATTGTCAGGAGAAAGTCCTTCGTACATGGGCCGCTTCTCAATATAGGCCAGTACATAGTTTTTAAAAATTTCACTTTCAACCTTGTTGGTTTCGTTTTCAGGATTTCTGAATTTCTTGGCCAGTCTTCTGATATCCACATGGTAGGTTGTTGACATGGAGTCGGTCAGTGGCATGGCTTTGGTGTTGCAATAGGCCACTGCATACTCAAGTCCGCCAGATTTAATGGCTGACTTTAGTTCTTTACCCAGGGCGCGTTGTGTTCTGGCAGCAATAATGCGGCCTTGTTCCATCAGGGCTTTTCGCGTACTGTCATCCTTAATATCCACATAGTCTACTGGTTTCTGTGCAGGCTTATGTGGAGGTTTAATTGATTCCTTGCTGGTTTCAATGTTGACATCCTGGTTTTGATGTGCCTTTTCCTTCTTCTCCAACCGACTGCCACAAGAAGCAAGCAATAAGCTAACACCTGCAAGCCATAAAAGAGTATATTTCATAGTTCTCATTATTTATCCAATCTAACGTCAATAATTTTACCCAAAAATCTTAAGTCAATACCAGCCAGCGGGTGGTTAAAATCAAGGGTAACTGCATCATTCTGAACTCCAACAACTTTGCCGAGGTGTTTGTTGCCATTGTTGTCCGTCATGGGTATCACATTCCCAACTTCTAGCATTTTTTCATCAATTTTTCCTTCTTCCTCAAAAGTGTCTTTGGGAATATCAAAAACAGCATATGGGTCTTTGTTTCCATAGCCATCCTCAGCTTTGATGATGAAGTCGAATGTATCCCCGGCCTTTAGACCCATAAGTTCTTTCTCAAATGCAGGCAGGAGTTGGTTGGGCTTAAAGGTCAGCTGAGCTGGTTCTTTTTCATTAATTTGTTCAAGTACTTCGCCTAAAGGATGTGATTGGAGTGTGTAGGCAACTGATGCAATGCTATCTGAAGAAATCTTGGTCATACTTTGGTTTTTCAATAAGACACAAAAGTACGATTTATTGGTGTTCCAACTCTTGAGTACAGAACATTCCGGTGTTCGGTTTTTAGTTTCTAAAGAAAGAATATGAAGCCTGGCAACCAAAAGGCCAACTCACTCAGCCATTTGTATCGTTCCCCTATACCGAATATATCCTGCCGGCTCAGGCATGCAAGAAGGATGTGGTTGATTAATAACAGGATACATGCTGAAAAAAGCATAAGTAAGCTATCTGAATAAATCAATAACAACAGCCCGGTCATACTAATGATTACATAGAGGATTTGTAGAAACCTTTTGCTGCTTTCTTTGCCAAAGAGGGTAACAAATGAATGATGGCCATCTTTCTGGTCCTGATCAAGTTCATACCATGCAGCCAATATACCCTGGAACCAGGCCAACAAAAAGATCATGGTCAAGAATCCCATCTCCACCAGTCCTGGATAGCCTGTATTCCAGATCAATGGAGTGAAGCAGATCCCCAGGCAATATATAAAGGCTATAAACAATTCTTTCTGAAGAAGTAAAGAGGCCCTGGAACCTTTGAAAAACACTGCGGTGAAGTAAAAAGCTGCAGCAATTAGTATCAATCCTGCACCTAATAGAATATCAATCGTGAAATATGTGAGACTAAGAAAAAGGCTTGTGCAGGAGCTTATGAAGACGATCACCAATAGTGGTTTTCTGTGTTTGTAATGAAAATAATGTCTTTTGATACATGCTTTTCCCTTTGATTTCCATCCATCCAGCAAATGATCTACAGTGTAAACTACCCATACGGTACATGGTAATACCAACCACCACACCGGTGGTGGGATGACATCAAAGATTCTGACAACCAGTAGTCCAACCATTACAGTTCCTACAACCACATCAAGACTCAGGTATCGCATCACCTGAAAAAGCTTAATAATCCTGCTGTTACTCATTGTTTCAGTAAATGACTAAGTTAAGCATTTGTGTGGATGCTTATCAGTATGACTGATAAATACCATGAAATGAAAAATAAAAGCAAAAAAAAACTCCCGGAAATCTTCGGGAGTTTTTAATCTTAAATAAACTTTTAGTGTTGTTCGTGATGTAAACTTTCCTCCAAATACGGATGGTTCTTTGGAACAATCCTCATTTTAGAAAGCGCATAGGTAACTACGAAGGCGAACAATCCAAGGTATCCCAGGAAGGTGCCCACTTCGATATAGGAAATATTATGTGCATCCACTGTATTTGGCATGATAGACATATACAATTCAACCCATTGTCCAATAAACAATATGGCTGCTACCACAAGTAAAGCAGTTGGGTTTTTAGCCACCCTGTTCCACATGAGGAAAAGGAAGGGGAATAACCAGTTAATGATAAGCTCACCATAAAACAGGGTTTTATATTCACTCATTATTCTGGGAACATAATACACAGTTTCTTCAGGAATATTGGCATACCAGATGAGCAGGTATTGTGAGAGCCACATATAGCCCCAAATGATACTTAAAGCAAAGATGTATCGTGCAAAGTCGGATAAATGGGTTTTGGTGAGTATGGGCAGATACCCTGCTTTATATAAAATAATGGCAATCACGGTAATAACAACCACACCATGATAAAAGGCCATAACAAATTTCTTCACTGCATAAATGGTACTGTACCAGTGGGCGTCAAGCGACATCAACCAGTCGATGGTGAACAACGAGAAGGATACCGCAAGTACAAAGATATATGCCTTTGACGTGAGTTCTATTTTATTAAAATAGCCAATGCCACCAATTTTATCTTCCATGGCGGAAAGTTTTTTGATGCGCTGGGTCAGCAAGATCCACAAGGCAAAAAAGACAACAAACCTAATACTGAAGAATGGGACATTTAGATAGGGTGCTTTGTGTAGCAATATGGCATCATGGTCCACTGCATCCTGATGGGTCCAGTGGTAGAGGTCGTGGATACCAAAAAACATCACCAGCCACAAAACGAAAGAAACTATCAGATACATACTCATGGCCTGGGGGATGCGCACATAAGCTGCTGACCAACCGGATTGGGTAATGGCCTGAAGAGCCATCCAAAAGGTAGCCCCGATGACTATAGATAAAAAATAATAGTTATTGAGCAATAAGTTGGCCCAGGTTCTTGTGGAGTCACCTGTAAAGAATCCTGTCAATACCGTGACGAAGCCAAAAGCAATCAAGATGATCATAATTAGCTTGAATGTACCGCCGACCTGTATTTTTTTATCATCCATTGTTGTTGATTTTGTAGTTAAGAACTGAATATTATTGAGCCAGAGTTCGGATATAATTAATAATCATCCAACGTTCATCAGGTGTTATCTGACTTCCGTGAGGACCCATAAGGCCTGAAATGGAACCTTTGGTTATAACGAAATAGATCTCTCCATCTTTTTTATTCTGGACGTAGGCTTCCACCAGTGAAGTGGGTTTTGCAGGAAACAGCTTACTTGTGTACAGGTGGCCATCACCTTTGCCTTGTGCACCATGACAACTGCTACAAAAAACACCGTATAATTCCTTGCCTTTAGCCAGTGATTCTTCATCTGGTGTGGTAGGATTAAGAATTACAGCACCTGACTGCATTTGACTGGCCGCACGTTCGCCAATATTACCGGCTGGTAGAGGAAAGGGCATAGTGCCTCTTGCAATGGCGCCATCCGCAGGTAGCTGGTTGGTTATGCTATCGCTGAAAACACTATTGGGGGAATAGGCTTTGTAGAACTTGGTGTAATACATATCCTGATAACCCATATAGTCGTAACCCGGGTTGTTCTTATCCTTGTTGCATGACAAGAGCAACAAGGGAATGACAAATAGTGCTAAAAGACGTAAATATTTCATGGCATCTATTTTAAGCTTCATAATTAACAGTCGATTCTTTCACTTCAATGGCACCGCTGTCATTCAACAAACTGTTGATTTTTTTCAGCTGGTCCTCATTCATATCCGCATCCTTTTCAATAACTATGGCGAACTGGTCGTTGGTAGTTCTCGGAACCGGCATTTCCACCTTTTTTCCAGGGTACATTTTTTCCCGGATGAAATAGGTGAGGAAAGTGAGTAAGGTTCCGATATTGATCGTCAGTACGAACATGATAATGATAAATGACAGGGTATTCAGGGGCTTTCCGCCAAATTTTAGTGGATAGTTAACCACCGATGTCCAGTACAGGAAAGCGAAGACTAATCCTGCCCCGATGGCCCCATAAATAAAGGTGGCATAAGGCAGACGGGTAGTCTGTTTTAGTTTGTCCCATATCCCGTGAATAGGGAAGGGTGAAAACACATCTTTTACTTTGACATCATTCGATTGAAGCGAATCGATGGCTTTCAGCAGCACCTGCTCATCTTCATAAACAGCTATTATATTAGTGTTGCTCATCGGTAAATGATTTTAATGTTGTTGTTTCTTTTAATACCCCTTTAACTTCGCTGATGGCGATGGTTGGTACAAATCTGAAGAAGGCCAATACACCCAGGATAAATAATCCAATGGTTCCTGAAAATACGGCGATCTCAGTGATGGTAGGTTGATAAGTTGCCCAGGTTGCAGGTAGAAAGTCGCGTGACAGGGAAGTAACCACGATTACATAACGTTCAAACCACATGCCTAGATTGATAAATAAGGACATAATGAAGACCATGGTAATGTTCTTCCTGATTTTCTTGAACCAGAAAAACTGCGGGATAATGGCATTACATGTGAGCATGGTCCAGAAAGCATATTTGTATTCTCCCGTAACCCTGTTTTTCATGAAGGTAAACATCTCATATTCGGAACCTGAGTACCAGGCCATGAATAATTCGGTGAGATAGGCGGTACCCATGATTAATGAAATGAAGGTCAGTATTCGGGCAATGGCATCCAGATGGCCATCGGTGACATAATCTTTAAACTTGTACAATTTCCTCATCACAATCATAAGTGTGAGCACCATTCCAAATCCTGAAAAGATTGCGCCAACCACAAAATATGGAGGGAAAATGGTTGTGTGCCAGCCAGGTACTACAGAAACAGAAAAGTCCATGGATACAATGGAATGTACAGAAACTACCAATGGAGCAGCCATGCCTCCCAGTAAGAGGGCAGCGGTTTCAAAACGCAACCAGCCTCTGGCATTACCAATCCATCCAAAACTCAAAGCACCATATACTTTCTTTTTAACGGCAGAGGTGGTTCGCTCACGAATGGTGGCAAAATCCGGAATCATTCCGATATACCAGAATACAAATGAGGCCATAAAATAGGTGCTGATAGCCACAACATCCCAAAACAAAGGTGAGTTGAAGTTATCCCAAAGTGGCCCACGGGTATTCCAGTAAGGAAAAATGAAAAAACCATCCCAGATACGACCCATATGGATCAATGGGAACAATCCGGCAGCCATAACGGCAAATATGGTCATGGCTTCAGCAGCACGGTTAATGGAAGTTCTCCATTTCTGACGCAGGATGAGCAGGAATATGGAAAACGCCGTTCCGGCATGTCCAATACCGATCCACCATACAAAATTAATGATGGCCCAGCCCCATGCCACATTGTTGTTTAGACCCCAGGTACCTATACCTACGGTTATGGTGTTGTAGAAACCCCAAACACCCCAAAACAGGGCTCCGGTGGCCAAAAATGCAGTGATCCACCACCACATCGGGGTTTTGTCATTCAAAGGCTTGATGATATCCCGGCTAACATCCTGATAGCTTTTGTTCCCTTGAATTAAAATTCCTCTGACTCTGGTATTATACATTGTTTCAGATTTTGTGCATTATTTTTTAATCCTTATGCTTCTGTGTTTCTTACTTTGGTAAGATAACTGGTAGAAGGTAGTGTGTGCAGGTGCTCCATTAAGTGGTAGGTGCGTTCATCCTCCTTGTTAAGAGCCACCACACTATCTTTTTCAAGCAAATTGCCGAATTGTATCGCATCCGCAGGACAGCTTTGTGAACAGGCAGTCTGAACTTCGCCGTCAACCAGGCTGCGATTCTCCATCTTAGCAGTAAGTTTTTTCTCCTGCAAGCGTTGTACACATAAAGAGCATTTTTCAACCACACCACGCTGACGAACGATAACATCAGGATTGAGAACCATCTTACCCAGGTCGCTGTTCATATTGTAATCGAATTTGTTGTTGTTGGCAAACTCGAACCAGTTGAACCTTCTTACCTTATAGGGGCAGTTATTGATACAGTAACGGGTTCCGATACAACGGTTGTAGGCCATCTGATTGAGGCCTTCGTTGCTATGGTTGGTGGCAGCCACCGGACAAACATTTTCACAAGGTGCATTGTCGCAATGCTGGCACATGACCGGCATATGATGAACTTCCGGATTGACCTCATCTTTTGAAAAGTAGCGATCAATTCTCATCCAGTGCATAATACGACGGTTTCTTACCTGTTCCTTACCAATTACGGCTACATTATTCTCAGCCTGACAGGCAATAACACAGTTGGCGCAACCGGTACAACTGGTTAAGTCGATGCTCATGCCCCAGTGGATGCCGTCAAAATCAACTTTACCATATAAGGTAGCATTGTGCTCCTCATCGTAGGCATGCAGTTCATTTCCTGAACTTGGATCTTTCTTGTATTCTGCCAGCGTAGTTTCACGAACAATGGGTCTGTCTTCCATGTCGTGATGCATCTGGGTTAAGGCCAGTGGGTAATTTTTACCAGCTACCTTTTCCACATTGATGATTTGTCCGCCCATTTGGAAACTATCCTTATTGATATGCATCAGGGGATAGGCATTCTGACCTGCACCGACAGCTGCTTTTCCAGCATCGGTTCTTCCAAATCCTACGGCCAATGACGCGGTACCATAAGGCTGACCAGGTTGTACCAACACAGGAATTTCAAATAAACCATTAAGTGTAACCACATCTTCTTTGGCTAAACCTTGTTCTTCAGCATATTGAGGTGAGATGGTCAAGTAGTTGTCCCAGGTGGCTGTACTGATTGGATCAGGCATTTCCAGTAACCAGGGGTTATTGGTGTATTTGCCATTACCAATGGATATTTTTTCATAGAGTACGAGCTCCATTCCGCCTTTTGCTGCTGGTGCAGCTTTCAGGTTTGTGGCTTTAAATTCAGGATGGTCAACTTCGGTCTCGTGATGGAACACTCCGTCATGTTTAAACTGGTTCCAGAAAGAAGTGAAATCACCTACTTCCATGGCCTCATCAGTTATTTTTTTGGCCCATAACTGTTCCATATAAGTGGAGAAATCCATTCCCTTTTCCAACCACAACAGAAGGCTGTCCTGGAATTGTCGGGTATTGAATATGGGACGAACCGTAGGTTGTGTCATGCTATAGATACCTTTAACTGCTTCAGAATCATCCCATGATTCCAGATAGTTATTGGTAGTTAAGACATAATCACACAATTTGGCGGTTTCATCCATGGTGTCATTAAAAGCGACTTTAAGCTTCGCTTTAGTCAATCCTTTTTTAAAGGCTTCCTGATCAGGATAATCATAAGCAGGATTGACATTGTACAGAAGCATGCCGTGAATGTTTCCGGCATTCATTTCGGAAACAAGTTGTTGCATTTTTGCTTCGTCACCCTGACGAATGTTTAAAGGCTTGCTCAAATCAATGGTTTTGCCATAGTTTTCAAGCATATGATTGATGGCATTGACCACTAGTTGTATATCCAGACTATTGGTGCCCGAAACAACCAGAGATTTGCCTTTGTTTTTAAGCAAATCGTTGGCAGCCTGATCAATTTCTACACTGGCCTTACCCACAGAAACTGTGGGCTGTCCTGTGGCCTTGGCAATTCTATTATACAGATTAAGCAGAACAACTGCCTCCTCAGAAGGTTTGATACCGTATCTGATATCAGCATTGGATCCGGTAAGTGATAAACGGCTTTCGTACTGATAGGAGCGAGACATACTTGGGTTCGCTTTGTTTAATTTCCTACGACTGGAATATTGTTTGGTATAGGTTACCGGTAACAACCAGTTGCCCAGAAAATCAGCATTGAAGCCTACAATGACATTGGCTTTGTCAAAATTATAGCTTGGTAGAGTGGCCTGACCAAAATTGATATCGTTGGCTTTTAGCAAAGCTGAGGCACTGATGCTATCGTAAGTGATCCATTCGATATTGGGGTAAGTCTTGGTAAACTCTTCAATCAAGGTGCGGGTAGAAGGACTAATGATGGTGGAGGTGACCAGAGCTACTTTTCTGTTGATGGCCCTCAGGTTTTCCAGTGATTTCACCACTTCCTTGTCTAGCATTTCCCATTTAGCAGCTTTTCCTTCCTTCATGGGATCTTTAAGCCGTGCGTCATCGTACAGGTTGAGCACAGAGGCCTGTACCCTTGCAGAAGTTGCTCCCATTGACAGAGGCGATAAGTTATTACCTTCAATCTTAATGGGTCTGTTTTCGCGGGTTTTTACTAAAATGCTGCAGTAATCCACCCCGTCAAAGAAGGTTGAAGCATAATAATTGGGTACACCTGGGATGAGATCTTCCGGTTGGTTTAAGAGTGGGATGGCTTTTCTGACAGGCATTTGACAGCTGGATACCAGAGCCACTGCACTGACCGAGAAACCTAACATTTTAAGAAAATCCCTTCGGCTTGATTGCCCTTTTACTTCAGATTCGTCAAGGCCTTCAATGGAAAACTCAGGTACAGCTTCTGCTTTACTCTCAGTGGTTTTCTTTAGTGAGTCCTTATAATCTTCTAGACTTTGCCAGTATTTTTTTTCCATGATAGTTAAATAAATGGAATGATTTAAAGCTTTATTGAATAGGTATTAGTAGTGACATTTTTGACATTCATCACCACCCATGGTTTGAACAGTCACCTTGTCCAGTTCCCCGTTTTTGAGTTTTTCGTGGGTGCTGAGGTATTGCTCATAGAACTTATTGGAAGCAAATTGAACCTCGGTAGTTCGGTGGCATTCCACACACCAGCCCATACTCAGGTCTTCAACCTGGATGATCTCGTCCATTTTCTCTACTTCACCATGACAATCATTACAATCCACTTTTCCTGCATTGACATGCTGGGCATGATTAAAATATACATGGTCTGGAAGATTATGAACTTTGATCCATTCGATGGGTTTATTGTCTGCCACGGCCTGATGAATCTTTGCGATTTCTTCGGTGCCGGTAATTTTACCTTCTCTTACCTGGTTATGGCAGTTCAGACAAACTTGCACCGGTGGGATACCTGCATGCATGCTTTTGTCAGCGGTAAAGTGACAGTATTTACAGTCGATTTTATTCTGACCTGCATGAACTTTATGTGAAAACCATACAGGTTGTTCGGGCTGATAATACTGCTGGCGCCCTAAGGCAGCAGCTTCAACAAATAAGATTTCACCCATCACCACCACGGAGATCAATATAATGATGATATGAATCCATTTGGCTTTAATTAAGCGAATAACAACCAGGTCAAAAACGCTGATGAGCAGGAGGATGAGCAATACTACAAAGGTAGTTTGCATATTACGTGCATCATCTCTCTTCAATTCAGCCAGCAATTGTTCGGCTGATTCATTAACATCTTCAACAGCTTCGGTTTCCACCACTGCAGTTTCTGCTGATCCGGAAACTTTGCCGTCATTGGCAATGTATAATAACAAATCCTTAACCTGCTCATCCGATAAGGCATTGGGAGGCATGGGGATTTTGTTGAATTCCTCAAAAACCTTAATGGCCTGGGCGTCGCCCGATTCGATGAGCTGAGTGGAGTTTTGAATGAATTTGATAAGCCATTCCTCATCATATTTCTCAGTAACTCCTTTTAAGTCGGGACCTACCAGCTTTCCACCACCAATTGTGTGACAGGCTTTACAAACTGCAAAGTTCTTTTCAGCTTCTGCCGACTGTCCGAATGTGGTGTAACTAAAAAATAATAGAAGGGAAAGGGCCCCGGTGGTCAAAAAGCCTTTCAACGCAAAAGGTTTTTTGGGAACAAAACCGTTTATGATCATGGTGTAGAGATTAATCAACTAAACAGATATTTATTAAAAATATTGACTGTTAAAATTATGTTAATTCTTCCAATTTTGGAAGTTCAAAAGTATTGAATTTTTCAAGATAAATTGAATAATTAGGTAATAAAATACCTGAATAGAACTGAATATGCCTAATATCAGTCAGATACAAATTACTGTTAAAAAATAACAAAAAAAAGTGAATGTCAGGAAAGCATCTAAAGTGCCTGATTCTTGCACTTTATGAAATAAAAAACTATTGAATATAAAGGGAAAAGGAAGCAATTCCAGTTAAGGATTACCAGCTACCGCCAGCACCGCCTCCACCAAAGCTCCCACCACCAAAACCACCGAAGCTAGAACCACCGCCAAATCCACTTCCACCACCAAAACTATTCCAGCTTCCTCCATGGGATCTGCTGTTCATGGTGCTGCCCAACCAGAGTGCTGTCCAGAAGGGGAGGTCGCTACGGCTACCCATACCATCAGAACGGCGACGACTCATGCGTATAAGAATCACAACAATAATGATGATGAGTATAGGCATATAATTAGCGAAGGAATGGCCACCTTTGCTTCGGTTATATCCTTCTGCTGTTATTTCACCTGCAGCAAGTTCCATCAATACGGTGGTCGCCTGATCAAGTCCCCTGAAATAGTCACCTTGCCTGAAGGCTGGAATCAATTCATTTTCAACTATTCTCTTGGCTGTAGCATCAGGTATGGCTCCCTCCAGTCCATAACCCACAGCTATATAGGTTTGTCCTTTTTGATTTTGCTCGGATTTAGGGTTGACAAGAATAACCACTCCATTGTTGAAATCCTGTTGTCCTACACCCCATGTCTCACCAATGCCAAAAGCAAAAGTAGCTGGTGTTTCGGTTGCGATATTATCCACAGTGATGATCAGGATCTGATTGGAGGTGGTGTGATGAAAACTGTGGAGTTTTTGTTCCAGTTGATTGACTTCTTGCTGACTAAGTAATTTGGAAAAATCATTGACCAGACTTGCTTTGGAAGGTTTTGGGGGTATGTCAGCAAAGCTTTGTTCATGGCTTAGTACTAAACATATGCTAAAGAGGAATAACAGGATTTTTTTACCCATATTCTATTTTGGTTTATCATGCACTAGTGTAACGAAATCTGACTGTAATTATTTTCCGAATGATATTTCATCAGACAACTCATTGATGTCATCCAGATGATGCGGAAAGTGCTTTTTAAGTTTGATACCTGCTTCCTTAATACCTTCAATGAGCCCCTCTGTAAACTCTCCTGCCTGAAACTTTGTACGCATTTGTTCCTTAATATTTACCCAGAAGTCCTCAGGTACGGAAGCATTGATTCCTGAATCCCCAATGATGGCAAATTTTTGACTGTCAACGGCCAGATAGAACAACACCCCATTCCTCAATTCGGTTTTTTCCATTTTAAGCTTCTTGAACAGGAATGCAGCCCGGTCCAGCACCTCTTCATCGCATATGCTTTCTATGTGAATTCTGATTTCTCCTGAAGTGTCCATTTCAGCATTCAGGATGGCTCTTTTAATTTCGTCTCTTTCGGCTTTTGAAAAAAATGTGCGTGCAGAAGTACTCATAGTAGTAAATGTTAGTGAACACTAAATAAACTTAAAACTTGACTTCGGGTGCTTTATCTGCGCCTGATTGTGCTGAGAAATAAGGCTTTTGCTCAAAGCCAAATATAGCAGCAAAAAGATTGTTAGGAAACTTTTTTATATAAGTGTTGTAGTTGCGAGTGGTCTCGTTAAACTTCATACGTTCAACTGTAATTCGGTTCTCTGTCCCCTCCAATTGGGCCTGTAATTCAAGAAAGTTCTGGTTGGCTTTGAGATCGGGGTATTTTTCAACCACTACCATCAGCCTTGATAGTGCCTGAGTTAAGCCTTCCTGTGCCTGTTGGAATGCCTGAAATGTGCCTGTATTAAGATTGTTGGCATCGATATTGACTGATGTGGCCTTGGAACGGGCTTCTATAACACCTTCCAGGGTGGATTGCTCATGTTCGGCATAGCCCTTAACGGTGGCCACAAGATTGGGGATAAGGTCGGCACGGCGTTGGTACACATTCTCCACTTGTGACCACTGGGCATCAACTGCTTCGCCGCTGGTAACCATCATATTGTATCTGCTTTTAAAAGAACTGTATAACAGCAATACAGCCAATACAATCACTATAATAATAATCCACGACCTTTTCATTTACCTCAAATTTTGGGAAAGCTAATTTATAAAAAAAAGGATTGATGGATAAATAAATATGATTTCTAAGCTATAAAGGACGGCCTATGAGTAGTATGGTGGTTAACCGAGCTCCTTTCGTATCTTCCTCAAAATACGATTACCAATGTTTTTAACACCCGGGCTTCCTTCTTCAATTTGAAATTCAAGACAGGCTGCCAACTCATTTTTAATACCGGGTTCTTTCTGCGAAATAGCATATAAAATATGTATGGAAAACAGTTTCACAGCAATGGGTTCAGTAGTCGACATCAGGAACCTAAAACAACGGTCCATCAGATCCACCATATAAGCTTCTTCGATGGGATAACGATGTATAATTCTGAGACTATGTCTCTTCATGGCATCTGTTTCAAAAGCAGGTAAAGCTTCATATAAGGCCAGGAGATGTGGCTTCATGAGTTCAGGATGTTTATCGCTGCAATGATCCAAAACCCAAAAGGCCCTTCTGGACACAGGCTCCTCATTACGCAAAACCAAAGCCAGGATGTCATTAAAAAGTGCCGGCTTTTTTTCAACCAAACCCACGATAAAATCCACATTGGCACGTGACATTTCAGCATTAATGATTTCAGACAAATCCATGCAAATTTATTTTCAACAAAGATATAAGATAGGCGAAAGGCTGCTTAAAAAAGGTATAATTATTCCTGTATGAAATCGGTATAAGTGACGGGAACTGTAAGACCTTTTTGCTTGGCAATTTCAATATGGTATCTCATCTGCTCCTTGTCACCAAGTTTGTAATATACTTCTACTAAGTTCAGATAAAGGTTGATTGTAGAGGCATCCAGATTTAAGGAACTTTTGAAATCGGAAGCTGTTTCCAGGTAGTTTCCCTTAAAGTAATGCGCCTCTCCTCTGAACATAAAGGCTTTGGGATCATTTGGGTTTTTGTTAATGTATTGGTCAAGGTAACTAATGGCATCGCCATACTCTTTTTTATAGAGATATGAGGCGCCCATCAGATAATAGATATAATCGTGATGCAATCCTTCAATGGACAGTGCCCGATTAAAATTATCCAGGGCTTCATCATAATTACGCTTGTCGTAATATATCAAACCCCGGTTAAACCAACCATGATAGTAATTTGAATCCACAGCAATTGACTGATTAAAATAATTCAGGGCTTGATGGGGATCCTGAACAGCCATGGACCGACCTACATATACCAATGCTCTTGTATTGTTCGGGGTTTCTTCCAGACACTTGAGCCAGATACTTTGATTGGTTTTCCAATCGAAATTTCTTTGGTAAGTTGTTACTCCCAAGATGATCGAAATTAGGATAATAATTGCCATGAACCTGACCATATTTTCCTTCAATACAACAAACAATGCCATTGAGATGGCCAGGGAAAACCCAAATAATGGCAGGTACAGCCTTTGTTCCATCATGAGGTCGGTGATAGGAATGATACTGGACTCCAAACTAAGCGTGATAAAAAACCA
>JAERTD010000012.1 GCA_016845175.1 Bacteroidota bacterium | reverse complement strand
CCTGCATCAATGATAGGATCCGCTTTGTAATCCGGCATTGCATGCTGAACTTCTTTCCATAAAGCCATGAGCAATACCACAATAAATACAAGGCTTAGCACCCCGATTATTGTCCTTTTTGTATTTAAACTTGTTGCCATTGTAATATGATTTAGATTATTTTTTAATTGCTTTTTGATGTGTGTTTAGTGACCGAATATTTCCCAGATGGTGAACACGATAATGGTTAACATTCCGATGACACCAATCCAGAACCCAACTTCCCTCTTGGGGAACAGTTTGTCGAGGAACTTATCGATGAAAGGCCAGAAGAACAGAATGCCCAGAAAGATCATAGGTCCAAGCACGCCTACCAATAAGTTGGTGACTTTTAGCCATCTGAAAACTGCATAGAAATACCATTCGGGCTTGATATGAAGTGGGGTCACATTAGGATCAGCCCTCTCACCAAGGTGTACCGGGAAGAGCAAGGATAATACCACCAGTACTATCATGATGATGCTAACCATAATCAACTCGGTGAACACATGGTCAGGCCATAGTGGGAAAGTTTTCTTTTCCACTTTTTCTTCACCTTCAAATTCGAGCTCCGTTACGCCATGCTCCCGGATCAGATACACATGAAGACCGATGGCCATGACAATTAATAGCGGCAAGAGTACCACATGGAATAAATAAAAACGGGTCAGGGTATTTTGTCCAATTTCCGATCCGCCTCGCATAAAGTCGGCAACCCACTCTCCTATAAAAGGAGTGGCTCCGGCAATTCCGGTACCTACTTTCATGGCCCAATAGGACATCTGTTCATACACCAAAGAATATCCGGTAAAGCCAAACATCAGGGTGAGCAGAAACAGCACCACTCCAAACATCCAGTTGAGGTCACGGGGTTTTTGATAGGATCGGGTAAAAAACACACGAAGCATATGCAAAATCAATGCGGCAATCATAATATTGGATGACCAGCGGTGAATGCTTCGTATCAACCAGCCATAATCGGCCTGGTAAGTAATATAGGCTATGCTGTCGTAGGCTTTATCGGTTTCAGGCACATAGTAGAAAATAAGCATGATACCTGTAATCACCTGAACCACGAACATATAAAGAGGAGTCCCGCCAAGAGCCCACCACCAACGTTTCAGATGGTTTGGAATGGGCTCGGCTGTTAATTTGATCATCGCTTCCTGATCGATGGGAAACGACTCTTTTAACCAGGTAGAAAATCCCATAATTAAGCCTCCTTGTCTTTAAAGTAAATGAACACATTGCCTTCATCAATCTCCACATCATAGGAATCGAGTGGTCGTGGTGGCGGTCCGGCCAGAACTTTGCCGTCTTTATCGAACCTTCCCGCATGACAGGGGCAGTAGAATTCTTCTCGGTCTTTTTCCCAGTAAACTGTACATCCCAGATGGGTACATACAGTCGACATGGCCTTCACCTCATGTTCACCCGTCCGAACGAGAACGAGGTCTCTTCCGTAGAGGTCCTTGAACTTTTTGGTAGCATTGATGGGTAATTCTTCAAGATGAATGGTGAAGATACGCCGTGTCATATCCCGTTTTTTGGGAGTGATAAAGCGAAAACCCATGGCACTGATACCTGCAAAAGCACCTCCAAGAGGAACGAAAGCCAGTAAATTTTTTAGTGCATCTCTTCTGTCCATATGATTAGTTGTTTTCGGTGATAGATTACTTTTCAAAGAAAGTGGGCTTGAAGGTGAGCATCAGCCATGCCCAGTTGTTGGTGTTGTTGTGTTTACCATTTTTAAGGATGCCCATGGTTTCTGTGGCGAACATTTGTGAATAACCGGCACTGATAATCATGCTCTTGTTGATTTTATAGCCTACGGTAAGGTCAATCTCTGTTCCCAGTCCATTGCTATAATCTGTGTTGGTAGCCATATCGGTAACCGTGGCGGCAGACATGAAATAATGTGCAATCAGAGCAGCAGAGAATTTGTCTTTCTTAAACTTGATGGGCAAATAAATATCTGTTAAACCTACATTGCCGCCGTGGTTGCCCACATAGAAATAATCCATCCATCCATTAAACTTATGGTTGGTTCCATAGAATGGGGTAAATGATTTGTCTTCGCCAGCACCCTGGTCTTTTGTTGCAGTTCCGGATAGATATTCTCCTCCAATACCCAGGCTAAATCCTTTGCCCAAACCAACAGATACATCACCAGCAGCATAGATGGCCGACAGATCGGTATTACCGGCATTTTTACCACCCTGATAATAGAAGGCAACATTGAACTTAATCAGGTCGCTTTTAAAGGTCAATCGTGGGCCAATGGTTTGGCTGAAAGCTACTTTTTCAACAATATTGGTGGTGTCGGATTTATCATCATAAGCCATTCCGTTATTCAACACCAGGAAACTTAAGCCTACTTTTCCAAAATTACCATGGTACCATCCGTATTGGAAGGTTTTATAACTGTTAACCGTATAATCCTGCTTGAGCAAGGTCTCTCCCATGGCGTTGTAGGCCAAACCAATATCTATCTTATGGTTGGCAGATGCTTTGATTTTAAAAATGGCCGCATCATGGCTACGGGCTTGCTGTGCCCAACCCACACTACCAAAAATTCGGTGATCGTCATAAACAATTTCCTGACGACCTACTTTTAAGGAAAAGTTTGAAGTAAAGAATACCTGACCCCATGCTTCGTGGATAGAGGTTCCGTTAACATCTGATTTGTTAAGCTGGGAAACATCTCCCCATACTCTGACATCCTGAAAGCTAAGACCTACTTTGAATTTTTCGGTGCCATAAAAAGCATTTAACCGGGTGCGCTGAGAAATGAAGTTCGCAGCTTTTGCATCATCTGGAAACAGGTTTTTATAACCGTGTCGCATTTCATAGCGTGGGCGAAGTTCACCGGATAATTTTACTGTTTGAGCCAGCAAATCTCCTGTTAAAAAACAAAGGGTGGCGGCTACAAATAACGAATAGTACAGTTTTTTCATAATGATTGAATTATGTTTTAAATAATTTAAGAGTTTCAATACTTGAATTCAAAAATAAACTATTGTTATTGTAATATACGCATAAATGTGGTGTTAATTCTAATTTAGAATTTATCTAAATAATTAGGGATCAGGTATTTAATTGTTATTAAATAACAATGGAGCCGTGGTGGGTGAAATAAACAGTGCTTTTGCTGTGCGGTTTTTCAAGGCTATTAACCTGGTTATAAGGATCTAACAATGAGGGCGGATTGCTTTGTCATTATAAGTAGTTTCAGATGTAACTACCCATTGATTAGGCAATGATTAGCATGCAGAGAAGTTGTAAATCTTTTGACTAAAAAAAATTTAAGGATTAGTCCTTCGGCTGTTTTTTCTTTTTCAATTGAAAGGAACGACTGATATTAAATCCGATATGGATGTCACCATTGAGCCAATCCCCATCGGTACGGGCAATAAATTGCTGGGCAATTATACCCTGTGAATTGGTGGCAAACAACTGAAAGACATGACCACCGGTCTCAATGTCGATACCCACAGAAAAGGAATTGTGAAAATCCTCAGCCGTTTGTTGGCTGAGTAAATAATGGTATTCTGCGTTGAGACTGATGCGGTTGCTTAGTTTCAGACGACCGCCTGCCCCCAGAGAAAATACATCATTATCATCAGTTTTTTTCTCAACCAGGTTGCGGTGGATATGTGTGGGGATTAACTGCAAAGAAAAGGCGCGGCTGAATTTACGTGCAATGAGCAATTGGTTGGCATAGCTTATCCGCGATGAAAAATAATTGGTACGCTCCGGTTCGGGCCATGGCATACTTTGAATGGCTATGCTTCCAAAATAACTCAGAGAGATGGGAATATTTCGTTTACCTGTTTGCTGGCGAAGGATCTTGGCTTTCACGGAACCATCATAGGTTTTTTCAATCATGGAACGACCAAGTCCAAGGGCCAGCCAGTCATTGACCCCGTATTCAAAACCCAAACGGGTGGTGGCCTGATCCAAGCCAAAGAATTCTTCTATACCGGTGTTGACACGGCCAAAATGGTGCTGAATCACAAAGACCAGACTACCGTTTCCCGGATTTTCAACAGATTGCCCGATCACCACTTTGGTGGCTTTAAAGGTAGCAAAGGTGTAATCTGCTGTGGGTTCTTCTTCAGCAAATAAATCCATCATATCATCCTGCGCCATTATCGGAACAGCAAACAGCAGTAGTATGGCAATAATTAATTGGGTTTTCATGGTTTTTCTATTTGTTGAGGGCTTTTAAATTGACATCCACATGAATTTGTATTTCATCGGCGATTTTTCCAGCCACCGCACCAGGAATACTAATATCATAATCAGCAATCTCGAGATTGAAGGTAGAAGTAGCCTGAATACCATCCTTACTGACAACAAGAACACCATCCTCCTCAATTTTCTGAGATTTTCCGTGCAAATTCATATCACCCATCACCGTGACCTGATAGGTTCCTGCTTTTTCGAAGTCAACGTCATCCAAATTGGGTATTTTACCCACAAAAATGGCATTTGGATACAGATCACTTTCCACATAATTTTCATTGAAATGTTCCTGCATCAAGGCCTTCTCAAAAGCAAAGGATTTCATGAGTACTTTGAAAATGAAATCTCCGGTTCTGCTGTCAAGTGCCGCATTTACCTGCCGGTTATGGGCTTCAATTTTTTCCAATGGCGCATCGGAAGAAAAATAAATATGTCCGGTTTTTGTGAGGAAACGCTGAGCTGAAAGATTGAGTGCCAATCCGAGCCCCAGGGCGATGATAATTACTTTTTTCATTGGTTAGGGTTTACATTATTGTTGTAGTGGTTTATTGAGGTCTAGCTAACGAGCATTGTTCCATGATAACATCAGTTTCGTTATATCCGGCACAATAGCCCTTAACCATAATTTCCTTACTTAAATCAAGCGAGGCAAGCTGTTGGTTGTATTTGGGAAGAAAACTGCAACGGATGCCTTCATCACCGAACATGCCTTCTTCAAAAACAAACACCAGGACCATGAGAGAGTCACCTGATTCAATGTGGCTTGCCTGACCTGTTAGTTGTATGACCTTACCCAAATATTCCTTTGCCTGAACAGGGTCTCCACTGTGAAAAGTATGGTAGGCCACTTCAGCACTCAATTCATAATCAGCCTTTGCTTTTTCAATATTTCGATGGGGTTTGTTATATACAAAAAACCAAACATAGGCAGCCACCATGATAAATGCCACCAAGGCAATTCCTAATATTTTCTTGTATTTCTTCATGTTTGTGACTTTTATGAATTATACCACCCTCATATCGTGCATGTACTCCCGCTAATTGTCAGGGGTGCCATCTGCTACCCAAAGCTCGATTTTCTTGATATCACAATCACTCATTTTTGCCTGTGCCTTCGGCATGGGTGAATAACCCGACTCATGTCTGATGGCTCCCAACAACCGTCCATTGTTACAGGCATCTGCCACTTCAGCATGGTTGGTAAGTAGCACGCCGCCGCCGGCACCCGAGCCTGAATGGCAGGAAGTACATGACTCACTTATGATGGGCCAAACGGTAGCCGAATAAGTGATGTTGGTTGTATCACAGGCAGGTGGGCTCGGATACAAATCCTCTTCATTATCGTAATAACAACTTGGTAAAAAAGCAAATGCAAGCAGGCCAAGGATTAAAAATCCAAAGTTTATTGAGCGTTTTTTCATGGTGATAGCAGCTATATTTATACACAAAAATATTCATTGATTGATACTTACGTAATTCAAGCATTAAAATAACATCAAATTAACATTTTAAAAATGGGGATTAACAACTTAGCTAAAGGCACTGGAGTGCATCATAAATAAGTTTGATTACTTTTGCATTGTAAGGAAAAGGCTTATTTGAAACAAAACAGCAGGAAATGGACAAGAAGTCTGTGGACCATACCATTGAGCTCTTACAGCAGAAAATTAGATCACTACAATTTGAAGTAGATCAACTCACCAATCGGGCACTAACAAAGGAATCTGCCACATTGGATATTTCTGAAGTATTGGATCATGTACCCCTTGCGGTATTAAATATTGCGAAAAGCGGTTGTGTGATCCGGGCCAACAAACTGGTCAACAGTTTGTTTGATCTGGAGGAGGATTATTTTAAGAAGGCCCTTCACATAAAAGATTTTGCAAGGCTTTCAAATACACCTTTGCTAGAAAAAATCCAGAAACTCATTGCATTGGACATTCCCTTCGACGATGAGCTCATCATGCATATTTCAGGTGAAGAAAAACATTACCGTTCCCGTGGAATTTCTATGGGGGACAAGAAGGGAAAGGTGAGTTCTTTTCTGGTCATTATTGGAGACATCACCAAACGAAAGCTGGCAGAAATACAATTGATCAATGCCAAAGACAAGGCAGAAGAATCCAACCGACTGAAAACTGCATTTCTCACCAATATGTCTCACGAAATCAGAACGCCGATGAACCACATCATTGGCTTTCTGGACATTCTGCTCAATGTAGACCTGAGCACAGAAGACAGGGCAGAATACAAGCAAATTGTGGAGAGCAGTAGCGCCATATTGCTTAGGAAAATTGACGACATTATTGATATTGCAAGGATTGAATCCAGGCAAATGCGGGTGGTTGATGAAGAAGTTTCTCTTGCAGAATTTATGAGTCGTATCTATCGGATCAATAAAGAAATGCTGCAGAAAAGTGGTGAGCACAACATTGATTTCATCCTAAAACAAGATGCCAGTCTTAATGAGCTTAAAATCACCATTGATCCCTTGCGCATGCAACAGGTTTTGAATAACCTCATCGACAATGCCATTAAGTTTACGCCCAAAGGTTTTGTGGAGCTGGGTTGTTATGCTGGGTCGGATAATGAACTTAGCTTCTATGTAAAAGACAGCGGCATTGGTATCGACGAAGCACACCATCAAAAAATATTTGAACGCTTCTCACAGGTGGATTATTCAAGTACCCGCAAAGTGGATGGAACCGGTTTGGGATTAGCCATCTCACGAGGATTAATATCGCTTATGGGCGGCCGGATGCAATTGGAATCTGAAGCAGGAAAAGGATCCACATTTACCATTACACTCTTCGATTGTGTTTTGGCATCAGAAGAAGAACCAACAAGCACCCCAATTATTGATCAGCAAGAATTAAACTGGAAAAACAAAAGCATCCTCATTGTGGAAGATGATCCCCATGCCGAGCGGTTGCTTAGAATTATGCTTACCGACAAAGGCTTTGTGGTCAGTACAGCAAAAACCGGGAAAGAAGCCATCTCCATGGCTACTTCTATCAAACCTGATCTGGTACTCATGGATTTACAACTTCCCGAAGTTGATGGTTTTGAGGCAACAAAGGCCATCAAAAATAAATTCCCTGACCTTCCGGTATTGGCTCAAACGGCCTATGCCAATGCTGTTGAAGAAGAAATGGCAAAGGCAGCTGGAATCGATCTGGTATTATCTAAACCCATATCCAAAACCACCCTATATAGCAGCCTAAAAAGAGTGTTATAGAAATACCCCATGAAAAATATCATTTAAGCTTGGCTTTCAAGCTGCTTGGGCTGTGCAACCATTCTGATGAGCCTTGTGTCATCACATAGAATATTAAGGGTTATTTATTAACTTGCCGGTCTTTTTTCAATAAGCCAGAAAGAAGCCCTAATGGAGTTCGATAAATCCTTTATCCGTAAACTGGTCAAACAGGATCGGGAGGCACAGATGACTTTTTATAAGCAGCTGTCACCGAAAATGTATGGCATTTGTCTGCGATTCGCCTCTGACAGAGATGACGCAAACGATATTTTACAGGAAGGTTTTATCAGGGTGTTCAGACATCTGAAAGACTTTAGAGGGGAAGGATCCCTGGAAGGCTGGGTTAGAAGAACAATAGTTAATACAGCGATTAACCTTTATAAAAAACGAATTAAAAAAGGAATTGCGGCTGATATCAACACCTATGAGAACAGTATTGTTGAAAAGCCATTAATTGTTGAACAACTTAGCGCCAATGAATTGCTCGAGCTTGTAAAGGAACTACCGCAGGGATATCGTACCATTTTCAATTTAAGTGTTATCGATGGATATACCCATAAGGAAATTGGTATCAAACTTAATATTTCCGAAAACACATCAAAATCCCAGTTATCCAGAGCAAGAACTGCATTACAGAAAAAGTTGAAATCAATTAAAGACAGAGAAAATATTGAATAAGGATCACGAACATATCGAACAAATACTCAGGGAACAATTGGCAGATTTTGCTACCACCCCTCCCGATTCTGTATGGGAAGGCATCGAGCGTGGTCTTGATAAGCCGGTTTTTTTCCCCTGGCCCTATCGGATTGCTGCTGCTATAGTAGCTGCGGTCGTAATTATGGGCACTTTGTGGTATTTTAATCCAGGCCAAAGTGAAAACCTGGAAATGGTCTCGGAACAAATAAACGATGTTAACCCAGCCGCACCGGCTTTGGCTGATGAGCCACAAACAACTGTTGGCCAATCTGATGCTGCCGAAACTGCTGTGACTGTGGGAACTACTGCAAATGAAAGCAGTGAAACTGTAGTGGTGACTGAACTCTCAAAAGAGATGTCTCCCAAACAATCAGAACAATTCCAAACAGAAACTAATGTGAGCACTCCAAGCAACGAAAAGCTTACCCAAACCACCACAATAGCAAAAGATAATACCACCCAGCTTGTATTCCAGCATAATATGCGTCAGGCATTTAGCCTCCAGGAACTGGAGACACGGCCAAGCAGTCTTTCCACTGACTTTATGCAATTCTGGATGAAACAGAATAATAGTCTTGATTACAGAACCAATAATACTTTACTGCCTCCGGCGGCCCTGCCTCAAACTGAGTCAAACACACAAATTTCAAACAACACCTGGAAACTGGCCCTTTTGGTAAGCCCTGAGTTCCCTTTAAAGCAATATGATTCAATCACCCTATCCACTGCTTATACCCTTAGCGTGGAGCCTTCCTTTTATTTCAAAAAGCACTGGTTTGTAAGAAGTGGCCTGGGATTCAGCTTTAACAAAGATGATGGTTTTGCCCAACTGGATATGACACGAAATGAAATGATGGGTACTTACGAGGATGTTTATGATGTGACTTTCGACACCATTGATGGGAACGTCATTCCAACCTATCATACCCAAACCACTGAAATCTGGGATTCTGTCAGACACAATGGTTTAGTGGGTGTTACCAATCGTTACCAATACCTGCAATTGCCTGTATTAATAGGCTATCATTTCGGCATAAATAAGTTCGAATTTTCAATATACGGTGGCACGGCTTTCAATTTCCAGATAGCTAAGCAGATTGATGATGTATCAAAGCATACACCTCAGGCCACCATTCATCGGTATCAAAATACATTACCCGATCGTGCTTCCATGCATACACAATTGTGGCTGGGAGCAGGGGTAGAATATCGTCTGGGGCATCGTTTCTCGATCACTGCTGAACCCAATTTCAGATACCAGTTAAGTCCTTTGTATAGCGATTCCGATTTCAAACAGTCGAATCATATGTTTGCCGTAAGATTTGGCTGTATTTACCAACTTAGTAACAAAAGATAATCATGATAAATAAGACACATAAAAACCTTTGCGCAGGCGCAATTTTTAAGCTGCTGGTCTTCGGTATTATGTTAAATGTTTTTGCTGTTCAGGCTTCTGATTGCGAGCAATACGTAATCATTGGCGGGCAGGTTCTGAACAAAGAACATGGAAATCCCATAGACGAGCACCCGGTTTTTGTAACCTCAGAAATCTCCGGTTATGACCGTGCCTCCATTTTTCTTGAACTAAGAACTGATGAAGAAGGTTATTTTTATGATACCATATTCACTCAAAACAACAATGGCTCCCTGAAAGTATTTACTTTTGATTATCTCGACCAGGAGATTGATACCATTGTACACTTCCGTTTCATGAATGTATGCAGCAACACCCTGCTTGCCAATTTTGAAATATTAATGCCTTTTCAGCTTGAGCAATTGCAGGCCCGATTTACGCAATACCAGATTTCACCCAGTGACAGATTTAA
>JAERTD010000011.1 GCA_016845175.1 Bacteroidota bacterium | reverse complement strand
ACGGGCTCAGCATGACCAGAATGGATTGTTAACACTGTCATCCTGAGTGAAACGAAGGATCCCTTGTTTCATTTGGATAAATGTGTGAAAATATCCTTAACCAGCGTTCTTGGTTGAGATTCTTCGCCTTGCTCAGAATGACAAATATGATCCATAGCGTTATTTGGTTTGCTTTAGTGGGCCAGCATGACAAGAATGGGAGTGCATCGATGGTATGCTTCGACAGGCTCAGCATGACCGTTATCTACGCTTCTTTTTGCGTTTCTTCCGGCTTTGTTCCTCCAGGTCTTCATTGGCCAGTAAGGTCCGCCAGTCATCCTTTTTTTCTTCAATACTGATCAGGGTTTCCTTGTATTCCTGTTTGCTGATTTGAATGCGGTCGATGGGTTTGCCCAGATGGGTTTCAATGAAGGACAGTTTTTCTTGTTCTTCTTTGCTACAAAAGGATACAGCCTGCCCTTTCTGCTCACCTCTGCCAGTCCTTCCTACCCTATGTACATAGTTTTCAGCAGTCTCTGGCATGTCATAGTTGACTACCATATCCACATAAGGTATATCTATACCCCTGGCGCTGACATCCGTAGCGATTAATATTTTCTGCTCTCCCCTTCTAAACAATCGCATGGTCATTTCACGCTCTTCCTGTAGTTTATCACTATGAATGCTGTCAGACACTATTTCAACCCTTTCAAGCGCTTTCTTCACACGTTCAGCCCTCACTTTTGTCCTCACGAAAACCAATATCTTAAACTCTGGGTTTTTACGAATCAGATCAGCTAAAAAATGCCTTTTGTCATCCATTTCGATCATGGCTACAGCATGGGTAATATTCTTTGCTACCGGGTCTTTGGGTGAAATCTGTATTCTTATAGCATTGGTAACCAGGGAATAAGCCAATTTCTTAATGCTATCATTGATGGTTGCTGAAAAGAAGAGTGTTTGCCGATGTTTGGGTAAATGTCGTTCCAGGTCGCGTATGTCTTTGATAAATCCCAGATCGAGCATATGATCGGCTTCATCCAACACCAGAATTTTCAAGTGGTTGAGAATTAAATGTCCCTGACTGATCAGATCAAACATCCGACCGGGTGTGGCTACCAACACATCCACACCATCGTTAAGATGCTGGATTTGCGGATCCTGCTCCACTCCCCCATGGATGCAAAGGAAATCAACTTTGGTATGTTTACCCAGAGTTTTAAATACACTATAAATCTGAAGCGCCAATTCATGGGTGGGTGCCAATACCAGACATTTGATACCACCTGCCCTCCTGCCCTGCTTTTGTTCCTGAATTTTGTGAAGTATGGGTATGACGAAAGCTGCGGTTTTACCGGTACCGGTCTGAGCAATGGCCAATACATCCTCTCCTCTGAGAATAGGTGGTATGGAGCGGAATTGTATATCGGTGGGTTTTTTATAACCCAATTTGGATATGGCCTTTTTAATACCTTCGGCTATGCGGTAATCTTCAAATTTCATGGTGCAAAGATAACAAACCGACTAAGCCTTACTGTTAAGCCAAAGTCTTGTGAAATACAGCGTGTTTCAACTATTGCTTTAAAGGCAGACTAAAACCTGCTGGAGCCATCCCAACAATGGGTACAGAGTTGTTCTTTGGGAAGTCCAATGGCTTCCACCAGGTCATCAAGATGCTGAAATTGGAGACTGTCAACACCAATCCGTTCCCTGATCTTTTCAATCATCGCATGGTAGCGATCAGTTCCTGGTGTAGCATATTCATCCAAATGGCCATCCTCAGCACCTTCAATCTCCTGAATGGCCTTTCTTCCAGCAAGATCTAAAGTGGAACGTGATCGTGAAAAATTTAAGAATTCGCATGGAAAAATCAAGGTAGGACAAGCGGGTCGAACATGAATCTCTTCTGCACCGTATTCGTGTAGAATCTGAACATTGTCTTTGAACTGTGTGCCACGTACTATGGAATCATCACAAAAAACAATCTTTTTTCCCTTGATAATAGATTCGATAGGAATGAGCTTCATCTTAGCCACCAATTCTCTGGTTTCTTGGTTTTGAGGCATAAAACTTCTGGGCCAGGTGGGTGTGTATTTGACATAAGCCCTCTTATATGGAATCTGTTTTTGATTGGAGTAGCCTATGGCATGGGCAATTCCTGAATCAGGTACACCCGAAACAAAATCAATATCTACCGTATCCTTCCTGGCTAGCGCTGCCCCGCAGCGGTACCGGCACTCTTCCACATTGATATTTTCATAATTGGAACTGGGATAGCCATAATAAACCCATAGAAAAGCACAGACCTGCATTTCTTTATTGGGCTTTCTTAGCTGTGTAAAACCATCGGGTGTAATGTGAAGAATTTCTCCTGGTCCGATATCCCTATCCAGATCATAACCCAGGTTCGAAAAAGAGCTTGATTCCGAGCTTAGGGCATAGGCCCCTTCCTTTTTCCCCAGTAAGATGGGGGTTCTGCCTAGTTTATCCCGCGCTGCAATGACGCCATTTTTGGTAAGCAATAGCATGGAACAAGAACCTTCTACCAATGCATACACATTCTCAATACCTTTCTCATAGGACTCTTCTTCATCAATGAGCATGGCTATCAACTCAGAAGGATTGGTTTCTCCTGAACTGGTTTCCGAAAAATGTCTGCGTTGCTTTAAGCACCTCTTTACCAGGCTGTCCAGATTATTTATTTTACTGACTGTAACTATCGCAAATTCTCCCAAATGTGAATTAATGACAATGGGTTGTGCTTCGGTATCGCTTATAACTCCAATGCCACTATTACCCTTGAATTTAGGCAAGTCTGGTTCAAATTTAGTTCGAAAGTATGAGTTTTCCAGGTTGTGGATGCTGCGGTGGATGCTGTGTTTATTAAATACGGCAAGACCTCCCCTTTTGGTTCCTAAATGTGAATTGTAATCGGTGCCATAGAATAAATCAGTCACACAATCAGACTTTGAGATGCTGGCAAAAAATCCGCCCATAGCTTGCAGGTTTTAGGTTTAAATAAAGAGGTCTTTTTCCTTCAAAAAGCTAAATCTACTGCTTTTTGAGACTTGATGTTGGTATTGTTGAGAAGTTGTTAATTACTTGGGTCTGATTTGATTTTTTGCCAGGTGTTTTTGAATTTTAAGAGAAAACCAGATCCCTACCCAACACATAATTAAGAAAGCGTCTTAATTGTGAGTTATACCAGAGGCCAAATCTGTCACTACTGCTGTATGTCAGATGATTAAATCAGAAAAAAACGCATTCAAGGACTTGCTGTACCAAGTTTTTTTTTGTATATTTATGAGACCCAAAAAAGGCTGTTCTTTTTTACTTGATCAGAACGCCTGTACGATATTTTTAACCCAAAAAAAAATACCATGAAAATCAATCTTTTACTCCTAGTGAGCTGTTTATTATTATATCCTTTTGAGCCTGTAGGTGCTCAGGATAGGTCAGATTATTCAACACAGGGCTTGTCGGACATTTTCAGCAACATAAATGGCACTTCATCCGATTACTACTTTGGCAAAACCTATGTGTTTTACAATATGGGAGGTATGAATAGTGGCGTATTACGATACGTCACATTTGTTTTGAATGGCAATAATGAAATAAGTAGTGAGGTTGTTCAGACCTTGGATTACAACATAGATTATGATTCTGATATCAGTAGTTGTGTGCATGGCCAGGATCTGTTTCTTTTTATGATCAATAACGAAGCTGGAGAAATGAGCTATTATATGAAGGAAAATAATGGTTATGGATTTGGGGATGAAAAAATAATTCATTTCCCTGAGACAAGTAGTCATCCCATCTCCATGGTTTCTTACCAGGATATCATTTATATGTTTTTCAAGGATGATGCTGACAACTATATAAAATACCGCCAGTTGGAATATAACGATGATGCTGGAGAGTTAATGTATGTTAATGATAATCCAACTGTATTAACTACTGATCACGAGGGTTCTGGTAATGTTGATGCAATCAAATTCATTGATAATGATATGCAGGAAAAGATAATGATTGCTTTTCCCGGAAATACTTTTTCAAGAAGCAATAACTATATCTACTTTTATGCTGGTGTACCCGGACAGTTTACTTATCACTCAGAAAAGCACAGTGTAAATAACAATCATTGTAAATGGGTATCCATGGCACAAGGATCGGTTAAAGGTGCTTCTACCTCCTCGTATAATATTCAGATTGGTTATTCAGTGGATCATAACGACAATATAGGACCGGTACGTTGTGAACTGAATATTTCAGACAACAACTTCAGTGATTGGGAAGAGATGAATTTTGGTGCTTCTATTTATTATAGAACTAGCTGGTTTATGGAATTCTATAAGAAGGAGGACAATAAGAGAACCAAGTATTTGGCCCAAGGCTACCCCTATGGAAGTGGTGCCTATTGCAGTTTCTGGGAGTCAGATCAGCTTACTTATGAAGACCAGCTCTCAGAAGTCCCCCCAGTTTCAAGGAAAGCTGACTTTTTTGATATTATACTGATCGTGGAAGGAGCGGTTCCCTATGCCCTAAACGGTTACGAACTGGGTGACCCTGATTTCAATAATAATCCACTTACTGAATTTACCTTTAGCAAAAACGAGGAACACTCTGTAAGCACTTCCACAACCTATTCCTTATCTGCAGAAATGAATATGGGTATTGGGCCGGTTACAGCGGGCTTTAAGTCTTCTTTTCAGGAATCTTCCGGAACCAGTGAAACCAAGTCTGTTACCATCTCAAATACCATCAACCCCCCCACTTCTCAGTTGGATTCCAATGGACTGATGTACTACTACTATGTTGCCCCCACAATTATCCGTAGCCGTTGGATGATGAGAGATTATAATGGTTCTCCCATCCTCCCCGAACGCAATGTGTTTTTCTTTAAACTGACCTCCCCCGTTTTAAAAACCATGTCATCGGATCTGTCGGAATATGGTAATAAGACCCCAAGGGCCTGGGACTTGTATTCTTATCAAACCCATGACCTGAATAATGTTGAGGGAGCAGAAGTTTTGTTCCAAAACCAGACGGATATCAATATTAAGGGTGGTCAAACAGGTTCTATGGAGCTGACTTTCAGTAATACGGAAACTACCTCGCGCAGTAAGAGCTATGATGTAAGTGTAGGTATTGATGCTAATTATGGTATTTTCTCTGCCAGTGCCACAGCAACAGCAGGTCTCGCATACAACAACGAGCAGTCCACGACTTATGGAAATAGCTTTTATTTTGACTGGAATTTATTTGCACCTGTTAACCCTAGCGATACCAATAACATCAGAAAATTCAGTCCAAGAGCTTTTGTCCTGAAAACCACCGAATCCACTGCTTATTATCTGCCGGATAGCATGACACAATTCAGGCCGTTTTTTGTTGGGTTTATGGTTTCGGGTATTGAAACGGGGGATTTTCTTTATTCCATAGGTGAAAATCAAGGACTCCTGGAGCAATATCAGTTTAATAATTATCCCAATCCATGCCGCGATCAAACCGCTTTCCAGTTTACACTTCCCACTAAGGAGTATGTCAGCTTGAAAGTGTATGATCTATATGGAAGTGAGCTTATGACAGTTACAGAGGGTGTTTTGTCAGCTGGAAGCTATGAATATGAAGCTTCTACACAACAACTCAAGCAAGGGGTGTATTTTTACAGACTAAGCATTGGCCAGGATATGATCAAAGCCAAATTGATTGTAAGAAAATAGAGGTATGAGATAATCAGGCTTATTATGATGATTAGCTGTTCAGACCTAAAGTGATTGAATAACATCGAGGCCTTCTTCTTTGAAGAGGGCCTTTGTTTTGCTGCATACCGGCCCAGAGACAATCAGACTTACTTTCATATCTGCTGATTTCTTCTGAATCAACTGCTTGATAGATAAAAGTTCTCTGCCATCCTTCATAATGATGCGACTCTTTCTTTTTTTAACAATAGCCAGATGGTTTTCGGATAACAATTGTAATTGTGTCCGTTGAGGTAATCCATAGGTCTTTGGGTCAGTCTGCAATTCTTCTTTTTGTTCCTTATCCATAATTATTCCAACTTATTGAACATATTCAGCCAGTTCCATCCATCTCAGTGTTTTCTCATCCAGGGTTTTGATGATTTCAGCTATTCTGGAAGATAAATTATTCAGGGCTTCATAATCATGATTGCCTGAATTAAGATCTTGCTCCAATTGTGATTTCTCATCTTCGAGAGATTGTATGTCTTTCTCTAGTTGTTCAAATTCCCGTTTTTCATTAAAACTTAGCTTGGTCTTGATGGCTGCTTTCTTAGGCTTTACTATCTCTTTCTTTTTAACTTCCTTGGGAACTTCTTTGAGCTTCTCTTTTGCAGCCTTATATTTGGTATAAGATCCATAGTGATCCTTGATCTTACCATTGCCCTCAAACACAAACAGATGATCGGTCAGTTTATCCAGGAAATACCTGTCGTGGGATACCAGTATCAGACAACCCTTATAATGTAGCAGAAATTCTTCCAGTTTGTTTAAGGCCAGTAAATCAAGGTCGTTGGTTGGCTCATCCAGAATTAGAAAATTCGGACTTTTGATGAGGACTGTCAGTAAATGCAGACGCCTTAATTCGCCTCCACTGAGTTTGCTTACATATTTATGCTGGGATTGAGGCGGGAACATAAAATGACCTAGAAACTGCGAGGCTGTCATCTTCCGTCCATCTCCCATTTCTACGACTTCAGCAATATCTTTTACCAGGTCAATAACCCTTTGATCCTGATCCAGGCTGATACCATTCTGTTGGTAATAACCAAATACTACAGTTTCTCCAGTTTCGATACTGCCGGCATCCAAACTTTCCGCGCCACTGATCAAGTTGAGGAGGGTCGTTTTACCGCTACCATTGGGACCTATAATACCTACCCTTTCACCCTTTTTGAACATGAAACTGAACTTACTTATGATAGCTTGCCCATCATATTGTTTTTCAATGTCTTTTAGCTCAAGAATCTTTCCTCCCAATCGCCTGGTTTTTATCTGGAGTTTCAGACTGGCTTCTATGGGGATGCTTTTTGCCTTTTCTTCGATGTGATCAAATGCATCAATGCGGGCCTTGGATTTAGTTGTACGTGCTTTTGGTTGTCTTCTTAGCCATTCCAGCTCTTTCTTCATCAATTGTCTGGCCTTATCAGTCTCAGTACGTTGCAGGCTTTCCCTTTCCTCCCGTTTTTCAAGAAAATAAGCATAATTCCCCTGGTGGTGGAAGAGTTGACCTGCATTCATCTCAATAATATGATCACAGATACGATCCAGAAAATAGCGGTCGTGGGTAACCATTAAGATGCTTAGTTTCGACTGTGATAAATACTTTTCTAACCACTCAATCATATCGATATCCAGGTGATTGGTAGGCTCATCAAGAATCAATAAATCAGGTTCATCCAATAAAATAAGTGCGAGAGCCAAACGCTTTCTTTCTCCACCCGAAAGGGACCCAATGTTCTGAGCTGTATTGGTAATTCGGAACAGATCGAGCAATTGTTTGAGTCGCCTTTCATAATCCCAGGCCTGCAAATGATCCATGGCCGTAGCAGCTTTTTCCATGGCCTGCTGGGTATCTTTGTTTTGATCCTGACTCTGATCATCCACCGCCTTCTCGTAATTACGGATGGCCTTCATTACGGAGGAATTGGTGGTAGCAACCATTTCATCTAAGGTGAGTTGGGAGTCCAGTTCAGGTTCCTGTTCTAAAGCTGCTACCTTTATTCCTGATCTAAATACAAAACTACCAGTATCGGTGGCTTCTTTGCCTGATAGTATCCTGAGTAAGGTTGTTTTTCCTGTACCATTATTGGCTATCAATGCTGTTTTGTCACCTTTGTTCAACCCAAAACTAATGTTCTCAAAGAGTGTTTTTTCTCCGTATGATTTTGATAAGTTTTCAGCTGACAGATAGTTCATGTGTGCAGGTTGTGTTGGCTTGCAAAGATACATTCTGAATCGGTTTCAGACTTGTTTTTGGTATTTGATTTCTCAAACTATTTAAATTGATTCTAAATTGATATTTTTGCCAGCTAATTTATCATGAGTATGACACTTCTGCATAACCGAATTGATAAACGTATCTTAAAGCAACGATTGGCTGAAGAAACGTTTAAACGTATCACTATTTCTTTTTATCGATATATTATTATCGAAGATGTGGATCATTTCCGCGATCAATTCTACAAGGATCTGTCAAACCTTAATTGTCTTGGAAGGCTCTATGTGGCCAGGGAAGGAATCAATGCTCAGATGTCGGTACCGGAAGATGCTCTGGAAGCTTTTCTACAACTACTTGAAGCTAATCAATATCTTAAAGATATGCCCATTAAATATGCAGTGGAGGATGATGGGAAATCCTTTTATAAGCTCATTGTACGAAAGAAGAAACGCATACTTGCCGATGGACTGCCGGATGATAGTTATGATGTAACTAATGTAGGCAGACACTTGACAGCCATGGAATTTCATGAACTTTCAGCCAAGGATGAAACTCTGGTGATAGACATGAGAAACTCCTACGAAAGTGAGATTGGACATTTTGAAAATGCTTATTGTCCGGAGGCTGATACGTTTAGGGAAGAAATCCAGTTGGTTACAGAGACTTTTAAAGATCAAAAAGACAAAAAGATACTCTTATATTGTACTGGTGGTATTCGTTGTGAAAAGGCCAGTGCTTTTATGAAGCATGTTGGATTTAAAGATGTAAACCAATTGCTTGGTGGAGTTATTGAATACGCACGTCAAATTGATAAAGCTCAGATCAAATCACGATATGTGGGCCGAAATTTTGTGTTCGATGGCAGGATGAGTGAACGGATTGATGATAGAATTGTTGGAACATGCCATCAGTGCGGGTCAGCTGCAGATTCCCATGTAAATTGTCAGAATGATGCCTGTCATTTGTTGTTCATCCAATGTGAGACTTGTTCTCAACACTTTGATGCCTGTTGTAGTGAGGCATGTAAAAGTTTCATTCAATTGCCAGCAGAAGTTCAACTGAAGGAACGAAAGCTCCGACGGTTTAATGGTAGTGATAATTCCTATAAGGGTCTTCGGAAACGTCTGGATTCAGCTTGCGTTGATTGATGTAGGTTGCACAAAAAGAGTACTGTATACAGATGTAAAAATTATTCGGGCATCAGTTTAACACTTCTTTAACAACACAAAATCAAACCATAATAAAAATTGGTTTACTTTTGTCGTTGTAAACAACAGTTGTTAATAACAACAAAACCATGTCTTCAAAAATAAGAAAAGATCCAAGTATCACCAGGCAGCAACGCATGGTGATCGATATTATCCACACTTCCAACTGGATTGATGAGAAAATATCTAAGGTATTGAAGGGATTTGGAATTACACATGCCCAATTCAACATCCTGAAAAATGTGCAATTTGCTCACCCGGAACCACTTTCGGTAAAGGAGATAAAAGACACCATCATGTTTACGAATTCGGATGTAACGCGCTTGATTGACAGGCTGGTAAACAAGGATTTGTTGTGCAGAAATACCTGCCCCAAAAATCGAAGAAAAATAGATGTCACCATTACCGATAAAGCTTTGCAGATGCTGGAAGCCATCACGCCTGAGTTTCAAAAAGTATTGGGTCGCTATTTTGAAGATATTGTGTCAGTGACAGAGGCAGAACAAACCTCAGAAATACTAAGACGCATAAGGAAATAAAAATTTTACTAAAACACATGTTTACAACATATATTGTTAACAACAGATAAGATGACTAACAGAACCATAAAAAGAACAATCATAGCACCCAAAATTAATATGGGTGGCATCATGCTGGAACAACCACTACCTTACCGGAGTGTGGATCAGATTGATCCCTTTCTTTTGGTACATCACTGGGCGCTTACACACACCGGTGGCAGGAAACAGCAGGACCTGGGTGTAGGTCCCCACCCCCATCGTGGTTTTGCTCCGGTTACCTTTATATTTAAGGGAGCGGTGCATCACAGAGATTCGAGAAATAATAATAGTATTGTTTCTGCAGGTGGTACCCAATGGATGAATAGCGGTATGGGAATTGTTCATAGCGAAAGGCCTACCAAAGAGATAGCAGAAAATGGAGGAGCCTTTGAGATCATACAATTCTGGGTAAATATTCCTGCCAAACATAAGATGGATATCCCCTCATATCAGCCTTTACAAGCTCTGGAGACACCAGTTTACACTACTGAAGATGGACATGCACAGGTAGCCGTTGTTTGTGGTTTATTCAAGGGTTTAGAAGGGAAAATCAAGCCTTATTCACCCCTATTAGCCCTGCGCCTTGAGTTGAAAGCCGGTGCCAAACTTGCTGTACCCATAGCTAAGAACTTTAATGCGTTTATTTATCAATTAGATGGTTCACTGACCATCAACTCAACAGAAACCATAGGAAATAAAACCTTGAGTTGGTTTAACAACGACGGTACCCAGGTACACCTGGAAGCTCACGCCAAAAGCAGGGCTATTCTACTGGCTGGAGAACCCATCGCAGAGGAAGTAACAACCTATGGACCCTTTGTCATGAACAACCAAACCGAGATCATGGAAGCCATGAGAGACTATCAGATGGGTAAAATGGGGGTTTTGATAGAGGAGTTCGATGTGGACTAGCTTACTGTAAATAGACTGAAGGCTGGTAAGAGGAATGAGGGTAATGAAGTATAGAGGAAAGATGGGTATATGATATATAACTTATAGGCAATAACTATTAACTATTTAACTATCAACTAACACAATTAAAATGAGAAAATTAGGATTATTAATGACCGCATTATTGCTGGTTGTATTTACACAGGCACAAGAAAGCAATTGGGCATTTGATGCAGCACATTCGAATGTAAGGTTTGCTGTTACACATATGGTTATTTCAGAAGTTGAAGGAAACTTTGGAATTTATGATGGATCAGTTACCACTACAAAGGATGATTTTTCAGATGCATCCATCGAGTTTAGCATCGATGTAGCCAGTATTGACACGGACAACACCAAAAGAGATGATCACCTCAGGAATGAAGATTTCTTCGACGTTGCAAAATACCCAAATATTACGTTTACCAGTACTTCCATTGAAAAGGTAGGAGAAAAGGAGCTCAAAGTAACCGGTGACTTTACCATGCTCGGAGTAACCAAGTCCATCACCCTGGATGCCAAGTATGGGGGAACCATTAAGGATCCCTGGGGAAATACAAAAGCAGGTATCAAAGTCGAAGGAAGCATCGACAGGACTGAATGGGGCTTGAAATATAATTCCACCATGGATACCGGTGGCTTGATGCTGGGAGAAGAAGTTGATATCGTTTGTAACTTCGAGTTGGTACAGAAATAACAAACAGATTATCAATACCTACAGTATATCCCTAATGCTCCGCTTAAGGGCAATTGATATGCCGCAGGTATTGATTTATGAAGCTGGTTTAACTGAAAACTTTATAATTAAGCTTATGGCAAAAAATGAGATAAGTAAGACGTATAGTGCAGGTGACATCGATATCGTATGGAAACCCGGAAAATGTATTCATGCGGGTATCTGTGTAAAGACATTCCCACAGGTATACAAACCCCATAACAAACCGTGGATTACACCTGAAGGAATGAACACAGAAGCACTTATCAATCAAATTGATAGTTGCCCCTCAGGTGCATTGTCATATATCCATAAAGACACAAAAGAAAATACTAAAGCGATGGAACATTCAAAAGTTGCAGGAAAATCACCCTTAATAGTAGATATTGAGTCAGGAAAAGGCTATGCCTGGTGCGCCTGTGGCCGGTCCAGTAAACAACCCTGGTGTGATGGGTCCCATGCAGGAACAGGCATCACCCCAACGGTCTTCAAGGCCATTGAGAATAAAAAAGCAGCCATATGCATGTGTAAAAGAACAGGCAATGGACCATACTGCGATGGCAGTCATGCCGGTTTATAATGATATACACACAAAATACTTGTCAATAACAACAACTTACAGATAGATATGAAAGAAATGTGGGACAAGCGCTATGCTACTGAAAGTTATGTTTATGGGATTGATCCCAATAGTTTTTTTAAACAGGAATTGGAAACCTTGACTCCAGGTAAGCTACTGCTCCCTGCAGAAGGTGAAGGGCGTAATGCAGTATTCGCTGCTCAATTGGGCTGGTCAGTAGAAGCATTTGACTATAGTGAGAAGGCCAAAACCAAAGCCTTACAATTGGCAAAGAAACTTGGTCAGGATCTAAAGTATACCGTTGCTGATATAGGATCCTTCCAGAGTGCAGGAGCATTTGATTGTATTGGACTCATCTATGCTCATATGCCAGGAATGCACAGGGAAAACTATCATAGAAAGCTGCTAGAGTTTTTGAATCCAGGAGGTATTGTGATACTGGAAGGCTTTTCCAAAGAACAATTGGGTAAAAACTCAGGTGGTCCACAAATGAGTGAGATGCTGTTCTCCGAAGAAGAATTACGCTCTGATTTCAAAGCTATGGCCGACATTAGAGTACTAAGTGCCGAAGTGGAATTGGATGAAGGTACTTTTCATAAAGGAGTGGCCTCTGTAATTCGATTGGTGGCAAGAAAGCCATTGTAAACAAACCTAGGAAATCACTAACCTGTAATAAGAACCTGTCATAATTATATTTACTTGGACTGGATTTGGAAAATATCCCCTATCATGGGTTCCATCAAGTCTACACCCTCTTTATGAGCCGCTACTCTTGCTCTTTCGATGGGATCAGTCCATGAATGCAAGGCCAACTGGAATTTGCCCCAATGAATGGTCATCATCTGCTCTCCTTTTAAGTCCTTATGAGCCTGAACAGACTCTTCGGGCATGGCATGAATATTTGCCCAATTGGCATTGTATTGGCCACATTCGATCATAGTGAGATCAAAGGGCCCGTATTTTTCTCCAATTTCCTTGAAATGAGAACCATAACCCGAGTCTGCTCCGAAATACAGACTTCCCATTGGGCTTTGTATAACCCAGGAACACCACAATGTGGTATTTCGAGTAAACCCCCTTCCCGAGAAATGTCTGGCTGGAGTAGCCACCAGTTTTAAATCATCTGCTACAGCAAATTCATTCCACCAGTCGGCCACAACTATTTTATCACTCCTAACCCCCCATCTCATAAGATGAGCTTCCACACCAAGAGGGACATAATAGTATTTCACCTTAGGGTCCAGCTCTTTTATGGTTTTGTAATCCAGATGATCATAATGGTCATGAGAAATAAGCACCACATCGATTGCCGGCATATCAGCAGCTGTGTACTCATTTGAATAAACAAAACTTTTATTGGTAAACGGCAAGGGTGAAGCATATTTACTAAATACTGGATCGGTAAGGATGATTTGACTTCCTGTATTGATCAATACACTAGAATGACCCAACCAGGTCATTTTAAAAGTGCTGTCATTTTTTGATACAAAGGCATTCTTGTCGAAGGCTTTAGTAGTGAGCTTTTCTGGTTTCCCGTTTTCAGGACCTTTGATCCATTCCACTAGGGAAGAGAACATGGAATTATCACCGGTCATCATGCTTGTAGGTTCCGGGTTTTTAAACTTTCCACCCTCATATAAGGGCGATTGTTTCATGCGTTTGAGGGATGCTTCATTGGGCTTGCCACCAAATACTGGATGAAAAGTAACAAAAGAGTAAACCAATATGGCTAGAATAATAACTATGGAAAGGATGATCATCAGGATTTTTATATATAGGTTCATTGATTTCGGATAAGAGTCATATGAAGCTTAAGGCTTGCTATAGGACTGCTGAATTTTACAATACTATATGTACTCACATATCCTGTTTTCCATTTGTATACATTCTGAAGGATGATATAAATGACATGAAAACAACATATTATAATTATAAGTGAGTGATCACTTGCAAATATCTTACATTTTTATAAACCAACAGGTTTTTTATAAAATAATTAACATCTTTTAGGATTTGAATGAAAGAAGAACTGATAGCTAATACAGAGAGAACTAGCTTAAATACATGGCGATACTCACACCAATAAAAGTACCGATGACATAGCCCAGGATTCCAACAAGAATACCGGGAGTAACCAGTTTTTTCTGTCCCATGGATGCTGCCATGGGAGCAGCGACTGAAGGCCCCATAATATTGGCTGCAGAAGAGACGACTACTTCATACACATCCAGCTTAAACAGTTTCGCCAGAGAAAGCAGAAAGAGAAAATGAAATACCATTATGGTAAGATAGAATAGCAGTACTGCCGGTCCTATACTTAGAATTTGTTCAAGATTGGTTGCTGCTCCAATAACGGCAAGGAACACATACATCATCCACAGACCCAATGAAAAGGCTGTATCCTCCAATGTCTTGAGTTGTTTTGGAAAGAGATTGGCGGCCAATACGGCAAGGACTGTGATGATAAGTAGGCTCAGGTTTAAATCGGTTTGAATAAGTTGTTGCAAATAGGGTGCGATGAGTTTGCCAAGTCCGGCAATCAGAACGGCTATGAAGACTGAAACTGCAATTCGATCCAGGGTAATGGGGTGGGTTTTGCTTTCTACCCCACCCTGATGAGAGATTGTATTTTCTTCTTTGGGACTTACAAAGAAACGGCTTAAAAACACCAGGGAAGGTGTTAGAAAGAGAAAGAGGGTGTATAAATTTGAAACAAAATTATCCACTGCGATGGTGGCTGTGAATAAGGGATTAGTGCTGAAGTTAAGTATTTCAGCGGCTGCTATAAAATTCACACTACCTCCTATTAAGGTGGCTGCAATTACACCTGCAGTTCTCCCGGCATCATCCCCCAAATCGATGAGGTTAAAGGCAATAAAGCAACCTATCACAATACCAATAGCACCCAGCATATAAGCTAATAAAAGCTTCCCACTTTCCCTCACAATTTTCAGAATATTAGTGCTAAAAAGCAGCATGGGAATGGATATGGGGATAAAATATGAAAAAACCATATCGTACACATCCACTTGAATTTGAGGGTTGGAGGCGACAGGTACTACTTCGGCCATGGATAACAATGACATAGAGATCATCGTGACCAAAATTCCCGATAGTTTGCCGAACCATTTTTTGTGCTCAGAAAAGATCCCGAAAGCAGCGGCTCCAAATACAAAAAGTAACAGGAGTATATGATTGTCGGGTGCAATGAGTGAATTCATAGATCAAAAATAATTTGAGAGCCGAAGATATGCTTTATTTGGAATTTGGAAGAGAGAGCCAAAGATTTTGTTATATAAGAAGCTGTGTTTTTAATCCTAGGATATCTTCCGTACTTTCGTAGTTCAAACACGATGAGATATGAATACTTTCGGACGTCTTTTCAGGATACATATTTTCGGCGAATCACATGGGCCTGCGGTGGGCATAACACTGGATGGTTGTCCTCCCGGAATTTCCCTATCTGTGGCCGATTTTGAGAAAGATATTCAAAGACGAAAGAGTGGTGCACGTGGTACCACACCAAGGATTGAAGAAGATATTCCCAACATCATTAGTGGTGTTTTTGAAGGGAAAACAAGCGGAGCGCCCATTTGCATATTATTTGAAAACAACAATGCTATTTCAAAGGAGTATAGTCAGGTGTTGGAACAACCCAGACCTGGTCATGCCGACTTTGTGGCAGCCAAGAAATACTCTGGTTTTGCTGATTACAGGGGTGGCGGCCATTTTTCCGGACGGTTGACCTTAGCACTGGTAGCTGCTGGTGTGGTCGCAAAGAAGATAGTCTCTACTATTGGCATTGAAGCCAGCCTAATTGAAGCAGGAGGAGAAAGTGCTTATGATGAGGCCATCGAAAAAACTTTGGAGGAAAAAGACAGCATTGGTGGCGTCATTGAATGTAAAGCCTCTCCCATGCCTGTTGCTTTGGGTGAACCCTTTTTCGACAGTCTTGAATCTTTGTTATCACATCTGATTTTTTCCATTCCTGCTGTTAAAGGCATTGAATTTGGTTCAGGCTTTCAATCCGCACGGATGAAAGGAAGTCAACATAATGATGCTATTATCAAAAATGATGGTACAACTGCCACTAACCACGCAGGTGGAATCAATGGCGGTTTGAGTAATGGTAACCCTTTGGTGTTCAGAGTGGCCATAAAACCAACCTCAAGTATAGGTATACCTCAGGATAGTATCAATTTGAAATCTTCAGAGGTTCAGCCTCAAGAAATCAAAGGGCGCCACGATGCTTGTATTGCCCTGAGGGTCCCTCCCATTATAGAAGCAGCCACAGCCATTGTACTTGCAGACCTTTATCTGATCCATGGGAAATAAAAAAAGCCACCCCAAGGGATGGCTCATTTCAATGCATTGATATTTCTATAAATTTTTAATCTTGATGCTTCTGAACCAGACATCATCACCATGATCCTGCAATCCGATATGGCCATTTTTGGCCGGATTGACAAAGTCAGGATAATCCTTGAATTTACTGTTGGCAACCATGGCTTTCCAATCATCTGTCCATAGATGATACTCCAGTACATTCACACCATTAACAGTATGTACCACGGTGCCTCTGTAGACAAGAATTTTGACATGATTCCATTCCCCGGCAGGTTTTACTACATCCATATTGCCAGGAATCAAATCATATAATGATCCTGCAGCACGGTTACCATCAATTCCCAATTTAGCATCCGGATGCTTTTCATTATCAAGTATTTGCATCTCGGGAGCAGATTTCCAAATGGGTTGACCTTCTTTTTCCTGTGCCAGATAAAAAATGCCACTATTGCCACCTTCTGAGACCTTCCATTCAAGTGACAATTCAAAATCGCTAAAGGTTCTGGTAGAGATTATATCACCACCACCGCCAGCTTCACCGGCTCCTGATCCCATAACATGTAACATGCCATCTTCAACTGCCCATCCTTTTTCTGGGAAGCCTTCTTTATTATAGCCACGCCAGCCTTTATCGCTCTTACCGTTGAATAGCAACATCCAGCCATCCAACTTTTCTTCTCTGGTTAATGTATTGGGCAACTGAGGCTTTTTTTCTTTATTTTCAATTTCCATGGCTTCTTTTTCTTTAGCCTTGTCCTTCTCCACCGGAGATCCACACCCAAAAGTGAATGTGATGAGAACAAGTATACTAAGTATAAATGATGTGGTTTTCATAGGATTTGGTTTTCTTATTATTTCAATTATTTTCAAAATTAGTTATATCGATGTCTTTCTCTACACTCAATCATAGCCTAGAGTTTCCACCCTTCCCTGTAATTGTGTTTAATATACTCCTCAGCAGCTGATTTGGCATTTATCGTAGCGTACTGGGTATCGAAATGTGGATGGCCATTAATAACCGTAAATTTATCTGTGGTAACCACTCTGATCTCGTCCTCTTCAGAAATATTAGTAATTTTCATATTCTTTCCATCCCAGGCCAGTTTCCGCTTTAGGTCCTGAAGTCTGATGGCCAGGTTCCCCATGACCACTACCTCGTTCATTGGCCCTGAATAACCAAAGTAGGAACTACATTCCGTTCTGCTATCTGCAGGCTCCTTACATGCCCTGATCCAGTCATTCTCATGTCCGCCTTGCATGGCTTTATCTATTCTTCTAAGGCTTGGTTCGGGTCGTTTGTAATCCTTATCCAATTCGTCAGGTAATAATCTTGGGTTTCTGCCATAGGCTCCACAAATTAGTTTCCCTTTACTACCAATAAACAGACATCCTCCACTCCAATCACCCATGGGCTCACCATCTTTTAACTCGGAAGGTCGTGGTGGCAGCAAGCCGCCATCATACCAGCTGACCTTAACTTCAGGCATCTTTACCTTATTGTACTTTTCTCTGGCTGGAAATTCATAATGAACGGTTGAGGCTATGGGAGCACTTTCCGTATTTACTTGTGAGGAACTTCCGTATATATAATCAGGTTGTCCCAGTCTTAATGCTTTGTAAACAGGATCAAATATATGACAGCCCATATCACCCAGAGCACCGGTTCCATAATCCCACCATGCTCTCCAGTTCCATGGTGTATAGGCAGGATGGTAAGGTCTCCAGGGCGCAGGTCCTATAAACAGATCCCAATCCAGTGTGGGTGGTGTTGAAGGTGTTTCTGTGGGGCGTTCCAAGCCTTGTGGCCAGATGGGTCTGTTAGTCCAGGCGTGTGCTTCTCGGATTTCCCCGATGGCTCCATCCCAAATCCACTCACAAATCTGACGGATACCTTCGCCAGAATTCCCCTGGTTACCCATTTGGGTAGCCACTCCATAGCGACTGGCCATTTCGGTAAGCTTGCGGGATTCATAAACAGAATGTGTTAATGGTTTTTGAACATAAACATGTTTGCCCATTTCCATGGCCTGTGCCGCAACTACGGCGTGTGTATGGTCTGGCGTTGCCACTACCACAGCGTCAATATCATCGCCTATTTCATCAAACATTTTTCGGAAATCCTTGTATTTTTTGGCTTTGGGGTATTTTTCAAATATCCCGGCAGAATAATCCCAATCCACATCACAGAGACCAATGATTTTCTGTGAGGCACAGTTGTTAATATTGGTGCTACCTACCCCTCCAACGCCAACACCAACAATATTAAGTTTATCACTGGGTGCCAGCCGTCCAAGACCGCCCATTACGGTGTTGGGAAGTATGCTTAATCCTGCAGCAGCGGTACCTACGGTTCCGATAAATCTGCGTCGGCTAATGGTAGTTTTTTCTTTCCGTTTCATAAATAATGCTTTGGTGGATATGATTGTTATAATTTGATTTTTCTTTTTGTCTGGTGGCTTTTAATAGCCAGTTCACAAATTTTGATGACTTGTGCTCCTTCAATAGGCTCTATTATCATGGGAACATTTTCCCTGATGACCGCATATACATTCTCATAAAATGCCATATAATCACCGGGTGCAGTATTGAAGGTTTGCATGCTATCGGTTTTATGGGCTAAGGTAGCAAAATGTGAGGGATTGCTGGGACACCAGTCCTTGTCTTTGGGCATTAATCCTTGATCCAGACTGGCCTCCTGAGGATCCATACCATACTGTCTGAGTTCGGTATTATCACCTCTAATAAGAAATCTTAGCGCATGATCTTCAACAAGCATATCAGATTTAATAACAGCAGTTAAGCCAGGGTAATCCATAATTAACTCGAAGGAATCAGTAACTTGACTATCTGCCCGTTTGGTTTCAATGGTGGCCTCTACTGCAGTGGGTAAACCAAAAAGACTGATGGCCTGATGGATGAGGTGAGAGCCCAGATCAAACAGCACACCGCTAGCAGGTAAGCTGGTATTTTTCCATGTCTTTTTACTACTGACTATGGGTACAAAACGATCGAAATGGGCTTCATAATAATTGATCGTGCCTAGCGTCTTCTTATTTAATAGTTCTTCGATAAACAAAAAATCGCCATCCCATCGTCTGTTATGATACACCAAAAGGGATTTGTTCTGTGTTTTTGCAATATTTATCAATTCCATGGCTTCTTCTGATGTGCTCGTCATCGGCTTTTCCAATACCACATGCTTGCCAGCTTCCAGAGCTGCCCTGGTTGTTTCAAAATGCAAAGTATTGGGTGTGCACACCACTACCATTTCAATTTCCGGATCTTCCAATACATCCTGGCTACTCTTACAGATGCTGACCTCAGGATAGAGCAACTTTGAGTCTTCTTTATGTCGCTCCACTACCTTTGTGAGTTCAAACCCAGGGTGGCAGTGTATGAACGGACAATGGAAGACCCTACCTGAAAGACCGAAACCTATGACGGCTGTTTTAATGGGACGATTTGACAAATTAGTATTGCTTTAGATAGTTATAACTGATTTCCAGACTTTTCATGGGGTCCATACTAAAGTGTTCCTGTTCAAGGAAATAATGTTTGAACCCTGCTTGTTTTTTCTTGCTGAAAAGGGTTTTAAAATCCACTATTCCTGAACCAATTTCAGTGGAAACCTTCTCCTCTCCTTTGGCCAGATCTTTTACATGCCAGAGCTCAAAACGACCGGGATGAGTAGCAAAATAAGTTACAGGATCAAAGCCGGCATATACTATCCAATAGAGATCAAGCTGCATAGTTACCAGGGAGGCCTGTGTTTCATCCAAAAGTAAGTTATAAGGTATAACACCCTCAGTTTCAAAAAATTCAAAATCATGATTGTGATAGGCAAACCGTAGACCGGCATTGTTGCAACGCTCTCCCATAATGTTTAAATCTTCAGCCAGCTTTTTATAGCCGTCAAGACTTCTGCGTTCCTTTGCTATCCATGGAAGCACCAGATAGGACATTCCGGCTTCCAGGGTGTGTTCAGCTACCTCCTCTACATTATCAGGTGTGAGTCCGGTATGAGAACTGAGAGGTTTCATTCCAAGATCTTCCAATCGTTTTTTATATGCTGTGGGTTTGAATCCATAAAACTTACCATCAGAATAGCCAGCAGCTTCGATGCTGTTGTAACCAATGGCTGCTAGTTTTTCCAGAGTTCCCTGAAAATCTGCTGACACGAGATCCCGAATGGTATATAGCTGTATCCCTACCAGCATTTTCTTTTTAGATGCAGCCAGCAACTTGGCAGGAGATATCAAACTCATACTTGAGGCTGCTGCCATTGTTTTAATAAAAGACCTTCTTTTCATAGCTTGGGTATCAGGTTTTGAGTGCAAACAAGTTAAACAATTCTATACTATTTCTTCCTTGGTGGCATCCCAAAAAACTTTTCGGTTTTCGTGATAGGAAACGGTTCCCATATGGGCTGTCATGGCTTCTTCGAAACCTTGATCAATATCGCAGCTGGGTTGCTTGCCACTTCTTATACAGTCGACCCACTCTTTGATATGTAGATGGGAAGTATCCACTCTTTTACCTCCTCTGTAGGTATACAACAAACCTCTTCCCGCAAAGTACTGCTCTGTGGGTGAAGTAATGGCATCTACCTGTTTCATACCAGGTGTAAATGAATACAGTGGCAGCTTGGGATCAATGATTCCTTCCTTGATTTTGTCTTTATATTTAGTTGATCCGGAATCCACATAAAGTTTCAGATTTCCGCCTACTTCCATATAAGCATCATGTCCCATAATAAGCTTTCCGCGTCTCTTATTGCTTGATAATGAGGCGCTGTACAGAAGTGAGAGATCGCGTGCAGGATATTCAAATGTCATCTGCAATACATCAGGAACAGTTCGTCCATCCTTATAGAAATAGACACCTCCGGATGCGATAGCAGCTTCTGGAATTCCCAAACTCAGGATTTGGTTCATGGCATCATATTCATGAGTGAAGAGATCGCCAGATAAGCCAGTGCTGTAATCCCACCAACAGCGCCATCTGAAAAAGCGTTCCAGACTGAAATCATGCCAGGGAGCTGGTCCTATAAATTGATTCCAGTCGATATTTTGAGGTCCTGCATCTTCCGGTATATGGTACTGCCATGCACCTCCCGGACTGTTACGATTGGTGGTTACTTCGATGAGATTTACTTTGCCAAGCAATCCTTTTTCATAGGCCTGTTTGGCCTTATAATGGCTCTCGGTTTGTCTGTTTTGGTGACCCAATTGGAATACAATATTGTTTTCCTTGACCACCTTCCTCACTTCGTAGGTTTCAGGAATGGTCCATGTCATAGGTTTTTCACAGTACACATGCTTACCTGCTTTGGCAGCAGCTATGGTGATGGTTCCATGCCAATGATCTGGAGTGGCAATGATTACCGCATCAATATCGTCAGCGGCAAGAAGCTCCTGATAGGTTCTATATCTTTTAGGTTCGGCTCCCATTTTGCCGTCAACACCATTACGGTATTGATTGGCACCTGCTTTGAGGGCTTTTTCAGCATTGCCCTCATAGATATCACATATGCCGTTTAAAACCAAATTGAGGTCCTCTTGCTGCATATATTCCTCATAACGTTTATCTGTCTTCTTCTGGCTGGCTTGCCATTTCCAGTCGTCGATAAATCTTGGTTCTGCAAATCCTGCAGCTTTTAATAATGACCTGCCTCTTCCACCTGCTCCAATAATTCCAAGCCTTATTTGTTGTGAATTATTGGGTTTGGATGAAAAAGCCATTTGTTCAGTTTCGAGGTTGACCTCATCACTGATGGCGTTTTTTAGCATACGGTCTATTTTCTGCTTTTGGTACCAGCTGTAGGCAAAAACACCAGCTACAGGTAAGGTAGCCAAACCTTTTATTACATCCCTCCTATTCAAGCCTTTTGCTTTCTCTTCTGACATATGTTAAGCTTCTTTTTCTGTAAAAATGAACCTGTCAATTCCAATGCGATGACTGGTTGGAAATAGTAATAATACCACCAGAGCGATGGTTTCTATAAGTATTTTATTCACTAGTAAATAGCTTCCTTCTGTGGGCATGGCATATTTGAGTCCAATGAATGGTGGGTGTGACAAATAGTAGGTCGACAGGAGTACTATACCTGCTACCAATGCCATTCTCGATAAAAAACCAAGCATTAAACCAGCGCCAATCGCAATTAACCCCCAGATATTCAACAAATCAATCCAATGTAGTAAATCGGGATAAGTAGCCAGACTTTGAAAAAAATCGCCCAGAGGGCCATCAGAATCCAATAAAAAGCCAACACTTGACCAATTGGGATTGATGAGTTTTACCAATCCTTCATAAAGAAAATGCCAGCCTATTATCACTCTTAGACCAACCAACCAAAACAATTGTGTATTCGAATACCTCATACCATCCAATTTATTGATGTCAATTATAATTCCCTGACATATATATCTTTCCACCTGACCTTGATCCCACCACCATCGTGGATCTGTAAGGCAATTACACCAATGGCTTCCCCGATTTTATCATCACTCAGGTCTGTCATCATATCACCATTGAGCCATACCAGCACTCTGTCCTTTTGTACTTTAACAATAAGGTCATTCCAGTTATTTGGCTTTAAGATGTGCTCTCTTTCATCGGGTATTCTCCAGAGCCACCCCCTGCCATAAGATTCATAAATACCACCTGAATCATGACCTTCAGGAGCCACTTCAACCTGCCATCCACTGATTTTGGTTCCATCCAATGAAGAGCGGAAGAATACGCCACTGTTGCCATCAGCTTCCTGTTTAAACTTTAGTCTGAGAATAAAGTCTTTAAACTTCTTTTCAGTGGCCAGATAGCCGTATTTCTTGTCAGGCCCACTTTCACAAAGCAATTCACCATCCTGGACATACCATTTTTCGGTACCATGAATTTTCCAACCATCAAGGTTTTTACCATTGAAAATGGAATTTCCTGTTTCTGTCAGATCCCTGATTTTAATGTTTCGGTACTTCACCACATTACCATGGTCCTGGAGGGATATATGTCCTGAAATGGCTAAACCGTAAGCCGGGTAATCCTTCCACTTACTTTTCTGAACCAAATCTTTCCATTCGTCATCCCATAAATCATAGGAAACCACCTGATTCCCATTAAGCCAATGTTCCACATGTCCATCCTTAATAATGATGCGAGTGGAATTGAAAGAACCTGCCGGTTTAAGGGTTTTATTGCTGGCAATATGCATATCATAGTTGGCACCCGCTTTTTGCACTTCCCTTAATTCATGGGGGTAACCCACGTCATCAAGCACCTGAAATTCAGGTCCTGTAGCATAAACTGTTGGATAATTACCTTCAAGCACCCGGTACAGGATGCCGCTGTTTCCTGCCTCCTCTATGGCCCATTCAAGATAGAGTTCAAAATCCTCATAGGTTGTCGTCGTAATAATATCACCACCCAAATCTCCTCCTTTACCAAGGCCTATCAATTGACCATCCTTTACTTCCCATCCACTAATACCCTCTTGTTTAAAACTTCTCCAGCCATCAGTTGTTTGACCATCGAAAAGCATGATCCATCCGTTGTCGATTTCTTTTTGTGTTAATGAATTGTGTTCAGATTGGGTATATACAGTTATTGTAGTTATCATCAGACTAAACAACAATGTAAACAGATATAATCGATTTTTCATGGGTTGTTTTATTGGGTTTTTTATCAATTCAATTATTTCCTAACAGTTCTCTTCATAAGAGATATTTAGTTGTTTTTCTTAAGAAGGACTTCTTTATACAATGACAGATTCCAAAGGTTCATCAATGTACGGAAGTCCTGATATTCAGTTTCTGGGATCAACTGTTTGTGAATCATAATGGAACGTGTGATATGTAGCGAATTCTTTTTCTTTCGAATACTGATTTTCACATCTCCCACCTCGCTCTTTTCCTCAATCTCTACCTCATTATTAAGTACATAGTAACCTTCGGGAATATCCATTTGGTATTCATAGGACTCCTTTACAGGAGAACGTAATTGTAAGGCGGTGGTTCGATCCTTATGCAATCTATTGAAGCCCCAATGTCCGATGCCATTGGCTGTTTCAGGTACAGGCCAGAAGAATACATCTTCCTGTTTCTTAGGTCCTTTCGCATGATCAAAAAGTAGACTTATGTTCGTTTTATATTCATTGCTGCTTGAATCAAGTATGGAATCTGCTTTTAAGGTAGGTAAGATGCCCACAGCTTTCTTCATATTCTTAACATAATCAAAACAAGGATTAAGAGCAGCTGTTAGTTTTACATCAGCTTCGCCACTGATCTTGTGATCATTATCCAGACTTATAGAGCCTTTGACCTCAATTCCTGCTACTTCCTGTTTAATGGTATAGGCTCTTAAACTTTCTGCATCCCTATTAAGTTCAACGATGGTATAAGGAGCCAACATATACTTTTCATTAGTCTTGTTCAGTCGATCCACTCGCAAATAGTATTGAGCTTCATCTTTGGGGTTTACCTGAACCAAATATGAAACCATATGTTGAAGCAGGCCTATTTTTGAGTCATAGAGGCGGTTGGGAACCAATCCAACAACCCTTGCGTTTATATCAAAATGATTGTATATGGCAGTTAGTAATAGCGCTTTTTCAAATTCTGTTGCTGTATTGCTTTGCCAAACATCATTTGGGTTCCGAAAATTATAGGCCATATCCACAAGTGGCACTCTGCTGAGGTTGATGTCATTCACCACCAATTTCTGCAACTGCCTCATCTTCTTTAGTTCAGATTCTGCATCCTTACAATAATTATCAATTGTCGTTTTGATGGCATCGTTAAGCTGATAGGAAAAATTCGGATTCTTCATGAACCAGCTGGTAGTGGAATACATATCCTTGGCAGTGGAAAATAAAATTCTGGGAAAGAAACTTCTTGAGGCAAGCTGGAATCCTTCATCTGGCATGGCATCCAGACCATTAAATTTCCAGTGATAGGAAGTTATTGCTCCTTGAGTATTAATTTCTGGTGCTGTTCTAATCTGAAGGGTTTTATGGTTCAATGTAACTCCCTTTGGGACATTAACAATAACATCCACCTGTTCACATGGTGAGCCTTGGGGAAGAAGTACCTCTTCCATCAGGTACGGAAGACTACCCTTCTTCGTGTGCAAAGTGTAATCGAGAAATATACTAGCCCCAACCTCTAAACCGGTATGTGTGACCACCATTTCAATAAGTTGGTTATGAGCAGCGCTTTTTGCCGCATATCGTGGCAGAACCTTGTTAAAGGCATTGGATGGTGTAACCACTCTGATCCCGTTGTCCATAATGGTATAGGATTCGTTGATCTTTAATTCCTGATAGTCAGGATTGTAAATGATGAAGGTTTCTCCATACATTCTGTTAAACGACCTGTGGGTCAATAACTTTAGCTCCTTGGATTGCGTATAATCAATGCTGCCATCCGCGTGAAGTGTATAAGTATGGGTGATGTTTTTGAATATGGCATCAGCTTGTTCGTTTTGTGCACTTAGCTGAAGACCAAACATCAGAATTGATAGACTAAGGATTATATGTTTCATTTCAAAGTATTTTCTGTAGTTGAAATTATTGTGCCCATTCGGGACTGAATTATTTATTGGTATTTAGAATCAGTGACTGTTTTCTGATATTCTTGTGAGCCAGTACTGCTTTTCTAAACATGGGCCAATCCTCAGCTTCATAAACTCTCTTTCCCAATTCTATTTCCTGATAAAGCTTAATGGTATTGCCTTTTTGATTGATATTGTATTTAAAAGCAGCAATTTCATCACCAAAGTGTTCTGCTTCAGCTTCTTTTTGAAGATGGAAATTCGTCGGTACGGTCATGGTTTCTGTCAGCTGAACCAAACGGGAGCATCTGTCCCTGAATCCATAGGAGCGTTTTTCGGTCTGGGTATTGATGTATAAGTGAGCCATACCTCTTTCGAAAGCAGGCTGAGAGATGACAGGTTTCACTACCAAATCCTTTTCCCCTACCCAGGCATAATTGGGAATTTCGAAGTCTATTTTTATTAATATTGGATTGGCGAGATAGTTATAAGGATCACCATAATCCACTGATGTTATGGTGGCAGCTGGTGATATTCTCAAAATCTCTCTTTCAATATTAGCATACCAGTTTGCCTTTTTATCTCCAGTAAATGAGCGTCGGATGGCTGCATCTGATTGTCCTTCTGCGGTTAATTCATAATGGGCTTTCAAACTTCCATCTTCCAGAATTTCAGAATGGACATTAATTCTAAAATAATGATTTTCAGGATCTGATATAGGTGTGATCATCAAATCGGCGCCTTCAGGTACACCCATTAAGTAGTTTTGTTGTTGTTCGGCACTGGACCATAATTCCCTAAGGAAAGGTACCCAGGTTGGATCCAAGAGTTTATACTCACCATTGCGAAGTTTGACTACAGTTACACTATGGTTGAATTGATCTGCCGGGATATAATCAATCCGTGAGCCTGCCATGGTCATCGCCGCATAGGATTCGAAACCAGCTGCACGTAGCATGGTGATGAGTAAACTGGCTTTATCTTTACAAACCCCACATCGATCGGTGAAGTTCATTTCCCCATTGTGTAAGGTATAACCTTCACCAGGCCCCATGGAAATGCCTGAGTAACGCATATTGTCTGCAACCCAGTGGGTTAACAGAGAAATAGTGTCCATTTCACTACTTGCATCTTTCACGATCTCAGATACCTTCGCATCGATTTCCGGGGTGGATTCAAATGCGCCATAATCTTCATTCACACCATAAAACCATAGGGATTTGGCCTCCCAATCTGGACTGGTTGATAAGAGAAGTTTTGGTGCCACATTTGATGTAGCTACCATATTGGATTCTCTTTTGAAAGGCTTGATGTCGTTTTTGGTAAAAGTATAATTCATGCGTTCGTTTCTCCATTCAGCCGAGGAACGAATATCTCCATTATAGAATTTGTATTGAAGTATTTTGTCACCAGGGATACTTACCTGATAGACTTGCTCCTTTACAGGATAACTGCTCCAGAAGGGAACAATATCATAATAATGCCCACGCATGGGTGGTATGTATCTTTCATCCCCATCTTCAGTCTGAAGCAAGGCATAAGTATAGCCTTTCTTGAAGAGGAATATTTCCAGGGCATCACCAGCCTCAAGTCGTCCAACCTCTATCATTTTTTCACTGGCACCCCAGTATATGGCCCTGGCTGGAGCTACATAATCCTGAACCTTACTCATATCCAGAATTTCGGTGCTGCCATCTTTTCTATATATTTTTACACCTCTGATTTCAACATAGGCTGACAATGGGTCGTACCCGTAAATGATCACACTATTTCTTTTGGCGCCTTTGGCAGTGCCAACGTAAATCAGTTTGTGGATGTTTACAAAGCTCAAACCACTTTCCTGCATGTCAACACTGGTGCTGTCGTAGATAACAATCTGGTCGTATTTCGCAGATTTTTCACAGTTTCCAACAGTTGCCAGGAGTTCAATATTTGGGTCCTGAGCAGCAAAAAGCCCTGATACTAAGAGCGATAGAAATAAAGTTAATGTTCTATTCATGATCCTGTAAGGTATTTTTATGAAATGATTTGTAAAGCTATTAAAATATGGGATTTGAAGGACGCTTATCAGTTGAAAACCATGGACTGCTGTCTTGTTTCGAAAGATTCCAAATTTGACTATGATTCCATAAATACAAAGTGGATTGTATATGACAGTATTTCAGATTCATAGCATTGATATGAGTCATATCATAGGACTAGATCGGCATATTGCATTTATCACAGCTATACCCGCATAGGTATCTTAAACTGTTTGGTCAGTGATCAGATTTAGATTGTCACAAACTTATGGACAAAAAAAAAGCTCCATAACTGGAGCTTTATTGAGTAATCTGAAATCTTATCTTCTAAACCAGTTTTACCTGATCTGCATTCATTCCTCTTCTGCCTTCTTTAAGATCAAAAGTTACTTCATCGCCTTCTCTGATCTGATCAATTAGGCCACTTACATGTACAAAATACTCTTCGTCTGATTCATTGTCTTTGATGAAACCAAACCCTTTGGTGTTGTTAAAAAACTTTACTTTACCGGTTTTCATTGTAATAATAATTAATAAATAATAAGTGCAAAGAAAGCAGAAGATTTGATATAAAACACATTATATCAGTTTTTTTTCAATTTTTTTTCTAAAATCAGGCTCCCAAATCATCGTGTTGCGATGCCATAAAACACTATTTTCTGATGCGATCAGCAAAAACCTGCTCAAACTTTTTGAGTTTTGGAGCGATGACCGTCCTGCAGTATGCATTGCCCGAATTGTTTTGATAGTAATTCTGATGGTAGCTTTCAGCCATATAGAAATTGGTGTAAGGGGAGATTTCTGTAACGATGGGATTGGCCCATACCTTGGCTTTTTCCAGTTCATTCTTAAAAAACTCCGCTGTAGTCTTTTGAAGATCTGAATGATAGAAGACAACTGAACGGTATTGGGTACCCACATCAGCGCCCTGTCGGTTTAATGTGGTGGGATCATGCATTTTCCAAAATATCTCCAACAATGACTGGTAGCTGATAATATTGGGATCAAATGTCAGCTGAATGACTTCTGCATAGCCTGATTCTCCAGAGGATATCATCTGGTAGGTAGGATTATCAATTTCTCCACCTGAATATCCGGAAGTAACCGTCTGAACACCTTTTAGTTGTTCAAAAATAGCTTCAGTGCACCAAAAGCAGCCTGAGCCAAAAGTAGCCGTTTGTATTCGATCGATGTTTATGTCTTCATCCATTTCTTGTCCGTTTAAATTAGTTAAGGGTAGCACTGCTATGGCAAGTATCAGCAGTATCAGTGAAGCAGTTTTATGAGCTAAGTACATCTTTTGTCTCTTTTTTCTTATTAAATCATTATCAGTCGTTTACCATAGATCAATTCTTCGATTTCAGGAGGAGGGCCCAGAAAACGTTCTTTGAAACCATTCATCTCATCAATGGTTTTATCAGACATCAGTGCGGACATTTCGTCCATGGCAGCCTCGCCAATGATCATGGGAGGCGTATTCATCATCATTTTATCACCATTGAACTGAGCAACAATCTGATACTCTTTCATATCTTGAATGGCCTCTCCCTTAAAGAAACATTTAGAAAGCCAGTTATCAAGATTAAAATTTCTCATATCAATGAAAATAGGTTGGCCCTGTCTCTCTTCCATAAACTTTGCATAATAGGATTGCAGATTGGCCAGGGATTCTTTGGACATCCCCTGCTGCACCTGACCATGACATGAGGTGCAAATAGCGAATTCATAGACTGTGGAGGAAAAATCATAGCCCTCATAGTTTTTCATGGCCTTCTCAACCACATAGGATGTACCTTCAACCAGCAAAGATTTGCCGCAAACATTGCAGTTCTCAAAAGGTTTTCCTTCTGCATCAGAGTAAAATCTTTCCGGAATATCCAGTTTAAATTCCTTATTTTCCATGAGCTATTCTTCGAGATGGACAAAGATAATGCTTTACATTTGTAAATTATTAAATTTAGAATTATGAGTTTGGAACTTAAGGGAAAACTAATTGAAAAACTTGCCATTCAGTCGGGAGAAGGCAGAAATGGCAGATGGGAGAAACAACAGTTTATTATTGAAACAGATGAGCAGTTCCCTAAGAAGGTTTGTATTATGCTATGGGGCGATAAGGTATCCATGCTTGAAAAAGTAACCGAGGGTGATGAATTAACTGTTTCTATCAATATCGAGTCGAGGGAGTATAATTCTCGCTGGTATACTGATGTGAAGGCCTGGCGTATTGAACGTGGCCCGGAAGTGGGAACAGCCCCTTCTCCAAGTCCTGATGAAATACCACCAGATATGGGTAATCCGGAGGATGACTTACCCTTCTAGATGAATAGAACATTTCTAGCCCACCTATCGATATTGGGTGCTAATGTAATCTATGGCCTCAATTATGTGATTGCAAAAGGCATTATGCCTGACTATTTGGAACCACGTGTAATCATCCTGTTTCGAATTTTAGGGGCTGCCATCATCTTTTGGTTGATCAATTACTTCATGCCAAAAGAAAGGGTGCAAAAAAAGGATATTATACGCCTGGCTCTTTGTGCGTTTTTTGGGATTTTCGTTAACCAGGTCATGTTTTTCGAAGGATTAAACCTGACCACACCCATTAATGCATCCATCATTATGGTGGGCACGCCTATTTTGGTATTGGTTATGGCGCATTTTATCCTTGGGGATAGGATTTCAAAATCTAAAGTCTTGGGTATTATCCTTGGTTTTTCAGGAGCTGTATACTTAATACTTGGACAAGGGCAGATTTCATTTAGCTCAGATACCCTTCTTGGTAACCTGTTCATTTTAGTCAATGCATCTTCCTATGCCATTTTTCTGGTGCTTGTAAAGCCTTTGATGAAAACTTATAGTCCATTGACGATTATGAAATGGGTCTTTAGTTTTGGCTTGCTCTTTGTAATTCCGGTATCTGTACCACTGGCTCTGGAATCGGATTATGCAGCCATTCCTCCAAACATTTGGATGTCCATAGTCTATGTGATCATTTTTACCACAGTATTTGCTTACTTATTGAACAATTACTCTTTAAAAGTGGTTAGCCCTACTGTAAACAGTGCCTATATCTATTTGCAACCATTTCTGGCTACTGTGGTAGCCCTGTCCTTTGGAAAGGATCATTTGACCTGGACTGAAGTGGTGGCAGCTGTCCTTATCTTTACTGGTGTATATTTTGTAAGTATCAAAACTGAAAGGTCCACAGCTTAATTCCAGCCATCTGGCGTACATCTTTTTTCTATTTTTGAATAAAACTTTGCTGATGATACCCAAACTAGATAAATTAACTCAAAACAACCATAGCTTTTTCTTATTGGCTGGGCCTTGTGTGGTTGAGGATGAAACAATGGCCATGCCCATAGCAGGAAGGATATCAGAAATTACTTCAAAACTCGGAATACCTTTCATCTTTAAAGCAAGTTATCGCAAAGCCAATCGTTCTAAGCTGGATTCCTTTACGGGAATTGGTGATGAAAAGGCATTGAACATACTGAAAAACATTGGAGATAGTTTAAATATTCCCGTAGTTACTGATATCCATAGTCCTAAAGAAGCCAACATAGCCAGTCGCTATGTGGATGTCCTGCAAATCCCTGCCTTTCTTTGTCGGCAATCTGATTTATTATTGGCTGCTGGAGAAACAGGTTGTTTGGTTAATATTAAAAAGGGTCAGTTTTTATCAGGTGAGGCCATGAGATTTGCTGTTGAGAAAGTCAAATCAACAGGAAACCAGCAAGTGATGCTTACCGATAGAGGTAATATGTTTGGTTATTCAGATATGGTGGTTGATTTTAGGAATATCCCTATCATGCAACAGCATCAGGTGCCTGTGGTTCTGGATATTACACATTCTTTACAACAACCAAATCAGGACAGTGGTGTCACTGGTGGTCAGCCACAAATGATTGAAACTATTGCCAAAGCAGGAATTGCCGCAGGAGCAGATGGTCTGTTTATGGAAACACATCCCAATCCATCAATAGCAAAATCAGATGGAGCCAATATGCTTCAACTGGAATTATTGGAAAAAATACTTGAAAAATTAGTGGCTATCAAAAAAGTCCTTTAGGCTCTTAATTGTTACTTCTTTCAATTCTTATAAGATTACCGTTTGTTGGATCAAAACGTAATTTGGTTTTATCAATGGGTGCAGCCACCACAGGTCCCAACTGGCAAACAGGCATTTTTGAAGTATACATCAGTTTTCCTCCACTGCTGATTTCAATAAAAGAAGATGATGGTATGCGGTAATATACAGTATTCATTTTTTGATCACCAATGCTCGGGAGTTGATCCGATAAACTGGATTGGCTAATATCGATGTTTACGGTCGTGCCATCGGGAAATTTATATAATTCCCAGCGACTGGTGTTGGGATTAGGGATGTAGTAAATCGTTTGTATTTCAGTTGATTTGACTTCTTTTCCAAGAAATAACTCTAAATAATCCTGTTCCAGGTCTGTGAGTTGCTTATCCATATATGCCATGGCTTCACCATAGTTAACTTCGTGATAGCCGGTAATGAGGTTAAACCTGTTTTCGCGGATTTTATTGATTTGCATGGCAGCTTCATCAGCTTTTTCCCGGGCAGATTTATCAACCCAGGAAGTTTTAAATAAAAACCTGTTGAAGCTGAGGGTGTCTATGGTAATTTTTCGAACTACAGTGTCCACTTTTCGTTTCCTGTGATAGGCTGCATCATATTGAAATGAATCATCCCCCTCCTGGAAAATCAGGGTATGATTAATGCTTTCTTTTTTTAGGTAGTCCTGGGCTGTTTCATCGTTTACTGCCAACAAATAACCTTGATCAGAAAAACTAAAGGACTGAGAGCCATTGTCTTTTGATCTTTCCAGTGGAAATTGCACATGGTAAATCTGGTTGGGATCAGCGGAAAGCTCCTGACTTAGTTTTATATCCAATACCTTGTACTGCTGCTCATCTTTCCTGATGTATTCTGTGGTTCCCAGATAGTCTTCAGTATAATCGGACAAGGGACCCTTAATTTGTTCAATTTTCTGAAATACCAACTCAATCTTCAAAACAGTTTGTGGTAAAGTATAGAAAAAGCCATCGGAGGAAGTATTCACGTTTTTATTCTCAACTTTACTTACCCTCACCTGAGCAAAGGACAAGAATGGAATGAGCAGAATTAGGACAAATGGGATTACTTTCATGTGATTTATCTTTGGATAGTTCAAATGTACGAAAACCAATAAAAAAACCCACATGCTTATGCGGCTTGTGGGTTTTATGCTGATAGGGTTTGCTACTTGATAAATAGCATCTCCCTGTATTTTGGTAAGGGCCACAACTCATCATCTATGAGAAGCTCCAGTTTATCCACATGATACCTTATGATTTCGAAGTACACTGTCACATTGTTTTTGTAAGCCATCGCCTTTTCGTAAACATCTTCAATATTATTGGCTTTCTTTCTTTCCGCAACTATGCTCAATACATCATCTTTAACTGATGCAATATGATCAGATATTTCTTTGATTGTATTTAACTGGTTACGAGAGAGTTTAACATAAGATTTGGAATCAAGTACTTCCTTGAGGCCTTTGGCGTTTTCAATGAGCCGGTTCTGATACAAGATGGCAGTGGGCAGGATATGGTTGATGGCCAAATCTCCCATAACCCTGGCTTCAATCTGTATTTTCTTAATATATTTTTCAAGCTTGATTTCATGTCTGGCCATCAATTCTGTTTCACTCAGCACGTTATGTTTTGAGAAAATTTCGACACTTTTTTTAGAAATAAAGGCCTTGAGGGCTTCAGGTGCGGTTCTATGGTTTGACAAACCTCTTTTTGCAGCTTCGCTTTCCCACTCTTCGCTATAGCTGTTGCCTTCGAATCTGATATTTTTGGACTCAATAATATAACGCTTCATGACATTGAAGATGGCATCGTCTTTTTTATTACCCTCCTTTATCAGTTGATCAACATCTTGTTTGAATTGGTACAACTGGTCAGTTAGAATGGTATTCAGCACAAACATGGGTTTGGCAGTGTTGGCCGAGGAACCCACCGCACGGAATTCAAATTTGTTGCCTGTAAAAGCAAAGGGGGAAGTCCTGTTTCTGTCAGTATTATCCAATAGAATTTCCGGAATCTTTGGTATATCAAGACTCACATTCTTACTGTTGTTGTGGTTCATGGCCTGTCGGGAAGGCATTTTTTCAATTTCATCTAGTGTGCGGGTAATCTGCTCACCAATGAAAACAGAAATAATGGCTGGAGGGGCTTCATTGGCACCCAATCGCAGGTCATTACCTGCCGATGCAATACTTGCTCTTACCAACTCCTCGTTATCGTGCACTGCTTTGAGGATATTAACCAAAATCGTTAAAAACCTGAAGTTGTCCTTGGTGTTCTTACCTGGGGAAAGCAAGTTAACACCAGTATCAGTGGCCAATGAGTAGTTATTGTGTTTACCAGAGCCATTGACACCTGCATATGGTTTTTCGTGAAGCAATACTTTGAAATGATGTTTGCGGGCTACCTTATCAAGTAGGTGCATCAACAATTGGTTGTGATCCACAGCAATATTGGCTTCTTCGTACACCGGTGCGCACTCAAACTGACTGGGAGCTACCTCGTTATGTCTGGTTTTCAATGGTACTCCCAGTTTATGGGACTCAATTTCCAGCTCTTGCATGAAAGCCAGGGCTCGTGAATGTATGGTCCCAAAATAATGGTCAGAAAGTTGCTGGTCTTTCGCTGAAGAATGCCCAAAAACTGTTTTACCGGTAAGTACCAGGTCAGGTCTTGCTGAAAACAAAGCCATATCAACCAAAAAGTATTCCTGTTCCCATCCCAGGGTTGGATATACCTTGTTTACATTCTTATCAAAGTATTTGCAAACATCAGCAGCCACATCGTTTAGGGCTTTCATCGACTTCAATAATGGGGTTTTATAGTCCAGAGATTCACCTGTATAGGATACAAAGATAGTGGGAATACATAGGGTATGCTCCATGATAAAAGCCGGTGAAGTTGGATCCCAGGCGGTATAACCTCGGGCTTCGAAAGTGCTTCTAATGCCCCCACTGGGGAAGCTTGAAGCATCTGGTTCCTGCTGGATTAATGATCCTCCCTGAAAGTCCTCAATGGCCCTTCCACCGTCTAGTGGATTGATAAATGCATCATGTTTTTCAGCAGTAGATCCTGTTAAGGGATGGAACCAGTGTGTATAATGGGTCACGCCTTTTCCCATGGCCCATGCCTTCATGGCAGAAGCAATTTGATCGGTGATCTTCCGCTCGATTCTTTCGCCTTCTTCCACAGCTTTCATCACCACGCTAAATGCTTCTTCGGTCAGGTATTCGCGCATTACGCTTTGGTTAAATACCATGGAACCAAAATATTCAGCTATTTTGAGTTTGGGATGTTCTACTTTAGGAATGGGTCTGTCAAGTGTTTTTTCCAGTGCAGTAAATCTGAAATTAGCCATTGTTTAGTGATTTTGTTAATAAAGAATTAGGTTTATGACTTATTAGTAGTAGGCCCATAAACGTAATTAATCCGTTGATAATCAACAGTTCAAATCCAACTTGATAGTCGGTAAATAAGTACTCAATAAATACCTTTAATCCGTAGGATAAAAATGGTGAGAGTACGGCCACCAAGGGTATCCATTTATCACGGACTTTTATATTAGTGAAGATTCCAAAGGAATACAAGCCCAATAAAGGTCCATATGTGTATCCGGCAAATGTGAACAAGGCAGCAATGACTGCTTCATCATTAATTATTCGGAAAACTATAATGACAAAAATAACAATTAGGGCCATAGCTAAATGAATCCATTGTCTCTGTTTTTTCAACAACTTATCATCATGTTGGTCTTGTTTCGTAAGCCCCAGAATATCAATAGTGAAGCTGGTAGTTAATGCTGTTAATGCACTATCGGCACTGGAATAGGCTGCTGAGATCAAACCAATAATGAATACAATACCGGCCAGCATCCCCAAATGATTAAATACCAAAGTAGGAAACAAATCGTCTGATGATTCAGGAACACTTATTCCAAGTTCATGGGCATAGATGAACAATACCGCCCCAAGAAATAAAAAGACAAGATTCACCGGCACCAGGATCAGACTTAAAGTGGTCATGTTTTTCTTTGCATCCCCTAAGTTTCTGCAACTCAGGTTTTTTTGCATCATGTCCTGATCCAGCCCGGTCATGACAATGGTAATAAACATACCACTCAGGAATAGTTTTATAAAATTTCTTGATGAATCGATATCGCTAACAACTATGGTAGCATACTCACTTTGCCACACACGACTCATCAGATCGCTTACAGTGGTATTCAACTGGGAAACTATGAGTAAAACCGTAATAAGCACTGCCAGTAACATAAATGTTGTTTGAAGGGTATCGGTCCAGACAATGGTTTTGATGCCTCCCTTCATGGTATACAGTTGAATCAATATCATAAAAATCACCACGCTCAACCAAAAGGGTACGCCAAAGGCGTCAAATACAAATAGCTGCAATACAGTTACCACCAGAAACATGCGAAAGGAGGCCCCCACAATACGGGAGATAAGAAAAAAGACAGACCCTGTTTTATAGGCCCGTATACCAAACCTTTGCTCCAGGTAAGTATAAATTGAAGTCAGTTTCAACTTATAATAAATGGGGAGCAACACCTGAGAAATAATGGCATAACCCACCACATACCCCAGCACAATGACGAAATAGGTGAACTGGGTGTCCCCTACCCATCCGGGTATAGAGATAAAGGTAACGCCTGACAAAGAAGCACCTATCATGCCGTAGGCAACCACAAACCAAGGAGATTTTCTATTACCAATAAAGAAGCTTTGATTGTCAGCTTTGCGGGAAGTAAACCAGGCGATCAAAAACAGCAGTCCTGTATAGGCAACAAAGGTTATGAGAATAATAGATGGACTCATGGCTTGGATATATCAAAGAGCTGGATTACTTCTTTTAACCCATGGATTATGGCATCAGCCTCTTCAGTCAGTTGGATTCCATCACCATGGTCTATGAATACGGTTTTCATACCCGCCTTCTTTCCAAACTGTATATCGCTATTGGAGTCACCTACCATGATACACTTGGTAAAATCGACTGCCGGATAATCTGCCTTGGCCTTCAGGGCCATGCCGGTTTCAGGCTTTCGGCAACTATCTCCTGATTGTGCCAATGCAGGGCAAAAATACACCCCATCCAGCTTGCCACCGGCTTCCACGATGCTTTGTTGCATTTGATGGTGGATAGTCAGGAGTTGAGCTTCGGTCATGATCCCCTTACCAATTCCTTGCTGGTTGGTAACCACAAATACATGTTTAAAAAAACGACTGCATCGGGCAATGGTTTCAGGCACATTTTCCAGAAAGATGAATTCGTCCCATGACTTCACATAATCGTTGTAGCGTCTTTGGTTGATTACACCATCCCGGTCAAGAAAAAGAGACCAGGTCTGGTCAATATTTTTAAAAGCCTTATCCATGGGTGCTATTGTGGGAATAGGGTGCTTTCAATCATCTCACAAATTAAATGTCCAATGAGAATATGGGTTTCCTGTATCCTCGCCGTATTGTTGGAAGACACTTTTATACAAATGTCTGCAGCACTAGCCAGTTTGCCACCTGATTCACCCGTTAGACCGACGGTAATCATTCCCTTTCTTTTACCTTCCTCAATGGCCCGTATGACATTTTCTGAATTTCCTGAGGTGCTTAAACCAATAAGCACATCTCCTGGTCTGGCTGCTGCCTTAACCATTCGACCATAAATATCATCATAACTGTAATCGTTGGCAACGGCCGTTACATATGAGGTATTTACATGTAGGGCTTCTGCATATAAAGGTTCTCTGTCATAATAGAATCTACCGGATAGCTCAGCAGCGATATGTTGGGCATCACTTGCACTTCCACCATTGCCACACAATAGGATTTTCCCATTGGTTTTCAGACTGGTAACGCAGGTATTGGCCACATCTTTTATAAGCTGCAAATTATTGCCATCTTCCAATAATTTGGTTTTTACATCTATGGATTCCTGTATGGATTTCTTGATACTCATAGTGGATTGTTTTATAATTCTAAAGCTAATTTGTCACTCAGGTATAGTATTAAACTATCCGACAAATATATTGGCATTATTTAATCTTAGCAATTTTACTTAGTACTCCTCGATATCTGCTATCATATTCTCGCGATAGGCCTTTAGGAGATTGGCTCTGGACACTACACCGATATAACGGTTACCATCCAACACCAGCATATTATAGTTACCTGTTTTGTTGAATTTATTAATCACATCCTGCACGTCATCATGAACATTTACTTTCTCATCCGACAATGGGGTATACAAATACCTGGAAATGGGTTCCTTGTATAACTTTCGGTTGAACATATCCTCTCTTACATTATCGAGCAGTATGCCTCCGATAAATGTTCCTCTGTTATCCACTACCGCAAAAAAGTTTCTTTTTGATTTTTTGATCACCCTGACCAAATCACCGAGGCTTGCATCAGAGTTTATGGTTAGTACGTCTTTTTCAATATGATCTCTGATCTTCAGTTGCTTGATTACGGTTTTATCGCGATACTGAAACATATCCCCTTGTTCCACAAGCTTTTGCGTGAAAATAGAGTGCTTATTAAAGGTTTTTGCAATGAGGTAGGCTATGGAAGTTGACAGCATCAGAGGGACTATCAACTCATAACCATTGGCCATTTCTGCAATAAGGAATATTGCAGTTAAGGGTGCCAGTAACACACCACCGAGTACTGAGGCCATTCCAACCAGGGTAAAATTACTCTCGTGGAGTCCCATGCCCGAGAATAGTTCATTGAAGGATCTTGCTATTACAAAGCCGGTAAATCCCCCCATGACCGCGGCAGGAGCAAAAATACCTCCGACACCTCCACCCTCCGTGGTGAGTGTTGTGGCAACAACTTTAAAAAGAATCAGGAAAACAGTAAATATCAAAAGAGCCCATATGATATGAGTATCTGCCAATACAGTATAATGCAGAAGCTGATCAGCATTTCCGCTAACAATAAGTCTGATGTTGTCGTAACCCTCGGAGAAAAGTGGAGGAAAAAAATACAATATCACTCCCAAAAGACTTCCCCCAATAATCGCCCTGGCCCATATCCGTTTAATTTTTGAGAACCAACGGATGATGGTAAAATGCATATAATGGAAATATACGGAAACGAATCCGGCGATAACACCCAGGACGATAAAGAATGGTATATCCTGAATGATGAACTCTTCGGTAACTTTAAAATGTATGAGGTATTGTTCGGCGGTGAGCATTTTCGTAGTCACAGCACCTGTTACAGAAGCCATTAGCAGGGGTATGAGGGATGCCGCCGACAAATCCAGCAATAAGACTTCAAAACTAAAAATTACAGCGGCAATGGGTGTGGTAAAGATGGAAGCCATTGCACCCGCAGCTCCACAACCGATTAGTAGGGTTTTGTGTTTATACCCCAGGTTTAAGCCCTGTCCAATGGAGGAGCCTATGGATGCTCCAGTGGAGATAATGGGCGACTCCAGTCCTACAGATCCCCCAAATCCTGCAGTGAGGCTGCCTCCTACCAGGGAAGAGAAAAGTTTATGCCTCCGCATACTGCCGTCGAGCTTGGAGATCACATAAAGAATTCTGGGTACTCCATGACCCACATTATCACGAATGATGATCTTTAAAAAGAAAACAGTTAGCAGGATGCCTACCAAAGGAAAAAAGAAGAAAATAAGTATTTGGTCGTCAGGATTGTAGAGGTCAAGTATCCATTTCTTAATGGAGTAGACAGCATATTTGAGAAGCGTTGCAGCAATGCCGGCAGAGAAACCAATAAGTATACTCAGGATGAGTACAAAGGCTTTATCGGACACATGATTAGCCCGCCACCTTAAAAATTTTATATAATACCGATTCCATCGCATGCTTTAAATTCAGTACTTACAAAACTAAAAAGAAATACAACTGAACTCTTCAAATGTTTTCCTATAAAGCTAACAACTGGTGGTGTAATAAAGCCTAATGGATTACATAGGGTGCTTTTGAGGCATTGGCATGACTATCCTGCAAGGATCTTTAGAGCATAATTCTCCCAGCTCATTTCTGCTGATGTTTCAGCCACATGCTTGCGGTTGATAGGATGTTCGATGGATTTCTTCATGGCTTCGGTCATGGAGGTAATATTGTTGTCTTCAGCCAGATAACCATTATATCCATCCACTACTGTTTCTGGGAAATGTCCCACATTAGTAGCCAACATGGGCATATTGAAATTATAACCAATGGATTCTACTCCTGATGGGGTGGCAGTAAGATAAAACAACATGATATTATCACTCACCTGGAAATAACGGGCTACTTCTTCATTGGGGACAAATTCATTGTCCACAAAAACATTATTCTCTAAACCGTGGGTTTTTATCAGTTCCAGTGGATTATACTCGCCTTCATCATCCTGCTTTTTAAGAAAAAGACTTTTGGCCAATCCGAAAGTAAGGTTTTTGATGCGTGTACTGAGTTTTGAATTGTCAAGCGTCTTCCAAAATGACTCTCCTACAACAAGTAAAGAAACATCATCGCGTTCTTGGCTCAGCTTTGCAAAGGCTTCAATCACATTATGCAAACCTTTATATTTTCTGATAAAACCAAAGAAGAGGAAGACATAGGTTTTTAGACCAAGCTCATTCTTAACCTTAGTTATATCGAAATCGGGATCGGGTTTGAACATATCATATACCGGATGGTATAATTTATGCACCCGGATGCCTTTGCTTTTGAATGTTTCACCTCTGGCTGCAATGTCAAATTCATTATTTGGAAATAGAACCTTTAGTTCCTCAGCCGTCTTATAGGCATGCACCACATAGGAATCCGCATGCTTAATGCCCATTCTGGTAAAGCTATTATCCAAGGCACTACCCTCTTTTTGAATGACAAAATGCAGGTCAAACAATACTTCAATTCCGGATACTTTTCTTAATCTGCGTGCTATATATCCCAGTGGTATGCCTTGAATGGCAATGGCCCATTGAAATATGACCTTATCAGGGTTTAGGTTTTTAATCAGCTTTACCGTGGCTGCCCAACTAGCAGGATTGTTATAATTGGTGATATAATGAACCTTGATTCCGGTGCCTTCCAGTTGATCTGTTTTGCTTTTCCTGTCAATGAAATCACGTGGAATAATGGCTGGATACTGCTGGGTCCAGGACACAATGTGGACATGAACACCATCCATTTTGTCAAAGGCTTTTGCCAGGGAGGTATTGTAATTGGCAATTCCTCCTTTAAACATAGGGCCCGGGCCAAAACAGACGATGGTTTTAGCACTTGCTTTCTTCACGGCTTTGGTATTGAATGAATAAATTCAGCTTATAGCTTTTTCTGGGCAGCTTCATACACCCTGCGCATACCTTCTTCCAAAGAAATTTGCGCTTCCCAACCAAATTTTTCTTTCACCAGCGACATATTACAATATCTGGAATGCACACCCACTGGTTTGTCCAATAAGGGTTTAATGGTGGGCTTATATCCTGCAATACTGGTAAATACTTCAATTAAGTCGAGGAAGGAAGTTAGTTTGCCTGATCCTATATTATAGGCAGAACCATCACTTACATTGTCCATGAGTAGCTGAATGAAGTCGATAATGTCATCAATATGCACAAAATCTCTGCCTTGTTTTCCGCTTCCCCAGACTTCAAATGGATTTTCCTTTTTCGCCGCTCGTAAGGCAATGGCAGGGACAGGATAATCTGTTTCCTGATCTTCGCCATAACCTGAAAATGGCCGTATGCAAACTATGGAAATACCATAATGTTTGGCGGCAATCTGTGCCAAAAACTCACCGGTTAATTTGGTCCAGCCATAAGTCATGTCAGGTGTGCCAAGGTTTTTGGTAAAATCTATATCACCTTCGCTCAAAGCAATGGCACCCTCAGTGGTTTGAAGGCTCGTGGGATAAGCTGCACTGGAACTTGGATAAAGCACACGAGCTGGTTTGTGGCGGGTAATCCAATAAAAGAACTCTGAATCAATACTTAGGTCAAGGGCCACCATCAAAGGATCCCCATCGATCTTTAAACGACCACCTACGATGGCTGCAAAATGAAATACATCACTGAATCTTTCAAAATCAATTTTATAAGTATCCTGAATATAGTTGGGATTCTGCCTCATATAGAACAAGAGATTTCTGAAGTCACCTTCCCAGAAAAACAAGCGCTCTTCTTCGCCTATAATCTCCAGCCCATTTTCTTTTTTGGAGATAAAATCACCTTCCAGCCATTGTGAGGGATGGCGTCCAATGGAAAGGTCATCCACCATAAATATCTTGTCAGTTGTAGTATTCAGCAAACGTTTAACCACATTTCTTCCTACAAATCCGCATCCTCCTGAAACCAAGTGTATTTTCATTCTTCTTATAAATTTGAAATGATTAATTGTAAGCCATGGATAGGCTCTATTGATCTGAACTCTTATTTAGATTAAGTGATTGTTTAATTTGATAGTTTGTTTTTCCGGGTGCATTGCGACTGATCATATCCGCCAAAAAACCTGCCAGAAATACCTGTGTTCCAAGAATCATGGCCAGCAGTCCGAAGTAGAAAAGTGGGCGTTCGGTCATTCTGTAGATCTCAAGCATATATTTTTCATAAGCAAGATAGGCGGCAATGCCAAATCCAATCATAAATATTAGTGTGCCGATGGCCCCGAAAAAGTGCATGGGACGCTGGGCGAAACGCGAGACAAAATTAATGGTCAGTAGGTCAAGATATCCTTTGATAAACCTGTCCAGGCCAAATTTGGTAACCCCGTACTTGCGCTTCTGATGAGAAACAACCTTCTCTCCAATTTTGCTGAAGCCGGCCCATTTAGCAATTACTGGAATATAGCGATGCATTTCGCCATACACTTCTATATTTTGAACCACCAGTAAGCGATAGGCTTTCAGGCCGCAGTTCATATCGTGTAATTTAGTATTGAAGAGTTTTCGGGTGGTCCAGTTATATAGTTTGGATGGCAGGTTCTTCATTAGAGTGGAATCGTATCGTTTCTTTTTCCATCCTGAAACAATATCAAGCTTTTCCTCATTCAGTTGTTTATATAAACCAGGAATTTCTTCCGGACTATCCTGTAAATCAGCATCCATAGTGATGACCACTTGGCCCTGCACTACTTTGAAGCCTTCATTTAAAGCGGCAGATTTGCCATAATTCCTTCTAAACTGTATACCCTTAACTGCCTCGTGATCATTTGATAAGGACTCAATGATTTCCCAGGATCGGTCAGTGGAGCCATCATCGATATAAACAATCTCAAAAGAAAAATGATTGGATTGCATAACACCTACAATCCAATCATTTAATTCTTTAAGTGAGTCTTCTTCGTTATATAAAGGTATTACTACCGAAATATCCATTCCCTGCTATTTTAGCTAAGCCATTTGCTTATTTTCTCGCTTGGCAAAGATAGCAATTATTAAGGAAAGAACGACTGTAAATAGAACGTTGCCCAGAAAGGCCCAAACACTGATCATTACTGGTGAAGTTAGGGAAGCTGTAATGCTTAAAGCCTGGTCCATTTGTTCATCCGACATATTGGGGTTATCAGCCAGCATTTCTTCCTCTGCCTGAGCTAAAATTTCTTCAACCAAACCTGGATCGATGTATTGCACATAGATATAAGTAAATATGGCAGTAATAATGGAGGCAAAGAGTCCTGTTAAAAATCCTGAACTGAAGGCTTTACCATATTCAATGAATCCGCCCATGTGTTTGTCTCTATAGGAAACGACCGCCCAAAACAATCCGCCAGCAAGAATGGCGTAGGATATATACATAATTGGCGATTCACGGTCGATATCCAACAGGTACATGAGGAGGCTATAAACGATTAATGCGAAGGCCAGATAAATGCCGGACATTAAAGAAGGCATTAAGGCTGAGTTTTTATTTTCTTCCATGGTGCTAATTGTTTAGTGAAAAATTATTTATGTAGTGATTGTGCAATTACTCAATAATGTCCGAGATATTTCTGTCAATGCGTTTCACATATATGGCAGCAAGAAACGAAAACAGCACAGACCATCCCATGTAAATAAAGAAATACAGTGCTGCAGATACCAAGGGTTTATAAGAGTATTCTAAATACGCCAGCTTCTGATCCACCTGGTTGTTGGTTAGCCATGGGTAAGACATCAGCATCTCTTCCTCTGCCTGCTGTAATATGCTTTCAATATTGATTTCCTGAAAATAAACCAGAAAAAGATATCGTGCCGCTCCAATAATCACAGCAGCCCAAAAGCCAATGAGGAAGCAATTCTTGAATGCGCCCCAATAGCTAATATAACCGCCTCTGAACATATCACGGTAGTTTTTAGATGTCCAATAAATGGTAAAGGCAAAAACTGCGTATACAAAGAGGTTTAGGATTCTGAATCCCTGAAAGCCTGACATATGCAGCAATATATCCAGGACAGATACCAATAAGCCAATGAAAAGGCTAAACACGATGATTACTGCTGTAGGTTTAAGTCTTATGTTTCCCAAGGTGGTCTGAATTAAATGTAAAAATAAAAATATCTTTCAATACAGTTGCATGGTGTCCATACAATATTTACTTTTGCCGCGGGTAAGTCTTATACGACCAGCTCCCGTTGAATTCCCCCAGGACGGGAACGGAGCAAGGGTAGACGGTTGTAGCGGTGCGATATAAGTAGCTTACCCTTTTTTTGTGCCCGGATGTTTCCTTCATCTAAGCCAATCCTTTTTACTTCACGATTTGAAAATCCATTGTTTTGTAGTGAGAAGCCTTTTTGTATTTTAGCGGTCCCCAAAAAATAGCGCCAATGATACTAAAGGTTTATGAGGAGAATCCGTCGCACAGGAATTTAAAAACTGCTGCGGATATATTAAGAAAGGGAGGTGTTGTAATATATCCCACTGACACAGTCTATGCCATGGGATGCAGTTTGCAGCATATTAAAACGGTGGATCGTATTGCACAGATTAAAGGTATCAAAAAAGATAAGACTGAGTTCTCATTGATCATCAATAGCTTAAGCATGTTATCCGAGTTTTGCAAGCCCATTGATAATCATCTGTTCCGTTTAATGAAAAAAAATCTTCCGGGACCCTTTACGTTTATTTTAAATGCCAACAACAAGGTGCCTAAATTGTTTCAGAGTAAGAAAAAGACCATTGGATTGCGCGTACCTGATAACAATATCACCATTGCATTGGTAGAAGAACTGGGGCAGCCTTTGCTAACCACATCCATTTACGATAAAAAAGAGCCTCAGGAATACAATACCGATCCGGAAATCATATTTGAGAATTATGCTTCTCAGATTGATGCCTTGATAGATGGGGGTTTTGGAGGAAATATTCCCTCTACCGTGATTGACTGTACCAGTGGGGATATTGAAATCATTCGTCAGGGGAAAGGAAATTTAATAGAATAATTTTTTTTAAAATTGTTTGACTTTTTAAAAAAATATATACTTTTGCACTCGCTTTTGAGCTGATTCCCTAGCTCAGTTGGTAGAGCAACGGCCTTTTAAGCCGTGGGTCCTGGGTTCGAATCCCAGGGGGATCACAAACCAACTATAAGTCCGAACTGTATCAGTTCGGACTTTTTTTATTTTAGGGTAGTGCTTGCTTGTTTGCGGGTGCCAGTCTATACCTTGCTGCCAATTACTATTAGCCACATCTGAAGCCCCAATTGACCAGAGATGAAAATATCCTGGTTTTAGAACCATTTTATGATCTAAACCTGGATCTTGTAAGTTATTCTCCTACAATACCTATTATTTAAAATGCAATCATTAATATTGTAGAAGCAAATGAATATCAATAAAATATAGCCCCATGAAATCATATGCTGCATTTACTGCCCTCCTATTAGTTGTTACTATAGGCATAATTATTTCCTCCTGCACCAAGGATTCTGATGATGCAAACAACCAGCCACCAGTTATTCATAAGCTGACTACTACCCCATTCAATTCAGCGACTTCACCTATTGCTGCAGGCGATCAAATTACAATAAGCGTGCAAGCTACTGATTCTGATAATACTGAATTGTTCTATTTGTGGGAAGCATCATATGGTGAATTTGTGGGAGAATTAAACAGGGCTTCTATCCACTGGAAATCACCCATGAGTAGTACGGACGAAACATATTCAATAACGGCTGTGGTGAGTGACGGAAATACACTTGTCACAGAATCTGTTCTTGTATATACTCAGACCGAAGAAGAAATGTCTGCCATTCATGCTGTTCCTGATACCCTTAACTTTGGAATAAGCGAAACAGAAAAACAAATAAAAGTATTTGCCATAACTGCCGGAGCTTTTAATTGGGAGATTGCAGATGTAGAGATTTCATGGCTCACTATAGACCCACTATCAGGAAGCTTAAATAATCAAAACGATACCGCATACCTCAGCTTAACAGTATCGAGAACTGGATTAAATGGTGGGCAGTACTCGGAAAGCTTTCAGATTAGAAATGCCGATGACACGGAAAACAGTATTGAAGTTGAAATTGAAATGCAGGTCGCTGAGACCAACCATGTGGGAGGCTATACTTTCTTTGCTCATACCCACATACCAATTCCAGGAGCAGTGGTTAGCATAGGAGACTTAGATGCATGGACAGATGATAGCGGTTATTATACCTTTCCTGATATCAGCCCGGGGACATATGAATTAAAGGCAGCTAAAGATGGTTTCGACGATTATTCGCTTGAAGTGGATATTGAACCAGGGATGAATGAGTTTATCATCAATATGACATCACCGTTGTACACACATAAACTGTCAGGAGTCATTACCAATCAATCACTAAGTCCTATTTATAATGCAGAAGTTGTTTACCTGAATCCTGATGGCTCAGCAAGCAATCTGGTAGCTGCTTCAGACTCCACTGGTTATTACGAAATTTTCAATGTGCCCATGGGTTTACGTACCATAAACTATCATAAGGAAGGCTATACCAGCATTGATACCACCGTATACCTGCCGGATACAGATTTTATAATAAATGCAGTGCTCAAGGAAATTGTAGTACATAAATAGCAAGTAATCAAATCTTATGAATTCCGGCATTTAGAATTAAGTCAAAAAAACTCAATTCGTTTAAACTAACGATACAAATCATTCGGATTTCTGTTACATTGTAATCACAGATTTGATTAGAATGTAATCATGAATAAAAAAGAATCATCTGCCATTTTATTGGCCTGCCGTAAACATGGGCTATCGCTAAGCATACGTAAGGAAGGCGAAAAATATCTTGTAACTTTCAAGCACAAGCTGGAAATAGCTTGTTTTGAAGCGGCAAAACTAATAACCAATGCCTTAATCCTGGAGAACAGATACCGGGATGAGATGAAGCAACAGAAAACTGCATGGCCACAAACGCATAAACCTTTGCAAACAAAGAGTCGTTCCAAAAGAAGGTCACCTGACAGGAAAGAAATGTCGATGGCCGACCGGGCAGCCTTAAATCAGATAGAAGATCAGACTACGAAAAATTATATATCCGCTATCAAGAAATGAGCAATTGCATTCAGTTTTTAGGGTTTCCTTTGAATTGTCATTCAAATAAAGAAATCGAATATTGTTGAAATATATATTTTTGAATAAGTATCAATATAGTAATACACTAAAACTCCTTGGAGACAAAGCTCGAATACATACTGACAAACTCCTATAAGAAAGATTTGATTTCTCATCTGGAAACTCATCCGGAAGATATTGAGGAAGTCATACAATTGGCATTGGCAGATAAGCAACCCTATTCCTGGAGAGCCTCATGGTTGCTCTGGAGTATATTAGAAAAGAATGACTTAAGGCTAAAGCCACATATTGAGAGAATTATTGAGATCCTTCCACACAGACCCGATGAGCAACAAAGGGAATTGTTGATCGTCCTGCAACAAATAGATTTGATGCAGCATTCAGAAGGTAAATTGTTTGATATCTGTGTAAGCATATGGGAACAGATTGCTAAGCAGCCTTCTGTTCGATTCAATGCGTTCAAGCTCATGCTTAGAATTGCGAAGAATCATCTGGACCTCGCAAAGGAAATTGGCCTATATACAGAATCACATTATATGGAAGGATTATCAGAAAATGTTAAGAAATCTATTGCTGGGATGCTGGCATTGATAGACAAAGACATTTAAATTGAAACATAGGATTCAAACTAACGGATAATGGGATTAGACCGCATACTCACACTAGGAAATCCTGCTCTTTACGAAACAGCGAAAGAGGTCAGCTATTCGGATCTTCCTAAGCTCACAAAAGACATTGATACCATGTTCGAGCTTATTGCTGAATTTCGCAATATCTATGGTAGAGGAAGAGGCATTGCAGCTCAACAAATCGGAGTCGGCAATAGGCTGGTGTGTTTGGATATAAACGCTAAGAAGTACGTTATGTACAATCCTGTTCTTCATAACTGCAGTGAGGAAATGATTGAATTATGGGATGATTGTATGAGCTTCCCGAATTTGTTTGTGAAACTTAAAAGGCATAGAACCTGTACCCTGACCTTTAAAGATGAAAATTGGATAGAGCAACAATGGGAACTAGTTGATGATTTGTCGGAGCTACTTCAACATGAAATTGATCATCTTGATGGCATTTTAGCCACCCAGCGAGCTATTGATAGTCGCTCCTTCAAAATAACGGTTCCAAGATAATAACACACCCTAATTAACCGTTCAGGTGATATCATAGTATTGTAGTTATTTTACGCAGCCATTAACCTAAAAACCATTAAAAATGCGAAAAACAGGAATAAGCCTTTTCTGGACCGGATTGGTCCTTGCTTTAATCATGGGAGCTTAAGTGAGTTGGGATCCGGGGGCAGTTTGTCAGATTGATGAAGATAATCTGCCACAATCATTCTGGACCTACCCAGCCTTATGCTTTACCGTTTGGGGATTTAGCGTGCCCTTTGCACTAATCATAGGATCCATAGGAATATTAATGATGGGGAAAGCTGAGCGAAAACAGGTATGGAAATTTGCCTTAGGTACATTGGGCACTTTTTTGTTTATCAGTTTTGCCAATGGTCCAATGCCCCATATTCCATTTTTATTTGGAATAGGAGGAACCATAATGTTGGTTTTATATTTCCTGATTCTTTGGAAGAATGCAGCAAAGTTCACGGAGAATATCCATAAACTAACTGCCTATACTTTCCTAATGGTAGGCTTTTGGTTCGTCTGTGGACTTGGAAGCAGGCAGTATCAGCCAGCCATGGGAAGAGGAGAAAGCCCCATCGATATTATGACTTATTTTGTCTTGGCTATGTGGTTCTTCTGGTTAAGTGAAAGAAAAACTAAGGATACCCCTGATTAAGGTGTCAAATTTGCGGGGACTAAAACGTTTCAGTTCCGGATAAATAAAATCCTTTGGATTTATAACCAAATCCAAACTCGAGATTCAGATTGGTTCTGAAATATTTGTTCACCATTAGCCGAAATCCGAAACCTGCTCCAGGTCTGATATAATCAAATAGACCGACCCCGGTGTAGCGGTTGCTGGCACTTACCGCATTTACGAATAATACGCCTCCAAGAATTTTTGAACATGGACTGATAGGAAATCGGTACTCGATCTCACCATACACAAGGTCCTCACCTCTAAACCTGCCTCCCATATATCCCCTACCCGACCTGCTGTTCTGATCTTCACCTACGGACATCAAAGTTAGGTAAGGCTGTCGACCACTTATCTGAAAATTGGCATAGGTCCAGAAAGCCAGTAAATGCCTGGGTGTTCTCTCAGAAAGAGGAATATAAGTTCTGAATTCCAGCCAGAGGGAGGAGGAATTTTGAGAACTCCCCAACCATTCCTGATTATTTCTGTAATTAATATGGGCATAATAGCCTTTGTAGGGATTCATCAAATTATCCCTTGAGTCGTAAACAAAATTCAGGCTAAGGCCCGACAGCATATAATTGGTGGTATCGAAATCATAGATTCTTGAGTAGGAATAATGTGGGGTCAGTTGATAAGGTATGGTGTCAAATCGAAGCTTATCATCCTTAATATCAAAATAATAGTCTAAATGATAGCCCATACCCAGATAAATATTGTCAACCAATTCATAACTCACCATTTCATGGAATCTCAAATAATTATATTTCATGGGATAGGCTCCTTCAGTATTTTGTAAATCAGCACCTTCCCAAATCCAACTGTTGCTCACGAAGGTTGTATCCGGTGCATTGGTACCCAATCCCCAGGTTGGAGCCCTGTAAATATAATATCTCCAATCTCCTTGCAGGAAGAACTTATTATCAGGTGTGTACAAATTCGATTTTATAAACGAAAGAAATTGCTTTTTAGTAGTCACCGTAAGTGTTGAACTTACAAATGAGACCCTGGTAGTTTCCTTTGGCCCAAAGGACCACCCTGCCGAGGCTCCTACACCCACCTGAAAGCCGTTTGTTGGGTTGGAAGAGATCTTAGGTAACACCAGCAACATCTTTGTCTTTGGAGGTTTGGGAGTTTTGTTTTTTCTTTTAAATAAGTCGAAGATATCTTTCTGGGTGCATGGTTTTGGTTTTGCTGTTTCCAGAGGTCTTTCATAGTTGTCAACCTCTGTGGATAGTAATGTGTCTCCAGCTTGAGCTAAACCGCTTAGAGGGTTCATCCAGGCAAAACCTAAACTCAGAAGAATAGCTATTGCAGGCTTGTATACAATATCTATCCATTGGTTTTTCCTCATCCGAAAAATTGTTTTGTTGGAAATGATGTTAAAATTACGTGATTTTTATGAACAGCCTACATACTGGTCATTTGTATTTTGAAGGATTGTTAAAGAATTAAATATGCTAAGAATGAAGCCCGTAAATTGTTAATGGTCATACATACTATTTACTTTTCTTCAACAAATCAACGTTCACAACTCTGCTGCAGAGCATTGAAGTCCTAGTATACAATTGTTATTTTTGAATTCTAAAGCTTTGCATATGAGACTTATTCTTCAAATACTATTTATGCTGCCCTTTGCTGTATACAGTCAGTGGAACGCCAATGCAGGACTTGTAAAACCTTTTACCGACAATGCACAATTACAGGTGAGTTCGGGCGAAAACATACATTTTATTAACGATGGGAATCAACATACCTATTGGTATTCTTCAAATCCTCTGCCTGATAGATATATCCGTAGGTCTGACCAGAATATATTTATTAATCAGGCGCCTTTTAAAATTACACCTGCCTTGAGTAGTGTAAATTTCCTCATCGATGGCGATAGTGACACCAAAGCAAGTTTTAATGCAGGTACCTATGAGCTCATTTTTGATGAGCCGGTACCTTTGCGATTATTCACTCTTAAGATTCATGCTGAGACCTTAATTAATATTGGCATTCAAGCCAGGGACACTACGGTTAATCTAAACTATAATGTGGTGGATAATTTTAAGCATATGACCACGGTGTTCGATGCACCTATTCTGGTGAATTCCATTACCATAAAAAGCGATAAGTATTTTGGAATCTTTGAAATGGCAGGATTATCCAAACCACCTGTGGAATTTGCCATTATTGATATGAACAGGGAGGTTGAATTGGGATGGATCAATAGCAAGCACTACAATATTAGTGGCGTGAGCACTGTGACTATCCTGGTAAGCTCTGATGAGCAACACTGGAGTAAAATAGCTTCTCTAAAACCAGATGTTGTACCTATAGTACCCATACTCATTAAACCAACGGTGAGTTGCCGATATATAAAATATGAGTTTGAACTGGCCATGGAGCCCTACAATAAGGCAGAACTGTGGGAAGTTATTGCCTATGGCCCAAGAGGACCCTTTGTGGCTCCTGAGGCGCCAAGAAGAGCCAAAAGAACCTATGCAGAGTCATTTGGTATTAATGCCTTCTGGGGATGGGGATATAGTGTGTACTCAGACCTGCTGAAGCATGGTCAGGGACAATATAAGTTTAATGCGCTCACAAAGAATGCCCGTAACTACCACCGGTTGGATTGGGACATCAGAACCCCTGACAGCTTACCTGATTACCGTGCCATGGCTAATGGAGAAGGTACGGCATCCACCTGGTGGATGAATTGGAATACCGAGTATAATGCCTGGAAAGATGGAGGCTTATCCATTGATGCCAGTATCACTTTTAAGAATCCAGGATTTATGGACAGCTTATGGACAAGGCCTGAGTCTCAGGCTTATGAATTTGGTAAACTTTATGGCAAGCACTTCTCAGTGGAAGACAATCTGGTGGAAATGGTGGAGGTTGGCAATGAACCATGGAATTACAGCCGTCCGGTTTATCAGGACATTTTGAAAGGTATGAGTCGGGGATTGAAGGAGGCAGATCCTGATTTGGTGGTGATCCCCTGTGCCATACAGGCCTACTCACCCATGGATGAGAATAGAAATTACATTGATGCCTATATCACCAAGAATAATGTAGCGCATATCTCGGGTTTAAATACCCATATTTACTCTTATATCTTCAATGAATTTGGGGAGCGTTTGGCAGTAAACCCGGAAGATCCCAGATCCGAAACCTGGGGCATACCTAATCTTCAGAAGTATATGCGGATCAATAAAATGGCAGCCCGTGAGGTGTATGTTACCGAATATGGTTATGACAGTGATGGCGGGGGAGATGATTGTACGCACAGTGAATGTGTTTCTGAATTTGAGCAAGCCATTTATGGGGTTCGTAAAACACTAATATTATACAGGATGGGCGTGGCTCAAATGTATTGGTATTACTTCATCGATATTGATTATGATTCCTTTATGCACAATCGCTCTGGATTAACCTCCCATTACAACAATAGTTTTAAAGAGAAGCTGTCGTTTTTTGCATTTCAAAAGATATTTGAGTTGTTAGGGGACCAATATTTTGATCATATCATTCAGGAAGATAAGGAGGCCTATATATATGCTTATTCAAATAAGAATAATGAGCTTAATACCCTCGTCGCGTGGGTTCCTTCGAGTGGTGACCATTTAAATGAAAAATGGATTAGCTTGCCCAAAAACCTTAAGGTGGAATCCATTAGTGCGATAGTTGATTCAAAGTTTAAACCTGAGGTGGATTCTGATGCAGGATCCAGCAGAATAAAAGTATCAGGGATTCCCGTAATTATTAAAATTAAGCCCAATTAATTAACGGAAGATAAGACTATTGTGTACTTTTGTACACACCATAAAAACCAGGACTATGAAATCAAAAATCCATTGGATTGCCATTGTTTTCTTAATGGCAATGTTTAGCTGTGAAGCACCTGTTAAAGAGCAAATTGCGAAAGAAGATGTTATTGGCAAACCGTCAATTACACTGAATTCTGACCGGATGACACCAGAAGTATTGTGGTCATTTGGCCGCCTAAGTGATCCTCAAGTATCACCTGATGGCAAAACTGTCCTCTACGGAGTAAGTTATTATTCAATTGATAAAAACAAAGGGAACAGAGATTTGTATACAGTTTCCACTGATGGGAGCAGCCTGGCACAAATCTGTGAAACTCCAAAAAGTGAGTATAATGCCGTATGGCGCCCGGATGGAAAGAAAATAGGCTTCCTTTCCTACGAAAGCGGCAGTATGCAGATTTGGGAAATGAATCCCGATGGCAGCAGCAGAACCCAGATTAGTCATATTGATGGTGGCATCACTGGTTTTAAATATTCACCTGACCAAAGCAAGGTGTTATATACCAAGGAAGTGGTTATTGAAACAGGTTTTGAGCATTTGTATGAAGGTTTGCCCAAGGCCAGCGGCAGACTCATGAATGACTTGATGTACCGTCATTGGGACCATTGGGTAGATACCTATAGCCATGTATTTATTGCTGATTATGATGGAAATACAGTAAGTAACGATATGGATATCATGAAAGGTGAAAAGTATCAGGCTCCCTTGAAGCCATTTGGCGGAATTGAGCAGGTAGATTGGTCTGCCGACAGTAAGGTAGTAGCTTATACCTGCAAGAAGCTTTACGGAAAAGCAGCTACCCTTTCAACCAACTCTGATATTTACTTTTATAATCTGGAGACTGGAGTAACCAAAAATATGACTAATGGGATGATGGGATTTGATGTGGCTCCTGTGTTCTCTCCTGATGGCAATTTTATGGCCTGGGAAAGTATGGAGCGAGATGGTTACGAATCTGACAAAAACAGATTATATATCTTGAATCTTAAGACAGGTGATATGACTTATGCTACCGAGAATTTTGACCAAAATGCAGGTAGTATTAGCTGGTCAGCTGATAGCAAAACCATATATTTTACAAGTGATTGGCATGGGGCTTTCCAGATGTACAGCTTTGATTTGGCTTCCGGAGATATCAAACAGATTACAGAAGGCTTGCATGATTTTAGAAGCGTTGCTGTAGCTGCTGATGTATTGATTGGTGCCAAACAAACCATGGCCCAGCCTACTGAATTATATGCTGTTACTTTGGCTGGAGACGCCACACAAATTACATTTACCAACGAAGACCTGTTATCACAGCTCAATATGGGCGCTACAGAGGAGCGTTGGATCAAGACTCATGATGGTGAGGATATGCAAGTATTTGTTATTTACCCACCGGACTTTGATAAAAATAAAAAATACCCGGCCCTGCTGTATTGTAAAGGAGGACCCCAAGGGCCACTTAGTCAGAGTTTCCATTATCGCTGGAATTACCAGATAATGGCTGCAAACGATTATATTATTGTGGCTCCGGCACGACGAGGTGTGTCTGGTTTTGGGCAGGCGTGGCAGGAGCAAATCAGTGGTGATTATCATGGTAAAAGCATGCAGGATTATTTAACAGCTATTGATGTGGTATCACAGGAAGCCTTTATCGATAATGACCGTTTGGGTGCCATAGGTGCCAGTGCGGGTGGTTACGCTGTGTTCTATCTGGCAGGTAACCATGAAGGACGATTCAAAGCCTTTATTGCTCATGATGGGATATTCAACGAAGAAGCCCAATACCTGGAAACCGAAGAGATGTGGTTTGAGAACTGGGACAAAGGTGGTCCCTTCTGGGAAAAGGATAATAAAGTAGCTCAGGAAGTCTACAAACATTCCCCTCACAAATATGTGCAAAACTGGGATACACCCATTCTGATCATCCATGGCGAACTGGATTATAGAGTAGTAGTTACTCAGGGTATGACTGCCTTCAACGCTGCCATACTTAGGGATGTTCCTGCCGAATATCTTTACTTCCCGGATGAAAATCATTGGGTGTTGAAACCACAAAATGGCATACTCTGGCAAAGAACCTTTTTCGATTGGTTAGATAAATGGCTTAAATAATTTGATTGAAACCAAACCAATGAAGCGGATTAAGACGGCATCTTTTCTGTTTTTGTTTGTGTTGAATTTTCACTGTTTCGGATTTTCAATTGATTCAAGCAATCAACAAGTTCCTATTGATACTGTCAAAGCCTGGACATTCAATAATTTGAATATGCTTTCTGTAAACCAAATGGCCTTCGTGAACTGGGCTGCTGGTGGTGAAAGTTCTATTTCAGGCTTAATTTCAACTGAATACACCCTGAAGTATGAAAAACGCAAATTTACCTTTAATCACAATGGCAATCTGGCCTATGGCCTGGTTGGATATAAAGACAGGCGAATTGAGAAAACAGACGATAAGATCAATTTGTTGGTAGCGTTTAGTCATAAGCTCAATAAAAAATGGGATTATACAGGTCTGATAACTTTTAAAACACAATTTGACGAAGGCTATGCCTATCCTGATGACTCCACACTGATTTCCACTTTTATGGCACCAGCATATTTAACCGTATCGCTGGGGATGAATTATAAACCCATAAAAGACTTTCAGCTTTTTTTAAGCCCAATATCAGGGAAAATGACATTTGTCCTGAACGATGAATTAGCCAACAAAGGAGCATTTGGCGTAAGGAAAGCTGAGTTGGACAGTCTGGGAAATGTAATCGTTCCAGGAAAAAAACTATTCTCACAATTGGGTCTAAACCTGCTCACATCCTACAAGGCTAAACTCATGAAAAACATTGATGTGAAAACAGCTTTGAACCTGTATAACAACTACCTGGATACTGATCACGCCAACCGTTGGAATATAGATCTGGACTGGGATACACGTGTGGTTTTTACCATCAATAAAATATTCTCTACCATACTCTACTTCCATATGAAGTACGACCATAATGCTAAGATCCCGGTCTATGCCATTGAGGATGGTGAAAAGGTCAAGGTATCAGAATCACCGAAACTTCAATTAAAAGAGTCCTTTGGACTTAGCGTAACGTATAGAATAGAGTAATACATACAATACCATCGAAATAATAGTATTTTTGAATATAAAATAGAGTATCACTTTTTGTAAAACAAATTATTATGAAAGTAGCAATAGTTGGAACAGGCTATGTAGGTTTAGTTACCGGTGCTTGTTTTTCAGAAGTTGGAATTGATGTGATTTGCATTGATATTGACGAAGCGAAGATTAACAATCTAAAGAAAGGCATCATCCCAATTTATGAACCTGGTTTGGAAGACATGGTTCAGCGTAATGTAGAAAAAGGACGTCTTAGTTTTAGCACCAAATTATCTGAATGTCTGGATGGTGTTAGTGTGGTTTTTGGGGCCGTAGGTACTCCACCAGATGAAGATGGTAGCGCAGACCTTCAGTATGTGTTGGCTGTAGCACAGGAAGTGGCAGAGAATATGAGTGATTACGTACTCATGGTAACCAAAAGTACGGTACCAGTTGGTACAGCTGAAAAAGTAAGAACCACCATGAATGAAGCTTTGAAAAAGCGTGGTTCTGATCTATCATTTGATGTAGCCTCTAATCCAGAATTTCTAAAAGAAGGTGCTGCTGTAGATGATTTTCTTAAACCTGACAGGATTGTCGTTGGGGTTGACTCCAACAAAGCCAGAAAGCTCATGGACAAACTGTACAAGCCTTTTACCATGAATGGCCATCCAGTAATCTTCATGGATATTGTATCCGCAGAGATGACAAAATATGCAGCCAATTCCATGCTTGCGACTAAGATTAGTTTTATGAATGATATTGCTAATCTCTGTGAAATAGTTGGAGCAGATGTGAATGCCGTAAGAAGAGGAATTGGTTCTGACAGACGAATAGGAAGGTATTTTATATATCCAGGTACAGGATATGGTGGCTCTTGCTTCCCAAAAGATGTGAAAGCATTAATCAGTACCGCATCAGAAGTGGGTTATGAACTCGCCGTTTTGAAATCTGTTGAGGAAGTCAATGAAAGACAAAAGTCTGTGCTCTACAATAAAGCCATGAAATACTTTGATGGTGACCTTAAAGGAAAAACCTTTGGTATGTGGGGCTTGTCGTTCAAACCGCAAACTGACGATATGCGTGAAGCACCCTCCTTGGTTATCATCAAGAAATTATTGGCAGCAGGAGCAAAAGTTATTGCCTATGATCCGGTGGCTATGGAAGAATCCAAAAGAATCCTCGGTGACTCTATCACCTTTGCAAAAGATCAATATGATGCTTTGGTAGATGTGGATGGACTGTTTCTGGTAACAGAATGGCCTGAGTTTAAACTTCCAAATCTCAAGGTCATGAAGAAATTAATGCTTAAACATGTGGTCTTCGATGGACGTAATGTGTATGATATTGAAGAAATGACAGAAGCTGGTTTTGATTACTTCGGTATAGGAACCAAAAAAGCATAAGTTTAATATGTCGGCCGCAAACCAATCTCAAGTCTGTGGCCGACTTTAATTATATTCTATGAAACGAATTCTAGTGACAGGTGGAGCCGGATTTGTGGGTTCACATCTATGTGAACGTCTTTTAAATGAAGGCAATGAAGTAATTTCTCTTGATAATTATTTCACAGGGCAAAAGAAGAACATAGTACATCTGATGGATAACCCATACTTTGAGGTGGTAAGGCACGATGTTACCATGCCTTTCTTTATTGAAGTTGACGAAATTTATAATCTTGCCTGCCCTGCATCTCCGGTACATTATCAGTACAATCCCATCAAAACTGTTAAAACATCTGTCATGGGTGCAGTGAATATGCTTGGACTAGCCAAACGTATAAGAGCTAAGATCTTGCAGGCTTCCACCTCCGAGGTATATGGTGATCCACAGGTCCATCCGCAAACAGAATCGTATTGGGGGCATGTGAACCCCATCGGCACAAGATCTTGTTATGATGAAGGCAAGCGAGTGGGTGAGACACTTTTTATGAATTACCATGATCAAAACGATGTACGGATTAAAATCATTAGAATATTCAATACCTATGGAACCAGAATGCACCCCGCTGATGGACGCGTTGTATCCAATTTCATCGTTCAGGCTTTAAAAGGGGAGAATATTACTGTTTACGGAGAGGGAGACCAAACCAGAAGTTTCCAATATGTGGATGACCTAATCAATGGGATGCTAAAAATGATGGCCACCGGCGATGATTTTATAGGCCCCGTTAATATTGGCAATCCCGGTGAGTTTACCATTCTGGAGCTTGCTCAAAAAGTCATAGAGATCACAGGAAGTAAGTCCAAAATTATTTACGAACCCCTACCCTCTGATGATCCCATGCAGCGTAAGCCAGATATTAGTCTTGCCAAAGAGAAACTGGATTGGGAGCCTAAAATTCCACTTGAGGAAGGACTTAAAAAAACCATTGCTTACTTTGATCAGCTACTAAAAGAATCATGAGAAACGTTTTAGTTACCGGTAGCAACGGTCAGCTGGGTTCTGAACTAAGGGAATTGGCCGGTCAGATGAAGGATTACCAATTCCTGTTTACAGATATTGACGAACTTGATCTAACTGCTGAATCAAAGGTGGATGGTTTTTTCAAGAAAAATAATATTCAAGCCTGTATCAACTGTGCAGCTTATACAGCTGTTGATAAAGCGGAGGATGAGCAGGGACTGACATTACTGGTTAATCATCAGGCAGTGAAAAGTCTGGCCAAAATCTGTAGAGCCTATGATGCTTTACTCATTCATGTGTCCACCGACTATGTTTTTGACGGCACCAACCACAAACCTTATCAGGAAGATGATACGCCAAACCCCAATTCATTTTATGGATTATCCAAACTAAAGGGTGAAGATGCGGTTTTGGCACATGCTTCTAAGGTGGCTGTTGTGCGGACCTCATGGCTGTATTCTTCCTACGGAAATAATTTTGTTAAAACCATGTTGCGCCTGGGTGAAGAAAGAGAGAGCCTCGGTGTGGTAGCTGATCAGGTGGGCACCCCGACATATGCTGCCGACCTTGCAGCAGCCTTGCTAAAGATTCTGGAAAAAAGAATTGATGCCTCTAAAAAGGAGATTTTCCATTATAGCAATGAAGGAGCTATCAGTTGGTACGATTTTGCGAAAGCGATTATGGACTTAGGATCTGTTGATTGCGAAGTCAATGCCATTGAATCAAAGGATTTTCCTGCTAAAGCCAACAGACCCTTTTACAGTGTCCTGAATAAATCCAGGATAAAGAATGAAATCGGTATTAGCGTCCCCTATTGGATGGATAGTTTGGAAGTGATGATAAAGAAATTACAATCATAATTATTGTGATTGATATTAATTGATGAAAAGCGAAAGATATGAATACAACAATTGAACCTGAAATACTGGAAAAAGCAAAATTTTGGCTAGATGGTAACTATGATGAGGATACCAAGAAAAGTATCCGGCAAATGATGGATAATGATCCTCAGGAATTGATAGAATCCTTTTACCGGGATCTGGAGTTTGGAACTGGTGGATTGCGTGGAATCATGGGTGTGGGTTCAAACCGTATGAATAAATATACCGTGGGTGCCGCTACTCAGGGTTTTTCAAACTATCTCAAAGCCAATTTCCCTGATGTTGATCAAATTCAGGTAGCTATCGCCTACGACTCAAGGAATAACAGCCCTTATTTTGCCCAAATCACTGCTGATGTATTTTCTGCCAATGGCATTAAAGTCTATCTGTTTGAGGGTTTGCGTCCCACACCTGAACTATCTTTCGCCATCCGTCATTTTGGTTGTCAGGGCGGTATCGTCATTACCGCATCACATAACCCCAAGGAATATAACGGTTATAAAGCCTATTGGGATGACGGAGGCCAATTAATCAGTCCTCATGACAAACTGGTTATTGAGGAGGTAAATAAGATCGAATCTGTTGATGCCATACGTTTCGATGGAAATACTGATCTCATAGAAAGTATTGGTGAAGAGATTGACAGAATCTATCTGGACCGAATTAAGGAATTATCCCTTTCACCTGAAGTAATCAAGCGACAAAAAGGCTTCAAAATAGTTTTTACTCCCATTCATGGAACAGGTGTTGACCTGGTCCCTCAAATATTAAAGGAATTTGGATTTGAAGCAGTATATGGAGTTGATGAACAGGATGTTTCAGATGGAAACTTCCCAACCGTAATTTCTCCAAACCCTGAAGAGCCTGCTGCGCTTGAAATGGCTATTCAAAAGGCTAAAAGTATTCAGGCTGATCTGGTTATGGCTACAGACCCTGATGCAGACAGGGTAGGAATTGCAGTTCGTAATGGAGATGATTTCATTTTGCTCAACGGAAATCAGGCTGCTTCGCTGATGATCTATTACATCCTCACCAAGTGGAAAGAAAACAAGAAACTCACTGGACAAGAATATATTGTCAAAACAATTGTAACCTCTGAATTGCTGGTGGATATTGCCAAAAAGAATAATGTCGAATACTTCGATGTTCTGACTGGCTTTAAATATATCGCTGATATTATCAAAAACCTTGAAGGTAAGAAGACCTTCATTGGCGGTGGTGAAGAGAGTTATGGTTACCTGGTAGGGGACTTTGTCCGTGACAAGGATGCGGTAATCTCCTGTGCTATGATTGCAGAAACTGCAGCATGGGCACATGATAAGGGTTTGGGCATGCTTGAATTATTGAAACAGATTTATGTGGAGTTCGGGTTTTATAAGGAAAAACTGATCTCAGTTGTGCGAAAAGGAAAATCAGGTGCCGAAGAAATACAACAAATGATGACTGACTTCAGAGCCAATCCTCCACAATCACTGGGTGGTTCTGATATGATGCAAATAAAAGATTATCAGAGCAGTATCTGTACAGACCTGAAAACAGGCCAACAAACTACCATCGACTTACCAAAGTCAAATGTGCTTCAGTTTTTTACCGTTGATGGAAGTAAAATAAGTGTCAGACCATCAGGTACGGAACCTAAGATCAAATTCTATTTTGGTTTAAAAGGCCACCTGGCTCAAGTGGAAGATTATGATCATGTAAATGAAGAATTGGATCAAAAAATTAACAACATTGTAAAGGAATTGGGATTGTAGTCCTTATTAGCGGATAGAAATGAGTGAGATTGGTGAAGATAGTACGCTTAATAAAGCAGCTCTCGAAATGTTGACAGTGGCCAATGAATACTGCCACTATTTGGATCATGTGGAGAATAAATCACTGGATGGAATTCTTGAGTTCATCTATAGAATTCTTCCATTGATGTATCTGAAAGGAAGCCTGATGCCGGAAATAGTAGCAGAGTTTCCTGAAGCCAATGAGCGGTTTGTGACAGAGGAAAACTGGGAAGTGGTGTTTAATATGCTAAGAACGAAATTTGGAGCAAAGGATGAGTTTTGGCTGATTGATCCCTTACATATTAATGAAACAGAACCTCTAAAAGCCAGTATTGCAGAGCATTTATCTGATATTTATCAGGATATGAAAGACTTTATCTTACTGTTTCAGAGGAATACACATGCAGCTCGTGAGAATGCCATAGCGGAAATCAGAACCTTATTTGGCAATCATTGGGGTTACAAAATTGCTCAGATAACTACTCAGGTTCACCATTTGATTCATGACAGTGATACGGATATTTCCACCAGTCCTGAGGATTTAAATTTCTTTTAAAATACCCACATCTGGGTAGTAATTTGTGGGTCTATTTCACCTTATTTTGTTTTTATTTTTCAGGGAAATATAATTTCCCTGACGCTTAAAGGCATTGATCAAAACCAAAGTGAGAATTAATGAATCTTTCAGATTTAAAAACTGGAGAAAAAGGGATTATCACCAAAGTCCGCGGACGTGGTGCCTTTAGAAAGCGTATTATCGAAATGGGCTTTGTGGTTGGCAAACAGGTGATTGTCGTTAAGAATGCCCCACTAAAAGATCCCATCGAATATAATATCATGGGCTATGAGGTTTCTCTCAGAAGAAGTGAGGCCAGTCTGGTGGAGATCAGTTCCCATAAAAATGAAAATGAAGGAGATCAAGGCTATCAGGGCATACTTGAGCTTGAGCAGTCGCTGCAAATTGTAAAGCCTCTGGGAGGCAAAACCATCAATGTGGCCCTGGTGGGAAATCCTAATTGTGGAAAAACCACCCTCTTCAATTTCGCTTCCAATTCTCGTGAGAAAGTGGGTAACTATGGTGGAGTTACGGTAGATGCAAAAGAAGCCCACTTTAGTTTTAAGGGCTATAATTTTAACCTGGTAGATTTACCTGGTACATACTCCATCACCAGCTATACACCTGAAGAATTGTATGTACGCGATCATTTGGTCAATGAACTGCCCGATGTGGTACTCAATGTGGTGGATACCTCAAACCTGGAACGCAATCTTTATCTGACTACTCAATTGATCGACATGGATTTAAGGGTGGTCATGGCTTTGAATATGTGGGATGAATTTATTGAAGCAGGTGATCGCTTCGATTATGATTCTCTTGGAAAAATGATCGGAATACCTATGTTACCCACCACCGGGTCAAAGGGAACTGGTGTGGAAGCCATTTTTGAGAAGATAATTCATGTATTCGAGGACAATGAACCTTCCGTACGCCATATCCATATTAATTATGGAAACCGCATAGAACGCTCAATAAAGCATATACAGGCCTTAATAAACAAGCCGGGTAATGAAGATCTAACCTGCAAAATATCACCGCGCTATCTGGCTCTGAAGCTTCTTGAGGAAGATGAAACCGAAACGAAAAGAGTTAGAGAATGTCACAATGCTGATGAGATAATTAAAGCCAGCATTAAAGAAAACAACGTCATCGAAACCCTCAGGAATGATAAGATGGAAACCATCATTACCGATGCGAAATATGGGTTTATCGAAGGGGCTTTGAAAGAAACGCTGATAAGATCAACTGCTGAGCAAAAGATTACCAAAAGTCGCATCATTGATACCATTGTAACCAGTAAACTATTGAGCTACCCCATCTTCTTAGCGGTAATCTGGTTGATATTTCAAGCTACTTTTTGGATTGGTGATTACCCCATGCAGTGGATCGAAGCTTCGGTAAACTGGCTGGGTGATGGCTTGTCACAAATTATTCCGGACGGAATGATGAAAGACTTGCTAATTGATGGCATACTGGGTGGTGTAGGAGGTGTTATCGTATTCCTTCCCAACATACTCATTTTATTCTTCTTTATCACCGTAATGGAAGCCACCGGCTATATGGCGAGGGTGGCCTTTATTGTAGATAAGCTGATGCATAATATTGGTCTGCATGGTAAATCTTTTATTCCCATGCTCATGGGTTTTGGATGTAATGTTCCTGCCATAATGGCTACCAGGACTATTGAAAACAAAAATGACAGAATGGTAACCATGATGATCGTACCATTTATGTCCTGTAGTGCGCGATATCCGGTTTTTGTACTTATTATCTCTGCATTCTTTGATAGTTATCGCGGAAGTCTGTTATTTGGATTGTATATGTTTGGGATTTTCCTTTCAGGCATTGTGGCCTGGACCATGAAAAAGACCCTGTTTAAGGCCAATAAGATTCCATTTGTTATGGAACTACCCCCCTATCGCGTACCACCATTTAGGTCAATACTGAAGCAAACCTGGTTTAAAGGGGAGCATTACCTTAAGAAAATGGGATCAGTCATTCTGTTGGCATCTATTGTGATTTGGGCCTTGGGATACTTTCCCAGGGGTGTTGAAGTTGATCAGTTAATGGATAAAAAGATAGCTGAAATTGAATTGGCTTATGATATTCAATCAGGGGTTGAAGGTGTAAGTGAGGAGGATAAAATTCAATTGTCCGAGAACAAAAATATGGAAGTTCATGCGCTTAATCAAACCCGACTTCGTCTGAAGCAAGAGCAATCCTTTATCGGTAAATTGGGCAAATTTATTGTTCCTGTTATAGAACCACTTGGTTTTGACTGGAAGATGGGTGTAAGCTTAATCGCGGGTTCAGCAGCCAAAGAAATTGTGATCAGTACCATGGGTGTGTTATACCAGGCTGAAATTGAGGATGATCAGAACCTGATTGGTAAACTAAAAGAACAAAGTTATAAGGAAGGAGAAAGAGCCGGCGAGCCGGTATTCACACCACTTGTTGGCTTGTCTTTTATGTTGTTTATCCTGATTTACTTCCCCTGTATCGCTGTAATTGCTGCCATTAAAAATGAATCAGGTCAATGGAGATGGGCATTGTTCCTTGCTGTATATACCACAATTCTGGCCTGGGTGATATCCTTTGCTGTTTATCAGGTAGGAAGCTGGCTTGGTTTCTAAACTAGTGCATAAAAAGCCCCAATAAATCTTATTTTTTTATAGCTTTGTCTAGTAGGATAGGTACCTGTGCACCTGAGCACATAAAAATTGACATTATGGAGGTTATAAACAAAGAGCTTTTTATGAACAGTTTCCAGTATTTCGACAAGGAAATTGTATCTGAGATTATTGAGATATTTATCGATGAATATCCCGATAGAATAGAAAATATTGCCAAGAGTTTGGAAAGTAATGACTTTTCGCAGTTGAAATTTCATGCGCACAGTATTAAGGGTGTTATTGCTAATTTTGCAGCACCTGAAGCTCAGGAAACTGCTAAACTGCTTGAAAATAAAGGCGCAGAAGGGATTGAAGAAGGCACTCAGGAATTATTTGAAAAGCTAAAATTGCTTACCGAAGCGATGTTAGAAGAGCTTAAAGTACTAAAGGTCAATTTCGAATAGAACAATCACTCTACTCTAATATTCTGTTTAATCCTTGTATAGCCAGAGGGTAATTGGGCAAGAGTTCCAAAGCCTGACGGTATTGCTTTTCTGCCAAAGTTAGATTCCCCTTAGCTTCATAGGTTCTCCCTAAATTGTATACCGCTTCAACATACCTAGGATCCACGGTAATGGCCTCAGTGAAGCAAATCTCCGCCTTATCATAATCTTTCATCTCAACCAGATAGATATAGCCTTTATGGTAATACGGTCTTCTGCTTGTGGGATAAAGAGTGGTCAGGCTATCAAATAAGCTCAGGGCCTTGGAAAAATGTCCAAATGACTGATGTTCCGATGCCAGATAATAAAAGGCCGCTTCGTCTCTCGGTTTGGCTTCAAGGGCCATTTCATAATAATCTATGGATGTGGAATCATGCCTGCTACTGAAAAGCAAGCCCAATTGCATCATGGCCGGATAATGTAAACTGTCTAGGTTTGCTGACAGTTGAAGCTGGAGAATGGCCTGGTTGGTATCACCCTGTTCCATATGACCAATTCCCAATAAATAGTAGGCTTCCGAGTTGTCGATGTTAAGACTTCTGGTTCTGTTGGCGAAAAGAGCTGATTTTTCATAATCTCTCAGGATGAGATAGATCTCTGACAGCTTTAGAAGAGCTTCTTCGAAATCAGGCTTCAATTCCAGTGCTTTCTCAAGGGAATTGATACTATTCTCAGTTTTTCCAATGATAAAATAGATGTCTGACAATAAAACAAATAGTGCCGGATCAGTTTCGTTTAATTCAAGTGCGTAGCTTAAATCCCGAAAAGCAGCATTCACATTTTCCTTTTCCAGATATAAAGCAGCCCGACGGGCGAAATATCTGTAATTGGATGAGTCCTGTTGAATGAGATTGCTGTAATAGGACACAGAGTCCACAGCAACATCTTGTGCTGCAGGTTTTTCAAGAGGCTGATTGCACGATATGATGGCAAACAACAGTAAACCAACCGAAATCAACTGGATAAATCTATTCATAATGTAAGCCTACTAAAATTTAAACGCTAGGCATTCATGGCCTCATTGATCTTATCCTCAAGCTCTTCAACCAGATCTGGATTGTCCATCAGAAGGTTTTTAACAGCGTCCCTGCCCTGCCCCAGTCTGGTTTCGCCATAACTGAACCATGAACCACTTTTCTTCACAATATTAAAATCAACACCCAGATCAATAATTTCACCAATTTTGGAAATTCCTTCACCATAAACAATGTCAAATTCAGCTTTTCTGAATGGTGGAGCCACTTTGTTTTTAACCACTTTCACTCTTACGCGGCCTCCTTTTACTTCATCACCATCCTTGATCTGACTGATGCGTCTTATATCAAGCCGAACAGATGAATAGAATTTCAGCGCATTACCACCGGTGGTTGTTTCAGGATTTCCAAACATGACCCCGATTTTCTCTCTCAATTGGTTAATAAAGATGCAAACTGTTCCTGTTTTGCTTATGCTTGCTGTTAGCTTCCTTAAGGCCTGGGACATTAATCTGGCCTGGAGACCCATCTTTGAATCTCCCATCTCACCATCAATCTCACTTTTCGGGGTCAACGCAGCAACTGAATCAATTACAATTACATCGATGGCAGCAGAACGAATGAGGCTGTCTGTAATTTCAAGGGCTTGTTCTCCATTATCAGGCTGAGAAACCAAGAGGTTTTCTGTATCAATGCCTAGTTTTTCAGCATAAAATCTATCAAAGGCATGCTCAGCATCAATAAAGGCAGCAATACCACCACTTTTTTGACTTTCTGCAATTACATGCAGGGCTAAAGTGGTTTTACCGGAAGATTCAGGGCCATAGATCTCGACCACTCGTCCCTTGGGTACCCCGCCAATGCCCAAAGCATGGTTCAGGCTAATGGATCCTGTGGATACAGCTTCTAGCTTTTCGATGGCATCATCACCTAATTTCATAATGGTACCCTTGCCAAAATTCTTCTCAATGCTACCCAGGGTAGCCTCAAGGGCCTTTAGTTTCTGTAGTTTTACCTTTTCGAGATTTTCTTTGCTCTTGTCGCTTGTCATAGTCTTATATATTTAAGGTGGCTAGAATCTGGTTTGTATGGTCTTTGGTCTTCACTTTTGTAAAGACTTGTTCAATTATCCCCTCTTCACTCACAACAAATGTGGTGCGAAGCAATCCTTCATATTCGCGGCCATATAACTTTTTTGGGCCCCAGGCGCCAAAGGCTTTTATGATTTCTTTTTCCGTATCGGCAATGAGAGGAAAAGGCAGTTCATGTTTGGTAATAAATTTTTGATGGGATGTAACACTATCCGGGCTTACTCCTACTATCTGATAGCCTTTGTTCAACCATTGATCATAGTGATCTCTCAGGTTACAGGCTTCCGCTGTACAACCAGGAGTATTGTCTTTAGGGTAAAAGAAGAGGATGAGTTTTTTTCCTTTAAAGTCAGAAAGTGTTATGGTATTGTCGTTGTGATCAACACCCTTGAAATCAGGTGCTTTATCTCCAATTTTTAACATATTAGGTGAAATTTATTAGATGACAAATATAAGAAAATTGACCGTTCAACTGGATAATCAGAACTGTTGCTAAAACTTATTTATTAACAGGATAATTCTTTTGGTAATGCTTGCAATATTCAGATAAGCCACAGTTATCACACTTTGGTTTACGCGCGATACATACATAACGACCATGGAGTATGAGCCAGTGGTGGGCCAATGGAATCAAGTCCTCAGGGATATATTTGACCAGCTGCTTTTCAGTTTCCAATGGTGTCTTGGCATTTCGTGTGAGTCCTAGTCTTGCAGATACTCGGAAAACATGTGTGTCTACAGCCATTGCAGGTTTATTAAACACAACCGAAGCAATTACATTGGCTGTTTTTCTTCCCACACCTGGTAATTTCTGAAGACTATCAATATCCTCAGGAACTTCACTATGAAAGTCCTTTACCAGCATTCGGGCCATACCTGAAAGGTGTTTTGCCTTATTATTGGGGTAGGAACAAGTCTTGATATGCTCGAAAATCAGTTCAATATCCGACTCAGCCAGTTCTTTCACTGTGGGAAACTGCTTGAAAAAAGCAGGCGTAATAAGGTTTACTCTTTTATCAGTACATTGGGCAGATAAGATAACAGCCACCAATAATTCGTAAGGAGTGCCATAATCCAACTCTGTTTCGGCTATGGGCTGATGTTCCTGAAAGTAGGTAATGATTGACTGGAAGCGTTGTTTTATGGTCATGTTTTTAGTGCAAATATGATTGAAAAGGACTGAAATCACAATAGTATGGGTTCGATTCACAAAAAAAACCACAATCCTGAGATTGTGGTTTGTGTTTTTAACCCATTTAGCCTTTCGGGTTAATTGAGCAGGACTTTCATTTTACCTAAAGACTTTGTTTTGATCACTGATAGTGCAGCTGCATAACCAAAAACAATTTTCATTGTCATGTGCGAGGGCTGGTTTTCTATCTTAAGTGCTTTTTGCTTTAAACTTGTACTTTTTGGTATGTCCTGAGCATCTTCTGGCGTAAAATAATTTGTCATAGGCAATTGGTAGATGTTACTTGTGTTTAACAAACAAACGCCCGCCCAGGTTAATTATTATATGAAACTGAAAAAACTTTCTTTTGAAAGTGTGGAGTTAAGAAGCAAAGACTTATATCCTGACTTAATTGGTCAGCACGATATTCTTCTCTTCAATCATTTTCCGAAGGTTTATCAATGCATAGCGCATCCTTCCCAGAGCAGTATTGATACTTACTTCAGTTTGCTCAGCTATGTCTTTGAAACTCAGTCCAGCATAACATCTTAGGAAGATCACTTCCTTCTGTTCTTCCGGAAGATACTCCATTAGACCTTTTACATCGTTGTGTATCTGGTTTAAAACCAATTGCTCTTCAATGGAGGGGTCTGTGAATTTGATGGTATCAAATACACTGTATTCATCATTGTGGCTTTCCACAAAGCTTACCTTCTTTGATTTTCTAAAATGGTCTATGACCAGATTATGGGCAATACGCATCACCCACTGTATAAACTTTCCTTCATCCTTGTAATTGCCCAACTTTAGCGTATTAATGACTTTTACATATGTATCCTGAAATACATCGTCAGCCAGTTGCTTGTCTTTCACCAATAAAAAGATGTACGAATACAATCTATTCTGGTGACGTTCAATAAGAATTTGGAGACTAGAGGGATTACCGCGCAGATAACTTTGTATCAGCTCTCGTTCACTGCTTCTATCTAAATTCATTGTACCTATTTTGTGGTTACTAACAAAAAGGGTAAATGTTTATTCGATAATCGTCCTCCGAGGTTTTGTTGTTAATATGCAATTATGTAATGCAAATATATGGTAAAAAAAAAGAAAAGCAAGAAATATTCTAATTTTGTCAACCCCATTTCAAAATAGAATTACTGCAAAAGTGAAGAAACCGAGCCATAAGAACCATATACATGTTCAAAAATCCAGGGTTAATAATTTAAAGGATTTAAGTGTTAGTATTCCACGAAAAAAACTGGTGGTTATAACCGGACTTTCAGGTTCAGGAAAGACTTCGCTGGCCTTTGATACCCTTTATGCCGAAGGGCAACGCCGGTATGTGGAGAGCTTAAGCTCCTATGCCCGGCAATTTATGGGGAAAATGGATAAACCTGATGTGGATGCCATTTCAGGTATCTCTCCGGCCGTTGCCATAGAGCAAAAGGTAAAAACCAGAAACCCTCGTTCCACTGTAGGAACTTCTACTGAAATCTATGAATACGTAAAGCTTTTGTTTGCCCGGATAGGTAAAACCTACTCCCCTCTTTCAGGAAGATTGGTTAAACGACATACCATTGCAGATATCGTTGAATTTGTGGAGGATCTGCCTGCTGACACTTCCGTTTTGATTTATGCTCCGCTAATCATCCATCAAGGCCGTCAGTTAACTCAGCATCTGCAGATATTAATGCAGCAGGGTTTTAGCAGGGTTATGAGCAAGGGTGAAATCCGAAAAATTGAAGCGGTTGTAGAAGAGGCCGATGAAAAGTCCAAACCTGAGGATTGTTATCTGGTGATCGATAACATCAGAGTGGATCATGGCAATCACGATCTGGATGCCCAATTGGCTGATTCCATACAAACTGCTTTTTATGAGGGAAGTGGCATTTGTAATATTCAATACAAGTTGGATGACAAGACTAAGAAGGTCTCTTTTTCCAGACGCTTTGAATTGGATGGAATTAATTTCGAAGAACCCAGTGTGAATATGTTCACCTTCAATAATCCCTATGGTGCATGTAAGGCTTGTGAAGGCTTTGGGAGCATAATAGGTATTGATGAAGACCTGGTTATTCCAAATAAAAGTGTGTCAGTGTATGATGAGGCCGTAGCTTGCTGGAAGGGTGAGAAAATGAGTGAATGGAAGGATCGTTTATTGGAAACTGCCTACCATTTTGATTTTCCCATTCATAAACCTTATTACCAGCTTTCTGAGGAGGAGCGAGAGTTGCTATGGAACGGCAATAGTTATTTCAGTGGTATTCATGATTTTTTTGCCCACGTTGAGGAACAAACCTATAAGATTCAATACCGCGTCATGCTTTCCAGATACAGGGGCAAGACCAATTGTCCTGAATGTAAAGGAACCCGGCTAAGGAAAGATGCTACCTACGTAAAGGTATCAGGCAAATCGATTACAGATATTGTTAAAATGCAACTGGATGAAGCCCTGACCTTCTTTAAGTCCATGAAATTAAATGCACATGACGAGAAGATAGCCAGGCGACTGCTTATTGAAATAAACAACCGACTGCAGTTTTTAAACGATGTGGGCTTGGGTTACCTTTCCATGAATCGCTTGTCCAACACACTATCAGGAGGTGAGTCGCAGCGCATCAACCTGGCCACCTCACTGGGAAGCAGTCTGGTTGGCTCTATGTATATTCTTGATGAACCTAGTATCGGACTACATCCCCGCGACACCAACCGATTGATCAAAGTTCTGAAAAAACTAAGGGATATAGGCAATACAGTAATCGTAGTGGAACATGATGAAGAAATCATTCAGGAAGCAGATGATATCATTGATATTGGGCCCGCTGCTGGAGAGCACGGCGGAGAATTGGTTTATCAAGGCTCTTATAACGATCTAGGTTCCAATGATACCAGCTATACAGCTCTTTACCTGACCAACAGAAAGAAAATTGAATTGCCAAAAGCCCGAAGGAACTGGCGTAATTATCTGGAAATTAAAGGAGCCTCTGAAAACAACCTGAAGAGTATTGATGTTAAGATACCCTTAAATATCCTTACAGTGATCACTGGAGTCAGTGGATCCGGTAAATCTACTTTGGTTAAGGATATTCTGTACCCCGCACTGAGAAAGCGATTGGGAGGTTATGCTGATAAGACAGGAAAATTCGGCATACTTGAGGGTGATGTAAACAGCATTCAAGCGGTTGAATATGTGGACCAAAACCCCATTGGCAAGTCTTCAAGATCTAATCCTGCCACCTATCTGAAAGCCTTTGATGAAATCCGTCAGTTATACGCCAAACAGCCTTTGGCCAAGCTAAGAGGTTACAAACCGGGATACTTCTCCTTTAATATTGCCGGAGGCAGATGCGATCAATGTGAAGGGGAAGGTCAGATAAAAGTTGAAATGCAATTTATGGCAGATATTCATCTGAAATGTGATGCTTGTGATGGCCATCGCTTTAAGGATGAAGTACTGGAAGTAACTTACCGCGGAAAATCAATCACTGATGTGCTGGAAATGACCATTGATCAGGCCATTGAGTTCTTCTCGGTGGATGCTGCCAAGTCATTGCTCGACAAAAAAATTGCAGAAAAAATTACACCGCTTCAGGATGTTGGTCTGGGATATCTTCGAATGGGACAAGCCTCCAATACCTTAAGCGGTGGAGAAGCACAAAGAATTAAACTGGCATATTTCCTTTCCAAAGGAGAAAATGGAGCTCCTACACTCTTTATTTTTGATGAGCCCACCACTGGCTTGCATATTCACGATATCAGCAAATTATTACAATCCTTTCAGGCCTTAATTGAAACCAATCACAGCATCGTGGTTATTGAACATAATACGGAAGTCATAAAAAGTGCCGACTGGATCATTGACATGGGTCCTGAAGGTGGTGATGCCGGTGGAAAGGTGATCTTTGAGGGCTTGCCTGAGGAATTAGAAAAAATAAAAAAATCTCATACCGGACGTTTTCTTAAAGCAAAGCTCTAAATCCTTTCAGCATATTCAACAGTCATTTATTAATATTTTTAAAAAACCATCAACTAGAAAATCACTATGAAAATTCAATTAAGCTTCATACTTCTAATCTCAATCCTCATGGTGTCCTGTGGAGGATCACAACATAAAGCTAAGCAGCACTCGGAAAAAACAACGAAAATTGACACCACAGTGCATTACCCTCAGGAGAAGCATCTGGCGAATATTAAGCAGCTCACCTTCGGTGGTGATAATGCAGAAGCCTATTTCAGTTTCGACAACAGCATGATAGCTTTTCAGGCGAAAAACCCTGATTGGAATGCTCCCTGTGATCAAATCTATCAATTTAGTTTTGCTGATGGTCATATGAAAGATGATATGCCCCAACTGATTAGTGAAGGCCTGGGAAGGACAACCTGCTCTTATTTTATGCCTGGTGATACCAGTATTTTATATGCTTCAACCCGTTCAGGAAGTGATAACTGTCCCCCTGAACCCGAAAGAAGGTCGGATGGAAAATATGTATGGCCCATATACCCCGATTTTGATATTTATGTGGCTAATCTGAAAGGTCAAGTCATCGATACCTTGGTAAGTGGCCCTGGCTATGATGCTGAGGCTACTGTGTCTGCCCAAGGCGATAAAATTGTTTTTACCTCTGACAGAAGTGGTGATTTGGAACTGTATACCTGCGATATGGATGGGAGTAATGTCAGGCAGATTACCTTTGAACTTGGTTATGATGGTGGCGCCTTCTTTTCACCCGACGGCAGCAAGTTGGTATTCAGGTCATCCAGACCAACTACGCCAGAGGATATCGCTGAGTATAAGTCTTTGTTGAAGGAAGGATTGGTAAAACCAACCAATATGGAACTCTATGTGTGTAATGTTGATGGGTCAGAACTGACTCAGGTAACCCACCTTGGAAAAGCCAATTGGGCACCCTTTTTCCACCCCTCTGGAGAAAAAATCCTTTTCAGTTCCAATCATTCCAGTCAAAGAGGCTTTGAGTTCAACTTATTTATGATCAATATCAATGGTAGTGGCCTGGAAAAAATCACCTACGATAAAATATTTGATGCCTTTCCCATGTTCTCCTATGATGGCAAGAAGCTCATATTTTCATCCAACAGAAACAATGGTGGCACCCGTAATACCAATCTGTTTATTGCAGATTGGATCGATTAATTATATAATTGTATATCAATTTATTAAAACCTTAAACATATAATTTACTTAATGGATATCGATCGCAGAGAAAAAGTATTTGACACCTTGAAAAAACTGGACATTTCCTATGATCTTTATGAGCATCCTCCATTGGACACCATAGAGATCGCTTTGAAATACTGGAAGGATATTGATGCTGTACATTGTAAGAACCTTTTTTTCAGAAATCATAAAGGCAACAAACATTATTTAGTGATTATTAAGGATACCACCAGTTTCAATATCCGTAGCCTGGAGCAAAAACTAAAACAAGGCAAGCTAACTTTCGGTTCCGAAAAAAGATTGTATAAATACCTGGGTGTTACACCTGGGTCTGTTTCACCCTTTGGCCTGGTAAACGACAACGACAAACATGTACATCTCTTTCTTGATCAACAACTTCGGAAGGCTGAAACCATTAGTTTTCATCCCAACGACAACACAGCAAGCCTTGTGTTAAGCTATGCTGATTTCATAAACTACCTAAAATCCCGGGGAAATACTTATGAGTATATTGATCCTTCACCAGTAACGGATTAGTTCGTACTTTTGATAATTGTTACTTGTTACTTTTTTAAGCTTATTCATGCGGCATTTGGCTGTATTACACCACCACAATGGAGAAACTAGACATTAATGTAAATTCAGAAATTGGGAAGCTAAACGGTGTTATTGTGCATATACCGGGTGCAGAGGTTGAAAATATGACCCCTGAAAATGCCCAGCGCGCCCTGTACAGTGATATTTTGAATCTTAATATAGCCTTACCCGAATACAATAACTTTTTGGGAGTGTTGAAAAAATATACCCGGGTTTTTGAAGTTAAGGAATTATTAAGCGATATCATCAAAGATGAAAAAGTTAAACAAAAGATTGTCAATAAGATATGTATACTTGAGCAAGACACAGAGAAGCAGTTTTGTCAATTGGTAGAAAGCATCGAATCAGATGATTTAGCCCGGCAGCTCATCGAGGGGGTGGAAATGTCTAAGGATAATCTTACCAGGTTCCTAGATAATGAGCATTATTGTCTGCATCCCCTACCCAATTTTTTCTTTACCCGCGACTCCAGCTTTTCGGTTAATGACAAGGTGATGATTGCTAAAATGGCTAATGGAGTGCGTGACCGTGAAGCCTTGATTATGGAGGCCATCTTTGATAACCACCCAGTCTTCAAAACAACAACTGTAAATCCGGTCACACAGTTTGATCTTACCAAAAAAGCTACCATTGAAGGTGGTGATGTATTGGTAGCCCGTGAGGATATTCTTCTTATCGGGACCGGAACCAGAACAACCACTCAGGGTATTGACGCCATTATCGAATTTGCCAAGACACAGGAAGGAACCAAACATATAATTGTTCAGGAATTGCCATATAAACCTGAGTCTTTCATCCATTTGGACATGACCTTTACCTTTTTGGATAAGGATTTATGTATGATTTTTGAACCTCTGATCCTAAGCGCCACTAGACACCTAACTATTCACATCACTGTAGAATCAGGGAAAGTTGTTTCCATAAAGGAAGAGAAAAACATACTCGCGGCTTTGCGTAGTCTGGGTATGGACCTTGAACCAATTTATTGTGGAGGAGATAATGATCTGTTTGTAATGGAGCGAGAGCAATGGCAAAGTGGTGGTAATTTCTTTGCACTGGAACCGGGTAAAGTTATTGGTTACGCTAGAAATGTTAATACCATTGAGGCATTACATAAGAAAGGTTTTGAAGTAATCAGAGCACGGGATATTGTGAGTGGAAAACGATCCATCGAAGACTATAAGCGGGCAGTGGTGACCATTGAAGGGAATGAGTTATCCCGTGGTGGTGGAGGTGCCAGATGTATGACTATGCCGGTGAACAGGCAAAAGATTAATTGGTAAAACTTGTGATTCGGATGATAAAGAACAAAGCCTGGTACGCCCGATACGAACAAGAACCTTTGAGGTACATTCTCTTTTTTGGTTTTTTGATCAGACTTCTGGCAGCTATTTTCTCAAAAGGATTTGGTTGGATTGACGACCAATTTTTAGTCATCGAAATCGCCCAGTCGTGGGTGGATGGAGTTGACTATTATAAATGGTTGCCAGGTACTCCCGGAAACGAAGGTCCTGAAGGCTTTAGTTTCTTTTATGTGGGCCTTCACTATTTGTTATTTTCATTTTTTGATTGGCTTGGTTTTGCCAATCCTCAGTCCAAAATGTTTGTGGTTAGGCTTTTACATGCCGGATGGTCGATGCTGATTGTATATTTTGGATATAAAATCACTTTATTGCTTTCCAATCGTAGAAGTGCCAACTTGATTGGGTGGATGCTGGCCATGTTTTGGATATTCCCTTTCCTGAGTGTACGAAACCTTGTGGAACTTACTTGTCTGCCTCCCATTATGTGGGCGACATATCTTTTAATAAAAGATAAAACCCAACCCAATTGGCGTTACTGGCTTTTGGCTGGAATACTACTAGGGATTGCTTTTAATATCAGGTTTCAAATCCTATTGATTGTGGGTGCCATGGGATTGGTACTTCTAATTGAAAAGCGATGGAAAACGCTACTATATGCCAGCTTTTCAGGCTTATTAACTATAATAGTAGTACAAGGTGGTGTCGACTATTTTATCTGGGACCAGCCTTTTGCACAATTCGCTGAATATGTTAATTATAATATGCACAATGCGCACAGATATATCATAAGCCCATGGTATACTTACATATTGTTCTTATTGGGTATTCTCATACCACCAGTTAGCATTTTTATTTTTCTTGGGTTCTTCAAATCGTGGAAACGTTTGCTTATTTTGTTTCTTCCTACCTTACTATTTTTGATCTTCCATTCATATTATCCCAACAAGCAAGAACGTTTTGTGGTTACTATCATACCATTTTTAATGATTGCTGGTGTTATAGGCTGGCATATGATCATGGATGCCTCTAAAACAGCGAATAAAATGAAGAACCTTGCCAAAGGATCTTTTGTGTTTTTCTGGATAATAAATATTATTCTACTGGTGCCGGTTTCAGTGATGTATTCAAAAAAGGCAAGGGTAGAAACCATGAGTTATTTAAGTAAATACCCTGAGTTAGAATATTTTGTTATTGAGGACCGGAATAAAAATGTACTCCGCTTTCCTCCTCAGTATTATTTACAAAAGTATCTACCATACGATGCTTTGATGCAGGATAATTTCAAGGAACAATATAAAAAGTTGAAGCAAGCGAATACCATTGACAAACAGCCTGGTATTGTTTTGTTCTTTCAGCCGGATAGCCTGGAGATGAGAGTGCAGCATATGAAAACACTATACCCACAACTTGTCCATGAAACAACCATTGAACCGGGATATATGGATATGGTATTGCATTGGTTGAATCCTATTAATGACAATCAAAGGATATTTATCTATAGAAATGCTGCCGTATTAAAGAATTAAAAAAACATTGACCATCGACTTGTCACGCAGGCAAGGAATTTAAATAAAATGAACAGAGAGGAAGCGAAAAAGAGAATTCAAGACCTGATTAAGAAGCTGCAGGAACACAATTACAATTATTATGTCAAATCCGCATCTACCATTTCAGATCAGGAATTTGATTTTTTGCTAAAAGAATTAGAGGCTTTGGAAGATGGCTTCCCGGAATTCCGGCAAAGCGACTCCCCTACTCAACGCGTTGGTGGTGAGCCCACAAAATCATTTAAAACTGTCAGGCATACCTATCCCATGCTCTCTTTATCGAACACCTACACCGAGCAGGAGGTGATCGATTTTGATGAACGCTGCCGCAAACTATTGGGTAGCGATTTGGAATATGTATGCGAGTTAAAATATGATGGGGTGGCCATCGGGCTGCGTTATGAAGATGGGGTGCTAAGCCAGGCTGTTACCAGAGGTGATGGTGTGGAAGGAGATGATGTGACTAATAATGTAAAAACCATCCATAGCATTCCTTTGAAGCTTAGAGGTGATTATCCTGAGGAAATTGAAATCAGGGGTGAAATATTCATGTCACTCAAAGGATTTGAAAAGCTGAATGAGGAACGTCTTGCATCTGGGGAAGCACGATTTGCCAATCCCCGTAATTCAGCATCTGGTACACTAAAAATGCAGGATCCTAAAATCGTGGCATCCCGTCCGCTGGATTGCTATTTGTATTTTATCCCAAGTCCGGGATTGAACTTTACAACCCATTACGAAGGTCTGATGTATGCCCACCAATTGGGTTTTAAAGTATCCAAAAATGTGGCTTTGTGTAAAAACCTTGATCAGGTGTTTGAGTTTATCAATGATTGGGATGTGGGGCGTCAATCTTTAGATTATGAAATAGATGGTATCGTTATCAAGGTGAATTCGCTGCAGTTACAGAAGAACCTGGGTTTTACAGCTAAAAGTCCGCGATGGGCCATCGCTTATAAATTTAAAGCTGAAAAAGTGGAAACCTTTCTGGAGGAAATCACCTACCAGGTGGGAAGGACCGGTGCCATCACTCCGGTGGCTAATTTAAGTCCTGTACAGCTTGGAGGAACCACTGTAAAAAGGGCTAGCCTGCACAATGCAGATATCATTGAAAGCCTTGATGTCAGAATTGGGGATGCTGTATATGTTGAAAAAGGCGGTGAGATCATTCCAAAAATCGTGGGAGTAAATAAAGCAAAACGATCTGATGATTCAATTCCTACTTCGTTTATAAGCCTTTGTCCGGAATGTGCAACACCTCTGATTCGCAAAGAGGGTGAGGCAGCTCACTTTTGTCCCAATGAATCAGGGTGTCCGCCCCAAATCAAAGGTAAGCTTGAACATTTCATTGGTCGTAAGGCTATGAATATTGATAGCCTTGGAGAAGGAAAAATTGAAATGTTGTACGACCATGGCTTGGTGAAAAATGTCTCTGATTTGTATAACTTGAGTTATTCTGATATTCTTGGACTGGAAAAAACAATAAAAAGCCAGGATGGTATTACTGAAAAGAAACTTAGCTTTCAGGAGAAAACAGCTGAGAATATCATCAAGGGTCTTGAGGCATCAAAGAATACCCCCTTTCCTAAAGTCTTATTTGCCTTAGGCATTAGACATATTGGTGAAACGGTTGCCAGGAAACTTGCCAACAGCTTTAAATCCATGGACAAACTGGTAGAAGCCAGCATTGACGACTTAGTGGAAGTTGATGAAATTGGAATTAAAATAGCTGAGTCCTTAGTTGTTTGGCTTGATAAACCTGAGCATATTGAAATTATTGATCGCTTGCGAGAATCAGGTCTTCATATGGAAATTCAGGCATCCGAGGATCAAAGTTCTGATATACTCCAGGGAAAAACCTTTGTCGTGTCAGGGATTTTCCAAACCCATTCACGTGATGAGATCAAAGGACTTATTGATCAATATGGGGGAAAAAACACTTCCAGCATATCCAAGAAGACCAGTTTTGTACTTGCAGGTGAAAATATGGGGCCTGCTAAACTTGCTAAAGCTGAAAAGCTTGGAATTCCGATAATTAATGAAGATGACTTCCTTGAAATGATCACCCCTGAAGCATCCTAGATGCGGCTTAGGATTATTTTCTTCGCTTACCACCTATTTTTATCAGTACCCATACAAAGCCTACCACAAGATGTAGGAGTACAATCCCGAATATGATAAAGGCTATAGTCATTTGTTTTAGTGGATAGTTTAAAAAATACGGAGCCTCCTTTTATTTAAGAGGATAATAAATATGGGTTTCCCACTTGGCTGTATCAGCTTCGTTGCTGTGATCCTTGATATATACCTCCCAGATATAAGATTGAGGTGCTAAGCCCAAATCCCTTATGTATTCTTCAATAGCTTCATGAGTAGGGCTTGAATCATAGGATCCAAAATGCTTGGCAAATACTGCCTTACCGCCGGGCAGTTCTGAAAACACAATCTTACCGTAGTTGTTTAACTGATCTATAACAGGAAAGCCTGCCTGGATTTTTATAATCCCCTCGGGATCCCAATTATGATAAATGGCAAATGGAGCACCTGACAGCGCAATGTTTCTTTTATCGGCGTATTCAGCCAGCGACTGATAATTATTACCTAAAAGCTCCCCTATCCCATCGATGGTACAACTGTCGAGTATGCTAATGGTAGGTTGGGTTTGTATTGAGATGGTGGTGATTTCAGGAATATCGGGCTGTGTTTCACAATAGGTTTTCAGATCAGCCAGGCCATCAGCCAACATGGTTTTCATGGAGTATTGCATGAGCAGCCCCATAAACCTGCCAAAGGGATAGCCAAGTTCCGGTAAAGTTGTACTCCAACTTACCTCAGTATTCCCTTTTTCTTCTTCAAACTTCCATTTCCCGATAGCTGTACCTCTGCCATCAAAATCGATGTGGTTTTCAATATATGAATAGGGAATTGATGTGGCGATGGTTAAGGAGCCATTCCCAATTTTATCACTCTTCCACACCTGATGAGCCCCCTCTCCTTTAGCGTTGTCGGAAAACTCTATCCACATATTCGGGTCAGCTTTTGAGAAAGGTGACCAGTGTGCCCAGTTCTCAAGTACATTCACTTGTCGGAATACAACAGCAGCTTTGGTTTGAATGGTTTCAGTGTGTGTAATCGTTACAGTGTCTGCCAGAAAAATAGGAGTAATTAGTATTAGAGCGAGTACTGTAATGGCAATGAGTCCTAATATTTTTAGCACTTTCATGGCTTCAGTTATTAGTGATTATAAAAAAGCTTGCCTGGATATCAACGACTAGCCTAGAATTCGTAAGCTACACCAAGACTACCCATCAGTATGCCCACATGCCTGGTTTCACTCACTTTTTGTGAATTTCTATAATAATCCAGATCAAATTTGCTACCAGTATAAGCCAGATCAGCCACAACAAATAATTCATTGGTTACTTTAAACCGGCCACCCACATGGTTGTAAAAAGCGAAATTCATTTTGTTGGCATTGGTTTCATAGATGGTGGTGGATGTAAATGGTAATCCAATCTCCACCTGAACCGCTGGTTTGTAGATATAGAAAAATCCGGCCAGCAATTTAACATTGAAACTCATATAATCATTTACAGGAATTCTGAAAAAGAAGCCTCCCATGGCAAGGTGCTCCTTAAACTGTTCGCTTTTGGCTGTAGCCCATTGGTAGTTTTCATTTGATTTAACATAGGCTTCAGCCAGATTATCCTCGCTAATACCATGTATGTTAAATGAGTATAATCCACCAATCCCCACATTTTCTGTATAGAAAAAGGCCGCATCGGCAGTGGTATTGAAACCGATTTTTGCAAAGCCTATGACAGATGTTCCTCTGTTTTTTCCGAAATGGTGTATGGGCATGGTCATGCCAACTGTAGCTGAAACATGTCCCGGATCATGGTAATAATATTGCTGAGCGCTTGTAGCTGAGCTAATTAAAATTCCTAGAATTAATATGACGAGTTTTTGCACTTTTTCCTATTGGGTCAACCAAAAATAGGAAAATATTGAATGGATTCCCGAACTAATTGAACACTTTTTTCAATCTGGCAACAGCTTCTGTTACTACGGATTTGGGGGCTGCAAAATTCATTCGCTGAAATCCTTCTCCTCCGGGACCGAAAATGGAGCCCGGACTTAAGCCCAAACCTGCCTTTTCCACCAAAAGTTCTTTTAGCTCCTCATCACTAAATTGGCAATCCCGGAAATCAAGCCAGGCCAGATAAGTTGATTCTGCATTTATAACACGAATACTTTTAAAAGTATTATGAATTGCATCAGCTAGAAAGTTGAAATTATTTTGTAGATAATCAAGCATTTCACCAAGCCACACTTCCCCATGGGTATAGGCTGCAATGGAGGCTTCAATGCCAAACAAATTACCTGACTGTATGTGGGCATCATCCAGCACTTTCTTGAATTTATTATGTAGTTCAGGGTTCTTAATGATAACGGTTGAAGTCGATAATCCTGCTATATTAAAAGTTTTACTCGGTGCAATGCAACTTACTGTCAGTTCGTTGGCTTCCTCGGAAACCAATGCCATGGGTTGGTGTTTGTGACCAGGAAGAACGATATCATTGTGTATCTCATCGGAGATCATAACCACATCATGTCTCATACAAATATCAGCCATTTGCTGAAGTTCATCTTTGGTCCAACTTCTTCCCACAGGATTATGAGGATTTGAAATAAAAATCATCTGAGCATCCTTGGCTTTCTTTTCAAGGTCATCAAAATCAATCCTGTATCGCTCCCCATCAAAGATGAGTTGGTTGTCAAGTCTTCTTCTGCCCTGATCTTCAATGGCGCTGAAGAAGGGGAAATATACAGGTGGTTGAACAATTACTCCCTCACCTTTCTTGGTAAAAGCCTGAACAGCAAAGTTTATGGCAGGAACAATCCCTGGTGAAAATATCATCCAATCCTTTTCTATGGGCCAGCAATGTCGTTTTTGAAGCCAGATAATGATTGATGAATAATAGGCCTCAGGCATAAACGTATACCCATAGACGGGATGCGCAGCTCTTTTCTGGACTGCCTGGGTAATGAAATCAGGTGTTTCAAAATCCATGTCAGCCACCCACATGGGCATGACATCCGCATTACCAAAATACATCTCACGAAGATCGTATTTCACATTTGAAGTATGGGCACGGTCAACTATTTGATCAAAGTTATACATGATACAATTGTTAGTTAGCTGGTAATGATATACCAGACATTATTTGTGGGATTAATAAATAGTGAGCGGAGTTTCACTTACTGGGTGAGCATCACCGGCATGATCAACATCAAAATATCTTCGGGATCATCATCAGCGGTATCGGGTAAAATGATTCCTGCCCGGTTTGGAGCTGACATTTCAATATTGATGGTATCTGTTTCCAATGTACCCAACATATCCTGCATGAACCGTGAGTTGAAGCCTATTTCTATGTCGTCACCTTCATAGCTGCAGGTCAGACGTTCTTTTGCCTCACTGGAAAAATCAATATCTTCAGCTGTCAGTACCAATTCTTTTCCTGAGATTTTAAAACGCACCTGATGGGTTGATTTGCTTCCAAAAATAGCTACACGACGTAAGGCGTTCAATAAGATTTTTCTGTCAACGCTAAGTTTGAACGGATTCTGTGTGGGTATCACTGCTTCATAATTGGGGTATTTGCCATCTATCAAACGGCAGATGAGACGAATATCATCGAACTCAAGCACCGCATTGGCATCATTATATTCCATTTTCACTTCCAAATCAGCATCATCAGGAATGATGTTTTTGAGATGATTCAGAGGTTTCTTGGGAAGGATGAATGAAGCGGCTCCATCCATTTTAACATCGGTTCTGCGATATCTGACCAATTTATGAGCATCTGTGGCAACAAAGGTGAGTTTCTCACCATCCATTTCACATAAGACGCCTGACATGACAGGTCTGAGTTCGTCGTTACCGGTTGCGAACAGTGTTTTGTTGAAAGCATTGGCCAGTATGGAGCCGTTAATCTGGATAGACCGGGTATTCTCCAGTGTTGGAATCTGAGGAAACTCATCACTTCGGTGTCCTACCAATTTGTATTTACCTTCTCCCGCAAACAATTCCACGCCCAGCGTATCCATGTCAACAGATATGGTCACCGGTAGTTCCGAGAAAGTTTTCATGATATCAAGAAGCATCTTTGCCGGAATAGCCACAACGCCGGGATTCTCAGCCATATCAGGTTGTAACTCTACGCTGATGGTTGTTTCCAGATCTGAGGCGGTAATTTTCAATTTGTCTTCAGTAAGTTCAAAAAGAAAATCCTCCAGAATGGGTAAGGTACTGCTGCTGCTTAATACACCGCTTATTTTCTGTAAACTTTTGAGCAGTGCTGAACTTGATATAATAAACTTCATAGTTTCTGTTTTTTCTAAAAATATAGATCACAAAGTTGAGTAAAAGTACATAAAAATAAATGACTTTTTGTTTCAAGTTTTAAGCATTTTATTCACAATAATTATGCTGCTCCTGGCAAATAATATTTAGTGAACCTAATTGTACTGCCAACAAAAATGGCCACTCTTTTTGAGAATGGCCATCGCTATTTTTACGAAAGATAATTATACAGACTTATTTGCGATATACTTCGCCTGAACCTCTTACGTCAACTCTTTGTTTTTCCGGGTTTCCGTAGTATTTCACATCACCGGATCCGTTAAGCTGTATGTCCAGGCTTTCGATAGCATGAATGACCATATCACCTGAGCCGGAATTCCTTGCAACTACAGAAACAGCCATAAACTCAGCCCCATCAATATCGCCCGAACCATTAACTCCAACAATTAGTTCATTGGTTTTTCCAGACAATTCAATATCTCCAGAGCCATTAACTTTTACTGAACAGCTTTCAAGTTTTAAAGATTCGGCTTCAATGTCGCCTGAACCGGAAACAACAATACCCAGGGTGCCACGAACTCCTGAAATGTCAATATCACCTGAGCCATAAACGCCCAATTCAAGGTTTTGAACATCAAAATTGAAATCTACATTGCCTGATCCCTTGATAACGATTTCCATATCTTTTCCGCTAAAGGTATCTTTCCCATAGATATCTCCTGATCCCATGGTTTTAATCATATCCAGTTGAGCAACTGTAATATAAACATCAAGTGTTTCAATCCTTCTAAAATTGTTTTTCTTCACATCAACAATAAGAACACCATTTTCTACTTCAGTGGATACATGATCCATAATACGTTCATCTGCCACTACTTTTACTTGTTGTTGGTTGCCCTGGGTGATATATAAATCTGCAGAACAAACAAGTTTTATGGCAGTGAAAGTATCAAGTGATCGGGATTCTTTTTTTACATTTTCAGCTGAGTAAGCAGCTGTGCCTAGGATTAGTCCTAAGGCAAAAAGTATAATAACTTTCATTTTTTTTGTAGGTGTTTTCATGATTCTTCTTTTAAGTGGATTAATGGTTATCTCTATGTGACGAAAGTATCCGCTAAAAGTTACTTTTGTATGAATAATTTTGACAATTTCATTATATACTGGATCTAGATATGTACAAAATTCTCACCTTTGTATTCCTAATTTCGCTTGTAACTGAAGCATGTATTGCAAAGGATGATGCTGTCAGCCGACTGATACAGGAAAAAATTGAACATTCTGAGGATAAACAGCCCATAGAGGCGGATGGGATTAGCCTGAAAGCTCAACTATCTATTCCGATTTTTTATAAAAACAGAAGCTATGAACCGGCATGGCATCCAAGAAGATCTATGCCAGAATTAATTCAGGTATTGGAATCTGCTTTTGAAGAGGGGCTGCTTCCTGCAGACTATCATTTAAATCAAATACACAGACTATTTGCCGAATACAAGAGGGATAAGTCCCCGGAAGTCAGAGCCAATCTAGATTTATTATGTACAGATGGATTGCTTATCTATGCAGCCCATCTCCTCACTGGAAAAGTTGATCAGTCAAAAATCAGACCAGGCTGGGAGTTAGCAGCCAATACGCTTCCTGAGAATGGGGTTGAGTTGTTGGAACAAGCCATTGCATCTGAAAATGTCGCCAAGCTAATAAACAGTCTGAAGCCCAATCACTTTATGTATATTTATTTGCGTAGTGGGCTAAAAGAATACCGTGAGATTGCTGCTGCTGGCAGTTGGCCGGAAATACCAGAAGGCAAGACACTTAAATCGGGTATGACAGACCATAGAATTCCTACTTTGATCAACTATTTAAAAATAACAGGAGATCTGGATGCTGAAGAGGATTATGGCCAGGATTCAGTCTATTATGATGACATTATTGAAGGCGTCAAACGCTTTCAATTTCGTCATAACCTCAAACAGGATGGAGTCATTGGTAAAGGAACACTCGCCATGATGAATATTCCCATAGAAAGGAGGATAGATGAAATCAGAATCAATCTGGAGAGGGCAAGATGGGTTACCCACCATCTCCCTGATGATTTTATGGTGGTCAATATTGCCGGTTTTAACATCCGAAGAATCACCAACGACTCCATTGTTTATTACTCAAGAGTTATTGTGGGCAAGCACTACCACGAAACGCCTGTGTTCAGTCATAAAATGACCTATATAGAAATAAACCCCACCTGGACCCTTCCCTACTCCATAGCTACAAAGGAAACCCTTCCCAAGCTCAAAAAGAATCCAAACTATCTTGCAGAAAAGCACATGATTATTATGGATAGGGATGGCAATAAACTAGATCCCGAATCTATTGATTTCAACAGCTTATCCCGTAAGAGCTTTCCATATATTCTACGGCAGGAAGCTGGACCTCATAATGCATTGGGGCAGGTGAAATTTATGTTTCCAAACAAGCATGCAGTGTATTTGCACGATACACCCGCAAGGAGTTTATTTGCTCGTGAAGACAGGGCCTTTAGTCACGGTTGTATTCGTCTGGAGAAGAAATGGGAGCTGCTTCAAAACCTAATGGATTATACCAATGATTGGAGTATGGATAGAATTAATGAAATACTGGACTCAGAAAAAACCACCAGAGTGAAGCTTAAAAAGCCCATTGACATCCTTCTCTTGTATTGGACGGCAGGTGCAGATACTGATAATAAATTATATTTCAACAAGGATGTGTATGACCGGGATGCCACTGTACTCAAGGAACTTGATCGTCCTTTAAGTGAATAAACACATTTTTGGAGGAATTCATACTAAAAGAATAAGAGTCTCGTTTCTAGCTTCTCAAACTGCCTTATGAAGATAAAGATCTTTCTTGTAATACTACTATCCTTTCCCAGCTCCCTGGCCTGGGCTCAAACAACCGGCAGCTGGTATATCGATGGCTTGGAAGTTCAGGGTGATCGGAGTTTTGTGAGCTTGTTACCAGGAGCTGAATGCAATATTGAATTCAAAAACTCCTATAAAAAAAGTATTGTAGTCCATGCCAGTGAAGGAAAACTGACTGCTGTTACGGCCAATATTTGGAAATTTACGGCATCTGATAAGTCAGAGACCTATGAGCTATTTTTCAGGAACCTCGAGCAGAAAGTAGTCTTTACGCTGGTAGTTTTTGTAATGGTTCCGACTACAGAAGTGAACAATGGATATCTAAACTCATACCGGATTGGCCATTATCCATCAAAGCCTCTGGCTAATCGATCCAATTATGAAAATCCGACTGGTTTTATTGAGGTTACCCAAAGCAATCAAGACACTTATATATCTCCCAATTTTCAACTGAAGCAATTTCTTTGTAAGCAAAACTCCGGTTGGCCTAAATATGTCGTGTTGAAAACTGAGCTGCTTGTTAAGCTTGAGTTGTTATTGGAAATGTTCAGAAAGACAGAGCCTGAGCTGGAAACACTATACATTATGAGTGGATACAGGACACCCTTTTATAACAAGGCCATTGGTAATGTACCATATAGCCGTCATGTGTTTGGAGATGCTGCAGATGTATATATTGATCAAAATATGGATCAGGTCATAGATGATCTCAACAAAGATGGGAAACATACCATGGCCGATGCCATGGTCATCCATAAAATGGCAGATACCATCGACAACAACCCAGACCATGAACATTTAGTGGGTGGAATTGGTAAATACAAAAAGAATGCTGCTCACACCTATTATATCCATGTGGATACCAGGGGGTATAAAGCTCGTTGGTAGCTTTATATTGCAGCTTCAAGCCATAGAACCCAGTCAAGATTAATCCTATTCTTACTTTAACTTCCTGAATTTTGATAATTAACAAGCTTATTTTGTTTCTTTTCATGATATTTGTCCTAAAAACAACGGTATGGATGTAATTTGGTTAATTATTGCTGGAGTTCTAATCCTGATTGGACTATTAGGGGCCATTATTCCTGGTATTCCCGGACCGGCTACTTCCTTTGTGGGCTTGTTATTAGGCTTATTGAGTGAATATGCTTTTTTGGAAACAGACCTTCTTATCATACTAGGTATCATAGCTGCTTTTGTGACCCTGGTTGATTATTGGGTTCCTGTTTATGGTACAAAAAAGATGGGTGGATCAAAAGCTGGTGTCAATGGAAGCATTATCGGCCTGGTGGTAGCCATAATCGTTTTCCCTTTCCTTGGTATTGTTATCGGTCCCTTTGGTTTGGTGGGCATTATATTAGGCCCCTTTGCAGGTGCTTATATTGGCGAGAAAATGAATAACACCCCTTCTGATAAGGCATTTAGGGCTGCATTGGGCTCATTTGTTGGTTTTCTGGCTGGAACCTTTCTGAAACTTGTTTATAGTGCCGTCATAGTCTATTATTTCGTTGTCTGTATGATGTAGGTATAAGATGCTTACCCCTCAGCTATTTTTTGTTTTTAAATCACTTGTACATGAAAATTACAGCACCATTACTTCTTATTCTGTTGTTAGGATTCAGTCTGATCACACTGGCTGATGAAGGCGACACATTAATCATTCAAACCATTGATTATAATACACCCGTTAATCCGGGCTGGAACGCACCCCGTTCTGGAATTTATGAATTTCCATCTGAAAGTCAGAGCTTTTCAAAAATACTAATGTATTATAAGCTCAAATGCGACCCCAGCCAAAGTCCAGCTTGTGGAGAATGGGATTATACCACCCATACACGCGTATTGGAACATACGGGTGTTTATGATTCCAATCTATACCACCATCCCAATTATATGGTCAACAATCAAAGTCCTGATTCATTTATGGTAATGCATGAACCTTCATTTACCTATGAGGCATTTCTTGAGTACTTTAATGAAACAAGTCCGACAATAGAAGCGGAAATAGGTATGGGGGGAAGTTTTGCCAACCTTCCTTTTGATGATGAGGCGGCTGATGGACGTGGACAATTTCTATACCAGGCTACCGAATTACTTGCCTCAGGATTGCAGGCCGGACAGCTCACAGGAATTAAATTGAACATCAACAGTGGCACAGCTGAATTCAAGCATTTTAAGGTCCAGTTGAAATCAACAACTGCTAACACAATTATCCAGGATTCTCTTTACCAGAAAGGATTTACGCAAGTATATGAAAGAAATACCAACTTTGATCCAAGCAATAACTATGTCCCCTTTGCTTTTCCATTTGATTGGGATGGAAGTTCCAATATCATCGTTGATATTTCTTATGCAGATCATGATGGCAGTATCAGCATAGAAAATGACCAACTGGCCAATGCACACGGTCTGGTGTCTGACGAACCCAATAGCTTTCTTGATTTCGAGGGATGGGATTTTCTAACTGTTCCCAAAGCTGCAGTACAGGATTTGGACAGTGCTATTACGGTTTCGTTCTGGCAATATGGTAATCCCCTCATTCAACCCATCAACTCCTCCATTTTTGAAGCTATGGATAGTTTGGGTAATCGAATTCTCAATGTACACCTTCCCTGGAGTAATGGTGGTATTTATTGGGATGCCGGATGGGATGATGGCTATGATCGCATCGACAAATCCTCCATCAGTCCGTCCGATTACAAAGGACAGTGGAACCATTGGGCTTTTACCAAAGACCTGCATACCGGTTATATGCAAATCTATCTTAATGGAAACCTCTGGGCACTGGGATCTGGCAGATACCGACCAATGAACAATATTCATGAATTCAGAATTGGTGCAGGCTTGACGTATACAGCCTATTATGCCGGAATGGTAGATGAATTCAGAATCTGGGATAAGGCCATGACCGAAAACCAAATCAGGGAATGGATGTATAAGGACGTTACCTCAGATCATCCTGAATACGGGCATTTGCTGGCCTATTACCAAATGAATGAAATGGAAGGACTTGTGGCCACCGATGCAAGCCCACATGGGCAGCATGCGAATCATTTTGGCTACCCTGCCTGGGATACCTATCGTGGCGAAAACAGGTTGAGAAACGGGAACCAACAGTTGGAAAGACCCCATCTTGTTTTCGAGAATGGTACATACGATCCCAACCAGCTTGACTCACTTGTAGTGGTGGACACCACCAAAAAAGGACAAGTAAGCATACTGATTTTTGATCCTGATAATCCTACACAATCCATTGACACACTGAGTAAATGGCCTGCCTATTACGATAATTATCAGTATGATCAGGCTGGCCATGCCATTGATTCCACTCTCGTTACACCCGACTCAATCCTCTATCGTGAGGATTACCCTTATTATGGAACGCCTTACGAAGTAATTAAACCCTGGGAAATTGCCCGGTTTATTACCCCCTACGGAAATGGTCTGGATTTGGGTGATGGATTCACCTGGGTGTATGATGTGACTGATTATGCACCCCTCCTAAGGGATTCAGTACATCTAACCGCCGGTAATTTTCAAGAGTTACTGGACCTTAAATTTTATATGATTGAAGGAACTCCTCCAAGAGATGTTCTTCAAATAGACAAGGTGTTTTCAGGGCATTTCAGTTTACCTAATTTACCAGCAGTTGTACCACCTAAAACCATGGGGCTGCATCCTGATGCTGTTAATTACAGGCTACGAGCCAGAACATCAGGGCATCTGTTCGACAATGCCACCAACTGCGCTGAATTTTGTCCTAAAATGCATAGCTTATGGGTAGAAGGAAATCTGGTAAAGGAATGGCAAATTCTTCAGGAATGTGCAGAGAACCCTTTGTATCCACAGGGAGGTACCTGGATTTACGACCGTGCAGGTTGGTGTCCGGGAGATAAGGTGGCCGAACAAGAGGTGGAAATAACTCCATTCATTCAATCCGATTCTGTGATTATTGATTATGAGTCTGAAGCAGATCCGTATGGAAGCTATTCCCTGGAAGTGCAATTGTTTCAGTATGGTCCCATTCATCACCAATTCGACGTGGCCATAGATGAGATTATAGCGCCCAACCGCTTAAAACGATACGGCAGGTTTAACCCCACTACTTCCGCTCCTATCATAGTGATACAAAACAGAGGTGCAGATACACTAACCACTTGTCAGATACAATATGGACCTCAGGGATCATCAAAAACCATGAGCTGGGAAGGCAGTCTGGCCTTTATGGATAAAGCAGAGGTGGTTTTGGAAGCTTTTAACTGGCCGGAATGGTCAGCGGGTAATGGAGTGTTTGAGGCTACTGTAAGTGAACCAAATGGTGCAACTGACGAATACCCGACTAACAATCAGTTTGTTTCTTATTATGATAATGCCAGCATTTACCCATCCACATTTATCATTAAGTTTAAAACAAATAAGGTAGCCCATCAGAACTCTTATGAAATCAGAAGCAATACAGGTGAATTAATTTTTGAAAAGGATGGTTTCGAGAATGAAACCATATACAGAGACACCATTCATCTGGCCGGAGGCTGTTACGATTTCTATTTATTTGATTCTGGAGACAATGGTATTTCATTCTGGGCCAATAGTCAGGGAAGCGGTTATTTGAAGTTCTATGACATTGAGGGTAACTTCCTTGAAAGTTTTAATGGTGATTTTGGCGATAGGATCTACAAAAGTTTCTTTGCGGATGTAAATCTAAGCCACAACGACTACTACGCTGGAGGTTTAAGTTTTGATATTCTTCCCAACCCCAATCCTGGTAGATTTAAATTATCCTACCATGCACAAAAGGAAGGCTTTTACACTATTCACATCATTAATATCCATGGGCAAACGGTATGGCAGTCAGAAAACTACCTGGATGCTCAAGGCTCCATAGACATCAATATTCAAGACTACCCCAGCGGCATATATACATGTATTCTGGAATCGGAAAACATAAATGTTAAAAGGAAATTTATTATTCATCAATAGAAGCTTTTATTGGATAATATATGAATCCAGACCAATTAAAATATACGGCTTTAGAAATAAGGAAAAGCGTATTGAAGAGCCTTGAAGCGGCAGCTAGCGGACATTTGGGAGGTTCTCTTGGCCTGGCTGATGTGTTCACTGCCCTGTATTTTCAAGTGATGGATCACAAACCTGATAACCCCTCATGGGAAGATAGGGATAAACTCGTCTTGTCCATAGGACATGTGGCCCCCGTATTATATGCAAGTCTTGCAGAGGCGGGATATTTTCCCAAAAGCGAATTGTTAAGTTTAAGAAAATTAGGTAGTCGGTTGCAGGGGCACCCGGGCCGTGATCATGGACTACCCGGACTTGAGTTGTCTGCTGGATCACTAGGTCAGGGACTATGTGTGGCTGTTGGCATGGCCATGGCCCATCAAATGGACAAAAAAACCTCCAGGATATTCTGTGTGCTGGGCGATGGTGAATTACAGGAAGGATCGGTTTGGGAAGCCGCCATGGCCGCATCACATTATAAAATGAAACATTTATGTGCCATAGTAGATCGTAACAACCTCCAAATTGATGGCAGCACCGAAGATGTGATGAAGCTGGAGCCTTTGAAGCACAAATGGGAAAGTTTTGGCTGGGAAGTTAAGGTAGTGGATGGACATAATATCCAGGCCATTATTAAGGCTTTAGAAGTTGAAACAAAGAATGAAAATCCCAAACTTATCCTGGCAAAAACACTGATGGGGAAAGGTATTAAGTCCATTGAAAATGATTATAAATGGCATGCTGGTGTTCCTGACAGACAACAATTGGAAGTATTTCTAAAAGAACTGGAATCATGCCATTAGATCACTGGGAAAATACAGGAGACAAGCCTAGCCGCTTTGGCTTTGGTGAAGGTGTGTTGGAAGCTGCTCACAAAAACTCCAAGGTGGTAGGACTTGGCCTTGACATCACCACTTCAGTTAAAATGGATTTGTTTGCTGAGGCCTATCCCAATCGTTTCAGGTCTCTAGGTATCGCCGAGCAAAATGCCATGGGTGTAGCTGCCGGACTGGCCCTTTCAGGGAAAGTTCCCGTATTGTCTACCTATGGAGTGTTTGCCGCCATGCGCACCACCGATTTTATCAGAATTTCTGTTTGTTATAACAATCTACATGTGATTATAGGAGGTGCTCATGCAGGCATTTCTGTTGGTCCCGATGGAGCTACCCACCAGGCTTTGGAAGATATTGCCATGATGCGGGTCTTACCAAATATGACGGTGTTGTCACCTGCAGATGCCAACGAAGCTAGAATATTAACCGAAAAAGCCATCAACGAATGGGATGGCCCTATCTACATCAGGTTCGGAAGAGAAGCGGTCCCTAATTTTACATCCGAGGATGCTCAACCCATTATTGGTAAGGCAGACCTCATGAGAGAAGGTAATGACCTGACCATTGTAGCCACCGGCCATATGGTATGGGAAGCCATACAGGCAGCGCAGCAGTTAAAACAGCATAAAATTGAAGCCCGTGTCATCAATATGCACACCATCAAACCACTGGATGAAGAAATCCTGATCAAGGCTGCCAAAGAAACAGGATACATAGTCACAATTGAGGAACATCAAATTATGGGTGGTCTGGGTGGAGCTGTCGCAGAGGTGGTTTCACAAAAGCATCCGGTTCCCATGAAAATACTGGGTTTTAAAGACAGGTTTGGAGAATCAGGACAGGCCTCTGAACTGCTGGAGAAATACAGCTTAAATGCGAGAGGAGTTGTTGAAGGTTCATTGGAATTGCTTGGAGTGAAATAAGAAATCATGATCCACCTTATCAGACCACATAAAGATCCTTATTTTAATATTGCTGCAGAGGAATATGTGATGCGTCATTATGAGGAAGATGTGATGATGCTTTGGCAAAGTGATGCCTCGGTGATTATTGGTAAGCATCAAAACACCCTGGCTGAAGTCAACCTTGATTATGTGCATGAACAGTCAATCCCTGTTATCAGAAGGATTTCTGGTGGTGGAACAGTTTTTCACGGACCGGGTAATATAAATTATACCCTGATAACCCATGAGAAGAACAGGGAGCGCTTAATCGATTTTAAGAAATTCAGCAGCCCCATTATTAAGTTTTTGGCCACACATCATATTCAGGCAGACTTTGAAGGAAAGAATAACCTGGTGATTGGTCAAAAGAAATTCTCAGGAAATGCTGCACATGTATATAAGAACCGTGTAATGCACCATGGCACCTTACTATTCGATTGCCAATTGGACACACTGGAAAGATGCATTCAGCCTTCTGTGGCTGAGATTCGGGACAAGGCCGTTCAGTCAGTACGTGCAAGGGTGGGTAATCTTAAAGAGTATTTTAAGCCGCAGATAACGTTTAATGAATTTCAGAAACAATTGACAAGCTTTTTACTGGACTATTTTAATATTTCCGACTCCAGGCAATTAACAGCTGAAGAAAAACAAAGTATTAAAAACGCAGTGGATGAAAAATACCGGAGTTGGGACTGGAATTATGGCTACTCCCCCACTTATACTTACCGGAAAAGTGAGGATGACATGAGCGTGAGTATGGTAGTTAAGAATGGCATAATACAAGAGGTTAGTTTGGATGTTCAGGGACCACTGAAAGCTACCATAGAAAAACTTGTGATAGGTGTGCCTCATGCTAAGGGGCCCTTGAATGACAGCCTTTCCAACTCAGGCCTTGATGATGATACCCAAAGAAAAGTCATGCGTTTGCTATGGTAATGACATATCCTTCCTTAGCCACATGAAGAATAAGTCATTGAAAGGATAATGATTGATATTTGCAGAATTAAAAGGAATTAATGGAAGTCAAAGATACAGCATTACAGGAATTGAATAGCAAGCTCAGTGGTGATCTGCAGTTTGATCAATCCATTCGGCTCATGTATGCTACCGATGCATCGGCTTACAGAGAATTACCTAGGGCAGTTTCATTTCCCCGAACCAAAGAAGATATCGTTCAACTCATAGATTTTGCAACAGCAAATAATTGCCCACTGATTCCACGAGCTGCGGGAACCTCACTGGCAGGTCAGGTGGTTGGAAATGGCATCATAGTAGATGTTTCAAGGTATATGACCAGTATTCTTGAGTTTAATAAGGAAGAGCGATGGGTATGGGTGGAGCCAGGTGTAGTATTGGATGAGCTCAACCAATACCTGGAGGCTGAAGGCTTGTTTTTTGGTCCGGAAACTTCCACCTCCAACCGATGTACGTTGGGTGGTATGTTGGGAAACAATGCCTGTGGTGCTCACTCCATTGTTTATGGTAGTACAAGAGAGCATACCCTGGAGGTAAAGGCCCTGTTAAGTGACACCTCAGAGGCGCATTTTAGATCCCTGAGCAAACAGGAGATGGAAGAAAAGCTACTGGAACAAACTCTGGAAGCGAAACTTTATGAGCAGATACTGGATCGCCTGGGAAATAAAACCACTCAACAGGAGATATTGGAAGCCTATCCTGACAAGGATATTAAACGAAGGAATACCGGTTATGCGCTTGATCTCTTATTGGACAGTGAAGCTTTTTCTAATACATCGGAAGCTTTTAACTTCTGCAAATTATTGGCTGGGTCCGAAGGGACTCTAGCCTTTACCACCGCCATAAAACTCAACCTGGAGCCCTTGCCGCCTCCACATAAAGCTTTGGTTTGTGTGCATCTGGAATCTGTTGCAGAAGCCACGCTCGCCAACCTTCTTGCTATTGAATGCCAGGCAGTTGCCATTGAGTTAATGGATGATTCCATTTTGGAATTAACCAAGGATAATATAAAACAAAACCAAAACCGATTCTTTATAAAGGGCAATCCAGGAGCCATTCTGATCATAGAATTTGCTGAGCATTCAGAGGTGGCTTTGAAATCCCGCATCGACCAACTGACAGAATCCCTAAAAGCAGCCAATTATGGCTACCATTATCCGGTGGTTCGTGGAAACGACATCCAGAAAGTATGGAAGCTGAGGAAAGCCGGTTTGGGAGTATTAAGTAATATGGCCGGAGATGCGAAGCCTGTGGCTGTTACTGAAGATACAGCAGTTCACCCAAGAGATTTGCCTGAGTATATTGCCGAATTTGCCAGTATGATGGAAAAACATGGGAAATCCTGTACCTATCATGCTCATATTGCCACAGGTGAATTGCACCTGCGACCCGTCTTAAACTTAAAGGATACCGGAGACATCGAGCTATTTCATAAAATCGCTCAGGATTCAGCATTACTGGTTAAGAAATACAATGGATCTCTCAGCGGAGAACATGGTGATGGACGCCTTAGAGGTGAATTTATTCCGCTGATGTATGGTGAAAGAATTTATGAGCTGCTCAGGGATGTAAAAAGGACCTGGGACCCTCAAGGCATCTTTAACCCCGGCAAGATCACTGATACTCCCAAAATGAATCAGTTTCTCAGGTATGAGGCTGGTCAGCAGACACGGAGTTTTGACACCTATTTCGATTATAGCAAAGAAGAGGGTTTGTTGCGAGCTGTGGAAAAGTGCAATGGCGCCGCAGCCTGTAGGAAGACAGAACTCATTGGTGGTACCATGTGCCCTTCTTATATGGGAAGTCGAGATGAAAGACAAACCACCAGAGCCAGAGCCAATGTCCTAAGGGAATTCCTCACACACAGCCATAAAAGCAATCCATTTGATCACCAGGAGATTTACGAGGTTATGGATCTGTGTTTGTCGTGCAAGGCCTGCAAATCTGAATGTCCTTCCAGCGTAGATGTGGCCAAACTGAAGGCAGAATTTCTGCAACAATACTATCAATCCAATGGTATACCCTTGCGCACCAGGGTCATCGCTAACATCAGCAGTTTAAACCGAATGGGCAGCCTGCTTCCGGCCCTGTATAATTGGTTTAACAGCAATGCATTAACTTCTGGTTTTCTGGCCAAAGGCTTTGGATTTGCTCACCAAAGGAAATTTCCATTGCTCAGTGGGAAGAACCTTAAGAAATGGCATGACAAAAATCAAGCTGCATCGCCTGAGGTAAAGAAGCGTGTGTATTTGTTTAATGATGAGTTCACCCGTTTCAATGATACTGAGATTGGGATGAAGGCCATATTATTGCTTAAAAAGTTGGGGTATGAAGTTTTGATTCCCAAACACATGGAAAGTGCCCGAACCTTTTTATCCAAAGGTATGCTAAAGAAAGCCAGGAGGCTTGCAGAGAAAAATGTCAGTTTGTTGCATCCTATCATCACTGAGGAAACGCCACTCATTGGTATCGAACCCTCTGCCCTATTAGGTTTCAGGGATGAATACCCCGAGCTGGTAAGAGCTGAATACCGCGAATCAGCCAAGGAATTGGCCAGAAATTGTTTCTTGATTGATGAATTCCTTGAGCAAGAAATAGACAAAGGTCATATCGAGAAAGAAATGTTTACAACCGAAGCTCAGCATATCAAATTGCATGGCCATTGCCATCAAAAATCATTGGCAAGTACCCATCCCAGTCTGACCATATTAAATTTCCCCAAAAATTACCAGGCCGAAGAGATCCCTTCCGGTTGTTGCGGGATGGCCGGAAGTTTTGGTTTTGAAAAGGAGCATTATGATTTATCCATGAAAATTGGTGAATTGGTTTTATTCCCTGCGGTTCGTGAGGTTTCTGAACAATCGCTGATTGCGGCTCCTGGTACCTCCTGCAGGCATCAGATAAAGGATGGTACCCAACGTACAGCTCTGCATCCGGTGGAGATCTTATTTGATGCTTTGAAATAGTAGATTCACGGATTTCAGAACAAATCAACTTTTATTTTGCATTACGTACAATCTTTACTAATTTTGCAGCCCATTTAAAGCTGGTCTCGTAGCTCAGCTGGATAGAGCAGCAGCCTTCTAAGCTGCGGGTCCCAGGTTCGAGTCCTGGCGGGATCACTTTAGGCCTGATTATCATATGATAATCAGGCCTTTATATTTCAGGGTATCAATTGAGGGGTGAATATTACTGTATTCCAGCCCTATCTTTCACATTCTTTCGAGTATTCTGGACATCTGAAGATTAAACCAGTAGCTATATCATGGTTTACCTGATCGCGACGATACTAGTATTTGTTGTTTAGGATTATTTTGTTATCCCAAAGGAGTTGAACAAGAGTATATTCACACAATATAATTTACTATATTTGAAGCAACCTGCTATATCTTGAACAAACAAGATTACACCTCGATTTATTTTTCTATCATGATATTTGGTAGAAGTACGCTTAGCAAGCCGATAATGGGGTATATAATTACCTATTGAACATGATAAGGCAATTATATAAGTAATAATACCTATACACACTAGTTATGAGTTAGACTTTTTTCTTGTCATCACAATAAAAGAAGATCTAAGACCAGAAAATTTCTTAGTATAGTCCTCTTCTAGACACTAATCATTGAGATTGATACTTCATTCTAATACATCAGTAATACGCTTCCTATTTTCATTTGGGGCGGGTTAATTGATTGCAAGGAGGTGCTATAGCTGACTTTGAACACATAATTACCAGCCTGACAGAGCTCTCCTTTATACCGCCCATCCCATCCCTTGGTAATATCTTCTGTATGAAAGATTTCCGCTCCCCAACTATTGAATATTGACAAGGAAAAAACGGCCAAAGACTGTGCATCAGTCACTACCCTGAATTCATCATTCAGTCCGTCTCCATTGGGAGTGAAAGCATTGGGGAAATACATATGAATAGTTTCAGCAGGGGTTGAAAATATTACAAAGGATGAATCTTCTCCGACACACCCTTCATAAGATTCCACTCTGGCTAAATACCAAGCCTCATTGTCTGCCCATGTAAATCGTGTGGTATCGCCAGTATTCCACAAGTATGAAACAAAGTCTGGACCAGCATCCAGTTGAATTGGGTCCTGTGTATAAATTGTATCCTGAACAGCAAAATCAGGATAAGGTAAATCATGAACTGTTAATTGAGTCAGTTTTTCCATAAAACAATTGGCTGTATCGCTTATCCGCAATAGATACTCACCTTCATCACCCTTCTGGGCAGATCCAATCGTTAATTGACTGGCTGTTTGGTTGCTGCCGTCGGGCAATGTCCACCAATAGTTTTCTGGCCCATTACTCGACCACATGACCACCCGCATGGTAACTGAATCTCCTTCACATACCTCGTATTTGGGATGAAGGCTAAACTGAAGATCCTCGTACAACTTCACTTCACCTACCGAATAGTCTACTGGAATCGACAGTCCGGTTGAATTTAGAAACCAACTGTTTCCCGGAGAACCACCCCATTCGATAAGGCTACCACCTGCACCATTGGTTTCAAAAACCAGATCTATCAGATGGGAATTGCCACTTAATGACAATGGGTCAGAGCTCCATTGCAACTCCACCTTCCCTTCTGCAGGAAAAAGGAATACCTCCAGAGAGTCATCAATTTCCCCGTGGGAATTAGTAAATCCCTGGCAGCTTAATGTATTCTCATCAAAAAACAGGGTAGCACTAAAGCTAGCCACATCATTAAAATTATCCACAGTCAATGGAACATAGGCTGATAATCCCGGACACACTTGATCATCCCCGGCGATGGCTTGCAATCTGATGGTTATATCTTCCACTACTTCAATCATGAAAGTGGTATCACATCCATGTTCATCCAACACTACACAACTATAAAAACCAGCTTGAAGATTGGTAAACAAACCATCATTGATCTGATAATTTAAACCACCGTCATTTGAGTAATTCAAGGTATCATCAGCACTGCTCGCGATAATAAGAATGGATCCGTCTGATTGTCCCACAGTAGCCGGTCCTACAATCACCTGATCGATTTGTGGACCCGGACTGTTTTCAATACTAATTGGATTGTGGATATAAGCATCTTCACATAGACTCGAATCCTGCACTCTCACAGCATATGCACCGGCTGAAAGCCCGCTAAACTGTCCCAGGTTTTGCACATAGTTGGCCCCGTTGTCAATGGAGTAATACAACATATCTCCCAGACCTGAAGTGGCAGTCACCCAAATGCTGCCATCACCCTGATCACAATGTTCATGGCTATAGCTAACTGATTCCACCAAAACATCCCCCACGTCAATAACAGAATAGGGACCCACAGCTACTGTACAGCCAGTGGAATCGGTATAATGGAGGGTGAAGTTGCCAACAGGCAAATGGTAGATATCCAGGGTGCTGGCCACTGGATTTCCCAAATCATCTGTCCACACGTAAACATAGGGAGGAATACCCTGAATAAGCAAACCTCTGATGGCTCCTGTATTTCCTCCACAGGTAGTTGGGCTGATCACCAGGTTCGAACTATCAACCGTAGCTGCCGGATATTTACTGATATGGATGGAGTCTATCTCGTAGCAACCACTGCTACTGGTTACCTTTACCCAATACCATCCGGTATCGCTTACAGTAATATGGCTGCTACCAAAATTTCCTGTACTCCATAAATAGTTGTGGGGGCCACATTCTGCATCCAGCACAAGGTCCGTCGTGCTGCAAATGGTCGTGTCTGGACCCAAGTCCGGTTCCGGTCCATAGGCTACCACCACCTCTCGTGAAGTATGCTCAAACCTTCCTGAGGGATACCACACATCCACTTCCACTTCATATACACCTCCATCCGAAAAGTCATGTATAGGGTGAAGGTCGTTTGAAAAGGTGTTAAATCCTGAGCCTGGATCGTTAAAATCCCATTGAATGGAGTCAGGTTCAGGGTTAAAGAAAGAGGTAAACTGAAAGGGCTCTCCCTCACATACACCATCAAAATCGAACCTGTGTAGATAGTCTAGCAATATGCTAGGATGGCTATCATTGGTTGCACCGGGGGACAGGTTAATGGAGCGGGCCTGGTAATCACAAGCTGTTCCATATTCCCAGGGTTTGTGGATAACACCTACAAAATGATTACTTGCGGAGTCCGTACTTTGTCTTGTGAAACAGTATATTTTCCCATCGGTGGCCAGTTGAAGACCTCTTCCAATATTCCCTCCAATATCGATTCTTGTATTGATAAATGTAGGCCGGTCCTCAATATATTGCATATCAAATTGAAAAATACGCATAGAGTCAGGCCCCAAATCATAGGATATATAGGCATATTTAGAATCAGGGGAAAACTCCATTCCAACGGGCTCCATTCCGATATCAAGTTTGTACAAAAATTCAACCTCACCGCTCTCTGAATTGAATTTACATACTTCAACCCATCGCTCCCATGCATGCCCAAAGGAGGTGAACAGATACTTCTTATCATAGGAAACCTTTATATAGGCAGTCTGTGAAACACTAGGTAGTACATTGTCGGCTTCTGAAACTACTGAAGTCTCGTTTATGCCTTCAGGTGTTACGAGAAAAACAACATAATTGTCATGAAAGGTATTACGGCATATGATCCATATATCTCTTTTGTTCTTGTGCTTTACGGCAAATAACATATCTGTAAGTTCCAGACCATCCTGTAAAAGAATATCTTTTTCTATGACCGAACCCAGGCCATTATTCTGACTCATATCAACTATATTGTAATAGAGCCCCAGATCATCCCAGGGTGTACCATTATGATGCTCTATTTTAAATACAAAATATAAGGAATCGGATTCCGGCCAGGGAACAATAAGGTTACTTTGATTTCCAGTCCCATTAACTTCAAAATCATCGCCATTTTCCATTATCGATTGCTGGGAATTAATAATTAATCTGAAGTTATTGTAAAACAACAGATTGCTCAAAGTGTCACATATACTACCATAATTTGATCTAATACCGCTTAATTGACTGTTATATAAAACCACCGGCTCTCCTGTACTGAAATCCAAACCTGTATGATATCCAAAATACATAATATCGGCTTCCCTTTGTGCCTGGCATGGCCTTAAAGAAACTATGGAAACCATCAGGAGGCTAAGAAAAATGAGTGACAGTTGCCTGATAAATGGCTCTGAGTGCTTGCTTGGGTTCATTGGGTTAATTTTTTAGGCACTTAAATGTAAGAAAATTATATGATCCCGATGCTGTTTTTGACACTTAAGCTTTATTAAAGTTGCCTTAGATTATTCTGAGCGTATAACTTTCCATTCATCGTAAGTATTGATTCTGTGCACTTTAATCAATACCACAATTTATCTTTTAAGAAATTTTGCCAGATAGTACTTTCCATATGCTTCACACTGCAATAAATAAGTTCCGGAAGGCAGATGATCAACTGCAATTCTTTCCCCTGATCTTGTAAGCCCTGAGTCGCAGTATGTCCCAGCCATATTTAGAATCTTATAGGCAATGGGGTAATCTGTAGTTTCCTCAATATCAACACAAAGGTCTTGCACCACCGGATTTGGAAAAACAAGACAGTCTTGGATTTTTGATGTTGAATTTGTGATGATTGTATTTGTATAATAATAAACTGAACTCTCACTTTTATCCCATTGCTCATAATACCAGTAGGATACGCAATTATAGCTAAGAAATCCTTCCTGGTTGTATACATTTTCCTTCTTCTCTCCAGGAACCCAGGCGTCGAGCCAATAGTCCCAGTTATAACTTGTCCTGCTGAGTCTTTGATCCATCTCATTAAAGGTGGTCTCAAACTTGATTTCTCCTACCCAAACCGTATAGTCTTCAGGCAATCTATATGATTCTTGAAAGACCAAACGTCCATTACTATTAATTTCATATTCAGATTTATATTTATGAACCCAAATACTATCATGCATATATCGGTACCCATTGTCCCCTATCCTTGCTGAGTTGATTCTGAATTCCTCTGACTTATAAAAGTATTTCCATGCTGAGTCCACCCAGTAATCCCTATAATGCGACCTCAGGCCATCATGATAGGAAAAGGTAATTCGTTCATATTTGTCCCAGACTGAATTATCCTTGTTCCAATAAAACTCAAATTTCAGGTATTCCAGACCTTCATCCGTATACACTGTTGAATCTTTATGCACGTATACCCAAGCATTTGTTTCCATGTCAGTACCAAAATAAATGTTTCGGAACAGCAGACCCATCTCATTATAGTCAAATGAGACTTTGTAATCATTCAACCACAGATTAAGATCCGGGTTCCAGAGAAATGATGTTTGAAATATTTCCTCTCCCTTAACATTGTATTCTCTTTCAGTTTTACGGTCACCTATCCATTGTTCACCATCCCAGTTAAAAGCTGTGTACGAAACATGCCGGCCATTGTCATCATATGACCAGTCAGTCTTGCTTTGTTCTAACCATTGCTCATCTTCCCATTCGTAAGCGATGGACTGTGTTTGCAAATTATTGTCATTAAAGGTCAACAGGTATTTATTGGCATTTTTCCATTCGGACTGTTCATCAGAACGCTTGGTAACCACATATTCCACCGTGTTTTCGAGTGTATTATAATGTAAGATTGTCTTACTGATGGCTATGGAATCCTGATTATCAATTATATCAAAGCTTATCACAGAATCATTTCGCCAGAAATCACCTAAGGTCTTTTGTAGCGATGGTGGACTCATAAAATGATCAAATACCCTGGAATCTGAATTCGAATTAGCGCTTTCTGTAGCGTTGCTTTTGTAAGCTACTTCAGGTGAAGGTTTGGGATGATAATTATGTAACTGACTATAAACATTTATAAACAGGCCAAATGTTAATACGATAAACAATACATATGTTTTCATGATTCCTGGTTTTAGATTATTTGAGATAGAGGCAAACACCAAATTTAATTCCAACATTTCGGTACATCCCTTGTAAAGGGTAGTTCTGATATAGGCTGGATAGTTTGTGTTTATAAAAAGGGCTTAGGTATAATTCAGTATAGGGCGCTATTACATAGGAAGCTTTTACCGAGAAACTCATGGTAAAAACCGACTTTTTAAGATAAGTGGACTGTTGACTTAATGTTTCGAAACTATTTGACGTGCTTAATGGCAGATAACCTTTGGCAGCATATAAAAACCCATAGGATATGCCGACGGTAGGGCATACACTGAAGTCATCGGATCTAAAATGATAACCAAGCTCGATGGGGATTTCTATATAGGTATAGCGATTTGAATTATTGATTGAATACTGAACATCTTTGTATTCATTATTCCATACCCGGGTATATCCAATTATAATGGGGGTTAACATCTGATCATTAGTATATATATTAGCCCACAAAGTATCAATGGTATAAAAACCCCCATCCGGATCGACCACTGTTTCAGTAAAATCATAGTGGATTTTTTCTCCAACAGAAGTATATTCCAGGCCAACACCAAACTGCCAGTTCTTAATATGATAGGAAAACCGTATATCATAGGAAAAATTAGAGAGGATATCCTCATTGGCCAGGCGGTAGTCCGCAAGGCCATCCTCCTCCTCCATAGCAATTAATTGCTTCCATGAAACATCGTAACCCAAGGCCAGAGACACACTATATCTTCTGCTTGGTCTCAATTGATGTATCGCCAATGTATTGGTTACTTTTGGACTATTGAAGGATGTTAGGCTGGCCGGATTACTGCTAACATCTGCCACCCTAATCACGCGGGCAGGTAGATTGTTTAATATGACTGCTTCGGAAGTCTTCTTAAAAGAGAGCTTATATGCCTTGCCTTCAGCTGGATTAGTATCCGGCATTTCCTCGAATACATCTGATCCTGAGAAGCTATCCGGATGTATCTTTTGTGGCACCATGATATCTGCATGATTTGATTCATTCTCAGAGGCTAACATTCTATTTTCATTTGTGGCCTCCAAACCCATTGATTCATCTAAAACAGCATTGTTTAGCACTACGGTATCATTTGTTTGTATGTCTAATTCATTAGATTCACTGGAGCTTGAAAAATGCCACACCGATACTCCCATAATTAATACAAGAGAAAACAAAAGAAAAAAAGCAATTCTTCTTGCATATATGCTGGTGAATACTCTCCTCCTTAAAGACAATGAAGGCTCTTCCTCAAAATGAAGAAGTTTATCCCTAATTAACCTATCTATTTCATGACCTGAGTTTGCCATATCTGTTCTGTATCTTAATTATTCTCCAATGTGTGCACTAATTTGGCTCTCGCCTTACGCAATTGGCTTTTGGAAGTACTTACAGTGATTCCCAGTCTATCAGCAATTTCTGCATGACTATATCCCTCGATTGCAAACAAATTAAATACCACCCTGTAACCGGCTGGAAGAGATTGAATAAGTGTTAAAATCTCCTTTTCATTTAGTTTCATAAAAGCATCCTGATCAGGGTTAGTAACTTCCATATAATCATCAATATTCTGATGCATATTCTCTCTGCGGTATTTGCGGAAATAATCAATGGCTGTATTTACGATAATCCGTTTCATCCAACCCTCAAATGATCCTCTTCCTTCATAGGTTTTTACTTTTGAGTATATCTGGATAAACCCTTCTAATAAGATATCTTCAGCCTCAGACTTATCACGGGCATAGCGCATACAGATTCCAAGTAGCTCTCTCTTATATCTGTTGAATAATTCCCTGCGGGCTTTATTTTTGCCTTTAGCACAACCATTAATCAGGGTTTCCAGGTTATTATTATTCATAAAATATATTAACAAGACGATTTTGGACTGTCAAAAGACGCCTTTGTAATAAATGATAATAGGCTAAAGCAGTTTTATAGTGTAGGAGGATAATTAGGAGTATTGCTAGTTATGTTTGCAGGCTTATCATGGTCATCATGCTAATTTAGTTAAAAAGATGCTCAATCAGAGATGTTCCCCAACTACAAGCCCAGTGCGTTAAATTATAAAGGCTTCATCATTGCTGAACTACAATGTCTAAAAAGGTTTGCATTGTGTGATAAGTTTTAAAATGAGGCATTGAAACGTTTGGGTCTTCGGTTTTACAATTGGTTTACAATAGTTTGAGGAGTTTCGGCTGATAGTCTAATATTTCTCCATCGATAAAACCATAAATATTGATTTTTCATACCTTTGACTCAACCGACTACTGAATGACAAAACGGTAATCTCCCTATACTACTTTGTCGCAGCAACATACGCAATGGTGTTATAATTCCCTCTATGGTATTTTAATACAACATATGGCCAAAGATATGGCACATATCCAGGCAGGTTTTTACACTAATAAATAGTAGTCAATTAAAACGAAACAATAAATAATAAGTCATGAACAAATACAGAGTAACACTTGCAATTTTTATTGCCACCGTAATTTCAATTGGACAATTGGTTGCCCAAGAAAAAAGAACTTATAAACCTATAGACAAATCTGTACCAACAAATGAGGTTATAAATTCAAAAATTGGAAAACTCAAGTTCCCTTTGGGTTACCCAACAGAAAAAACAGCTCAAATGGTGGAAGACGAAATGCTGTATGTTAATGCAGTTGCAGCTTACACCAACACAATCCAGGGCGCTTCGTTGTGGGCCTTACGTAAAGGTTTTGCCGAAGCAGGCATCACCGATGGAGATTTCTTTATATCACCGGAGATGGTGGATGCAAAATTCCTTCAGCTGACGGCCAATATGGACACCTATTACTTTTGGGGAAATGTAGACTTATCAGATGGCCCCTTAATTGTAGAAACTCCACCAAATGTATTGGGTATATTTGATGATTTCTGGTTCAACTGGATTTCAGATTTTGGTTTAGCAGGACCTGACAAAGGACAGGGAGGTAAATTCCTATTGGTACCTGAATGGTATAAAGGAGATTTGCCTGAAGGTGGTTATTATATTTGTCATTCAAAAACCAATTTAGTAACTGTTTTAGGTAGAATGTTCCTGGTTGATAACTCAACGGCAACAAGTATTAAAACAGTAGAAGAACATTTAAAAATTTATCCTTATGTAGAAGGATCTCATGGAACCAGTGTGGCCAGCTATTTATCTGGTGAAGCACCACTTGCCAGGCCAGCAAAATCAGCTACACCACGATTGGTAGATATAACTGGCATGGATATCAATGTAATTCCTCCTGCCGACTATAAGCACTATATATATCAATGAATTGGTACAGAGTCAACCGGTAGGGGCTTTGAGTCCCGAAATTGCCGGTCAGCTTGCTGCCATCGGTATTGTAAAAGGCGAAGAATTCAATCCTGACGAAAGAACCAAAGCTATTCTTACACAAGCAATTGAGGTATCTAATGCTTATTCGCGTGCAGCTGCCATGGGTGCTCTGCCAAGCAATGGTTTCCGTTATTACGACGAAAATTCATCATGGTGTAATCCTCTATTTGATGGTGGTTATACATTTATGACACCTCCACCTGAAATTGGAGAAAAAGGAGAAATTATACCTTACCAATCTGATGGAGCAAGGAAGTTATCGGCTCGTACAGGATTCTTCTACGTTGCCACAGGAATTACGCCTGCAATGTGCATGCGATTAACCGGTATTGGTTCGCAATATTTATTAGGCATGGTTGATTCCGAAGGAAGAGCTCTTAATGGTAAAAATACCTACAAGCTAACACTACCTCCTAACATCCCACAAGAACGTTTCTGGTCAACAACCATCTATGACAATCAAACACGCTCTATGATACAAACAGATCAACGTTATCCAAGAGCAGGTAGTCAGTCGTACCCAAGTCCTCCAGCCGAAGAAAATGAAGATGGTTCAATAACCTTGTATTATGGACCAGAAAAACCAGATGGTGTCCCTGAAGGAAATTATGTAAAAACAATCCCTGACAGAGGATGGTTTCAAATTATACGATGTTATTCACCTACTAAAGGTTTCTTTGACAAATCGTGGAGACCGAGTGAAGTTGAGCTAATTAAATAGACATTTACTATGAAATATTTATATTCAATATTGATATTCTCTTCCGCATTACTTATTACAACAACTGCTTGCAATCCACAGGCAGAAAAAGTATCGAAAGAAAAAGTATCGAAAGAAAAAGTATCAGAAGAAAAATGTTGTGAACATCATGCTACGAAAACTAAAGCAGAAGCAGACACCACAACAAGAATTCACAAAGCATCATGCCGATGTGGGAATCTCACAGCTACGTACGAAGGACCTGTTCCAGAGCGACGAACATTGTGTCACTGTAACTCTTGCCAGTCGAGGACGGGTACAGCATTCAGTATACAGGCACGCTTTCCTCGTGATAAAGTAACAATAGAAGGAGAATCTTCTACGTGGACATTTCCAAACGATGAGGGACCAGAGGTGACGTATCGCTCCTGCGACAGCGGTGGAGCTACCTATCACTTTTGCCCAACATGTGGCACAACAGTTTACTGGGATATTGCTGCTGCTCCTGAAATTGTTGGGATTGCATTAGGAACCTTGACAGATCCATCATTCCCAGCACCAGTTATTTCAGCATTTGAAGCATATGGACACCCCTGGGCTATGACTGCTGGAGAACTTGAAGCTATACGTTTGGAGTATGATGAATTAAAAGAAAAATTACAAGAATTAGAGCAAAAAAAGAAGATTAATTAAACAATTAACACAATGAGAACACTAACTAAACTCTTAACAATAGCATTTGTTGTATCAATAGCTGTATGCAGTCAAGCACAAAAAACAACAGACCTTGGTGGTATTGTTGAGTCTAAAATTATTGATGATGCCATAGCATTCCAGAAAGCGGGTGGAAAAGCCGAATTCATGGGAGGAAAAAAACTTGAAGTTACTGATGAAAGATACGGACATGCTGAAACTGCAAAAAATTACCGTAACTGGATGGTAAAAGGTGCAAATGAAGGTCTTTCTCACCTGAGAATTAAAGCTCCACGGGGTAGAAAAGCCCCAACCGTGCAAATGAATCACGATTGCTTGTATTCTGTGGCGATTACTAAAGTTATTGATGGTAAAGTATCTTTCGAAATTCCAGAAGACGTTATAGTATATACTTCAGTACAGGTGATCGACCAATTCGGTCATGGGCAACACTATATTGTTAAAAAAGGTAAGCACACGGTGGACTTTGATATTTCAGACGGAACAACCCACGCATTCCTTATTTTCCGTAGTGGCTTAGAAAAAGGGATTGAAGTTGCTAGGGAGAACCAGAATTTATTAACTGCATGGGGCTTAGTTTCTGGTGACTTTAAAGTACCGAATTACAACTTCGATGAAGTAGATGCGAAAACTGCAGAATTACGTGCCGAAATGACAGGTAAATCATTCTATTATACCTTCCCTCGTAATGAGAAAGAAGTAACTGACCGTCACCAGTGGAACTTAGAGTGTGCCTTGGGTTGGGGTGGTGCATCACCAATTGCAAATGAAGCTAACCTATACACAAACTCAAAAATGTATGACGGTAAAAAGAGTTACCAAACTACATTTGTAAACCCACAATCTGTTTATTTTTCTTCAATTACCGTGTACAATGCAGAACGCTACCTATTCGAGGATGAAGAAATTATCAATATGAACAGTAATTCCTGGGAAGTTAATAGTGATAATACCGTTACCATTTCCTTTAATTGTGGAGAAGATGCTAAAAACAATATTACCACCAAAGGTCAAGATTTCACTTTTACTGTTCGCTACTATGGTGTAACTGAACCAGTAATTCAAGCCAATAATAAAGATGCTGTACCAAATCGACTGAACCCGATGTTTATGATGACTGAAGTTACCAAGTAATCGAATCCAGTAAAACTTGCAGTTTTTAATTACTTTCAGCCTTGAGGGCTGAAAAGTAAAAAATACACTAAAAGGTTGGCTAAGGCCAGCCTTTTTTTGTCAAATAAAACACAAAATTTGGTTCCAAATTACTCCACTATCCTTTGCATCAGGCATGCTTTTATTTTGTACACGTGAATAAAGAAATTTACACACTGGTACAAAACAATTTACACACTGGTACAAAACAATTTGTACACTGGTGTAAAATCATTTGCACACTGGTGAAATTTTGATGTTATGAGTAAAGCTATGTTTTGGGTAAGAAATCCAGATTCACCTGAGCAAACCCCTTGGGGAATTTCATATATTTGAATACAGGCTGCAAAGCAATATGCAAGACTTGCCACTACTGCTGTAATAACTCTTTGTTTACACAATTCTGCTTGCTGACTAGATTAGAATTAAATAAGGAACTCACATCCAAGGGCAAGGCAGATATTGATGAACCTAGTTTATATTAAAAGTTATGCGACAAACTCAAGACAATAAAGGACCAAATAAGGACTCAAAATATCCACTTGAAAACGTTGACAGACTCTGTTTTTTGAAGAATATCATCAACAACCCGAACATCATTGTTGGAGACTATACCTATTACGATGATTTCGAAAATGTTGAGAATTTTGAGAAAAATGTAATGTATCATTTTGATTTCATAGGTGATAAGCTGCTTATCGGTAAGTTTTGTATGATAGCCTCTTACGTCAAATTTATTATGAATGGTGGTAATCACTTGACAGATGCCATATCGGCATATCCTTTTTCGATTTTCGGTAATGGTTGGGAACATGCAATGGATGGAAAAGAACATCCTTTTAAGGGGGATACGAAAATTGGAAATGACGTTTGGATAGGATATAGTTCGGTTATCATGCCAGGTGTAAGCATAGGAGATGGAGCAATAATTGCAACGAATTCAACTGTGGTTAAGGATGTTGAACCCTATTCAATTGTTGGTGGAAATCCAGCTAAAGAAATAAAGAAACGGTTTAGTAAAAGTGAAACCGACAGGCTTTTAAAACTTGAGTGGTGGCATTGGGATATCGAAAAAATCACCAGGAATGTTCAGTCTTTAACAGAGATGAATATAGAGAAATTAGAACTAGCTGAATAAGTCATCAATTCACACACTCAAATTTAACCCATGAAATAAACATGAGAGACGTAGAGGACTTCTGTCCCACTAACAGAAAAGATTGGAGAAAATGGCTTGAATTGAATCATGCTAAGAAGGAGGCCGTTTGGCTCATTTTTTATAAGAAGAAATCTCCTCAGTATAACCTAAGTTGGAGTGAATCGGTTGATGAAGCCCTTTGTTTTGGCTGGATTGACAGCACTAAGCGATCAATTGATGATGACAAATATAAACAGTACTTCTGCAAACGAAAATCAAAAAGCAACTGGTCTAAGATTAATAAGGATAAAGTGAAAAGCTTAATCGACCAGGGCCTTATGTCAGAAGCAGGCTACAAAAGCATTGACATTGCTAAAGAAAATGGTTCCTGGACCATACTGGATAGCGTTGAATCGCTTATAATTCCTGAAGATTTAATGGCAGCATTTGCGAATTACGAGGGTGCTCAAGCATTCTTTGATAGTCTAAGTAAGTCCGTCAAGAAGGGTTTGTTGTTTTGGGTGGTTTCTGCTAAAAGACCAGAAACAAGACAAAAGAGAATTCTGGAAATTGCAGAAAATGCAGGCGGTAAATTAAAACCAAAGCAATTTAGATAGCCAGAGATGGCTTTGTGATAGCATCTTAAGGGTTTCCACTATGGATGCGCAGTTTGATGAAATGAAAGATATTAGCCATTTATAACCAGGCTTGAGAAGGAGAGATTGTAATCCGATGGGATTGAGCTGTAGTCTTACCCCACCCTACTTCTGATAAAAATCGGTACTCTCAAAGATTTTGTCAGCTGATTTTGCGATAAATCCACCATACAATTGGCCATTATTATCCTTATAACGCCTGGCAAATTCATAAAAACAGCTAGGGATATCATACACAGCTTCCTCAAACTCAATGGCAAGGTTGCCTGCCAGAGTGGAAGATTGTTCCAGCAGTTCTTCAGGACTCCCCTTAATTTCACCGCCGGAAGAGTTAAGAAGGAATCCTTTATCTTTTAAAAGTTGATTGACCGCCTCTATGCTCGGGTAATTTTTGAGTGCATTGATGCTCACAGTAAAATGATTGGCTCTGAAACCATAGACATACAACCAGGAAGCATATTCTGATTCCATACGCAACTTTTCATATACTTTAAATGAAGGTTTAGCCCAAATCCTGCCTTTGTTTACCAGCAAATGATGGCCTAAATCTTCTTCAGAAGCCTGGTTGAGGATATCCATCACAGTTTCTCTAAGGAAGGAACTCATTTCCTCCAATTTGAGCTCACTGATGAATATGCGTGGTGCATGGGCGTCACCCTCCAACTCATAATGTTTAGCATAAAGACGTTTAGCTTCAAAATGATACTCTCCCTTGCTCACATAACCTGCAGCAACAAAAGGCTTGGCCAGCACATCGATGCAAACTCTGGGATCATTGAAAGTTCTGAAGGCAATATGATCGTTAATTACTTCTTCTCCCAACTGAGTAAATAGGTTAAAGACTTTTTTCGTTTCGTGATTTTGAATCAGATAATCAGTCCAGATGGACTCCATTAATTCTTGTGTCTTGTTCATGATAAGTGTGGGAATCATAAGCTGACAGCAAAGGTCAGGCTTTTTGATTGTTATTTTCGTTTTTAGGTTAGTAAGCTAATCATGACCCTTTAATAGTATTTACAACTACAGAATCCTGAAATTAATTTGAATTAAGTACCTTTATACGTTGTATTTTGCTAGACCGCCTTTAACAGCAGACCATATATAAGTACGAATCAGTTAGGCACAAATATATAAATCATTGAACTATGAGCCACACTATTGAATGGAAAGATAACGGTGTTCATATAAAGTATATAGGTAATTTGGGAGCTTTTGAATTAACCGAAGTGGATTCTGAAATCTATGGTAATGAGATGTTTGAGAGGATCAAGTATATGTTCTATGATTTACGTGATATGACATTTATCAAGGATTCTGACGATGATATGATGATCCCTGCTGCCTTTGACAAAACTCCTGCAGGATGGAACCGATCATTGAAACAAGCTTTTGTTGTTAACACAAAAGAGCAGCTTGAAATAGTTGAGGATTATATGGAACAGATCAAGGACCTGCCATGGAAATCCGCATTTTTCCATGATAAGGAAAAAGCTTTAGCATGGGTTAATGAACCCCTTTACTAATTGTCAATAGATCTTTCTGGTAAAGTAGATCTAAAGAATTAAACCTGTAAATTGAAAATTGTTTATCTGCAATAGTTGCAAGAGGAACACAAGACTCACGGGGCCAGTCAAATACTACAGAGAGAACTTGCTTATTCAGCCTTGTACCGCAATTTCATCGTGATGGATGCTGTTTTCTTTTTCGAAGAAGTATTGAATGTCCCTCCCCAGGAATAATCCTCATTGGAGTTTTGCCCGGTAATTTGGAAAATACCCATTTTGGCTGATATGAGCTCACCCAATTCTCCTCCTGAATTCAGGGCAATCTTTTCAGCCCTGATCCTTGCATCTTCTGTGGCTCGTGAGATCATTTCTATTTTCAAATCGGCCAGCTTGGTATAATAATATCTCGGTGGTCGTGAATAAAATTGTATGCCTTCATTGAGCAATTCAGTGATTTCCCGAGACAATTCCTCCACCTTTTCCACTTCCATGGATTCTATGACTAAGGCTTGCGACAAGGTATACCCCAGAAATTCTTCACCCAGATAATTTCCGTTGGAGGCATACTTTGCCCGTGTATTGGTATTGGTATTCACAGCTTTAAACACCACATCTCCTTCAGCTACGCCTTTGCTTTCAAGGTAGCCTTGCACAATTTGTTTGTCCGCTTCCAGGTCGGCATAGGCCTCTTTTAGTATCTTACTGCTCTGGGTATATTCACCTTCCCAAACCACCAGATCCGAGACAAAGTCTTTATTTCCTAATCCGGTTACATCTATGGTTCCGGGATTGGTCCGCTTCATAACATAGGCTCTACCAATGATTACAGCAGAAAGTACAATGGCTATGGAAAATACGAGGGCACTGAATTTATTCTTCATGGAAATATTGTTAAAATGGGTACCGGATTATAAAGGTACATAATTTACCAAGTCTAAGCTTTTTTCACTTAAGCACCTGATTATATACCACTAGATAGTTGAATGAAACATGGTAGCTTACTCCAGGAAAATCCAGTCAAATAATAACATAAGCAGCTGGAATTGTCAACTGCTTATGTTATTGAAATAGATAGGTTTAAAAACCTATCCTCTGTGAACAATTGCTTCGTTTAAGGCGTCTACCACCGAAAAGATAAAAGTTTTATCAGTATCAGACAATGCGTCGTTTGTTCCTGATGCACTTTCAAGCTGAACGATGTAATAGGTCTTTTGTAAAAACCACCAAACAGCAGCTGCTGCAATGAGTATTAAAGCAAGAAACCAGCTAAAATAGAAGCAAATCAAACCTACACCTGCCACAACGATGGGAGGTATTCTGTTAGGTTTTTGAACGTAGCTGCTTACTGCTGTTATACCTGATAAGGCTTGTGTTTTTCCAAAGGTTATAAACCTGCTTGATGTTACGGTAACATCTCTGTCTTCAAAAAAGACTTTTTCTTCACTCATGATCGAATTATTAAATATAGTGTTGATTTATTTGGGTAGTTTAAAGATAGAACTTTTGCAAATACAAAGATTGCTGTTGGGAGATATTTTTAATAAATTGATTAACAAAAGTCCCTTAGGTTTATCATTAACTATTGACATTCTCATTTCAACATCAAACCTGAAAGTCATAGATATTTGCAGGCCTGTAATGATTGTTTGATCAAAAACCTTACTACTTCGAAAATATTTACCAACTTTGTCATAGCCATATCAATTGACGTTGCCCCATGAAGCAAAAAGTAAAAGACCTTTTGGTCATCTTATTCATCTACAGCCTTGCTTTGCTGGCTGCCATATTTACCCTTAAGTATGCTCCAATTCCAGATACCTTATGGAAAACAGCATTGGCCACTGCTGTAGCCACTGTGGTGGTGTTTGTTTTTAGTTTGTATTATAAAAATGCCTCAGTCTATGATCCTTATTGGAGCGCAGCTCCTGTGTTTATTGGCATATACTGGTTGTTCAATTCAACCGAAACCGATTTCTACTATAAATTCATCTGGGTAATGATTGTACTTTGGGGTGTCAGGCTCACCTGGAACTGGATCCTACGTTGGGATGGTTTCGAGGATGAAGACTGGCGTTATACTCACTTACGTAAGAAAACAGGCAAGATGTACTGGCTGGTAAATTTATTGGGTATTCATTTGCTGCCAACTTTTTTGGTTTTTCTGGCTTTAACCCCTGTATATTTTGTTTTTAACTCTTCAGTAAGCTCACCTACTTCATGGTTGTTGGTACCTGCTGTATTATTTACACTGGGAGCCATTTATCTTGAAAAAACAGCTGATGATCTGCTCAGACAACATATCAAATCAGGAAAAAGTAAAACGGAACGCTTGCAAAAGCATGTATGGGGACTCGTTCCCTACCCCAATTATATGGGTGAGATCTGTTTCTGGTGGGGTTTATATTTTACTGCCATAGCCGTTGATTATGAACTCTGGTGGACCGTATATGGACCAGTATCCATCACACTGCTGTTTGTGTTTGTGAGTATTCCTATGATGCGCAAAAGGCTCAAGAATAAGAGTTATAATTAAAGAGCTAATCTTTTTGGTATTTACTGCAATCCAAGTTTTATAAGATGATTTCTATTCACCAAGTCCAAGTGCCTTCATCATCTTAACATACAATTCAGTATTCTCATAGATGCCTGAGAAATCCTCTGCTCCTGTGCCATAGGTAAATACCGGAACCATAACTGGAGTGTGATGAGCTGTTGAGAAATGCCCTTCAACCGTACCCTTGCTGATATCACCTCCGATAATAGATAATCCACCGGTTTCATGATCTGCGGTGACAATAACCAGTGTTCCGGGATGGGTATCAGCAAAATCAAAGGCATAGCCTACAGTTTGGTCAAAATCCAACATCTCTTCAATTACATAGTCAATGTCTTGGGCATGTCCGCCCCAATCAATTTGTGATCCCTCGATCATGACGAAGAATCCGTTGGGGTTATTGGAAAGCCTTTGCAGTGCAATATTGGTGGCTTTAGGCAAAAAGTCATCCCTTCCATCGATCATTGATGCCGGATGTTCATCAGCAATGAAGCAACCAGTGTTTCTTTCCGGGGCCTTAGCGATATCCTCCAAATTATATACGATTGCGTATCCTTCCGCTCTTAGTTTGTCCGATAGATTAATGCTATCAGCCCTTTTTTCGAAGTGATTGCGACCTCCCCCAATAAACAGGTCCACCCCACTCCCAATAAAATCCGCTGCAATGTCCTCATAATTGTACCTGCTCACATTATGAGCTATAAAACTTGCGGGTGTGGCATGAGTAATGGCAGAAGTGGAGACTAAGGCAGTTGCCAATCCTGCTTGCTCTGCAGATTCTAGAATGCTTGACAGTGCCTTTCCTGCAGTATCCATAGCTATGGCTCCATTATTGGTCTTGCTGCCGGTGGCTATGGCAGTACCACCAGCTCCGGAATCGGTAATATAATTATCCGCAGCACTGGTCTTGGAAAAACCAACGAATTGGGCTCGCTCAAGGGCTAGTTGCCCCTTATTGGCCGTATATCCTGCAAATACCTGTGTAGCACCCATCCCATCGCCTATCAAAAGGATGATGTTATTGATGGGTTCTTTTTGTTTGTGACAACTCAAAAACGTGCATGCCACAAGGCATGACAGCGTAATGTTTACTAGCAGTTTCATGTTTGGGTTATTGAGGAGCTAAACGTAGTTCCATGTGTAAAACGAAGATATTAAAAAGGCGGCGGATATGATATTTATGAGTGCAGCGAAATAAATATTTATATACCGTCATAGTAATGTTGTAAACATTAGCTATGAGCATTTTTAAGATCGGGAGTTTGGAACATGGTACCAAATTACTTTTAGCGTGTTGTTGTGACACGTTTTGGCTCAATGCACAGTAAAAGCTGTATTTATCAAATATGTTCACACTGTAATTTGGTTTAGCCCCTCATTGAATCACATGAACATTTTGAAATAGAGTTGCGGAGCAACGGTTCAAAATGTCAGCTTTTCGCTGAATGTGATTCAATTGCGGATAAAATTACTAATCTTTGTGAAGAGACATAGCAAATGAATGAAAAATCACAGCCCCATTTTTCAACAACTTTCAGTTATGCATTATGTGGTTGTGCACACAAAAACTTTACATTTGAAAACTGTGAAAATGACCTTCAATAAAGCCACTTTGCGGGCCGATATAATACTCCTTCTTGTAGCAATGATCTGGGGTTTGGCATTTGTTGCCCAACGCAAAGGCATGGAGGATATAGGACCCTTTGGATTCAATGGCATTCGCTTCCTGCTCGGTGGTCTTTCACTACTCCCACTGGTTTTATGGGGAAGACGCATTAAAAAGAGAAATAACATAGGTTTCCGCAAGGCAATGGCTATCAAGGCTGCCCTTATCATGGGACTTGTATTATTTGTAGCTGCTTCTTTTCAGCAAATAGGAGTCGTTTATACTACTGCCGGACATGCGGGTTTTATTACCAGTTTATATGTGGTGGTAGTCCCACTTATATCATTATTTAAGAAGGTCAGTATTAACAAAATGGGATGGGCTGCTGCAATACTAGCGCTTATAGGATTGTTCTTATTGTCATATTCCAAAGACACTGAACTTCTAACAGGTGATATCCTCGTATTAGTCAGTACTCTGTTTTGGGCTATCCATGTGATTCTTGCCAGTCATTATGCGCCTAAAATGAATATTATAAAACTTTCCTCGGCACAATTTATCATCTGTGGGATACTTAGCCTTTCGGTTTCATTTATAATTGAAAACAATAGCTGGGCTGATGTTCAAAATGCTACACTGCCCATATTATATGGTGGTCTGATGTCGGTTGGCTTGGGTTATACCCTGCAATTATTTGCTCAGAAAAAAGCACCGGCCAGCCATGCCGCAGTATTATTAAGTTTGGAATCCCTATTCGCTGCACTGGGAGGATGGTTGCTGTTGGGGGAACATATGACTACCATCAAAATTACGGGAGCCCTGCTTATGCTGGCAGCAGTAATCCTCTCTCAGATGAATAAACCAAAATCAAAATATCTGGAAACATGAAAATACTAAGATTAAGCATTCAAATTGTAGTCGTACTCTTTACGCTCATATCTGTATCAGTTGCTCAGCAACTGGCTGAAAGATTGGAAGATTTATCAGAAAAGCATGGCTTCACCTATGAAGCACTTGTTACCGATACTTTCTTTACCGAGAAGTATGCAGTATATATTGATCAGCCTCTGGACCATTCCAAACCTGATGGTGCGCAGTTTAAGCAGCGGTTTTTCATTTCTCATAAAGGCTTTAAGGCTCCTTCTGTTTTTATTACCGAAGGTTATGGTGCCCAATACGGCAAGCATCCCTCCTACATCAACGAGCTTACTGATATTCTGGATGCCAACCAAATATGTGTGGAGCATCGGTTTTTTGGTGAATCCGTACCCAAGCCTCTTGACTGGGAACAGCTAACGGTCTACAATGCGGCTAGCGATCATCACAGGATCGTAAGCCTGATGAAACTAATCTATAAAGAGAAATTTGTGAATACCGGCATTTCCAAGGGCGGTCAAACGGCTATTTATCATCGCTATTTCTACCCCAATGATGTGGATGTAACCGTGGGTTATGTTTGCCCACTCAATTTCTCATCTGAAGACCCAAGAGTTTACCGTTTTTTGGAAAGGGTTGGTGATGAGGATTGCAGGCAAAGCATTATGGATATGCAGAAAGATTTTCTTAGTAATAAGAAGCTATATCTCCCCCTCTTTGACTCCATATGTGATCAACGCCAATTGGTATTCAGCATGGGTGTTGAAAAAGCATTTGAGCTCACGGTGCTGGAACTTTCCTTTGCGTTCTGGCAATGGTCAGGCGATTGCAGCACCGTACCTGAGGACTCCTCCAATACATTGGATAGACTCTTATATCTTGATAAAGTAGCCGGCTTCGATTGGATATCGGAAACCGGCATTGCGAAATTTGAACCCTTCTTTTACCAGGCCATGAGGGAGATAGGGTTTTACGGTTATGACATCTCAGCTTTTAGACCGTGGATAAGCTATGATGATAACCCCACCTTCGAGTTTACCTTGCCCGAAGGTGTTGAGGTGACTTTTGAACCTGAATTGATGCAGAAAGTAGATTATTTTGTCAGACATGAGGCCGAGCAAATGATCTACATATATGGGGAAATCGATCCCTGGTCATCCACAGCAGTTGAACCTACCTATCAAAAAAGAAGCCTGAAGATAGTTAAGCCAGGTGGTAATCATGCTACACGGATTTCTAATCTGCCTAAAGATCAGCAAGATCAAGTACTGTCAAGCCTGAAATTGTGGTTGGAAATTAATGATTAAAACCAGGAACCCACAAATAATTTCGCTTCTTCTGGTTTTAGGATGCTACCGCGCAAACTAATGCCACCAATAACCAAATCCGCATATTGGTCACCATAAAGATTCAGAATAAAGGGTGTGCTTCGGTTATATTTCTCCGGCGTTCCATTCAAGTTAATCCGGATGGGTTTCTTATTTGATTTGGGTGGCGTTACTTTATAGCTGTCCACATAGCCTTTAACAGTGATACCACCGATACCATTCCATCCTCCAATTTCGCTACCAATAGCTAGCTGAAAAACCATTTTATTACCCTCAACAATCAGAAAATTCAGGCGTGGGGTAACGGCTTCTCCTGATATATTAGTGGCCTGAAAAACAAACCGTTGAGATTCAGCCAATGCAAGAGTGAGCTCATACTCTCTTTGGTTTTCGGCTTCCTTCTCTGCTTTTTTCTGTTCCTTGGCCAGTTTCTTTTGTTCCTTTTTCGACAGTTTTACCTCTTGTGCCATTGTTGCGGCGGATATGAACATACTGACGATCAGCAGTATCCATACTTTACTTATTGCAGTTTTCATAAGATAAAAGTATTAGTTAGACATAAAAAACCAGCCTGCAAGTTTTCCACTTATATGCAAAACATGCAATTAACGCGCCAAAAAGAAAAGTGAATAGCGGGCTATTCTATAGCAAAAAGCTTAAATCTGATCCTGGTTCATATTCCACAGGCTCTTTACCGAATTCAAACAGTCGTAATTTTCGGGTTCCCAATAGTTTCATCAGATCACCTTCCACATACAACATACTGGCTTCACGCAAACCCAATACTTTCATATTCCTGTTAACCACCATATACTCCTCAATCCTTTGTTGACGGGTTTCGCCACCATGTCCTTCAGGGTTGGCATCCAGATAATGAGGGTTGATTTGGAAGGATATCAGATTCAGACAACTAAAACTCATGGGCTCAACAATCGGCATATCATTGGTGGTAAACAAACCCGGGCAGGCTACATTGGATCCTGCGCTCCAACCCATATAAGGCATGCCATCTTCGGCTTTCTGCTGGATGGCTGGCATAATTCCGGTTTCATGCATCTTGCTCACCAGGTGAAAGGTATTTCCACCACCAACAGCAACTGCTTCAGCATCCAAGACAGCCTGAATAGGATCAGATGCCTTATGGACGGATTCAATTTCAAAACCTAAGGAAGCATATACTTCTCTGACACGATCAGTATAGACATCATAAGAGGCCTCAAGACTTTCGTTAGAAAGACCCACGCCTGCATATGGGACGAACAGGACTTTCTTGATATTATTGGCATTTAAGAAATCGGCAATATATGATTTTGGCCAATCCAGATAGGCTTCGCCAGCCATGGTTGAATTACTAATTAATAAAAGCTTTTTACTCATGTTAAGGGGTTTAAAATTAATGGACGATAAAGGTATTAAAGATTTAGAATTAATTGCTTTGGATTGATAAAATTGAATCAGTTGATATAGGCTTGTTTAAAGTATCTATACCAGGGATCATTGTCTGTGTATTCTGAAACATAGGCAGCTCTTTCCGTTTTGTTCATCTGGTCCCTGTTCTGTAATGAAGCTCCCAACTGCATTTGTATCCCTTTTAATGGTTTGGGTTCTGCATTTTGTTTACGAATAAGCTGAAGGTATTCGAATGCTAAATGAATTTGTTCATGGGCCAGATAATACTCAATGGTAGTCTTGGTCAGACTGGTGAGGTTCTGTGCCTCAACAAAGTCATAAAATGAGGGAAGTTGATGTCCGAACCTGCGGATATGATGCTGTTGATAAAAATGCATCAAATCCTGATACAGCGGAATCAAATCCCAATAGCTCTGGGTATAAAGGACCTGTTTTAAGTTTTCGTACCTATTCTTAAACTCAAACAGGTATTTGTATAATTGTTCAAAATGCCTCAATTTATCCTTGTCCACCTGACAACTGGCATCCTGAGAGGCAAGTACAGCAGCCGAATCCATATGCTGCATGGCTTCTTCTAACAAGCCCCTGTTGACAGAGTTTTGCAACTGTTGGATGTGAGCATCATAACGATACTTAATATCCACACAAAGACGGCTGAACATTTTATCTTCCAATGTCTTAATTTTTGAATTTAGTTCTTGGTGATTCTCAAATCCATAGGTTGTTTGCTTCGACTTTATCTCCTGGTACTTCTTCTCAGCCTCTGAAATCCTATTGGCCCAGGTATCCAGGCTTGCCTCTTCAATCAATTGGAATAGTTGGGGTAGTACAGCTTGACTGATAAGGCTTTGCAACCTGGCCACCGGTACCACTAAATCAAGTTGCTCCAGCTTTCGTGCCTTGGAAAAATAATACAAGGCTTTCTCAGGTTTTTTCTGGTCAAGATAGATCTCTCCATCCTGGAGCCACTCAAGATATAAAGCATAAGCAAGCGACTGGATGCCGTCTGTTGTTGCTTTTGATATTAAATAATGCTTTTGTTTGACCAGCAGGTTTTGTGCCTGTTCCAGTTTTACCTGTGAAACATCTAATTTCCCAGCAATTAAGGCATGCTCGGCTTCAGATTCCATTTGCTTTACATAGGCAACATATACCTGTTGAAAAGCAGAATCGAGAGTTTTGTAATAGGTTTGCGCATGCCGTTGGTCACAAATATTCTTAAGCGTATTGAGATAGGTAATAGCCTCTTCATAAGCCTTTTGGGAGGCTCGTTGCATGGCAAGGTCCATATGGGCTTCGAATAAGGTATGTAGGCCAGCGTCCGATAGTTTAGTGTTTTTAAAAAAACTCACATTCTGATCATAGGCTGACTGTGCTTTTTCCTGGTAGGTCAAGGCCATGGTGGCGTTGCCTGATTCATAAGCCATTCGTGCTACTTTCAGGTAGGAACTCATCATGCCATCCATGGTTCTGATATAAACTGATGCATGATAATCACTCTGTTCTATTTCATTAAAAGCATGCTGGATTAGCTCAGCATTCTTTAATATATCCATAGCTTCAGCAAATTTGGCTACAGAGGACAGACTATCTGCCAGGGTATTTAATTCATCGTATAAAAGCAGCGCACAAGATGGTTTACCAGAAAAACCAGTAGCATATACATGACTCACTTGTCTGATGAATTCCAACTCACCGGAGCTTGTACTCATGCGAACCATTTCATTATATGCAGAAGCAATATAGGGTTGTTGGTTTTTTGCCATCCGGATATATCTTGCGGATAGTTCCGCCACCTTTATGGCAAAAATGCTTGCCTCATGCTTTGATCCTTTTATATTTTCCAGTGATTGTTTGCTTAAGGTTTCAACTCTTCTGACGATACGCTGGAAACGCTTATAATCCTTTCTAAAATGTAATGGGTCATTTTTTTCCAGGTGTAATGTTTCAAGGATTTTATGTTTTCTGATCTGATTATCGATCCTCAGAATCTCCTGATGGATAACAAGAAGTTCGGTATCTCTATCATGCTGAGCAAAAGATGCCTGCTCCCAACCCATAATAAAGCCGCCCAACACATGAGCATAGGCATTGTAAGAGTTAATGAGCGCACAATGCTCCTGAAAGTCCTTAAAAGTAGCAGCATTCATATTCACAGCATCAATGCGAATAATGGGCTCCATATCACTTCCACTTAAGGACTCATGCTCAAACAATACAGAAGCCGAATGATTGTTGGCAGTATTTAAAATGATCTGAATTGTCCGGATAGATCCTGTGTGTGTTTGCAAATTGACTGTGGCCGTGATATCCCCACCAAGCATCCATTGACTGACATTAAAGTCCCTGAACATCACTGCCGATGCGAGCTGACTTTTCTTCAATTGCATCTGAAGACTATACTGAGAACTTGATATCCTCTGGATTGAGTACTCAAACTTATACTGGAGGGGAATACTAATCTTATGAATATTATGGCCATTGTTGGAAGCCAGCAAGGCCAGTACTTCATAGCTTACACTTTCTTTATCAATGGTTTGGGTGTTTAGAGTGAAGGATGATTCCAGTGCAGTTGATTTACTGTTTTGTGAGCACAGCAGTAGAGGCAAACAAAGTGTCAGCACCACTATCCCTATCAGTCGAAAATCCCTCATATGAAGAAATGAACTGCAAAAATATGGAAGCATTTTAATTAGCGAAATATATGAGCTTAAAAGAGTCTTAATGGGGAATTAATTCAGAAATCAAAGGGAAGAAAAGCTGCGTCTATTGGTAATTTATTTATATTTACCTGTGATTCAGAATCATATCTCCACATCATAATTTACCTACATTTGTCTGGAATTATTATAAATAAAACACCTGAATGAAAGTCAATAATATAATGATTACAGGGACCGGGAGTTTTGTGCCCGAGAACATTGTAACCAACCAGGATTTTGCCGGAAATCAGTTCTATGATACGGGCGGCAACACCTTTGAGCAACCCCACGAAGAAATTGCTGAAAAGTTCACAGCCATTACAGGTATTTTGGAACGCCGTTGGGTGGATGACCCAATGGTAGCCTCTGATATAGGAGCCATAGCTGCCAAGAGAGCCATAGAAGATTCAGGAATAGATGCCGAAACACTGGACCAGATCATAGTGGCACATAATTTTGGTGATGTGCGCAAGGGAACCATTCAAACCGATATGGTACCCAGTTTAGCATCCCGAGTGAAGCATGAACTTGGTATAGAAAACCCATCGTGCGTGGCTTATGACATCCTTTTTGGTTGTCCGGGATGGGTACAGGGAATGATACAGGCCACCTCCTTTATCCGCTCTGGCATGGCAAAGAAATGCCTGGTACTGGCCACCGAAACCCTTTCTCGGGTCATTGATGTGCATGATCGTGATTCGATGATTTATGCGGATGGTGCTGGGGCTTGTGTGGTTGAACTCAAAGAGTCAGATACAACTGAAGGGATATTAAGCTTAGAGGCCGCCACTTATTCAAAAGATGAGGCTTACTATTTGTATTTAGGCAAAGGTAATATTGAAGACTCTGATCCCAAAATTCGTTATATAAAGATGCATGGGCGAAAGATTTATGAATTTGCCCTAACCCATGTGCCCAAAGCCATGAAAGCATGTCTGGATAAGGCAGATGTAAGTCTGTCAGAAGTAAAGAAGATTTTCATTCATCAGGCCAATGAGAAGATGGATTACGAAATTATCAAGAGGCTTTATCGGCTGTATAAAACAAGGGAAATCCCCAAAGATATCATGCCCATGAGTATTCATAAACTGGGTAATAATTCTGTGGCCACAGTCCCTACCCTGCTCGATCGTATCAGAAAGGGTGTTTGTGAAGGCAATCACTCACTCAGTAAAGGCGATCTGATCATGTTTGCCTCTGTTGGTGCCGGAATGAATATAAACGCAGTCTTGTATAGGTACTAGCCCTTAGGAAAAGGAATGTAGATTTTAGAATATAGAATGTAGCGTTTGTAAGAATTTCTTCCTCATGCTACATTATTCATTCATCCTTCTACATTCGTTCCTTATTTTTAAAATATGTAATCCATAAAAAAAGCCCTCTGACTATGTCAAAGGACTTTCTGTTGGGTGCCCAAGAAAAGACTCGAACTTTCACGACCGTGCGGTCACTACACCCTGAATGTAGCGCGTCTACCAATTTCTTATGAATAAAGGATTTCACGCATTTTGAATGATCAAATAATCGATGTCGAATAAACGAATAAATCATGACAATTTGATGCAATATCTGGGAAATGTTTCCAAAATGTTTCCAAAATGAATATCAAATACTATTTATCTAACGCCAAAAATGAGTGTACAATTAGAGCTTGCATTATTGCTGACAGATCCCATCAATTTAAGGTTAATACATCCTTGAAAATTGAACCCAAACATTGGGACAAAAAGAAGCAACAAGCAAAAAAGAATATGCTTGGGCATGAAGTATTCAATGAAAGCTTAGCGATGTATCGATTGGATTTATTGAAGGTAATCCGCACACTGAAATTAGAAGGTAACAATGAGTGGCTTGATATAAAAAATGGGATACTAAACCATATCCACAACGGTAATTATAACAAGCATAAATCAGCGAAACTTGTAACAGCAATTGATTTATTTCTAGAACACAAGCAAAATGAATATCGTAAGGAAACCATTAGGAAGTATCATATTCTGACATCCCTTATACAACAATTTGAGGGGAAGGTAGGAACAAGGCTTATTACATCAAAATTGGATTTTACGATTGTTGAGCAATTCAGACAATACGTGCTATTTGATCGGAACAATAGAAATGACACAGCGTACAGAACTATTGCATCTTTAAAATGTGCCCTGAGATGGCTTATTCGGGATGGTTATCGAATTCATGAAAGTGTGTTTTCTGTAAAGCAACCAGTCAAAAGCAGCTACGAAATTGTAACTCTATCTGAGGATGAAGTCCAGAAAATAATCAATGCCTCAGTAGTCCCAGTACAACAGAAAATCAAAGATTGCTTTTTGTTTATGATTTACACAGGCCAACGCTTCTCAGATATGCAACAGCTATCACCGGACCAGGTTAAGAACCATCTATGGGTATTCCGCTCAACCAAAACAGACAAACTGATGCATATTCCCTTTGTTGGCTGGACAGCTGAAGCAGAGATCATAGCAAAGAAATACAATTACCGCTTTCCTCAATACACAAGCCAATATTTCAATCGTGCCCTTAAGCTGATCTGCAGGAATGCAGGTTTGGATACCCGCGTCAGGCTGACCAGATACCAGGGCAGCAAGGAAATCATCATTGATAAGCCAAAGCACCAACTCATTTCATCCCACACAGCACGCAGAACAGCAGTAAGCCTGCTTTTAGCAAAAGGAGTACCGCCCACAGTTGTCATGAAGCTGACTGGTCATACAGATATCAAGACCATGATGAAATATGAACGCACCACCACAGAAGCTCTGGAAAGATCATTACTGGAAATTTCCAAACTCTAAAATTTTTGGGCATCCCGAATACTGAGCGCCTCTTATAGATTACCCCCGGTCGGTTTCTAAAAGGGAAAGAAAATAATATATCCGATTTCCTACCAGGTTTTGGGAAAATGGAATTTCTAGCTCCCCGCTTTTATAAAACAGCATTCCAAACCCATTCCCGAAGCTCAAACCTTTTTTTCTCTCCTTGCGACATCCTGAGAAACCAATCCCTATGCTTGGAGTCAGGGACCCTGGCTAAACCTTCCATGACAATCATACATAACAATGTCTACGCCCCTGCTCCGAGCATAAATAATTTATTGGCTCCTCCGCGAGCATAACCAGGTACCAGCTACCATAAAACTTAAGCTTATGATCAACTTCACATCCATCTCAGAAATCCAGATCCTCTACAAACCAAAGTTTAACCCATCTGATCTCCCGAAGGTCTCCTCCTCCCAGGACGCCTATGATATCCTCAGGAGCCGGTGGACCGATGACATCCAGTATCGGGAGAGCTTTGCAATCCTCCTCTTGAACCGAGCAAATAAATGTCTGGGTATAACCTTCATTTCCAAAGGTGGACTCTCCGGAACCATAGCCGACCCCAAAATGGTGTTCCAGGCAGGTTTGAAAGCGAACGCCTCATCCATAATCCTTTCACACAACCATCCTTCGGGAAACACGCAAGCATCCCAGAATGATATTGAACTCACTAGAAAGCTATCTGAGTTAGGAAAACTCATGGAGATGCCAGTGCTCGATCACTTGATTCTGACAGACGATACCTATTTCTCATTCGCCGATGAAGGCCTCATTTAACCTTAAACCCTACAGACATGAACACAATGATAACTACTGATTCCAATATCGCTGCTGACACCCATCAGAAGTGGGAGCAGCCATTCAGAGACCTACTCGACGAGATTTGGTGGCCTGGGTATGCAGATGATCTGCTTCAGAATAATCCACAGGAGTATAGCCGTGAGTATTGGTATTTCATCCAACTTTACGATTAATTGTTAAAAATTGTTAAACTATAAAATCGGCGATCTTTATATCTATCTGTTTTCGAGTGTGTTATAATTTCGTGCTTATTCCTATTAATTTATTTTTTACTATGATTTAAATACACCCTTTTCTAATTAAAAAACAAACCAAAAAATGATATGCTCATGGCACATTTTTACATTCTGCCAGATGGTAAGACTGCTTCTACTATGAAAGAAGCCCGGGAGTTGATGGGTTTAAGTTCCACAGCTTTCAAATCTCTTGTTCGCAAGGGAATCGTAACTAAAAAATCCACTGATATTACGGTATCCCAAATGCAACAAGGCTATGAAAAAGACGATCAGTAGACCACATGACAGGTGGGGGAAAATTCAACGCGAATCACTCAAATACTTAAAAGGAAACAATCTCCGGGTTTATGCTGATCTTCTTACTTATGCTGACTCTAAGGGGAGGTGCTACCCTTCTGTTGAGACTATTGCTAATGATTTGGACATACATCCACGTAATGTTCAGAAAGCTCTTGCAAGTCTTGAAAGGGAAGGCTGGATTGAAAAACACCTGAGAACAAATACATCGACCATTTATCAGCTCTATTTTGTGAAAGTTTATGATGAATCCAAGCAAAGGGGCAAGGAAAAGCCAGCTAAAAAAAGCAACTCTTCAGATGGGGTGGCTAAATCGACCGGGTCAGGGGTGGTAAAAAGGACCGCCCCTCAGGTGGCTAAAAATGCCGTGTCAGGGGTGGCGGAATCTACCACCCTAACAGACCATTTAACAGACCATAACAACAGACACAATGAACAGTCTGCTATTGTTGTTTCCGATCAGGTAAATGACGACGTAGGCGCATACGAATGCACATCCGAAGAACGGAAACGTTTTCAAAGGCTGTGGGATCGATATTCTGTTCCAAACGAAGCTGAGGGTTCCGCATATTCAGCGTGGGAGTTATATTGCTCCAAGGGAGATGCAGGATTATTGCAGCACATAGAAAACCATATGAGTAATAAAACCGGTACGTACATGACCAACCAGATGAAACAATCTCGTGATGATTACTATGAAAAAATCCATCGTAAAGAAAGGGAAAGGTTAGCTGAGGAAGAAAGAAAAAAGAATCCTGAGCAATCAATGTAACCCAACTTTGATCTAAGCCCTTAAAATCCCTGTTTAAGGTGTGCGAAGTGACCCTTTTTGACGCCTTTTTCAGGGATTGGTATTCTTACATCAACAGATAGTTTTGGAGGCAAAAACTCCGCATTAACACATTGATATTTAAGTATATACTAAATTCAGATCTAAGTATATTGGAGAATTCTTAGACAGGGTTAGTACCAGGAAGATCGGAGTTCAATCTCCCTCGTCGGGCAAATTTTTCAGCGAATACAATAGCAATGTGTAAACCGCCTCATAAAAATCATCCTTCGTCACATTTTTCCTAAATTTACAATCTTATTAACCCACAAACCTAAAGATGAAAAAATCAATTTTACTTTTTACGGCTTTGATGGCTGTATTATTCTCCTATTCTCAATCTGACATCATTTACACAGTAAGCGATGGTAAAATAATTTTCGATTGTGATATTATCGAAGTAAAGGATGATAATATTGTCTTTTATCTTAAAGACTCACTAAAATGGTCCGTTGAAGCAAAATCTATTGTAAAAGATGGTGTAAATATTGAATTGGTGAAAAAAGCAGAAACACAGAAGGAAAATACTACACCCTTAATTGTTTATGAAAAACCAGGATTATACCGAGGGCATGATTATGATTATTACGAAAGGAAGTATAGACGCTCAAAACAACTGAGAAACTCAGGTATTATTTTAAATTCTATTGGATTTGTAGGAGGAGCACTTCTTCTTTTTGATGCAGCGGTTTATTCGAATGCACCAGGAGCAAACATTCTGATACCCGCAGTATTTATATCAGTTGGCACACCTCTTTGGATTTCTGGATCAAGAAGAATGAAAAACAACATGGAAGCAATGGAAAAAGCTAAAGCTAGCACAAACCTTTCTTTTGCAGCTACTCAGAATGGTATTGGTCTTATATTAAGCTTTTAAGAAGCATTAGACGGGGTTAGATAGGAAATTCGGAGTTCAAACTCCCTCGTCGGGCAAATTTGACGCCAGATGCATACCTAACACATCATAAAACGCATTTCCTTGACGTCTGTCATCAAATCCGCTGCTCCGACGGTCATTTTCACCCGCAGCTCCCCAGCCTGCTGCGCATTCTGCCGCTGCTCATAGTTAGGCTCGCCTGCGGATCGGTCGGGCAAGCGTGAAAAACGTATCCGCTAGCGCCATTTCATGGCACTTGCTATCGGACCCTCCCTCAACTTGCAAAGCGGCGAGCGGCGTTGTAGGGGAAGGTTGGTTTAAAAGCCGCCGTCCTACACATGGGACTCGATCTACTGTTGTGTGGACATCTAGGGTTTAGGTTCTGCATGCTGAACAAGTCTGATTTTTATAGAATTGCAACGAGTAAAAAAAAACACATGTCGCTTAGGAGAGGGTTTTTAGGAATAGGTTAAGTATAGCACGAATTAGTGAAAAGAAGTCTGCACAGGTACTGGTATGATGTGTAAAAGATGACTAAAAATTCTAAGGTCAATACAGGCTGAGGACATATTACTATTTCTGACAATCTGCATACTTGACAAAATTTTTAATAACCGTTCGTGTCTTTGGTCACCAGCCCTGACCTACCAAGCATTTCCAAAGGTTCATAGCTTCAGCCCAGGCATTCATATATATAATCCCAGCGTTCATTAATCTCTTTCATCTTGGCGTTTTCATTATTTATTTTTATATTGTGGTAGTCTATGTATAAGACTACCAGTAGATAAGCTCTAGTATTACTAACCCCTCCTTGGCTCCGAGTTCTTCGCGCTATGGAGGACAAAGCAAAATATGATGAAAAAACTATGCCCCTTATTGATTGCTTTTTTGATGTCAGGTCTTGTTTCAGTACAATCACAGAATGCTCAATATCCTGAGTTGAATGAATATATTCTTGAACAAATGGATTTGCATCACACTCCTGGCTTATCAGCTTGTATGATCGTCGGTGATTCAATAGTCTGGAATAGTAATTATGGTTTTATGGATCTTGAAGATAGTATACCGGTCCATGATTCAACCTTGTTTCAGGTATATTCCATAGGTAAATCTATAACAACTTCGTGTGTGATGAGGTTATGGGATCAAGGTATTGTTGGGCTCGATCAGAATATTAATGATTATATGCCTTTCCAGGTAATAAACCCACATAATGGTGCCGGTAATATAAGTGCCAGAATGCTGATATCCCATACGTCGAGCATTAATGATTGGAACTTCTACCCTTTTGTAGTAATTGGTGATCCTACAATACCTCTTGGTAGCTTCATGGTAGACTATCTTACAAGCAGTGGGACATTTTTCCATATGGATAATTATTATGATGAACAACCAGGGACTCAGCACCATTATGACAATTATGGATCATCTTTAACCGGTTATCTTGTTGAACCACTTACAGGTTTAGAATTTCATGATTATGCACAAGATTCATTGCTTGACCCCCTTGAAATGTATTGCTCATCATGGTTCCTAGGTGATCTAATCATGGAAAACCTGGCCAGAGGTTATGAGTATTCTTATGGTAGCTTTTTACCAAAAGAGCATAGGGGTCATCCTGCATACCCTTCAATGGCATTACGATCATCAGCACTTGAACTTTCAAATTTTGCAATAATGCTTCTAAATCACGGTGTTTATAAAGGACAAAGTATTCTTTCAGGTGATGCTGTTGACTCAATGACAACTGTTCAGAATCCATCATGGGCAGCTAGTATTGGTCCAACAGGCCTAGGATTATATAAAAGAGAAGACTTTGGCAACAGAATCGTATGGGGGCACAATGGAGGAAGCGTTGGTGGATATGCTGCCCAACTATATTTCTGCGATGATGATAACACAGCAGTAGTGGTAACCACTAATTCTGAGCAATATGTTGACAGCATCATGACAAAGCTATTCGATTTTGTTGCAATGATCATTATCCCAGAGGAAGCCACCGATATTCATGAAAATGGATTTACAGCATTATGGAACAGTGCACCTGCTGCTAATGAATACTTCTTCAGCCTTTTTGAAGTAGGAGTCCCTCCAGTTCCTGTTCCAGGATACGAAGAGCTTGCTGTGGGGTCTGATACTTCACTTGTTGTTGATGGTCTGGAGCCTGAGACAGAATACTTCTTCAAAATTAGAGGACACGATGGATCTGGTTACGGTCCTTATTCCGGTATAATTAGCCTCACTACATTAGAGGGCCCGACAGGAGCTAGTGATGAAATGCCTGATGAAGTTTCTTTTGAAGTATTCCCTAATCCTGCTTCTTCAATATTACGTATTCGCTACAACGATGATCAAGGAATAAATACAAACATATGTATTTGTAACATGAATGGGATGCAGGTCTTCTCCAGATCATTTAATAATTCCCAAACAGAAATTGACATCAGCAACCTACCAGCCGGAATATACATTGTCAAGGTATGGAACGATAAGGAGGTGATGTTAAAGAAGGTGATTAAAAAATAGAAAGCTGCAGCTTCCACAAACGGCCGCAGGGGTGGAAGGGAAATATGGTTTAAAAGAGGGAATGGGGTAAATATCAGGACTATGGCTTATTAGTCATCGTTAGGCTCAGTTTTACTTTAAAATGGTAATTCATCTTCATCAATATCTAAGATTTTTTCGACCTTTGACTTAAATGAATTTATTGCCTCCTCTCCTAAGAAAGATGAGTAATCATCAACCCATTTAAATAAAATCTCATTTATATCATGATCTTCTGATATCCAAAGTATTTGATTATTATTTAATACTGCATTAAAAATCTTATTAATCTGATTAGAATTGAAATCGTGTAAATCAGAGAGTTTATATAAATGTTTTCTGGCAGTTTTAAAATTACCAGATTCTTCTAACTTGCTTATTGTAAGGTCTTTTAAATATTCTGTTGCAAGTTTAATATCTGGAAAATTTTCCTTAAAAAAATCTGAAATTGATATATAAAAGACAATTTTTGAGTTTTTTATTTCTTCCCATTCTCTGCTTAGATATTTGTTAAAATTTTTGTTATTAATTTTTGAGAAATAATCAGTATCATCAGATAGGAAAAACAAATCTTCTCCGTAATTTACTTCTAACATAAGACTTTCCCAATTTACGGCATCTCCATATGAATTGTTTTTTCCAGGTGGATTTCCAAGATCAAATCTTCTTTTTGCCCTTTGGATAAGTCCTTCTGTTATTTCAATTAAAATTGCTTTAGCAAAAAGTTTTTCAATTACTTCATCTGCTTTTAACTTATAGGATTCAATAGCAGTTTTCAATTTGTCTATTAGAGCTTTCTTGTTTTCCTGATATTCTGAGATGGCTTTATTCATTTTTTTAAATTCTTCGTATTCTTTACAAAATACTGGGAAGGTGCCTTCTAAGTTATCTCCTCTTAATTTTTTAAGAGCATCTGCAATTTTAACTTCTCTGTTTCTTCTAAATTCGTTGATTACCTGTTCGGGTATAAGAAGTTCAATTTCATCTTCATCAATAAGTACAATTAATTTATTGAGCTCTTCTAATTCATCGCTTGTGAAATGGTAAAATTTTAGATATATGTTTGTATCAATAAAAAGCTTCATAAAGGTTTTTTACTTTAGTATTCTCTTTTATGGTTTTTATAGTGTTCTTTAAATTGTTGCTAAGGTCAAGGCTATAGCACGAAACCGCTGTTGTCTTTATTTATCACTATTTTGGGAGGGTTCTTTATCGCTAATTTTACAACATTTGTAACAGAATCAACCGTAATTCTATTTTTCTTACAGTAATTACTATCGAGCCAGTCAATGAGTAACTTCGACCCTTTACTTGCATTACAAGACATGCAACAAAGTGCTATGTTATCACAGCTATTGATTCTAATATCATTGACTATGTGTTCCCAGGATGGCTTTCTTTTTCGATTGTCGTTATCAAAAGAAAATTCTACACCGCAATACACACATGAAGTATCTCTTTTTTTTACATACTCTTCAACCTCTTTTGGTATTCCCCATCTATTAGCCATCCTTTAATAATTAACTATTCTCCTCAAAGAAATCATTATCCAATTCTTTCACTTCATATATCGATTTTATTTGAATTCCAACATTGTATTGATGCATAAGGTCAACTAGTTTTGAACCGTCCATCAAAATTATAGTATGGTGGGCGTCGTGTGCTTTCTTAATTGCACCTGAATCAAATGAGGAGGTCGTAACAAATACACCTTTTTGGGTATCCCCACTCATAGCACCAATAAAATTACGGATATCCTTTTCGCGCACTTTGTTCTCACCGTATCTTTTGGCTTGAATGTATATCTTATCTAATCCGAGTTTATCCTCGTTTATTATTCCATCAATACCCCCGTCTCCCGTTTTTGACGTTTCAACAAAATCACCATAGCCCATTCTTTTCAATAGAATCAGTATAACTTTTTCAAAATAAAATGGGTCGATGTCCTTTAGTTTTTCCAATAACTCATCTTTTACCTGGATGTCAATCTGATTAAAACCTTCGTCTATCAGGTCTTGTGGGGAAGCATTCTTAATCATTGACGAAGTCAGTTCCTTTTTAGAATTTTGCTCAGCATAGAATTCAAGGTAGTTTTCTGAATTTTCAACTTGCTTCAAGGTCAATGTTGAAGAGCTTTGCGCTTTTCCTTTCTCTGTTATTTTCACAAATCCCCTCTTGGGAAATTCTATATAACCACCCTTTCTCAAATAAGATTTACCCCAAGCAATTCTATTTATTATAAGAACGTCACCACTTTTGGTTTTCATTTCCAATTGATCATCGGACAATTCAGAATAGTATTGATCAATAACTTTTTTATATAACTCCCTTGCTCGAAGTGTTTCACCATTGTGTAGCACTTTCAAAATCGGTATAAAAGTCTCATGAAATTTCGGGATATCCATTTGGTTAAGGTTTTTTGGTCAAGGTACTTGCAGGTTCACTCAAATGTAATAAATAATCCAACTAAACAACATGTCAACAATTAACATTTACGAAAGTTTTGGATGAATCAATGAATAACATCAAAATGACTCATGAACAAATGCCCAAATGCTAAATTGGAGGTTGGATCCACTCAGATGAGACAAACCCAACAAGTGAACACCAATTTTGAACATGATTCAAGATGAATTTTAACTGCAGATGTGAAACGAAGGGAGTGTAGACGTCCCTGCCTTTTTTGGTGATTTACGGAAGAGCAAAAATTGCTCAACCATTAAATACCCGTACCTAATGGGTCAACTTTTGTGTTCTTGTAAGCCTACTTTTTTCGGCATACAGTCCATATAAAACCGATTTCTGGCCATATTTCACCACATTTCGCAAATTTACTGCTGCTTTTCGGCTCGTAAAGGCTATATGAACGCAATGGATCGCTTACTTTTATGGAATTGCGGCCTTGACCAGCCTCAAATCATCCGTTTTGGTTGCTTAAGATTTGAAAATGGTGGGGTTTGTGAATTGCTTACCTTTGAAATTAAATTATTGTTTAACCGGAACATTGTTTCCAGATTGCTTCCAGGTTCGTTCATTTACATTTTTACGGGCATAAAAAAAACCTCAAAATCAATTACTTGACATTGAGGTTAGTGGTGCCCAAGAAAAGACTCGAACTTTCACGACCGTGCGGTCACTACACCCTGAATGTAGCGCGTCTACCAATTCCGCCACTTGGGCAATTGAATGTAGATTTAATAATGTCGAATGTAGAGTTTGTAAGAATTACTTCCTTTTTCTACATTATTCACTCATCTTTCTACATTCCTCTGTGCCCAGAACAAGAATCGAACTTGCACTCCCTAACGGGAACATGGCCCTCAACCATGCGCGTCTACCATTTCCGCCATCTGGGCTTAAAAAGGAGTGCAAAAATAGTATTATTTCACTTTTGACAAAGTCTTTTCTTTAAAAATGTTTCTTGAGGCTGGCACCGAAGGGAACAGATTTTCAGTATTTTTATGCAGCGAATAAACAACTCATCTTATGATAAGCCCAGAGGACCTGAAACAAATCAACGACAAAGGAATCGAGCTTGCTATTGTCGAAAAGCAAATATCCAATTTTAAACGTGGCTTTCCATTTATACGTCTGAAAGCAGCAGCCATACCCAGCCATGGACTGCATTCATTTTCTGAGGAAGAAGCCAGGAAGTTGGCCGCTTATTTCGATAATAACCGCAGGGATTATGATATTTTAAAATTCGTACCGGCCTCTGGTGCTGCCAGTCGTATGTTTAAGCAATTGTTTGAATTCATGGAATCCTATGACGGGAGTCCTGAAACCATTGCTGCACTGGAGGCAGAAACTGACTTCAATTCCGTGGGTTATTTTCTTAGAAATATCCACAAGCAGGCCTGTTATAAAGATTTAATGAAGGTTCTTGAAGTCAACGGACTGAATATCGAACAACTCAGAAAAGACCATGACTACAATAGCATTTTAAGCTACTTTCTTACAGATCAAGGACTGAATTACGCCAAACTTCCCAAGGGTTTGTTGCAATTTCACTGGTATGAAGACGATTCAAGGTATGCCGTAGAGGAACATCTGGTAGAAGCCGCCAATTATTCGACGGATAATGATAAGGTAGCCAAAGTCCATTTAACGGTTTCACCTGAACACCAGCAAAAATTTGAATCGGCCATTGCTGATAAAAAAGCTAAGCATGAAGACCACTATGGTGTCACCTTTGATGTCAATTTCTCTCAGCAAAAACCAGCCACCGATACCATTGCTGTGGATATGGATAATGAACCTTTCCGTACTTCGGATGGTAGCCTTTTATTCCGACCCGGTGGCCATGGTGCTTTAATTGAAAACCTGAATGATCTGGATCAGGAAATCATTTTCGTAAAGAACATCGATAATATTGTGCCTGACCGGCTAAGGGAAACAACCTATTTGTACAAGAAGGTCATTGGCGGTTTACTTATGCAACTTCAGGAAAAGGCCTTTGAAGCCCTTGATATGCTTGAAGATGGTAATCTGAGCGATGATGAATTGACCGGGATTAAAGAAATGGCGGAGTTAGATCTGAATATCTTTATCCCCGAAGCCTATGAAGGCTATGACAACATGGACAAAATAGATTTCCTGTTCAATAAACTGAATCGCCCCATGAGGATTTGTGGTATGGTTAAGAATGAAGGAGAACCAGGAGGAGGTCCGTTTTGGGTACTGAATGAGAATGAGGAGGCCAGCCTTCAAATCGTAGAATCTTCACAAATTAATCTTGATGATTTAGCCCAAAAGGAGATCGTGTCTTCAGCCACTCACTTTAATCCTGTGGATTTGGTTTGCGGGGTAAAAGATTTTAAAGGAGAAGCCTTTGACCTGAAGGAGTTTGTAGATCCAAATACAGGCTTTATCTCCGTTAAATCACAGGGTGGAAAGAATCTGAAAGCGCAGGAATTACCTGGCTTATGGAATGGGGCTATGGCCGATTGGATAACTGTGTTTGTGGAGACCCCCTTGATCACTTTTAACCCGGTTAAAACCATTAATGACCTGCTCCGGACTCAACATCAGCCTGAATAATTATCTTCTACAATAATCACTTAAAGCTACATATAAGTTTTAATGCACTTCCACAAGAATTCACTTTTGGACTGAGGATACTTACTGGCTTGCATTCTTAATCTCAGCCTTCTTTCCCGTTTTCTTTAATCAAATACTCAGCCTTTTCCAGCACTTATTCATTGGTTGGCAGCGAATCCTTTGACATGCCAACAACTTAATCACTCTGACCTTACATTTACATTTCAATTAACTTAAACAATCTATGCAATGAAATTAAAAAAACTGTTTTTATTATTTGGTCTGAGTTTGCTCATGACTGTCTTTATGAGTACCACTTGCGAAAAAGATGATCCGGACGATCCTGGTAGTGGTGGATGTACTGCCTTTGTTAGCGGTTCAACAACTGGTGCACTAAATGGCACCTACTGCTTTGAAGTTTTGGTAAGTTACGATTATAGTCCTGGTGAATCCTTCAGCATGGTTACCCGACAAGATGGAGATCCTATTTATAGTTGTACCCTTCAGTCCTACTCTGGATTTACTGGTCCCGGAACTTACTCATGTGGTTACGATGAACCGGCATATATTGAGTTGGTGGTTCATGGTACAGACAATGAATTCTATAAGGCACAATCCGGAACACTTACTATAACAGAAGTAGATGGCTCTCATCTTAAAGGAAGCTTTAATGTGGTGGCAAAAGGATACTACAATGAGCAAACTATTAACTTTAGTGGTACTATAAATATGTAGCTAATTATTAACCTAACCCAATATATTTGAAAAGTCCCGGCCTATGCTTATGATTCGCCGGGCTTTTTTTTATTGGTAGCCTCAGACTGTTTTGTTTTTATGCGAAGGTAAAAGGTAAGTAGCCAATAAAGCTACCGTTAGGGCAACAAAGAAAGTGAGTATCCTCGAGGTAATGATCTCTTCCATACCACTTTGAATCCAAACAATGGTAAATAACAAACCCACCACCATGGTTACCACCACAGCTTTTCCATGGTATTTTTTCCAGAAAAGACTTAACAGAATTACTACCGAAAAAGTGCCTCCAATACCTGCCCAAACATATCCTACAATGGTGTAAATAAGGTCACCTTGAATGAAGTATGCCAGTAGCAGGGCAATGACAGATAAGATTGCCGTGACTATTCTGGATTGCAGCAAGGCGTTTTTTGCTTGAGAAGACCTGCCTCTTAAGGGTTTTATCAGGTTTTCAGATAATTCAGTAGCTGAAAGAATGAGTAGTGAATTGGCTGTTGAGATTACGGCAGCCAACACCCCTGTAATCAATATGCCGGCAACCACAGGGTGAAACAGCGTGGTTATTACTTCAGGCAGGACGGTTTCCTGGTCCTTCAATCCTTCAGGTCCAAAGATGGCTATACCGATCCATCCAATCATCAGGGCACCGATATAAGCTATAATAGTCCATACAACGCCTATATTACGAGCCTGACGGGCTTGCTTAGGACTTTTAATGGCCATAAACCGCATACTGAGTTGTGGTTGTCCTCCCAAATAGCCGAAGAACCATGAAAACGCTCCTGCAATTATGATTCCTGAACCCAGGCCACTGATTAGATTCGCAGAGTTTGGAAGAAGGTTATTCAGAAAATCCGACAAGGCAGTATGGTTTTCCAATATTGCACCTCCGGTTAACGTACTATAGCTTTCTCCGGCTTTTAAAAGGGCCTCTGAAATGGAAATAGCATACAGTGAGTCTTCCGGTTGGTTCGATAAATATATTATTCCTGCTATGGGTGCTGCAATAAGAGTGACAATCATGATGATTGCCTGGATAACATCGGTATATGAAACGCTTCTGAAACCACCATAGATGGTATAGGGTACCACAAACACAACCACCAGAAACATGCCCCAGTTCCGGTCAATTCCTATGACATTCTCAAGAGTTTTACCTCCTCCTATTATCTGAGCACCCACATAAAAAAAGAAAAAGAAAACGATGGTCAAGCTGCCTACTATTCGTATCCACTTCCCAAAATCATGGTGTTTTTGTGCTATATAATCCGTAAAGGTATCCGACTCATATTTGGCAGCTTCGTTACGCAAGCGCCAGGATAAGACTAGCCAGGCCACAATGATTCCAAGCACACAACCAGCCGCTGTCCATACTTCCATCAATCCTGTGGCATAGGCAGCACCAGGTAGTCCAAGCAAAGCCCAGGAAGACTCACCGGTGGCTCTTTCTGAAAGGGCCGCTACCCAACCGGGTAACCCACGTCCTGCAATGGCAAAATCCTTTTCTGTTTTCACCTTTCTCCCCTGATAAATCCCCCATAATATGAGGAGGGTAATATAGGTGACCATAATACTTATCAGCAGCAACTGATTTTCCATAACTATTGATTTATGACGGGTAAAACTAAGTAATAATATGCTTTTTACCTACACTTTAATAATGTCTTAAATGCAACTTTACCATGCTATTATTTGGAATAGATCTATTACCATCACAAAACCTTAACATAGACTTTACAATAGCTTAACATTGAATTGAGCCATTCGATTTTCCTTTGCAAGTAGAATACTATTCTAAGCATATAATAACGCAATGAAAGAAAGATCAATCGTTTTATTAATGATGGCCATTATTATCTATGGCCTAAGTTCCTGTAAAAAGGAAGAGCAAAGTCAACCCTCCGATTCAACGCCAGTATTTTCAGGAATCGCCATAGACGGTAATGGAAAGAACTATGAGATGAGCCTTAGTTTTAATACTGGAGTGTATGCCAACAATGACATTTCCGGTGATTTGGATGAAAGTCATTTTAATGTCACAGTGGCTTATGGATCTGCCCAATTAAGCAGTTATTCTGTGGTTCATAATGCTGGCAATAAAATAGCAAACATTAAATTGAATTTCGATAAGGACGCCAGTGGATTGGAAAGAGTAAGCATAAATAATGCTTCAGGCGCTTCCATATACAACAATGATGGAACGCTAATGCCCTCCGATCAAATCAAAACGATTTCCACGGACGGCATAGAATATGAAACAATTACCATTGAAGATGATGGTAGCGGAACAGGAACTACAAATTGGATTGCAACAAATACCTACCTTTTAGACGGTCTGGTTTTTGTCAATGAAGGACAAACACTCACCATTGAAGCTGGAACAGTGATTAAGGGCAAATCCGGCCAGGGTGAAAACGCCTCTGCCTTAATTGTGGCACGAGGTGGAACTATAATTGCTGATGGCACAAAGGAAAAGCCTATTGTATTCACCTCGGAAGATGATGATCTGAACGGGTCAATCGATGATTTGGAAAGTGGAAAATGGGGAGGCCTGATAATTTTGGGTAAAGCCGGCTTGAATACTCTACCCAATGAACAACAAATTGAGGGTATCCCTGCAGCAGAATCCCGCGGTGTGTATGGTGGTACAGATGATGAAGATAATTCTGGTATCCTTCGGTATATTTCTATCCGTCATGGAGGTACTGATATTGGTGAAGGAAACGAAATTAATGGACTTACCTTAGGTGGTGTAGGAAGCCAAACCACCATAGAGTTTATTGAAGTTTTTGCCAATCGTGATGATGGGGTAGAAATTTTTGGTGGTACTGCACGATTGAAAAATATTCTGGTTGCTTTTGTAGGTGATGATTCATTCGACTATGACCAGGGATACCGTGGCTATGGTCAGTTTTGGGCAGGAATCCAGGGTTTTGAAAGAGGTGATCGGCTGGGAGAACACGATGGAGGAACAAATCCTGAGCTTGGTGAACCTCTTGCTACTCCTATTATTTATAATACAACCTATGTGGGCCGTGGGCAATCCGATGGCAATAATTTGATCACTTTTCGATACAATGCTGGCGGGCATTATGCCAATTCAATATTCTATGACCAAACCTTTGGAATCGACATTGAATTATTAGCCGGAGATTGTAGTTATGATCAATATGAAAACAATAACCTTAGTATTAAGAATAATATCATCTATGGAATAAATGACCCCTATCTATTTGTCGCAGCAAAAAATGTGGGCACGGAAGAAGAAGAGGCTGCAAATGAATCCCTAGCCAGCTATTTTGTGGATGCAGGAAATTCTTACCAGGATCCAGGCTTCGAGCTTAACGGCCTTACATTCGATATTGTACCATCAGCAAATGTCAGTGAAAACATGGCTGATTTACCTACCGATAATTGGTTTACCCAGGTAAATTACAAGGGTGCAATTGACCCCGAAGAAAACTGGGCCAAGGGGTGGACATTATTTTCCAAATATATGAATAGGGATAAATAGCTGATTATCAGTTATCCGTTTATATTTAGTTAACCTAAAGTTAATGTTTGCTTAACACCCATATGATTTCCATAAACGACTTTTGCCCTAATTCTTAACACCAAAAAAAAATGAAAAAAATGAAAGAATTTAAAATTATTGCGGCCTTAACAGTTGCTATTTTAATTGGCTTTACCGGATGTAGTGATGATGACGATCCTACACCAACCCCAGTACCACCAACCATGGATGCAATTGATGTAAGTGGTGAAAACAAAGCTTTTGAAGTAAGTATTACTTTTAGCGAAGCAGTATATAAAAACACTGATGCAAGTGGTGATCTTGATAATGCTAACTTCGACGTAACTCTTGATGGAGGTTCAGCTTTGAGTGCTTATGAAGTAACTCATACTGCTGGTGGCACAACTGCTACCATCGCCATTGAATTGGCTGATTTTTCAACTGGAAGCGAGACTGTGACAGTTACTCCTGATGCTAGTATTTACAACGCAGCTGGAACTGCCATGTCATCTTCACAATCACAGAGCATTGGTCTTGATGGAACAACCAATGAAACCATTACCAAAAATGGTCAGATTACAGCCGACGAAACCTGGACAGCGAACAATATTTATTTGCTTGACAGAAAAGTCGTTGTTGCTGATGGCGTAACACTGACCATTGAAGCAGGTACTATCATCAAGGGTAAACCTGGTGAAGAAACCCTGGCTTCTGCCCTGGTGGTTGCCCGTGGTGGGAAACTTATGGCAGGAGGAACTGCTGAAAAGCCAATTATCTTCACTGCTGAGGCTGACAATATTACCTTCGGTGGTACTGTTGGAACCAATCTTGAAAAAGTAGATAACAAGCTTTGGGGTGGTTTAATTGTACTCGGAAAAGCGCCTATTTCAGCTGAAAATGGTGACACAGAAACCAATATCGAAGGCATTCCACCAGAAGAAGGTTATGGCTTATTTGGTGGTGACCAGGCTGATGATAACTCAGGAGTTATTTCTTATATCTCTATCCGTCACGGCGGAATCTCAATTGGAGAAGGTAATGAAATCAATGGTCTTACACTGGGTGGTGTAGGAACAGGAACCAGCATTTCCAATGTGGAAGTTTATGCTACCCTCGATGATGGAATTGAGTGTTTTGGCGGAACTGTTAACATTAGCAATGCCTTGGTATTTTATCAGGGTGATGACGGAGTGGACCTAGACATGAACTATGCAGGAACCATTTCTGACTTTGCAGTTATACACGGCGATGGCGTGGGAACTGATGAAGGTCTTGAAATTGACGGACCTGAAGGCGACACCTATAAGGATGGTATGTTTACCTTAACCAATGGGGTTATTAAAAGAGATGGTACTGAAGATGGTTCAGCTGCTGATTTCAAATCAAAAGCTCAGGGTTATATAAACAATGTAACATGGATTAACTATGGTGCAGATCTTCCAGTGAAATTCAGAACAAAATTTGTGGATCCTGGTGTGGATTGTACACATAAGGAAGATGCCTATTCACATCTTGCCATAGATAACCCGGCAACACTTGTTTTCTCAGACGTTATACTGGATGCCGTAAAAGTATATGATGGTGACAAACCAGATCCAGCAGTTTGCGTGGATGAACTTGATGCTGCCAATGCAACGGCTGCTAGTATTATTGAATTTAATGGTGCTGGTGCCACACTTGATGTAGCTGCTACTTTCGGATGGACATGTGCTGGAGAACGTGGTGAATTATAATATTATATTGAAATAAGATAGTTTAATCAAACCCTGTGGTTTTTACCACAGGGTTTTGACCTATATTAAAATGAAGCTTAACCGAATTATTCTTGTATTCTTTTTCAGCTCTTTTCTATTCGCTCATCTTGTATCGAATGGTCAGGGATTTTTGCGTGGCAATGTGGTAGATGGCGATTTTGGAGGCCCATTAATTGGTGCCACAATAATTTTAGCCGATCAGCCTTCCATAGGTACAGTAACCGACTTTGATGGTAACTATTCTTTAAGTCTGGCACCAGGTACATACACCATAACCATGTCCTATATTTCATATGAAACACTTTCTTTTAAAGAGGTTGAAATTAAGGAAGGTGAAACGACCGTTGTGGATGCTGTATTAAAACCTGCTGACGAACTTTTAACTGAAGTGGTAATCGTAGCAAAGGCCAGGCAGAGCTCAGTTGTTGGCATGCTGACCAGAATGAAAAATTCAACTAATATTGTGGATGGTCTCTCAGCCCAGTCCTTTAGAAAAGTTGGTGATAGTGATCTCTCAGGTGCTATCAAAAGGGTTACCGGTGTAACTGTTGAAGGAGGTAAATATGTATATGTCAGAGGGCTAGGTGACAGGTATACCAAAACCACCCTGAATGGCATGGCTATTCCTGGATTGGACCCTGATGTTAATGCGGTGCAGATCGACATTTTCCCGACAGCTGTATTAGAAAATGTATCGGTTTACAAAACATTCACACCCGATTTGTTTGGTGATTTTACAGGAGGATTAGTTGATGTGGAAACCAAAAGCTTTCCTGATGTGAAAAGCACAAGTTTCTCCATTGGACTCGAATATATTGATGGCCAAACCTTCAATTCGGATTATATACTCTACACAGGTGGAAAATTCGACTGGACAGGTTTTGATGATGGTACGAGATCATTACCCTTTGATAAACAAACAGAGATTCCACTGGAAGTAGTAGCTGCATTTGATGATGTAGAAGGACCTAAGCTGGAAAGCATTACAAAGTCATTCAATCAACAAATGGCTGTTGAATCGAAGACAGCTCTCCCTGGAGGCTCCTTTTCATTTAACCATGGAAATCAAATCAATTCTGAAAACGGATCGGCCATTGGATACAACTTTGTTTTAAACTATAAAAACTCATCTAGTTTCTATTCTGATTACCAATCCAATTCCTATTTAAAGAGTTCAAATCCCGGCGAAATGGAACTCGAACAAGATGAAGGACGCAGTGGTATCGTAGGTGGACGCGCTGCACAATGGAGCGCTATGGCTTCAGGGTCTTACAAAAAGAACAAGCACTCTGTTGGCCTGATGTTGCTGATGAACCAAAGCAATGAATCAACGGCTTCCAAAAGAGTCAGTCAGAACTATAACCAAACACAAGCTACCTTGCTTGAAGATATATTAACCTATACCCAGCGGTCACTTTCCACTGGAATTATTAATGGTGAGCACCTGTTTGGCACCACCCGTCTGAGTTGGTCCAATGCTTTTACTGTATCAAGAGTTTATGATCCGGATTTTAGGACTACTGCCCTATCCATTAAACAAGGCGATACCACCCTGAGTACTGGTGATGGTGCCACCATTGGAAGGTTCTGGCGTGACCTTAATGAGCAAAACGAAAACTTCCGGATAGATGTGGCTTCAGCATTGGGTGAGAAATTTACCCTTAAAGCCGGGATCAATGGATTAATCAAATGGCGTGAGTTTGAAACCCTGAGTTATAAACACGACAGAAGGGATAAAAGTAATGTGAGTGGTGATCCTGACTGGTTTCTGGCTGATGGAAATGTTTGGGAATATGGTGGGGACAGAAGTGGTACGTATACCACAGGAAATTTCCAGCCCGCCAACAACTTCAAAGCCCAACAAAATGTGTTCAGCGCCTATTTGATGGCAGAACAGAATGCAGGTGAGAAATTTAAATTTATATATGGCCTTCGTATTGAAAAAGGTGAAATGTTTTATACCGGTGAATCCAATTCAGGTGATGTGATCTATGATCGTGAGAAAACGCTTGATGAATTCAATTTTCTGCCTTCAGCAAATATTGTCTACTCTGTCAGGAATGATATGAACATCAGACTTACAGGAACCCAGACCATTGCACGACCAAGTTTTAAGGAGAAATCCATATCACAAATCTATGATCCCATATCTAAACGAACATTTGTGGGCAATATCGATCTGGAACAAACAAAAATTGTAAACCTCGATTTGAGATATGAATGGTTTTTCTCACCCAAGGAAATTATTTCTGTAGCTGTGTTCCACAAAATGTTCGATGGACATATCGAGTTGGTTTCTTTTGAGCAGGATCCTGATAACGTTAAACCCCGAAATTCTGGTGACGCCAGTGTTACAGGTGTTGAATTCGAAATCAGAAAGGGATTCCCCAATGCTTCGAGTACATTCCTGAATCGTTTATTCCTTGGAGGTAATGTAACCCTGGTGCAATCCTTGGTCGACATGAAAAAGGTAAATACGGGTAATGAAAACCAAACTGAATATGAGCTAAGGGAGAACAATGCGAGAACTGGTGAAACTATTAATCAATTCAGAGATATGGCAGGTCAATCCCCCTACGCTATTAATGCCAATATCTCCTATGAAATAATTGAAAGAAAAACTGCCATAAGCCTTGCCTATAATGTAAAAGGTGAACAACTTAGCATTATTGGTTCAGGTAGAATTCCTGATGTTTACCTCAATCCGTTTCATAGTCTGAACTTTAATGCCTATTACAGTTTCGGCAAAGAATACAATAGCAGAATTACTCTGGGTATCGACAATATCCTGAACCAGACAGTTGAAATGCATTATAAATCCTATGATGCTAAAGACCAGGTGTTCAGCAAATATAATCCCGGAACTGCTGTTAGCCTAAAATATTCGTACAGCTTTTAAGACTTGCCTTTCCAGGAATTAGTCTATCTAAATCCATTTAAAATCTTTCATTGCACCCCGACCCATTATTTGGGAAGGGGTTTTTTTATGACATTATCGCAAGTGATGTACCTGCCCTCCTACTCAACCATCTAGCGTGAATCGAATAGTGAGAATAAATAAATTAGCAGCAGTTTTTTTTGCTTTGTAAAATTTCGGTTTTCAGTATGCAACTTACGAACTGCTGGTCCAGAGAAGGGATAAACTATATAATGCTTAATTGCATGAGTTGTGGCAGTTTTCTGTTAAACCGCTACAGAGCATGAACGCGCCGCAAAGCTTGATATTTACCACAACATGTGATAGAACTTATTCATTATGTGATCAACTGGGTATATCAAAAATGATATTAATGTTCAGGGTGACTATGCGAACCATTCTCAAGAATTGTGACTTTTCCATCTGTTAGACTATAATAGGCACCTACTACTTTTATTTTGCCTTCTTTTTCCAGCCCACTGATTATGGCACTTTTATTCCTAATGTCTTCCACCGTTTGGTCAACATTGTTTTTGACAACATCATCGAAGTATTTTTTGTTTTTTGCATTCCTTTCGCCCTCAACTTCCTGAATAGCTTGCTCCAGGTGGCTTAGCAAAGCATCAACATTTTCACTTCCAACATCTACTTGGTTAATCCCAGATTTTACAGCACCGCAGTTTTCATGGCCAAGCACCATGATCAGTTTCGAACCGGCAACCCCTACACCATACTCCATGCTTCCCAGCAGTTCTTCATCCTCAATATTTCCTGCTACCCGAACTACAAACATATCTCCAATCCCCTGGTCAAATATATACTCAACAGGTACACGGGAATCGATACAGGCTAAAACAACTGCTTTAGGATATTGCCCGTTAGTTGTCGCTTCGACTTGAGCTGGCAGATCACGATTAATTAATTCTCCTGACACATAACGTTCATTACCTTTCATAAGGTCTTTTAATGCCTCATCGGGTGTCATATTCTCCTGCGCTTGCTTTGTCATAACTTCTTTTACTAGCTCCGTAGAAGTTAGTTTTATTTCATCAGCTTGTTTTGATTTCTGATTTGTTTGGTTACAACTGATGAAGCTTAAAAACAAAATTCCAATAAATAATTTGAAAACAATTTTGTTCATACTGTTAAAATTAAATTGAGTTAAAAAAATAGTTTATTACGATTTTAAAAATAGTATTTTTCAAACTTGCCGATAACTTATATATGACAAAAAAAAGCCGATACTCAAGTATCGGCTTTAGATATTACAAAAATTCCGTTAGAAGGTTTTTTCAGAAATCAATTCTCCATTTTCGTCCCACATAAACCAGGTGCCTACTTTCTCACCATTATCATAGTTCATTTCAAACCTTTTAACACCACCATGGTATACAAACCATTTGCCGTGTTTCTTATCACTTAAATAATGAGCTATAGCCGTCACCTGACCCTTGACATTCCAGGTAGTCCATTTTCCATCCTTTTTCCCTTCCTTAAAAGCCCTCTCTTCTTTCTTCTGTAGATTTTCAAAAAAGTATAAGGATATCCCGTGCTCGAGACCATTTACAAATGTACGCTCAGTGGCTAATTCACCATTGCTGTGATAGGTTTTATGAGTGCCTGTGTAGATTTCTCCGTTCTGACGGTACTTACCATCTTCGGATTTAACAACTTCCTGGCCCAGTAAAACGCCAGAAAAGATTAGCATACATGCAATAGAAAATATGATTTTCATAATCAATATATTTGATACAAAAGTACTAAAGAAAAGCTGACTGGGAATGAGTAACAATAAAAAAAGACAAACCTTTTGGCTTGTCTTTTAGATGTTTATCTAATTAATGTTTATTCACTTTTAACCTCAATTTTTAAAGAGGTAGTAGCTTCAACATCAACCTTCATCTTGTTGTCCTCATAAGAGATAAGATCAGTTTTAATGTTATATGTTCCTGTTGATAGTGACTCAAATTCAAAATTGCCATCAAGATCGGTATAAACAACTTTGTTAATTTCTTCGATACTGACTTTTACTCCTGCCAATGCCTCACCCGTGGCTTTATCTACGATCACACCATTAACTGATGCTTTTGCTACTGGAGCTTTATCTACACCTGCGAAAAGAATTGAAGAGCTGATAAAAACGATGGCTATAATTGCAACAAATTTTTTCATGAGTTTATTTTTTATTGTTTGTTGCAAATATATATGCTGAAAACCTCCTGGATATTAGCCCTGTGTTATTTTAATATTAAGAAAATGTTAAGGATGGGTTTGTTTGCTTGACGAGGCAAATATAAAAATATGAGCTAGTTTGAGACAAAAAATGTTGAAAAATTGTTAATCATAACTCTTTATCAAGCAATGCATTCCCCTATTTCATTTGTAATTTTGTTGACTTATAATTTCCTAATCCAATGGGTAAAACTGAAATCACCAAGGACATCAGCATTGAGAACCTCATAGAAAACTATCCGTTCGCCGCTGAATATCTTATGGAAAAGGGCATCAGATGCATTCGGTGTGGAGAACCCATTTGGGGAAGCCTGGAAGATGCCGCCACAGAAAAAGGTTTTGATACAAAGCAGATTCAGGATTTTGTTGATGAAATGAAAGACAAAGCCGAAACCAAGGTTTAGCAATTAGATCAGGAGAGCACTTAGCTGTGTGTAGGCTATTCATGATTTTCTTACTTTTGATAATTATAGCATCACACTGGAAATCCATTCTTATTTATTGTTGTGGGAAATCTTCTATTTGTAAAAAGAACTGTTTATAGGCCTACACTGCTGGCATGGTTGATCACCATTTTACTCATTGTTTTGCTAGGCTGGCTGCTTTTCTCCAAGATATACAGTTTTCTGGCCATTGATGAAACTGTTGAAGCCAAAACATTGGTCATTGAAGGCTTTGTGCCGAAATATGCACTGAAGGAAGCCATAGACCTCTATCATAAAGATGGATATGAAAATCTAGTGGTAACAGGCATTTCCATTACCAATAACGAATGTGCCTCACTGTATTTCAATACGGCAGATGCAAGCATTGCAGCATTAAAAGACTTGGGGTTTACAGATACCATTTATGCAGCCAGGATAACGGAAAACATCTATATTGACAGGACCTATAATACAGCCTTGGCCACCAAGCTCATATTTGAGAATAATGAGAAGTGGTCCCATGCTTTCAATGTATTCTCCATAGGTGTTCATGCCAAACGTTCTCGCATGATGTTCAGAGAAGCCCTGGGAGATGATTACAGGATTGGAGTTATCGCCTATCCCGATCGGTCGTTCAATCCTGATAAATGGTGGGAAAACAGCAAAGGTTTCAGGAATGTAAGTAATGAGTTGGTGGCCACTTTATTCGTAAGCCTGTTCTTCCATCCCAACGAAACCGAATCACTGAACAGGTTGGAGGAAGGTCATTATGTCGAATTACTGAAGGAAAGTAGAGTTCAGAAGGAACTTGTTTTTGGAGACAGTCTGAAGTCCCCGTTTAATGCAGAAGAATTAGCCAAATTCCATGGTTTCAATTATTACGATCCCGATCTGGATTTTAAGATTTCAAGTCAGTTTCTTTTGGATACATCCTCTGCACCATTTAAAATGCCTACCACTACCTCCAGAACGCCTGAATACAGAATATATGGTTATCTGCATTTCTATATTGGGGATAGTCTGCTTCAACTTACTGCCTATCAGAATATGAAGTACAGAAAGCATCCTGAGTATGGCGGTCAGCTTTTTGTACCCTTTACTGATCTAACCAATGGCTTTGATTCTTATGGAGCCGGACGCTATATTGACATACCCATTCCAACTAAAGATACCATAAGCCTGGATTTTAACAGGGCTTATAACCCTTATTGTGCTTATTATGACCGTTGGTCATGTCCTCTGGTACCCTTCGATAATCATCTCTCAGTAGAAATTAGAGCAGGAGAAAAGAAATTTAAAGACGACTCGCATTAATCTGATGAATAAACTAGATATAAGCCTGTTAATTGTTGAAGATGATCCCATCATCATTAAAATTTATAAGCAAATTTTATTGGATGTGGTGGAACACATTTACACTGCAGAGAATGGTCATGAGGGCTATCTGGCCTATCAGGAGTACAAACCCGATCTAATTCTGAGCGATATCAAAATGCCCGTGATGAATGGCTTAGATATGGTAAAGAAAATCAGGGATCATGACAAGAATGTGAGAATCATTGTGATGTCTGCTTATGGTGAATCAAGGTATTTTCTAAAGGCGATTGAGTCGGGGGTTAAGGGATTCCTTCTCAAACCTATTGACAACAAGCAGTTGATTAATACCATCGAAGCACAGGCCAACGATGTATTATTGGAAAGGAATCTTCTGGCTGAGGAGAAAATGAGACGGACTGCAGAATCTGCCAGAGATAAAAGTGAGCGCATTTTGCAGACTTTGAGTCTGGCTACCGCCAGCTTTTTCAGATCCGGTTTTAATTCTGAAACAGTGCAATATGCACTGAGACATATCGGCCAGGCAACCCAGGCTTCTCGGGTCTATATATTCCAAAACCATCACGAAAAAGAGGGCTCATATTCCCAGCAAATTTTTGAATGGACCGCTGGTAGTGTTTCTTCGGAAATGGAGAATGAAATGCTCCAACAACTGCCATTCGACCATCCAGGCTACACACGCTGGGTGAAAGTATTATCAGAGGGCAATAATATTATCAGTCATGTGGCTGATCTGCCTGTGGAAGAAAGAGAACCTCTCAAGGAACAAGGCATCATTTCCATATTGGCCATTCCCATTTTTGTTCACGACAGCTGGTGGGGATTTGTAGGCCTGGATGAATGCTCTATGGAGAGGGTGTGGTCTGACTCGGAGATAAATGCATTAAATGCACTGGCTTACAATTTAGGTGCTGCCATCTACAGGAAGAATGCTGAAGAAGAGATGATACTTCTTAATGAAGGCCTGGAAAGGCGTGTCAGGGAGCGCACTAAAGAGTTGGAACTGGAAGTGGCAGAAAGAACATTGGCAGAATCAATGTTCAAGGACTCAGAAGAAAAATACAGGTTGATTTTTGAAAATGCTACAGATGGTATTTTACTGATACAGAACAATAATATCAAGCTCATAAACCCTTCCATGATAGAGATCCTGGCTCAGTCTCCGAGGGAAATTCTGGGCAATCATTTATCAAAGTTTATCAAAAATCCATACAAAAAGCAGGTCGTAAACCACTTTGAATCCAAATCAGAAACTATTGGTGACAAAAAAATGGTCCTGGAGTTATTAACCAACAACCAAAAGTGGGTTGAAATAAAAACAACTAACATTATCTGGGACTACAGCCCGGCATATTTACTGTTTGCTTCTGACATAACTAAAAGGAAGCAAGCCGAATCAGGCCTGAAAGAGCTGAATAAGGAACTGGAAGACAGGGTTAAGGAAGAAGTCAGCCAGGTGGAGAAGCAGCAGCAATTGCTTATACAGAAATCCAAACTCGAATCCATTGGTGAGTTGTCCGCAGGTTTAGCGCATGAAATTAACCAGCCTCTTGTCGGAATCTCTATGGGTCTGGAGAATATCTTACACAAGAAATTATCAGGAGGCATAGAAGGTGATTATATCGACCGAAAAATTGATTATCTCTTTAAGGATGTTGACCGTATAAAGAATATCATTGAACATGTGAGGGTTTTCTCAAGGGACCAGCAAGACAGCAAAATTGATGAGGTTGACATCAACATTGTCATTGGAAACGCCCTGTCGATGATTGAAAAGCAGCTTAATAACAACAATATACAACTAAACCTTGGTCTTAGTCATTCGGCATTGAAAACCATGGGTAATGCATATAAACTGGAGCAGGTAATATTAAACCTGATATCAAATGCCAAACAAGCATTGGAGGAAAAAGAGAAAATATCAGGTTCCGGCTTTATCAAAACCATCCTTATATCTTCCTTTACTATAAATGAAACTGCTGCCATTGAAGTCTTTGATAATGGCATTGGTATTTCCAAGGAGCACATACATAATATTTTTGACCCTTTCTTTACTACTAAGAGTTCTGAGAGAGGAACTGGTCTTGGTCTCTCCATTTCCTATGGCATTATAAATGAAATGGATGGAGAGATAAAAGTAGAAAGTGTTCAAAATGAGTATACTAAAATGATAATTCACCTACCCTTGTTACAAGAGAATATATGAAAGAAAAATTAAGCATTCTGGTAGTTGATGACGAACAACGCGTGCTGGATGAGATTGAAGAGTTTTTAAAAGCTCAAAAATTTAAAGTTCATACGACAAACCATGCCCATGGTGTGTACAAGATATTAAGCCGGAGCAAAATTGATTTGATGATTCTGGATATTAAATTACCCGATATCAGCGGTCTTGAGATACTAGAAAAAGTCAAGGCTGAGCATTCAAATATAGAGGTGATTATGATTTCCGGACATGGAGACATGAATACAGTGATCGAAGCCATGAGAAAGGGAGCCACAGATTACTTCCCAAAACCTTTCCGCTTGGTTGACATCAACAATGCCATTATCAGAACCAAGCGCTTCATGGATCTGAATAAGAAGCTGACAAAAGCAAAAACCAATGTCGATCTCTTATCCAAAAGATTATTGGACAATATTGGCGCTCAATTACTTGGAAACAGCCCGTCCATGCATCAACTTACCAGTATGATGGCGAAAGTAGCCCGTTCTGATAATACTTCTGTCCTTATTCTGGGTGAGAGTGGAACAGGTAAGGAATTGGTAGCTCATGGGATCCATTATCTTAGCAAAAGAAACAAGCAGTTGTTCTATTCAGTAAACTGTTCAGCTGTGCCGGAAAGCTTATTCGAAAGCGAATTTTTCGGTCATACCAAGGGTAGCTTTACCGGGGCAACGGATGATAAAGAAGGATGGTTTGAAATTGCTGATAAGGGAACTTTGTTTCTGGATGAAATCAGCGATATGCCTCTCTCTCAGCAAGCCAAATTATTGAGAATCCTGGAGGAAAGGAAGGTAAGCAAAGTGGGGTCCAGACAAAGCAAAACTGTTGATGTCAGGGTAATAGCCGCATCTAACAAAGATCTGGAGAGTCTGGCTTCAGAGAATAAATTCCGTCTGGATTTGTTTCACCGTTTGAGCATTTTTGTGATTCGTATTGCTCCACTTCGTGAGCGTAAAGAAGATATTCCCACTTTGGTGGATTACTATCTAGATATTTCTGCCAAGCGCATGGAAATCAAAACCCCTAAAGTGGATCCTGAGGTATACCAATTGCTTCAAAACTATGATTTTCCAGGCAATGTAAGGGAACTAAAGAACTTTATCGAAAGAGCCACCATTTTGTGTGAGGGTGACACCTTGTTGCCCGATCATTTTTCCCTTAACAACAATGGTCAAGCCAGTGAAAACAAACCAAAACTATTCCAGGAACAAGAGGTGGTTTTTGATTTGGAAGTTAATGAGAAAAGAATCATTCAACAGGCACTGGAGAAAGCAGCAGGTAATAAATCAAAGGCTGCAGTATTGTTGAATATCACCTGGCAGGCACTGGACCGAAGACTAAAAAAGTTCGGGCTGGATTAGTTTGCAGTTTACCCCAATAAAAAAAGCCTTGCTTCGAGAAACAAGGCTTTTTTTTATGCTATATAAAGTATTTACTTCACAGCATCCACAATAGCTTTAAAAGCTTCAGGGTTGTTCATAGCGAGGTCGGCTAAAACTTTACGGCTGATCTCGATATTCTTGGCATGTAATTTCCCCATAAATACGGAATATGACATGTCGTGTAAACGGGCAGCAGCATTGATACGCTGAATCCATAGAGCCCTGAAGTTGCGTTTTTTAGCGCGTCTGTCACGGTAGGCATATACCTGGCCTTTTTCGTATGCGTTTTTCGCGACCGTCCAAACATTTTTCCGGCGACCAAATTGTCCTTTGGTCTCCTTCATGATCTTTTTTCTTTTTGCCTTAGAGGCAACTGCGTTAACTGATCTTGGCATTGTAATTTTTTTTCTTCATTATAGCGCTTTCGCAAAGGCGAAAAACTTTATGAGCTATAACAAAAGTTAAACATTGTGTTAATTAACTGCGAAGCAAGCTTCTGATGGTTTTCTCATCTGCTTTGTCGATCACAGCAAAGTAAGTTAAGTTACGTTTGCGTTTTTTTGACTTTTTGGTCAAAATGTGACTTTTGTAAGCATGCTTCCTCTTGATTTTACCGGAGCCAGTGAATGTGAATCTCTTCTTTGCACTAGACTTCGTCTTCATTTTTGGCATTACAAAAAATTTAATTATTAATGATTACTCCTTCTATTAAAATAGAATTTACTTTTTAGGGGCGATGATCATAATCATTCGCTTTCCTTCTAATTTAGGCATACGTTCCACTTTGCCATACTCTTCCAGTTCCTGAGCGAAGCGAAGCAACATATACTCTCCTTTTTCTTTATAAATGATAGAGCGGCCTTTAAAAAAGACGTCTACCTTAACTTTTGCACCATCCTGGAGAAACTTGATAGCGTGTTTCAATTTAAAATCAAAATCATGGTCGTCGGTGTTGGGTCCTAACCTGATTTCTTTTACCACCACCTTGGCTGTTTTTGCCTTGATTTCTTTCTGTTTCTTCTTCTGTTCGAAGAGAAACTTCTTGTAGTCTATTATTTTACAAACAGGTGGGTTAGCTGAAGGTGAAATTTCAACCAGATCCAGATTCTGCTCATCGGCCATGGCCAAGGCTTCCCGGGTCTGATAGATACCAGATTCGATGTTTTCACCAACAACCCTTACTACAGGAACGGTGATTTTTTCATTGATCCGATGCGGATCTTCTTTTTTGCGGTATGGCGTTCTTTGCCTTCTGCCTCTAAACTGTGCTATAGTTTTGTCCTCCTATATTAGTGACACTTTTATTTATTTCTTATTGATCATTTGATCAACTTCTTCATTTATCAAGTTTGCGAAATCAGGTATACTAAAAGTACCCATATCGCCATGACCATGTTTCCTTACAGATATGCTGTCTTCAGCTTCTTCCTTCTCCCCTACTATCAACATAAATGGGATTTTTTTCAATTCGGCATCACGAATCTTTCTGCCGGTCTTCTCACTACGGTCATCTATCAGGCCGCGAATTTCGTGTTTTTTTAGCAATTGTAAAACTTTTTCCGCATAATTCTGATATTTTTCACTGATTGGCAGTACGATAGCCTGTGTTGGTGTCAGCCAAAGCGGGAAATTACCACCACAATGTTCAATCAACACAGCCACAAATCGTTCCATAGAACCAAAAGGAGCTCTGTGAATCATTACTGGTCTGTGCTTCTCATTATCTGTTCCAATATAAGTCAGGTCAAAACGTTCCGGCAGGTTATAATCAACCTGTATGGTTCCCAATTGCCATTTTCTGCCGATGGCATCTTTTACCATAAAGTCCATTTTGGGACCATAAAATGCCGCTTCGCCGTATTCAGTTTTGGCATTTAATCCTCTTTCTTCTGCCACCTCAATAATGGCTTTTTCCGCTTTATCCCAATTTTCATCGCTACCGATATACTTTTCTTTGTTATCAGGATCGCGAAGTGAGATCTGGATCAATACATCTTTGAAATCCAAAGCTGTAAATATCCTTTGAATAATATCAATGACACCATTGAACTCATCTTTGATCTGATCAGGAGTACAGAAAATATGCGCATCATCCTGGGTAAATCCACGTACCCTGGTGAGGCCGTGAAGTTCACCACTCTGCTCATAACGATAAACTGTTCCAAATTCAGCCAGCCTCAGAGGCAATTCTTTGTATGAATGTGGTTTGGCATTGAATATCTCACAGTGGTGAGGACAATTCATAGGTTTCAGAAAAAACTCTTCGCCCTCAACTGGTGTAGTAATGGGATGAAAAGATTCAGAACCGTATTTTTGATAGTGCCCTGAAGTTTTATAAAGGTTTACATTACCAATATGTGGTGTGATCACCGGTTCGTAGCCAGCCTCTCTTTGAACCTCTTTCAAATAATTCTCCAAACGCTCGCGAAGTTCTGCTCCTTTGGGTAACCAAAGAGGCAATCCTTGTCCAACTTGTTGGGAAAAGGTAAATAATTCCAATTCTCTTCCCAATAATCTGTGGTCGCGTTTCTTTGCCTCTTCCAATAAAACCAGATATTCATCAAGTTCTTTCTTCTTGGGAAAAGTAATGCCGTATATTCTGGTTAACTGCTTTCTCTTTTCATCACCTCTCCAGTAGGCACCGGCAACTTTGAGCAGTTTCACAGCTTTAATGGTGCTGGTGTCGGGAATATGAGGTCCACGGCACAAATCTGTGAAATGACCACTCTCGTAAAAGGTAATTTCACCATCATTCAAATCCTCAATCAGCTCAAGCTTGTACTCATCACCTTTCTCAGAAAAATACTGAAGGGCATCTGTTTTGGAAACATCCTTACGCAGAAACTGCTGTTTCTCTCTGGCCAATTCAATAATCTTCTTCTCTATCTTATCAAAATCTTTTTCCGATATGGAATAATCCATAAAGTCCACATCGTAATAAAAGCCAGCGGCAATATCAGGACCGATTCCAAATTTAACACCAGGATATAATAACTCAATGGCTTCTGCCATAAGGTGTGCAGAAGAGTGCCACATGGCAGCTTTACCCTTTTCGTCACGCCAGGTAAGCAGTTGAATTGAAGCGTCTTCCGTAATGGGTCTGTTGGCATCCCATACCTCATCACCTACTTGTGCTGCCAAAACGTTTCTTGCTAATCCTGCGCTAATATCTTGGGCAACCTCCATTGCGGTAATGCCTTCTCGATATTCCCGGACTGTATTATCTGGTAAAGTTATCTGTATCATTATGCTGTTCGCGTCTAAAAAAATTGGCTGCAAAAGTACAAAAATACTGTTAACACCCAATTATTCAGTGGATTAATTTTTTAGTTTTGTATAGGAAAAAAGCCATAACCAGAGTCAAATAAAGCCTATCAAGAAAAATCAAAAAATGAATCAAACAAGATCGCATTTATATATCCTTACTATAGCCTGTTTTAAGCTCATTGTAATTCTATTATTTATCATCCCCCAAGGGACATATGCACAAGTTTACCAAGCGCCAGAACATGGCTTCAGTTATTTGTTCCCCTTTCCAAATGCTACTGAAATCAACCCGGAAACCAATATTATCCTGAAACATCAGGATTGTTTTCATGCAACTGCTACCCAAAGTCAAATCAGGCTGAGGGATGATAATGGTGTAGTTTATCCGGGCACGATAGTATTGGCAGAAGATGGTAAAACACTGCTGTTTACACCTCATACCAAACTACCACTCCATTCGATTATATACCTGCAGCTGCCGGCCCTGCCACTAAATACAGGTAGTGAGACCCGAGCATTTACCTATACATTCACTACAAAGAAGCATTCCAACGAATTCTTTTTCACAGACTACAAACAAGCTCAGTCTGGGGACTACCCTACTTTTGATCCAGTGATTTCTGAGGGCTCTCCCCGCCAGACCAGGGGCATACAACTTCCTGTTGACTATCCTACTTACTTCATTAATAATCAAAGTGAGGCAGCTGATGACGATTATTATTTTGAAGGAGCGAGTATTGGAGACATTTATTATCAATGCATATTTGATCGTGACAATATCCCTTTGTTTTATCGGAAAACCGAGGGACGATCAGTTGATTTTAAGATAAACAACAAAGGGTATCCTATTTATTTCGATGTGGATGCCGGCCATTTCGTTGAGTACGATTCCGCCTATGTACCTCAAAGAACTTATAGCTGTGGAAATGGGTTTATTACCGATTTTCACGATATACTAGTCTTACCTTCAGGGCATTATTTTACCATTGGTTTAGAATTCATGCTCATCGATATGTCCCAGTACACATCCTGTGGCCAAACCAGCGCAACCGTTCGCTTCCATGTGATTCAGGAGCTTGACGAAAGTGATAATGTGATATTCCAATGGCGCACCTTCGATCATTTCAACATTATGGATGGAGACAGTACTCAGGTAGATTTTTGCGCCAACAATGTCAATTTTTGTCATGTAAATTCAGTAGCCCTGGATGATGCAGGAAATATTCTCATCAGTAGTCGGCATATGAATGAAGTCACGAAAATAAATCGGGAAACTGGTGATATCATTTGGCGCTTTGGTGGTTATAACAATATGTTTAACCTCTCCAATGATCCGAGGAATGGGTTTTTCGATCAACATTCGGCCCATGAAATTGAAGAAGGTGTCATCAGCATCTTCGACAATAGTGCTTCCACCGAACACTTAAGTAGCAGGGGTGTCAAATACTTGATTGACACTACTAACTGGACTGCTCAATTGCTCATTGAGTACGAAACAAATCCTCCCATACTCTGTTTTTTTGCCGGACATATGCAGGAAACACAAAATGGACAAATCATTTTAGGCTGGGGTTACAATAGTGTAGCAGCATCAGCTACAGAATTTAACCCGGATGGATCCGTGGTCACCAATATCACCTATGACACTACCATCATCAACAATTCCTATCGGTCATTTAAATTTCCATGGAAAACCACTTACTTTGAAGCTCATACAGACACTTTGGATTTTGGGACACAAAATGTTCCTGGCAACATTTATTTGGATTCATTGATACTCTTTAACCCTAATGGTCACGATATCCAAATTACAGGAAGCCATATCAATCTAAATGTATTTGAGTTGGAACAGAACCTGCCCATCACGCTTCAGGCTAATGCTGCAACTAAAATCCCCATAAGTTTCAATCCCATATTTGATGGCTATTTTGAAGGTAAAATAACACTGATCAATCAAACCGAGTGCTGTGGAATTGCTACTCAGGTTTATCTTAGCGGCTCTACGCTGGAGTCTGATGTAGAAGAGGCTCTTTTTGAAGTTTTGTCGGTTTATCCTAACCCATTTACTGACAAGATCCACATTGAACTACAAAGTCAAACCCAGACCAGTCTTGAAATATACAATGTCAATGGTGTACTCCTATCAGAAGTTAAGGCAATAACTGAAGATCATTTGACCATCACCACTAATCACTGGCAAAAAGGAATGTACTATCTGCGCCTGAAATCAGTGGAAGGAACCTTTACCTACAAGCTTATTAAAATCTAATTCAAGCCTTCTTTTTCAAAGCGAACCCGTTTAAGGTTGAGTAAGTTAATGGCGTTGTTGCCCAAACCTTTTACATATTTCTGTTTAAAACGAAGTACCTGATCATAGTATAAAATAACCACAGGAGACTCCTCCATTACAATACTGTCCAGGGAGGCATACATACCACGGCGTATTACAGGGTCTTCTTCCAGCAATGCCTTTTCATAATAATGATCAAATGTCTCATGGGAAAAATGTGTATAATTTGGCCCGTCTGGTGAGAAATTTTCACTATAAAAAAGTGACAAATAGTTTTCTTCATCAGGATAGTCGGCTATCCATGATGCTCGGAAGAAGTTTACTTTCGACAGCGCGCGCATTTCTATGGCTGCTGCCGGAGGCACTACTTCTATTTCCAGGTCAAGACCTATGAGGAGCAGCTGCGCCTGTACGAACTTACAAAGGTCGAGATACTCAGCAGTGGTCACAAGACTTATGGCTGGTACTGGATTGGATGCTCCAAAACCGGCTTCTTCAATAAGTTCTCTGGCCTTTATGGGATTATATGTGTAACCATAGGAAGCTTCCGTATTAAACGAAGGAAGTCCCATGGGTATGATCCCCTTTTCACCGGGCACACCAATATTGTTTCTCAAATAATGGATCATTTTATTCCGATCAAAACCCATATTGATGGCCTGACGGATTTTTTTGATTTTTAATGGGCTCTTAATTTCCTGAGGATTACTAGTATCCACCAGTATTCCCAGATACTCGGTATTAAGATAAGGAAGTTTACTCAAGACGAATTTGTCCTTGTATTTACTCCTGAGTTGGCCATCCTTACTGAGAATTTCATCTTTGTATGACGCATCAATACCAGAAATGAAATCGAGTTTACCCTGAACGAATTCCATGAAAGCCGTCATTTTATCAGCAGTAAACGAAATAGCAACACCATCTAAATAGGGCAAGGACAGGGAGTTATCTTTCTCAAAATAATGATCATTTCTACGCAGGACAAGTTTGATATTTTCTTCCCAGTTCACAATTTTAAATGGCCCGGTACCCACAGGATGTTTTCTCCATTCTTGTCCGTAATAATGAACAGCCTCAAATGGAATAACTGAGCAGTATTGCATACTAAGAATACTTAAAAAAGGAGGAAAAGGTTTATTCAGACTTATCATCAAAACCGTATCCGATAAGGCTCTAATGGCTTGATAATTTGAATCGGATTTAATGGCATTAAAAACCCAAACACCTGGTGAGGCAGTGGCAGGATCCAACAAGCGCTTGAAACTATAAACAAAATCATCGGCGATCACCTTCCGTTTATGACCATTAAATGATTCATCATCATGAAAATACACATCATCTCTTAAGGTAAAAGTATATTCTAAGCCATCTTCTGATATTTGCCATGATTTTGCAATGGCTGGAATAACCTTAAGCTCATCATCAAGCTGCACCAAGCCGTTATATAGTTGATTGCAGACCCATAAATGTGCCTGATCTCTGGCAAAAGCAGGATCAAGCGTGACAATATTAGCTGCTTCATTATACCTGAAAATGTTTTTGTCAGCATACTGTGAATCATCGTGAAAACAAGAACCCAGTATCAACAAAAGAAAGAGTGGATAAATTGATGATTTCTTCAGCTTAATTTTCTTCAATTATGATGGTATTATATGTATTTTTAGTCAAAGTTACGAAAACATAGCCCTCATGAAAAAAATCGCTACCATTTCAATTTTACTGTGCAGCTTATTGTTGTTGATCAGCAACCTATTGGCACAAGAACATGAAAAAAACGGCGCATGGTATTGCTCAATGAAGAACCATCATAGCCATCAATTTGACCGGCAGATTATGGGTCCCAACACACCTGAGCATACCTATGACGTACAAAAATACACCATAGATATTGACTTGCACAAGAACTTTAGCAGCCCCTACCCACATGATTTCACAGCTGAGGTAATAGTGAATTTTCGCGTAGATTCAGCTTTAAATAGTATTGAGCTTCACGCTGCAACTGCTTCCATAAATGTGCAGGATGTTGGACTGGCGGCCCAGAGCTTTGTACAAAACAACGATACCCTTTTTATCCAGCTTGATCAAACCTACAACCCGGGAGAAATGGTAGATGTGAGCATCAATTATACTCATCTGAATGTGGATGATGGTGCATTCTACGTATCCAATGGATTCGTCTTCACCGATTGCGAGCCTGAAGGAGCCCGCAGGTGGTTTCCCTGTTATGACAAGCCAAGTGACAAGGCTGCTCTGGAAATATATGCCAAAGTCCCGTCCAACGTTTTGTTTGGCTCCAATGGTGTTTTGGTTGACTCAGTAATGAATGCAGACACCCTAACCTATCACTGGCTCAGTGAGAATCCCATTGCAACGTATATTATGGTCATGACGGCAAAAAGCAATTATAATCTGGACATTGATTACTGGGAAAGACCTTCCGATGGCGCTTTAATCCCTTTCAGATATTATTGGCACCAAACACAACCTTCAGCACTCACCAAAGAGCAGGTCATGGGTATGGCAGACCATTTTTCGGAAAGCTTTGGTGAATATCCTTTCGAAAAGAATGGCTTTGCCAGTTTAAATAATGAATTTACCTGGGGAGGCATGGAAAATCAAACCCTGACCAGTTTATGTACTGCCTGCTGGTACGAAAGTCTGCTGGCACATGAATTTGCCCATCAATGGTTTGGCGATATGATCAGTCCTGGTACCTGGGCAGATCTATGGCTCAACGAAGGATTTGCCACTTGGTCGGAAGCCCATTGGGATGAAGCTGGTGGAGGCTATCTTGCTTACAAAGCGAATATTCAAAATGAGGCGAACAGTTATCTGGCAGGAAATCCTGGCTGGCCCATTTACAATCCGGATTGGGCAGTGAATACACCAAACAAAAATATCCTGTTTAACTATGCCATCACCTATGCCAAGTCTGCCTGTATACTGCATCAGTTCAGATATATCGTGGGTGACAGTTTATTCTTTAAAGCCGTGTATGAATATGCCAATGATTCGATTAATTTCATGCATCAGTCTGCGGTCACTGAGGATTTCATCGACAAGATGAGCGAGTCGGTAGGTGAAGATATGCACTGGTATTTTGAATCATGGGTAGAGCAGGCCAACCATCCGGTCTATGAAAATGAGTATTACTTTACCGATTTGGGCAGTGGTCATTGGCAAGCCCATTTCCTGACAAAACAGGTGCAGGAAAATGCTCCTTTCTTCCCCATGGAATTGAATATCTATGTAGTATTTAAAGATTTGACCGATACTACCATTCGATTCAGGAATATGGTAAATGAGGAATCCTTTGTTTTTGATTTTGATAAAGAGCCCATGTACTTGGGTTTTGATTTTGATAATGAAATCGTCCTCAAACAAGCCAGTTTAATCATTTCTGATGAGGCAAAAGATGAAAAACCCATGGGAATATTTTTAAGAAATATTCCTAATCCTGCTACCAATAAAACTACTATTATTTATCACCTACCAGAAAACGGGCAGGTTAAACTTGAGTTATTTGACCTTACCGGAAAGCGTCTGGAGGTACTTTATGAAGGTCAGCTAATATCTGGTTCCCAAAAACTTGAATTGGAAACCAGTACACTTGAGAATGGCATATATTTATATAGCCTTCAGGCTAATGGCATGACCAGTGTTCAAAAACTGGTGGTCCAGCACTAGTGAGTTATGGTTAGCCCCATAATCCATGGACAATCCCACCATCGTGGGTAATGGTCTGACCGGTTACAAATCTTGACAAAGGTGACAATAACCACAGTGCAAGTCCAGCCATCTCATCAGCCTGACCCATGGGTTTAACCGGAGTTTCTATTTCAAAGGCCTTTTGAGCTTCCTGGACACTAATTCCTTCAAGTTCACTCTTTTTAACAAAGAGTCTTTCCAATGCAGGGGTTAAATGGTAACCCGGTGCCAGAATATTCACATTTATACCCTGATCTGCGACTTCACGGGATAAGGTTTTGGCAAAACCTACAACTGCCGGTCTTAATGCATTGGACAGTATCAGGTTGGGTACCATTTGTTTTACCGAGACACTCTCAATAAAAAGTATTCTCCCGTAAGATTCGGCAGATAAAATGGGCAGCAACTTTTTCGTTAAAGCAATCTTCCAGCTTACAATTTTTTTCCATGATTCATCCCACTGCTGCATCTTGATTTCCTGAAAGTTCCCGGCTGGTGGTCCACCACCATTAACCAGTATACCCTTCAGTGATTTACCTTGTAATCTACTCATGATCAGGTCATGGGTTTCATCGAGGGTAATATCAGCACCTAAAATATCAATGTTGTGGGGGAATAATTTCTGTACTTCCTCTAACTTTTCCAAGGTTCGGCTAACTGCCAATACCTGAGAGCCTTCATTTGCAAGAGCCAGGCAAATGGCTTTACCAAATCCACTTCCGGCCCCTCCCACCACAAAATAATGCTTATCTATTTTTAAATCCATAGGTTTTATTTTTTTAACAAAGCTACTTCAATTTGACCAGACAAATAATAAGGAAAATGGTTTCCACCTATGTAGGGGACCACAGGAATAGAATTAAGAAGGGTGTTAAATGATGTTTGTCTTTTGCTATTTTTGCATCAGCAAATACACAGCATGAAGATAAACCACAGCCAGATTATCCGAGGCACCATTGCCATCAGCATTTCGGCTATCATGTGGGGTTTCGACGGTGTTGTACTTACACCCAGGCTTTTCAATCTTGAAGTCGGATATGTGGTATTCATGCTCCACTTCATTCCTTTTCTTTTAATGAATGTTTTTCTGTTTAAACAGTATAAACACCTTCAAAATTTTATGCGACAGGATTATATTCTACTTATCCTGATCAGTTTGTTTGGGGGAGCCATGGGAACCATTGCCATAGTTAAGGCCCTGTTTCTGGTGAACTTTCAGCACCTCTCTGTGGTTGTTTTGTTGCAAAAACTTCAGCCTATTTTTGCTATCATCCTGGCAGCCATTTTATTAAAGGAGAAAATAAAGAAAAACTTTGCGATCTGGGCGGGGGTAGCCATTGTAGCCAGTTATTTTCTGACCTTCGGGTGGAGTCTGCCCAATATGAATGCCAACAGCAATACCATTTACGCTGCACTTTATGCATTACTGGCTGCGTTTTCTTTCGGTAGCTCAACGGTTTTTTCCAAACGTTTGTTGCAGAATCATAATTTTATTACTGCTACATTTTACAGGTATGGGTTTACAGCCTTTTTCATGTTTATCTATGTGTTGATATTTGGACAGTATACAGAATTTCAGGCCACCACCCAAACCAATTGGATCTACTTTCTTATCATAGGCCTTACCACCGGATCCGGAGCTATTTTCATCTATTATTATGGCTTGCGCAGGGTTAAAGCCATTGTAGCCACTATCAGTGAGCTATTGTTTCCCATTTCCGCCATATTTTTTGATTATCTGATAAATGACAGCTTTCTTTCTCCAATTCAGATTCTTAGTGCCGCCATCATGGTTTTTGCCATAATAAGATTGAATAGATAGCCTCATTTAAATGGATTTCTACCATAAGATCTCGCATAATTTCTCTATCTTTAAGTACTAAATTTGTTACAAACACTAATATTATTACCATGACAGACGAAATTAAATTGGTTTACACAGGTTCGAGAGTCGAAGGTATGTTTCTGGAAGAAATGCTTGTTGAAAATGGTATAGGTGTTATCAAAAGAGACACCCTAAGTGCTAGTGTTCAAGCTGGTTGGGCTGATGGAGCCCCTGAAGATACCATAAGACTATTTGTAGAGATTTTCAATTTTGATAAAGCAAGAAAAATACTTGACGATTATTTTGCCAGCCGAGAAGAGTAATTCAAGCTGATTAGTTTATTGATGATCAACTACCGATTATGGGGAACTGCCTGATGTCCTATTTCATATGCAATGATGAAATAAAAAGCAGCTGTGATTTTCCGCAGGATACCATCGATACAGCTTTGGGTATTTATGAAGTTATTAGGGTTATTGATAGCATACCACTGTTTCTGCAGGAACACATGGATAGATTTTTTCAATCTGCCAGGCTACTAAAGCTTGAACATGACATTAATAACAAGCAATTCACAAACAGTATCAAAAGTCTTATTGATGCCAATCGGCTGACTAACGGCAACATAAAAGTGCTGTTACCACTTCAAGTTAAATCGAGCCAACTATTCTTCTGGATTTGCTCATCACATTACCCAACTGTTGAAAACTATTCACAGGGTGTACACCTGGCTAGTTTACAGGCTAGTCGTCCTCAGCCAAATGCCAAAGCATCCGGCCTTCCTGTGAGGGAAAAAGCCAATGAAATTCTTAAGGGTTCCAAGCTGTTTGAAGTTGTCTTGATAGACGAATCTGGCTATATTACAGAATGCAGTCGGTCGAACATATTCTTCATCAAGAACAACAAAGTTTTTACAAGTCCTGTAGAACATGTGTTGTCAGGGATTACCCGGCAAAAGATTATACTCATCTGCCAACAATTGGGTTTGGATTTTTCGGAAACGAGCCTTTCCATACAAGAACTCAATAAGGTTGATGCTGTTTTTATCACAGGTAGTTCTACCAAAGTCATGCCTGTCAAGGCTATCAACAGAATTCAATTTCAGCCCAAACACCCTGTAACACTTAATATCATGAAAGCTTATGACGCTCTTGTGGCAGCCTATCAAGGTGCTTTTCAATGGAGCAAGTATTAAAGCAATAATTTGTAAATTTACGGTCGAGTGATTGCCCTATGATTAACAGCAGTTACTTATTCATCTAATACCACAGAAGATTATGCATTTGCGTCTAGGATTAGTAGCTTTGTTTGCTTTCAGCTTGCAGTTTCTGATGGCTCAACATAGCATGCCGAAGGATTTTTGCATCAATGCACAGGAAAGTGAGCTTTTTCAGGCAGCAAACGATCTAAGAGAGGCCTACGGAAAACCAAGGCTGCAACATTCATCTTCCCTAACTTATGTGGCCCAGCTGCATGTGGATGATTTGATGAACAACCATCCTGATACCAGCATCTGTAATCTTTCCAGCTGGTCAGATAAAGGTAATTGGTCGCCATGTTGCTATAATTCCTATATACCAAATCCCGAATGCATGTGGGGAAAACCCAAGGAACTCACAAGCTATCCATACCGGGGCTATGAAATGGTGGTATATTTTGATGATAAAATAAGTTTGGATTCACTGATGAAGTTATGGTCGGACTCCAAGGAAATGCTTGATATGTTATTAACCAGAGGAGCCTATGAACAAAAGAAATGGATTTGTATGGGTTTGGCCATGAACGATCATTATGCTTCCATATGGTTTGGCCAGAGGCGTGACCGCGCGTCTGAACCCAAATTATGTGAAACGGTAGATACCACGGCTGTGGTGCAAGTGGCTGAAAGAAAAGAAACCGATGCTCAATTACCCATATATTATGTGATTTTTGGCAGCTTCGACAATATAAAAGATGCAAGGGAAGCCCTAAAAAGAATTAAGAAAAATGGCTATGATGATGCCGGAATTCTGACGAAAAACAACCATTTCAGAATATATTTATTACAATTCAGCAGCCTTAAGGAAGCCATGTTTGCCAAACAGGGACTCCCATACACATACAATGAGGCCTGGATTTTAAAAGATTAGCATAACCAAAACCAATCACAGATGAGTAGTAAGTTTACCCTAACAGAAGTAAATTCAAATGCCACCAAAAAAGCTTTCCTGCTGCTTCCTGTAAATTTGTATAAAGATGATGACTTATGGATCAGACCTTTGGATGAGGATATTGAGAAAGTTTTCGACCACAATAAAAACAAGCTTTTTAAGGAGGGTAAAGCCATACGTTGGATACTCACTGATGCAACAAATAAGACCGTAGGACGCATTGCAGCCTTTTTTGATCCCAAAACAGCTGATAAAGAGGAGCAACCAACGGGTGGAAGCGGGTTTTTTGATTGCATACATGATCAGGAGGCGGCAAACCTATTATTTGATGCTGCAAAAAACTGGTTGCAATCCAACGGAATGGAAGCCATGGATGGCCCCATTAATTTTGGAACCAGAGATTATTTCTGGGGGTGTTTGTCGGATGGTTTTCACGAACCAATCTATAATATGCCCTATAACTATCCCTACTACAATGAATTGTTCGAAAATTATGGTTTTAAAAACTATTTCAACCAATTCACTTATTATACACACATCATTAATAACAGCATCGATCCTGTGTTGAAGCGAAATGCGGAAAGTCTGGTACAAAACCCGGATTTCTATTTCAAAACTTTGGAAATGAAGGATCTCGACAAATACGCACAGGATTTTGTAACTGTATTTAATAAGGCCTGGGCCAGATTCCCTGGTGTAAAAGCAATGCGTATTCAACAAGCGGTTAAATTGTTCAGAAAAATGAAACCGATCATCGATCCTCGTGTCATTATTTTTGGCTATTACCGTGATGAACCCATTTCCTTTTTTGTGATGATACCCGATTTGTACCAGGTGACACGCAATTTCAATGGAAAATTCCATATTCTCAACGAATTACGTCTGATGTATGCCTTAAAGGTGAAGAAGGTGTGTACCCGATTGATAGGGCTCATCTTTGGTGTAATACCTGAATTTCAGGGAAAAGGAGTGGCAGCTGGTCTCGTGATGCATTTTGAGCAAGAATCACTAAAACCTGGCTTTAAATATGAGGTATTGGAAATGAACTGGATAGGCGATTTTAATCCAAGCATGATAAAACTACTTGAACATATAGGCGGTACGGTCAGAAAAACCCATATTACCTATCGGTATTTGTTCGACCGAAATAAAGAATTTAAAAGAGCAAAAGCAGTAAGCTAACATCCTCCTACAATAATTATGTCTATGGAATCAGATAAACTATTATCAGTTGTAACACGCATGAAATTCTGGATTGTTGCAGCCTCACTTGTAATTATAATTGCCGGTATCAGAGAAATGAGCCACTTTGTAACACTTATACTCGTGGCATTATTACTCACTTCTATATTTCTGGCACCCTTTGACTGGCTAAAATCGAAAGGTATACATGAGGTATTTGCTCTTACCATTATCATTATCAGCCTTGTGGTCATTGCTTCAGGACTCATCATTTTATTGGGTTCCAGAACGGCTGTATTTACTGCCAAGCTGCCCTTTTATCAGCAGCGATTCGAGGAAACATGGGCCTTATTACATCAATGGCTTATCTCGCATGGATACATAGATAGCAATTTTGAGTTAATGAAAGACCTTAATCCCGGAAAGGTAGTTTCGCTTGCGGGAACAGTATTTTCCGGCTTTAGTGCCTTGCTATCCAATTCATTTATCATTCTTTTCATTTTCATATTTATGATGCTTGAATTAAGCAGCCTTGAAAGAAAGCTCAAAAGAATTGCACCTAAATCACTTAAAGGGATGGGGCAGTTAACCCAGCGTTTAAAGAAGTATTTTGGCATCAAAGCACTTACCAGTCTTGCCACCGGTGTCATCGTAAGTATCGGTTTAATAATCATTGGGGTTGATTTCCCAATATTATGGGGAGCATTGGCATTTTTATTAAACTTCATTCCCAATATTGGATCAATAATAGCTGCCCTACCTGCGGTGTTTTTAGCTTTCGTGCAATTAAATCCTTATTCAGCAATTGCCACTGCTATCTTATATCTGGTGGTCAACTTTGTTATAGGGAATATGATAGAACCTCCATTAATGGGTAAAAACCTTGGTTTGTCAACCTTGGTGGTATTTCTATCTTTGCTTTTTTGGGGATGGATACTGGGTACGGTAGGTATGCTTATCGCTACACCATTAACCATGACCTTTAAGATCATCCTGGATAATCAGGAAAAAACCAAAAACCTGGGAATTCTTCTTGGTGATGATTCAAGTTTCAGAGCCTTTAGAAAAAAGTAATTTTTTGATTGCTAATGGATCTCTTGGGCTACCTTTGTAAAGAATGTTATCCCGTCAATCCCTACCTAATTCTGTGAAGAATAAAATGAAAGTATTATTCATTTTAGGGGTATTGCTATGGGTACTGCTTGGTACCCACACTTACGCACAAGTGAAGACGGCAGGAATGATAACATGTGACACCGTTCTCATCACAGGACATGAATTTATTGTGCTGGATGACTCTTTGATTTATCTATCAGGAGATACCCTGATCGAAATATGTGAACATACAAGACTACTGACCCATGAAAATGGCAAAAGTTTCTATGACAAGCTAAGAAAGGGAGTAGAAGACAAAAAATTACTGCTTGGGCTGTATAATACCCTTGTCAGCAACCCTAATATTGATACTCTGGCCACTATGGTCAGGGTTTTCAAAGCTGAAGAGAAATTTCTCCCTTTTGAAGGTGATGCCATCAGGAAAATCAGAATTAAACGCCTCCCCCCTTTCGGCACCAGTATATATGACACACTTAGTGTTGACTCCTCCTCAACTGTGAAATCCATGAACAAGATGCATATAAAAACCCAGGAGTGGGTTATTAGAAAGAACCTGATGTTTTCTGTTCACGACGCACTAGACCCCATTCAAATGGTTGAGAATATGAGGATATTATCCCAACTCCCATATATAGAGGATGCCTCCATTAGCGTTACTAATACACACGCCGACTCTGTTGACATCTTAGTAGTAACCAGAGATAAATTCCCCTATGCAGGTTTTCCTATCATCAGAAGTATTGACAATTTTACTGCCTATGCATGGACCGAAAACTTTATGGGCCTGGGCCATAAGCTTAGAGGAGGTATGACTTTCCATTCAGAATCGACACCCAATCTGTATATTGCACAAATCAATTACGGAATCAATAATTTAACCCATTTTATTGATGCAGAAGTGAATTATGAGGTTGGAGAAAAAAGCCAGATATATGCCTTGCGACTCAACAGAGATCTGATTCCTTCTTACGTTCGTTGGGGTGGAGAGTTTATTATTCAGGATAAACTTGAACAATATCCATACGATCCAAACTCAGGAGGCCAGGAGTATATATTTCATTACCGCGATTTTGATGTTTGGACCTCGCACCTGATCACCTTAAACAAAAATTCAGATTTATTGAAGCGAAACTATCTTATTCCAGGACTAAGGTATTTTCAGAGAAATTATAGTCGACGACCTGCCATTGCTATGGATAGCAGCAGCCGATTTATCAATGAAACCTTTGTGATCGGAAACCTGGTAATGGCCAGACAAAATTATGATATCACCAATTATTTGGTTGATTTTGGTAAAATCGAGTACATCCCCTATGGTTATCAAATAAGAATCAATGGAGGATATACAGTTTCGGAGTATTATACAAGTCCATATGCAGGCGTTGGATTCGACCTCACTCATTATGTGAAGCAATTGGGCTACATTAGTTATATAGCTGATTTGGGGTTTCATTTCTCTGATAACAAGATCTTTCAGGGTGCCATAAAACTGGAATCAAATTTGCTATCCAGGCTGATAACTTATAAAACGCACCACTTCAGATTAATGGCCGGAATATCTTACCTCGCCGGACTTGACAGGCGTTCAGGAGATTTGATATACCTGGATGATGATCATGGTATTTTCGGCTTAAGTGGCAATGCTTTTGAAGGTAACAAGCGCTTCTACTATGGGGCACAATTGGTTGATTTTACCCCCTATAGTATTCTGGGGTTTAAATTCGCTGGATTTGTTTCCTATAATGGTGGATGGATTACAAGTGAGAATAAAAACCTTTGGGAGACTGATATGATAAGCGCTATTGGAGCAGGCTTTTATGTAAAAAACAACTTTCTCGTTTTCGATGCTTTCCAATTCAGATTATCCTACTTCCCTATTACACCCGACAATGTATCCAATTTTAGTTTTGAAGTCAGCCTATTACCGCTCTTCCCTCTCATTAACTTTCTGGACACCAGACCTACAAAAGTGATCTTTGATTAACAGTAAGTCTCCAACATCTTTACCAAAAACTTAAGTTCATCCATGACGCTTGAATTTGTAATTTTGTATGTCTATGGAAAATGCACTCACCTACCTGATACTTATTGTGATTGGCCTTTTGGTTTTTGCCGTTTATAAAATCCGCCATGCCCATGCCAGGCCACATCTGTTGTCTCAACAGATCTATCCCGAGGTCATGCTAAAGGTTTTGGTGCGGAAGGAAAAAAACAAAACCAGTCACATCCAGATCGAAATATATGGGCGGCAATCCATCCACATTAATGATATTAAAGTGGAATTGATTATGCAAGACCGACAGATGCACAGTCTTCCGGTAAAACAAATGTTCTCACCCGCACTTTCAGAATTTAATCTAGAGGTAGCCCAGCATCAAGTACTATCCTGCCCTTTCAATGATTTTAAAGATGAGCTGATGAGCGTGAAAATCCCATTTAAGACCTTTCGAGTAGTAGCACATGGAGCAAATGCCAAGAAATTCAAATCTAACGAACTGGCATTCAATAACAAATGGGTCATTTACAAGCCTGATAGTGGTACTTACAATTAGAAATGAGTGACCGGATGACTACAAGTCATCCGATCACTGTATTCTTACTGTACCATTATACGTTTTACTTTACCGTATTTGGCATTCCCAAATCTTACAATATAGGCTCCTGGTTTTGCATAGGACATATCCAGGTCGTAAATATATCTTCCATTGCTTTTTTCCACCCTGTTCTCAACCAATTTCTGGCCCAGTACATTGTGTAAATTAATGGTAAGCGTTTCTGTTACCTCTAAGGACTCAAGGATGATCTGGAACTGATTGTTGGCAAAGGTCCTCACAATCAGATCTGCATCTTGTAAGGGCATTTGGTTAACACCTAAATGGAGTACCAGATCAACTGTATAGTCTTCAGTTTCGCCATAGGTTGTTCCTTCACAGGCATCAAGTGGCACCAACTCATTCCAATTGGATTTTACACGCATAATATGTTGACCCAGCATTACGCCATCCGGAATAAGAAGTTCAATTTTTTCAGTATATACTCCCGGGCCTGATCCGGCAGCCACTATATGATTATCAATCACCAATTCCTCTGGCTCAAATACAAAATTGTCGTTATAATCTATCCATACTGATACATATTGGTCTCCATGATGGGTGGTTATGGTAAGTTCATTGGTACTGTTGTTTTCAAGTTCAGTAATTTGGTCGGTATAATCACCATAACCAGCAGCTGAACAATCACTCGTATTATCAATGGTCCCCAGTTGTAACAAATAAAACCCGTGTCCATCTTCACAGTTGGACAGTGGTTGGCAAAGACTGTTTTCAATTATGGCAGCCGTGGTATCATTACTCAAATCAAAATCATTCTCAAGTGACGTATATACTGACAAATTGTAATCCCCAAGGGCTGATAAATTAACAGTTTCTTCAAAAGTATAGGCAAGAGACCATGGGTATACCAGTGGGCCTGCCACCTGTTCTGTATGTGTATAGTCATCCAGATCAAAGGTCACATCAAAATCAGTTTGAGAGTCTGCACCAAAATTCGAGATCACTACTTTAATTTCTTCTTCATCGCTTAATCCTGTACCTGAAACTGGAGTTACTATACTGCTGATCCCGATATCTGTTGCAGGTATGTGCTGCACAGTTTTGGTTACGGTATCATTCATCAGGTTCTCGTCTGTGTGCATGCTTGAGTAAGCAGTAATCTCGTAGGTCTGTCCCAACACTCCCAGGTTAGCTGTTTGAGTAAAGGTATACTGCATGGATTCGCCGCTGGCCAGTGAGTCGGTAATCACCTCACTCACCAGAGTTCCGCCATCCACATGATAATTTACGGGGATATCAGTTAAAGTATCCAATCCATAATTATAAACCGTAATGGTTACTTCTTCTTCATCTGACAAGGTTCCGGAAGTTGGTGAATTGATACCCTGCAATCCAATATCCTGAAGAATATCAACTGAAATCTGGAATACACCAACCACATCGGTTCGGGTTCCATTTTTAAAGTACTCGGCTATATGCCAAAAGGTATTGTCAGAAGCCGGGTCAACTGTCAGGTGTACGTAATCAGCCAAACGATTGGAATTGTTATTATGTGTGCTTTGCGCAATTAGCGTCTCGTCTACCGTCATATGTCCCAAAGAATCCGAGGCAAATCTTCCGGTATAATAAATGGCGATTTTTTCGGAAGAACTACAGGTGGTATAGCCCATACCAATATTTCCTTGTCCATCCATGGCCATACTTCCTGAGAAGGCATGTTTATTATTATAGGGAGAGGTATAGGTACCTTCCTGATAAATGGTCCATGGATCACCGTCATTATCTTGTCTGAGTTCATACCAGCGAATCCCTGCCATTTCAGCACCTGAGCCATCGGTATCAACCACAAAATTAAATACTGCAGAATTATGGGCAGTGAATCTTCTGTATTGTGCCTGATTCATGATGGTAGCTTGCAATACATCCTGGTCGGGTCCCCCAGGTTGGGGTACATTTGAAAAGGATCCACCATCAAATACGGATATAAATGGTGTTGTAGTTATTTCCTCCGGAGAAGAAATGGTAGAGTTGGAAGTATTGCTCCAATCCACATCGACCGTCCATAATTTTAAATGGTCCGTGCTTACACCTCCCCAGGCATCATCCTGGAGGTAGACAACAGTGGCATTGCCATCCGGGGGTAATTCACCATCAGTTACACTGAAAAACTGTGGAGAATAGAAGCCGGATGTAGATATACCTGGTAATGGAAAACTAACAAACTGAGAGGTATTTCCCAACAGCATTTCATTCCGCTCAATGGCAAAAACTTTATTGGTGGCATTGATGTTTGCTGTCACATAGTAAGCATCCGACCAAATAGAGAATTTAGTATAGTCAGGAAACTGACCTGTATTGAACCCACTGGTGTAAATATACCATCCGTCATTTACAGGGTCTGGTCCCTGACAAACGGCTACATTAAACCCATTTGGATTGTTATCAAATTCTGTAATAATAAATCTGTCAGCAGCTACATCGTAAAGTATAATGGGGTCACCCAAATTGTTTCCTGGAAACAATGTGCTAAGAGATGCTGTATTAGTCAGCGGGTTGCCATCCTTATCAAATATTCTGAAGGACATATTCCAACCACCTATAAAATGGTCTGGTCCTGCAGCTCCGGTAGGGTCAGACGGGGTAACATTGGTGGTATGGGCATCAAATACCAGAAGAGGTTCTCTTCCATAGTGTTTCATCATGGAGTTATGGTCCTGTACGAGGGCATCATCACCTTTTGGTAAACCTTTACCAGGAACAGTCATATTGGCACCGCTTCTCTTGGGCTGACCGGCTCTGATTTCCTCCTCAGGATTAACGCCTACAAAGGTTCCGTCCTTAATTTGCTGAGCAATACTTGGAACCACAATGGGTTCAGGCAGAAAGCCATAATCACTGGGTTTGTGTTGTATTTTATCTTGAGCACTGACACTCATGGTACTTATGACCAGCAGTATGCTAATCACGCAGTACGTCATTAAATTCTTCATTTTTTTGCTTTTTGGTTTATTGATAATTTCCCGGATCAATATACCACAAGGAGCCATATTGACCAGGAATAGTTGCAATTGGATTTTATGCAATATATCAGGTTTTGAAATCCAACAGATGCGGCAAAGATAATATGAAAGCCAATGGGGGTCAAGTGAATGCCATTTTCAAATATAAGGACACCTCTTGCTAGTCTGCATATTGTCTCAAGAAATCGGCAATCATTAGCGCATTACAGTTTTCTATCAGTTAAAAATATTAGATTTGCCGCTTATTTTTAACGCATGATAGAAAAATTAAAGCAACGCTGGCATTTGCATACTACCTGGGATGTTATTGCTGTTCTCATTGTGTTTTCGCTGGCGGGAAGCACTTCCCTTTATGTGAAGAAACCCATATTCGATCTATTTGATATTAGTAAAGAAACAATGCCCACCTTAAACTATGTGCTTTCCTACATCATAGTTTTTATGCCTGCCTACCAAATGCTCTTTCTTTTTTGGGGGTTTGTCTTCAGACAATGGAAGTTCGTCTGGTACTTCGAGAAAAAGATTTTTAAACGGATGCTTTATCTTGAGATCGCTGCAGTAAGCACCTATATTGTGGTGTATTACGTATCTTAATTTAAGAGCTATTCTATCCTAGTTTCAAGGGAGACTTAACTTTCTCTTTCAGCAAAGCATGCTCCAATACCTCCATCATCGTATCTACGAAAATAAAATTCAAACCACTTAGATAATCCTCATTGATTTCGATGATATCCTTTTCGTTTTCCTTCGAAATAATGATATCGGTAACTTTCGCTCTTTTAGCCGCTAAGATTTTCTCTTTAATACCGCCAACTGGAAGCACCTTACCTCTAAGGGTAATTTCTCCGGTCATGGCCATGCGCGCCCTGACTTTACGCTGTGTAAAAGCTGAAGTAAGAGCAGTTAACATGGTAATACCGGCAGATGGTCCGTCTTTGGGCGTGGCTCCTTCGGGCACATGTACATGAACATTCCATTTTTCAAATAGGGCTGCATCTATATTCAGTTGATCAGCATGAGACTTCAGGTATTCAAAAGCAATACTTGCTGATTCCTTCATCACATCACCAAGGTTTCCAGTGAGCTTGAGCAATCCCTTGCCTTTACTCAGGCTTACTTCAATAAATAGGATCTCCCCTCCTACTGCCGTCCAGGCCAGTCCGGTAACCACACCTGCCACATCATTTGTAATGGCTTTATCCTTTTGAAAACGTGGCGGTCCAAGGATTTTTTGCAGATCGGCAGATTCAACTTTGGCTGGAATATCCTCTTCCATGGCAATGAATTTGGCTCTGTTCCTGATCACTTTTGCAATTTGCTTTTCCAGGGTTCTGACCCCAGCCTCACGGGTATGATTTTCAATAATGCTCTCAAGGACAGATTTTACAAATTTCACCTGATTTTTCTTGACACCGTGCTCTTCTATTTGCTTGGGTATGAGGTGTCTTTTGGCAATTTCAACCTTTTCTTCCAACAGATACCCGCTTAAGTCGATAATCTCCATACGATCTCTTAAAGCGGGATGTACAGTTGACAATGTATTTGCTGTAGCAATGAACATAATCTTTGAGAGATCATATTCAACTTCAAGATAATTGTCGTAAAAACTATTGTTTTGTTCGGGATCCAGTATTTCCAGCAAGGCTGCTTGAGGATCACCATTGAAATTGCTGCCACTCACTTTATCCACTTCATCCAGCATAAATACCGGATTGGAGGATTTGACTTTTTTGAGATTCTGGATCACACGGCCTGGCATAGCACCGATATATGTTTTGCGGTGTCCTCTGAGTTCAGCTTCATCACGGACCCCACCCAAAGACATTCTAATATATTTACGTCCAAGGGCTCGGGCGATAGATTTACCCAAACTGGTTTTACCAACACCCGGAGGGCCGACAAAACACAATATTGGAGCTTTCATATTGTTCTTTAATTTAAGAACAGCCAGGTATTCAATGATCCTTTCTTTGATCTTTACTAAGCCGTAATGGTCTTCATCCAGAACTTGCTGGGCATGGTTCAAATCGAGGTTATCCTTGGTATACTCCTCCCATGGCAGTTCCACAAATAGTTCCAGGTAATTCAGCTGAATGGAATATTCTGCAGCAGATGGATTCATTCGCTGCAGTTTTATCATTTCATTTTTAAAAGTCTCTGCTATGTTATCAGACCAGTTTTTCTTAGCCGCCTTTTCATTCAGTTCACGAATTTCCATTTCATGAGGTCCTCCACCGAGCTCTTCCTGAATGGTCTTCAATTGCTGGTTCAGCATGAAATCGCGTTGCTGTTTATCCATATCAACCTTGACCTTCTTCTGGATATCAAATTTAAGATCGAGCATTTGAAGTTCTTTGGACAATAATTCCAATACCCGTTTGGCACGGGCATCTAAATCAGTCATTTCAAGCAAATGCTGCTTCTCATCATTGTCAACATTCAGATTGGAAGACACAAAGTTTACTAGAAAAACAGCGCTTTCAATATTATTGATGGCAAATACAGCTTCCGAAGGGATGGCTGGCGATTTCTCAACGATTTGTACAGCTATATCCTTAACCGATGAGATCAATGCTTCAAATGATTTTCCATCAGGCACCGGAGCATTTTTCTCGTAACTCTGAACCTTAGCTTTGAAGTAGGGATCTTTTTCGATCACCTCGATGATCTCAAATCTCTTTTTTCCCTGTATAATCGCTGTGGTATTCCCGTCGGGCATCTGTAAAATCTTAATCAGACGCGCTACAGTTCCTACCTTATGGAGGTCCTCAATATCCGGATCCTCAACCTCAGGATCCTTCTGAGCCACCACTCCTATGGTTTTATCTCCTTTATAGGATTCTTTAATCAGTTTGATAGATTTATCTCTACCAACGGTAATGGGTATCACCACACCAGGAAACAAAACGGTATTTCTAAGGGGTAAAATTGGAAGGTCTCCGGGAACTTCTTCTGCGTTCATGAGTTCTTCATCCTCTGAAGAAAGCAATGGAAAAAATTCAGTTTCCGGATCCATTATATCTGACAATGCCATATAATTACTCATAATATCTATTCTTTACAGCCAAATTGTCACATCCCATTTCCCTGAGATTTAGTAAATCTGACCTATTTATTTGACGCAGTGAGCATTAGATCAAAAACTCCTGAGGCTCACCTTTGTCTTAACATAAGGCTTGTACATTAGGCAATTTGCATGCCATTTCAAACGAAATTCTAGCTTGGTTTTAATATTCTTACCTAACAATGGATGAGGGCAGTTCACTAATGTGCTTAAAAATATCTTGTTCAACCTGATCAAACACCAGGCCCCTGCGTTTATAAACAGCCTCAGCAACAGCAATGGCTTTTTGCAGGTTAAATGCTTTATAGCCATGAGCCCCACCCCAAGAGAAGGAAGACACATAATTTCTTTGGAATCCGGAACCAAACAAATTACAGGATACGCCAACAACAGTTCCGGTGTTAAACATGGAGTTAATGCCTGATTTAGAGTGATCTCCAAGCATAAGTCCGCAGAACTGCAAACCTGTAGAAACAAAACGTTTTGCCTGATAATCCCACAGTTTAACTATGTCATAGGTGTTTTTTAGATTTGAATTATTGGTATCGGCGCCCAGGTTACACCACTCTCCAATTACTGCATTTCCAAGATAGCCATCGTGGCCCTTGTTTGCATAACCGAAGAAGACTGCATTGCTTATTTCGCCACCTACTTTACACCAGGGTCCAACAGTTGTATCCTTATATATTTTGGCATCCATTTTTACTACTGCATGTTTGCCGAGTGAAAAAGGGCCTCGGATTTTAGCGCCTTCCATAATCTCCGCGTCCTTATCAATGTAGATGGGCCCACTTTCTGTATTTAAATAGGCATATTCAACAACGGCACCTGGTTCAATGAAAATATTTTGAGCCTTACCCCTTATAAAATTGGTTTCACTTAAAGTCGTAGATATCCTTCCGGAGGTCAATCGTTCAAAATCCGAGCGAATAGCCTCTCCGTTCTTTGAAAAAATATCCCAGGTATTTGCAATTTCTTCAATTGTCTTTAATTCTGTTCCATGATAAGGTTGAGACTCATTGAATGTACTAACTTCATCATCTGACAGCCTTATTGCTACTAATCGGTTATCATAGCTTAAGGCCTCGCCTAGCTGCAGGTTGTTTATTCGTCTTACAAGATCTTCATCAGGCAGGAATGATGCGCAGATCAATGTGTTCTCTTTTTCAATATGTAACGGAAACTTAACACTCAGATAGTCCTGGGTCAAAATAGAGGTTTTGGTCTTCAACCAATGTTCCCATTTCTCTCTTATGCTAAGGATTCCCACCCTGATATCAGCCACCGGTCGGGTAAACGTAAAGGGTAGCAAGTTCTCCCGGCGATCGCCATCAAATAAAATATAGTTCATAGGTTTATAATTGCAGGGGCATCAAACTTAAACTGTGATAAATGACTAATTTACCTTACAAATATGCATAAAAAAACCCCTGCGTTAACAGGGGTTCCATATAGAAGTTTATTGCATTAGCTTTTCTTATCGTAATGCTTTTTGTATCTGTTCTTAAATTTATCAACACGACCTGCGGTATCAACCAGTTTCATCTTACCAGTGAAGAATGGATGAGATTTGTGTGAAATTTCAAGTTTTACAAGTGGGTACTCTTTTCCGTCTTCCCATTCAATAGTTTCCTTGGTGTCTACAGTTGACTTTGTGATAAATGCATAGTCATTTGACATGTCTTTAAACACTACAAATCTGTAATTCTTTGGATGAATATCTTTTTTCATGCTTCTAATTTTCTTTTCAAAGGTTGTTCCCTTTGTTTACCCGAGCCGGACACTCTCTTAAAACCAGCCCAAATAAATGGTTTCTTTCAATTGATTTCCTACCTTCTTTTTAGGGGCTGCAAAAATATTATGTTTCTGAATAATAAACAAACTTTTTACAATATTTTATTTTAACCTACCTCTGTTAATAATTTTACTGACAACTAATTGAAGACAAAGCTTTTGCTTTGAGGACTTCGAGGTAGCCATTATAAAGCAAGTAAAAAGTTAAGAGTATCCACGCCATCAGCATAATCAGTCAAGGCTGGCTGTTGACTTTTACCAAATGGAATGGCTCCAGTATAGAGCGCCGAATCTCCTACAACACACTGGATTTCATCTTGCTGAGCCTCGATACCTTTACTAAGCTCCTTTGGATCGGTATAGTATTCAAAATGCAAAGTGCTCACAGGTGAAGCCAATGATGCATCTTCAACGAGCAGGAGATTACCTGCATCAAAATGTGGCCTGCCATTCACAAGAAAGATGGCTTTGTTGTATTCATAGTTGTTAAAATACTTACTGTTCTCATTTAGGTAAACATGCTCACTTAACACATCCAGCAAGTCACTAATGGTGTAATTGGCGGGTAAATATATTTTGGAAATATTTCGGCAACCCAGACCAAAGTACATAAAGATATCCTCAGCCAAATGAGATAATTCAGCCTTTGATTCATTGCCACTTAAGAGGGCAACACCATTTCTGTTTTTCCTTATTATATGTGGGTATTTAGAGAAATAGTAATCAAAATAGCGAGAGCTATTATTACTTCCGGTGGCAATAACGGCATCAAAAGCACTTAGTTTATCCGTTGTAAATGTTATATGGTTTTTGAAACCAGGTTCAATGGCTACAAGAAGATGAGCGATGGCAGGGATCAATTGGTCATCATCAGAAGAAAGCTTGGCCAGTAATTTATGGCCACTTATCAATACTGAGCAGAAATCATGGAAACCAACAGCAGGTACATTACCAGCCATTATAACAGCTATTGTTCGAGGTTCAGATTTCTTCGATTGTAGTTGTGGGTAATTATTTAACCAATTGATAATCTCCTCCTCCTGAAGACTTTGTCCTAATGCGAGGATCATATGGAGCACATTTTTTTCTGTAAACCAGGCATTCTGACGTGCAAGTCCAGGTATCAAGTCTTGCAATGATTCATAAGCCTTGCTTTGTTCTGAATTCAAATCTGCTGGAGCTGTTTCACCTTTAGCAGAATGTCTCAAACATTCACCCAGCTTGGCGAAAGCTGATATCCTTTTTGTTGTATCCACCTTGTGATTTTTGTGCAAAAATACATATTCAACAAAGCATTTTCTAAATAAATAAAATACAACTAAAAATTCAGCTCCAAGATGCAAGTATGAATACCTTGTTATATGACTGTTTATGTATACGTTACGTGTCTATAACAGAGTTGTGAATGAAGCCTATTATCTGTTGTTAATTTTAGAACAATTCTAAACTCCAATTCGACTTTGTACGCATGAATATATTATATATTTGCCAAACAATAAATCTAAAAAACTTAGATATGAAGAAACATAACTTCTATGCCGGTCCTTCAATATTACCGGAATTCACTATCGAAAACACAGCTGATGCCATTCGTAATTTTGCAGGAACTGGCTTATCAGTAATGGAGGTTTCACACAGAAGCAAAGAGTTTGTTGCTGTTATGGATGAAGCCCAATCTTTGTTTAAAGAACTACTAAAAATACCTGAAGGATATTCGGTAGTATTTGTGGGTGGCGGCGCCAGTACACAATTTGCTATGGTTCCTTTTAATCTTTTTAATAAAAAAGCTGCCTATTTAAATACAGGTGCTTGGTCTAAAAAAGCCATTAAAGAAGCCAAAGCTTTTGGTGAAGTTGATGTGGTTGCATCCTCTGAGGATACCGTATTCAATTATATTCCTAAAGGATACACCATTCCAACCGATGCTGATTATTTCCATATAACCACCAATAACACCATTTATGGAACTGAAATTAAACATGATATTGATAGTCCTGTACCATTGGTAGCGGATATGTCTTCAGATATTTTCAGTCGTCCCATGGATGTGTCTAAATATGCCATTATTTATGGTGGTGCACAGAAAAACCTGGCTCCTTCCGGTGTAACTTTTGCCATTGTACGTAATGATATGCTAGGCAAAGTAGATCGTCATATTCCAACCATGCTGAATTATCAAACACATATCGACAAGGAAAGTATGTTTAATACACCTCCTGTGGTTCCTGTTTTTGCAGCATTACAGACACTGAAATGGTTGAAAAGCAAAGGTGGCGTAGAAGGCATGTATGAAACCAATGTAATGAAGGCCGGCCTGCTTTATGATGAGATTGACAGAAATCCCATGTTCAAAGGCACTGTTCTTGATAAAGAAGACCGTTCTCTGATGAACATCTGCTTCATTATGAATGATGGATTTGAGGATAAGGAAAAAGCATTCTTCGACTTTGCCACTGAAAGAGGTATGATTGGTATCAAAGGTCACCGTTCTGTGGGTGGTTTCCGCGCATCTACTTATAATGCACTCCCTGTTGAGAGTGTAAAAGCATTGGTTGAAACCATGCAGGATTTTGAACAGACATCAAACTAAACTGAATATTTTCTTTTTAACAACTAAAATTACTCGTGATGACAAAAGTATTGGTCGCAACAGTAAAACCTTTTGCTGCAGCAGCTGTAGAACAAATTAAAGCTGTATTCGCTGAAGCAAATTATGAATGTAACTTCTTTGAAAAGTATGCAAGTCAGGAAGATTTCGTAGCTGCAGTAGGCGAAGCAGAAGCATTAATTATAAGAAGTGACAAAGTAACTCCTGAAGTTATCGAAGCCGCTAAAGCACTGAAAATAGTTGTCCGTGCCGGCGCTGGATTTGACAATGTAAATCTGGAAGCAGCCACTGCCAATGATGTGGTGGTGATGAATACTCCAGGACAAAATTCAAATGCAGTGGCAGAATTGGCCCTGGGCATGATGGTTTATCAGGCAAGGAATCAATTTAAAGGCAGTTCCGGAACTGAGTTGTTTGGTAAAAAACTGGGTATCCATGCTTATGGAAATGTGGGCAAACATGTGGCCAGAATCGCCAAAGGCTTTGGTATGGAAATTTATGCCTTTGATCCATTTATCCCCAAAGATAGCATGGAAGCAGAAGGCGTGATCGTTTGTGATTCCGCCGAGAAGCTTTACGAAACCTGTGATTACATTAGCTTGCACATTCCATCCAATGCTCAAACCAAACAATCTATTGGATATGATCTGCTTTCAAAAATGAAGGCAGGTGCCATGCTGGTGAATACCGCTCGTAAAGAGGTAATCCATGAAGATGAGATGGTTAAAATTTTTGAAGAAAAAGATAGCTTCCAGTATGTTTCTGATATAGCTCCTGACAACAGAGAGGTTATGGAAGAAAGATTTGGCGATCGTTGTTTCTTCACACCTAAGAAAATGGGTGCTCAAACTGCTGAGGCAAATATCAATGCTGGTATTGCTGCGGCTCGCCAGATCATCGGTTTCATTGAAAATGGTGACACCACTTTCAAAGTCAACTAAACAGAATTTTTAACAATTCTTATTTCACAGCCAGAGAAAACGACGGCCATATATGGCTATTGTTTAATCTGGTTATGAGTAAGATAACCACTTATATCAACAATTAACTTAAATTCCCTATCTAATGTTTAATAAAACAGAGAAGACTGAAAAGACAGAGCGACCAGGAACATTTTTTCGTTTTGAAGATTTAAGAATCTATCATAAATCTCTAGACTATATTAACTGGTTGCAGGATGTAAGCATGTTGTATCCTGAAAATGACAAGACCGGATTGACTTCTCGTTTCAATGAATCTGCAAGGAATATTGCTTTATATATTGCAGAAGGATCGGCTCGCAACAAGAGTCAGTTTATCTATTATCTGAAAATGGCCAAAAGTGCCATTAGAGAGTGTTTGGTTTATACCACCGTCTCTTATAAAGGAAATCTGATAACTGAAACTTATGAGGAAGAGTCGAGAGGACAACTCATGGAAATGACTAAAATGCTTGGTGCATTAATTACTTCTTTACAACGCTCTGCTGCTAATGGCGGACATGGCAATGGTAACGGGCATGATCACCCTCATACGCATGGTAATGGTCGTCCTAAATTTGAAGAGATGCATCCAAGTTTGAATACACCTAATGAAATTGATCTTGATATTTAACTAAAACAACGGATAATGGCAATACTAAAAGCATTTAAGGGCCTTCGCCCACCAAAAGAAATTGTAAGCGATCTGGCATCAAGACCTTATGATGTACTCAACTCTGCTGAGGCACGTGTTGAAGCTCAAGGCAATCCTCACTCGCTTTTACATATTATCAAACCCGAAATTGACCTTCCTGAGGATGTGAACCTGTACAGTCAGGAAGTGTATGACAAAGCCAAAGAAAACCTGAACGTATTCAAGGATAAAAAATGGCTTACCACTGATGACGGAGATTACCTCTATATCTATGCCCAAACCATGTTTGGTAAAACTCAATATGGTATTGTGGGTTGTGCCGGTGTTGAAGATTATATGAATAATGTGATCAAAAAACATGAGCTTACCAGACCTGACAAAGAAGAGGACCGCATGAAGCATGTGCGCATTACCAATGCGAATATGGAGCCTGTATTCTTCTCCTACCCTGCCGTGGCTGAAATAGATCAAATTGTTGCTGATTTTGTTGATAACAATGAAGCAGATTATGATTTCACCGGAACGGATGAAGTTGGACATCACTTTTGGGTCATTCATGAAAAGCAAACAATTGACAGGATCATTGAGCTTTTTGAAGCGCTTCCAGCTACTTATGTGGCTGATGGCCACCACAGAACGGCTGCTGCAGCTTTGGTAGGAAATGAGAAAAAGAGTAACAACCCAAATCATACAGGAGATGAAGAATACAATTATTTCCTGGCGGTACATTTTCCTGACAACCAACTAACCATTATTGATTATAACCGTGTGGTAAAGGATCTCAATGGTTATTCAGCTGATGAGTTCATTGCTAAACTTGGAGAAGGATTCGAACTTACTAAAATGGGGCCTGAAATCTACAAGCCTGTTAGTCTTCATAACTTTTCCATGTATCTGGAAGGCAATTGGTACTCATTGACTGCCAAAGAGAACACCTATAATGATGATGATCCCATTGGCGTACTTGACGTGACCATTCTCACAGAGCAGGTATTGGACCCATTATTGGACATAAAGGACCTGCGTCGTTCTAAACGCATTGATTTTGTGGGTGGCATCCGTGGATTGGGTGAGCTTTCAAAACGCGTAGACAGCGGAGAAATGGAGGTGGCCTTTGCTCTGTATCCTGTAAGCATGAAACAATTAATTGATATTGCTGACAGCGGACAAATTATGCCACCAAAAACCACCTGGTTTGAACCTAAACTGCGCAGCGGACTGGTCATTCATGAGCTAGACTAAGCTATATTTTTGAAAAACGCACAACCCCCTTCCCTTTCTGGGATGGGGGTTTTTCTTTTCCATCAACTGACATCCTGAACATGGTGAAGCCTGCCAGCCTCGCTTTCGCAAAGCTTCAGCGGAACAAAGCCGCAGGCAGGAATCTATTCCGTTCATAAAATTCTCATAAAGATACTTCGCTGCGCTCAGCATGACAAATCGCACAATAACATTGTCACCCTGAATACAATGAAGGATCAATTCACAGTTAATCATATTCTACTTCATCATTCAAAAATCGCCATTCGGGATTAAAGTCTGTAATCAATTTATCCTTCCTCCTTCTCACCCAGCCCTTTATCTCTTTTTCTTGATCGATGGCGTCATTTATAAAGATAAAATGCTCGTAATAAACTAAGTGGTAACAATTATATTTCCCTGCAAATGACTTTTTAATGGACTTAGCATCCTCTTCATGTTGGATTAAACGATAAGCTAAATTATTCGTGATTCCAGTGTAAAGAGTTGTTTTATTCTTGTTGGTGACTATATAAAGGAAGTAATTATGTGTCCCTATTGTTTTCATAGAATAAAGTTACATAAATGGAAGTTCTGTCATCCTTAACATGGTGAAGTTTCCATTCCGTTCATAAAATTCTCATAAAGATACTTCGCTGCGCTAAGCATGACAAATAACACAACAACACTGTCATCCTGAACGAAGTGAAGGATCTATTCATGCTCAACACATACATACGAGATGCTTCACTCCTACAAAATGACTAGAACTAGTTGTAATCCTAAACAGTTTTCTGCGTCAATACTTACAATTATGATGAAATATTTTAATCTTTAACACCATTCATATGGCTGTACTATTTTGTGATTATGATGTACAGTATCGTACACAACAAGGAATAAAAACAAACCTTCATTTGTCTAACATGCACATTGCGTGACCTTAGTTTATGATGGCACAGTATTGGCACTTATGGTTCAAATGTTTAATTTTAGGCTGACAATAGGCCCGAATATCACTTAAAGTTGCATGAAGATTAGCATTCAGGAATTAAACAAGGTATATCCCAATGGGAAACATGCCTTATCAGATATCAATCTTGAGATTGAAAATGGGATGTTCGGATTATTGGGCCCCAACGGCGCAGGTAAATCCAGCCTCATGCGCATATTGGTTACTCTAATGAAACCCAGTTCAGGCCGCATTATGGTCAATGACCTGGATCTTTCCAAAAACCGTGGTGAAATCCGGAAATTACTGGGCTATTTACCTCAGGATTTCCGTTTTTTCAGCAAGCTAAAAACCTGGGAATTTCTTGATTATGCGGCCCGACTCTCAGGCATCAAAAACAAGAAAATCCGACTTCAAAAAGTAGATTTGTGGCTGGAGAAAGTAGGTTTGTTTGATTCGCGCGACCGCAGTGCAAGCAAATTATCAGGAGGAATGAAACGAAGGCTGGGTATTGCACAGGCACTCATCGGCGAACCTAAAATCATTGTGGTGGATGAGCCCACTACAGGACTGGACCCCGAGGAACGCATTCGCTTCAGGAATATCTTATCTGAGATTAGCCAGACCGAAGCCATTATCATACTGTCCACACATATTGTAGGTGATATTTCCAGTACATGTCATAACCTGGCCTTGCTGGACAATGGCACACTCGGGTTTAACGGCTCCCCTCCAGAGCTTATCGACTTAGCCAAGGAACATGTGTGGCAGATTAACACTTCAGGTGTTGAATATGATCTCTTAAAGGATAAATATCCAATTATTTCAACCATCCCTTCCGAAGACGGCTGGGAAGTACAACTGGTTGCCGATGAGATAGATAATAAAAACGCAATCGCCCTGGAGCCCAATCTGGAGCATGCCTACGTGTATTTTATGGAATACCTGAGCAAAGAACAAATGTCCTAATTAAAATACTATGGCTTAAAATATATTAAGAAATGATGTCCTTGCACAATTTATTCACCATTGCCCGATACGAGATGCGTACGCTGATGCGCTCCTGGTTCTTCAGAATATTTGCGGGTTTATCGGTATTGGGATTGGGGATCTTTAATATAGCAGCCAATATCCCTCAAAGTGGTGCTCCGTTGATGTACAGGGTTTTACCAGCATCACTCCCCTACACTAATTTGTTGATTCTCAACCTGGGCCAGGCCATTGTCGCCATTTTCCTTGCTTCAGAATTTCTTAAGCAGGATAAAAAAAATGATACGGTTGAAGTCATTTATGCCCGCTCTATGACCAATGGAGAATACATCCTGGGAAAAGCCCTTGGAGTATTGTCTGTTTTCTTTTTCCTCAATCTAGCCATATTGATCCTGGGTACTGGCTTCTCTTTTCTTAGTGGCGACTCAGCAAAAGGTATTGTAGAGTATTTGTATTATCCCTTACTCATCAGCTTGCCCACCTTAGTTTACATTTTGGGATTATCATTCTTCCTAATGGTTCTGTTAAAAAATCAGGCAGTAACCTTCATCGTTCTTCTCGGCTATATAGCCATTTCAATATTCTATCTGGATACCAAGTTTTATCATCTCTTCGATTATATAGCCTATCAGGTGCCCATGATGAAATCCACCATAGGAGGCTTTGGCAATCTGCAGGAAGTACTTATTCATAGAGGGATTTATTTCTTTATCGGTCTGGGACTGGTTTTCTTTACCGTATTTAAAATTGACCGTCTCCCCCAATCAAGAAAGATGACCTCCTTTCCAATTTACCTGACCATCTTAAGTCTGGCAGCCGGGATCTATTTAATCAATTCCTATATAGACATCAAGCGAGGCAATGAAACTTATACTGAGCATTTGCTCGAACTGAACAACTCTTATGCTGGCTATCCCAGATTAACCACCGACTCCTGTAAACTGGAATTAACACATAGTGGTGAAGAAATAGAGGTCCGGGCAACAATGTCTTTGTCTAATCAAACCAAGAGCAAGATAGACACCATTATAGTAAGTCTTAATCCGGGATTACAGATTACAGAACTTCAGGCAAATGGCCTTAGAACTGATTACTACAGAGAAGAACAAATCCTTAAAATTATACCTAAAAAGGTGGTTGAACCTGATGAGAACTATCTCATTAACATAGTCTACCAGGGGCACATCATGGAACACACTCATTTTCTGGATCAGAGCATGGATGACTACGAGGATAACTTCTCTTTCGAAATGTTCAGGATCAGAAAACGCTATGCCTATATACTTGAAGACTTTGTTTGTCTTACCAGTGGCGCACTTTGGTACCCAATCTCAGGCGTTGGCTACGCATCAGACTATCCAGCTTTGCACACACCTGATTTCACAAACTACGATTTAACAGTTCATTCCCGTCCGGATCTGCAAGCCATATCCCAGGGTATTACAGATAGTATTGGTCCAGGCAGTTTTCACTTTAAACCAGAAGTGGCACTACCCCAGATCAGCCTGGTTATTGGTGACTATATAAATTATAGTATTACTTCCGATTCAATCACTTACAGCATTTACACCATTGATGGCAACCAGTTTTATGTTGAACACTTTGAAGATTTTACGGATAGTTTACCTGGGTTGATACGAGAAATCAAAAATCAATATGAGGCTGAAATTGGTTTTAGCTATCCATTTAAACGGTGGTCATTGGTGGAAGTGCCTTTGCAGTTCTCACTCGATAAGCACATCTGGTCCATCAGCAGCGACGCGGTCCAACCAGAGATGACATTTTATGCTGAAAAGGGTGTTGTTCTTGAAGAAACGGATTTTAGAAAACGGAAGGAAAGAGAAGAGAGACGCATGAAGCGCAATAATGAAGAAATTTCTGAAGCAGAACTTCAAACGAGAATATTCAGGCGTTTTGCAGAGGGTAACTTCATGGCAAACCATCAGGAATGGTATATGCATGATGATATGGATCGCAACACATTAAGCCTATTTCCTAATTATGTGACTTTTATTACCCAGATGCGTTCAGAACAATGGCCCATTCTTAACCTTTCCATGCAGGCCTACCTAAAAGACAGAAATGCCAATGCAGTCTCCTCCTATCGATGGTTCTTTCAGGATTTAAGTGATGGTGAAAGAATTAACCTGGAGCTAAAGGAAGCTTCTCTCGAAGAACTATTGGTTTCTGGAATCGAAAGGGCAGCTGACAAAGACAATGACGATCAAATAGATATTAATGATGTAATCATTGCAAAAGGTGATCATTTATTCACTTTGTTACGGGCAAGGTATGGCACCGAAGATTTCAATGATTTTTTAAATGAGTTGGTTGATCAACATAAGCATAAGACCTTTAGTCTCCTGACTTTTGACAGTCTGCTTGAGGCCAGATTTGGATCTTCAATCACCGGAGAAATTGCCGATTGGTATTCGAAAAATCAGCAAGCTGGTTTTCTTATCAAAGAAATGCAGACTTATAAAGTACTGGAGGATGAGCGTACACGCTACCAAATTCGTTTTAAAATTGCCAATCCTGAAGCCTCTGCAGGATTAGTCACCATAAATGTGGATCTGAATAATCCCAACGACAGACGAAGAAGACGTGGTGAAGATATTGTTCCTGATTTTAGCCGGAAAGTATACATCCCTGCACATTCAGCGAAAGAAGTTGGTTTTGTTTTCCCCAATGAACCTACACGCATGAATATTTTCACTCATATTTCGGAAAACCTACCCAATAATATCATTTATGATTTTGGATCCTTCCATGAGATAAAGAAACTGGCCACCTTCGACACTATCATAGATTATCCCGTATTTGATCACATAATTGCAGTTAAAGAAATTATCGTTGACAATGAAGATGAAGGCTTTGAGTACAATCAGGTGCTTCAAAAAAGCTACCTGAAAACCCTGGTTGACAAGAATAAGAAACCGGGTTACAAATATGAAGGCATTCGTTATTGGAGTCCTCCCAATGAATGGAAATCGGTCTTGCGTTCAGGTTTTTATGGGAAATATGTAAGATCTGCGGCCTATACAAAATCAGGGCAGAATGACCGAACAGCTATCTGGACTGCGAATCTCCCCAATGCAGGCATGTATGATGTCTACTGTCATGTGGAAAAAATAAATGTAAACCGAAGACGAAGGAGGGAAACCAGAAAGTCGGATTATAATTTCAGAGTATATCATGAAAGTGGTGTGGATGACATACACAGGGCTGATAGCGATTTGGAGAATGGATGGAACTATCTGGGCACCTTTTTTATCAGTTCCCCAACTACCAGGGTGGAGCTAAGCAATAAATCGGTGGGAACTATGGTTTTTGCTGATGCTATTAAATGGGTAGAAAACGATTGAGATAATAGCCCTATGGCTATCAAAATATAATTAGAAATACTTAACATATGAATAAGCTAACAGGAATTGTTTTGGTGCTTTTGTGGGGAATATCAGCCGGCTTATCGGCTCAGATGACCCTTACACTGGAACAGGCTATGGATACTGCCCTGGCCAACAGTCCTAATATTCAGAAATCCCGACTGAATATGGAAAAAAACAAGGAATATCTTGTGGCTCAGCTTGCCTTTCTTAAATCAAGGTTTTCCTTCGATGTCACACCCATTAGTTATTCGCGTCAGCAGAGTTACGACACCCGTTTCTCGGAATGGTATACTTCCGAGCAAAAAGGCGCTTCAGCCTCATTAATTATATCACAGCCCATCAAGCTAACTGACGGAACATTAACGGTTCAGAATAACTTCGGCTATCAAGATAATTTTTCAGAGGCCAATAATGTGACTTATTACGACAAAGGATTTAACAACTACTTGTTTTTACAATACAACCAACCTTTGTTCACATACAACAGGCTTAAATTGAATCTGGAACGAATCGAATTAAACCTGGAAACGGCTACCCTGGCTTACGCCATTGAAATGCTCAACATGGAATATCAGGTAAATCAGGCCTTTTATGCCATCTATCAGAGACAAATGAGTCTGGATATAGCCATTGAAGAATTTGAGAATCAGAAAGTAAGCCTGGACATCATCAGAAGGAAGGTGGAAGGTGGCTTATCAGCAAAAGAAGAACTATTGCAAGGAGAACTCAACTATGCTACTGCGGAATCTAATGTAGAGAACAGAAAAGTTGACCTGGCTAATGCAGAAGACCAATTCAAATTACTCATAGGCGTGTCGCTTTATGAGGAAATAGATGTGCTGGCAGACATCAATTTCAAACCCGTTGTAGTTGACCTGGAAAAGGCCATTGCCAATGGGCTGGAACAACGGTTGGAGCTTACCCAGCGCAATATTGATTTAAAAATGGCTGAATTCAACCTGACGGAAACATCTGCAACCAACGAATTCAGAGGTGATGTGGGCGTTTCGGTTGGAATTCAGGGTAACAATGAAAATTTTGGGCAGATCTATGACAAACCAACCAGTAGTCCTCAGTTGGGTATCACCTTTTCCATACCCATTTTTGACTGGGGTGAACGAAAAGCAAGAATCCGCGCTGCGGAACTGGATATGCAATCCAGAGAAATAGATTTAGACAGTCAGAAGGATAATATTGTTATCAATATCCGTCAGACTTACAGAAACCTCCTGAACCTTGCTCAGCAAATTGAAATAGCCAAACAAAACAATAAAAATGCTGAACTAACCTATGAAATAAATCTTGAGCGCTACCGAAATGGTGATTTAACCAGTATAGACCTACAACGCTTTCAAAACCAGTTATCTGAAAAGAAAATAGCTCTGGCCAATGCATTAATCAACTATCGAATTGAGATAATAAATATGAAGATCCAATCTTTATGGGACTTCGAAAACAATATATCCTTTGTCCCGGCAGAACTCCAGGAAAACCTAAATTCTGTTAAGTAAAACCTATGATCATGAAAAAAATAGCATACCTTTTTCTTATCCTGATTGTTATCGCCTCATGCGACGACAACAGCGAAGACCTGAATAGCGACATTTCCGTTCCGGTTTCGGTTATGGAACTTCAACCTCAATCCATTGAGAAGTATATCAATACCACTGGAACGGTACAACCCCTGAAAGATGTAACCATTAAATCAGAAGTGGGTGGGAATTATAAGCTTCTGAAGAACCCAAGAACACGTCGCAGTTTTGTACTCGGTGACTATGTGAAAGCAGGAACTGATATTATTAGAATCGAGGACGCTGAATATGAAAACAACATCAGAATAAAGTCGCTCAAACTGCAGCTAGATATTTCCAAACAAGTGTATGAAAAGCAGTTGTCGCTTTATGATAAAGGTGGTGTTACCTTGAGCGAATTGAAAAATTCTGAGGTCAACTATATTAATGCTGATTATGCCTACGAAGACGCTAAAATTCGTTTGAAAAAGATGCATATTCAGGCACCCTTTTCAGGAATAATTGTGGAACTGCCTTATATCACACCCAACAATCGCATAGATATGGGCACTGAATTGTTCAGGGTAATGGACTATTCCAAACTTCAATTGGATTTTAATCTGGCAGAGAAAAACATGTCACTGGTGGACATCAATCAAAAGGTTCGGGTGATTAATTATACCATACCTGATGATACCTTATCAGGAAAGATAGCACAGATATCTCCTGCCATCGATCCACAAACCAGATCCTTTAAAGCCATTGTTTCCATAGATAACAAGGAGCTGTTGTTGCGCCCTGGTATGTTTGCCAAGTGTGAGGTAATCGTTTCCTCCCGGGAAAATACCATCGTCATTCCCAAGGATATAATCCTTAGTAAGCAAAGGGGAAATACGGTATATGTCATTGATAAAAGTCTGGCTCAAGAACGCGTGGTAACCTTTGGTCTGGAAAATCCCAATGAGGTTGAAATTATTGATGGTTTAAATCTTAATGAAAGAATCGTCACCAAAGGCTTTGAAACCCTGAGGAATCGTTCCAAAGTTAAGGTTGTTAAATAAGAAGTAGTTAAAAGCACAGATGTAATCTTCACACAAAAACCACTGCAACTATAGTTCTAGGAAGGAATACACATGAAAAAAATAGCTCAGTTTTCTGTTAATTATCCGGTAACAGTTTCCATGCTGGTCATTGCTATCCTGCTGTTGGGGTATATTTCCTTTGACAAATTGGGAGTAGACCTGTTCCCTGATATGAATGCCCCACGAATATTTGTGGAGATTCAGGCAGGAGAAAAACCACCGGAAGAAATAGAAAAGCAATACATAGAAAATATAGAGGCCCAATCCATACGACAAAAAGGCGTTACTGAAGTTTCTTCCATATGCATGGTAGGTTCGGCTAGAGTCACGGTAGAATATAGCTGGGATCAGGATATGGATGAAGCTTTCCTCGATTTACAGAAAGCCTTAACCACATATAGTCAGAATTCTGATATCGAAGAATTCAGTATCAGCCAGCACGACCCCAATGCTGCAGCTGTTATGACCATTGGGATGCTGCATCCTGAAATAGATGATATGTCAGAACTTGCCTTAATAGCTGACGATTACATCAAAAATGAACTGATACGCCTGGAAGGTGTTGCAGATGTGGTACTCACGGGAACTGAAGAAAAAGAGGTGCGTATAGAAACTGAAAAGTTTAAACTGGATGCTTACGGTATCACAGCTGACCAGATCGTTCAACAGGTTCAAAACATGAACCGGAATGTATCTGGAGGCAGTATTGTTGAGATGGGTAAGAAATACATCATCAAGGGCGTGAGCATGATGCAGAGCTTAGATGACCTGGAAAGCCTTGTCATCAGTTATCAACAACCCAATACCAGTACAAGCCTGCCAACTTCCGTTGGAGGTGAATCAAGTCTTGATAAAGTTCCCGTCCTGCTTAGGGATGTGGCATCCGTGAGTTATGTAAATAAAAAGCCCAACAATATCGTTCGTATCAATGGTCAACGCTGTGTAGGCCTGGCCATTTACAAGGAAACTGGCTTTAATACGGTAAAATCGGTTGAACAAATTAAGGAGGCTTTTAAGGGAATAGAAAAAACACTTCCTGGATATGAGTTTGTTACAATTTCTAATCAAGGCAGTTTTATTCAGCAATCCATTGATGAGGTTCAGGAAACAGCCTTGTTAGGAGCCCTGATGGCTGTATTTGTATTGTTTATATTCCTTAGGAGACTGAAGGTAACCGCTATCATCAGCTTTGCCATCCCCATCTCTGTTATTGCCACCTTTAACCTGATGTATTTCAACGGACTCAGTTTAAATATTATGACTTTGGGTGGTCTTGCATTGGGAGCAGGTATGTTGGTCGACAATGCCATTGTTGTTGTCGAAAATATATTCCGGAACATGGAATCAGGCATGTCGGTCAAAGAGGCTGCTGTTACAGGAACCTCAGAGGTTGGAGGTGCCATTGTTGCTTCCACTTTAACCACCATTGTTGTTTTTCTTCCCATCGTTTATCTTCATGGTGCATCCGGAGAACTTTTTAAGGATCAGGCATGGACTGTAGCCTTCTCTTTACTGGCTTCTCTATTTGTGGCCATACTTGTGATACCCATGCTCTTTAATTTCTCCTACAGGAAGAGCAGTATGAATAAAGCCCTCAAATCAGTAAAAATTGGCTGGTATGGAAAATTGTTATCAAATATCCTGGATAAGAAATATGCCATTATCGGTATTAGCGCGCTACTTATTGGTCTAACACTATATATCCTACCTGATGTGGGCAGCGAGTACCTACCCAAGAGCGGTGCCTCTGAGTTTAGTATTGAGATCAAACTTCAGGAAGGAACACGGTTGGAAAGAACTTCAGGATTAGTAGAAAGCCTAGAAGAAATGCTCAATGATTTATATGGAGACAAGATTGAAACCATCTATGCAACCATAGGACCATCAACATCAGCCATTACGGACAAAACTGTGTTCCAGAATGAAAATACGGCCAATTTAAAAGTCAAGCTTAATAAAGAGCACCTGAATCAATCTGAGGCACTGATCGACGCTATATCCACAGTCGTCAACAATATCCCGGATATTGAAGTGTCCATCATTCGTGATGAAACAGCCTTACAATCTACCATGGGAACAGAAGAAGCCCCGTTAGTGGTAGAGATTAAAGGTAAAGATTTGGAAACTTTAAGCGAATTATCAAACAAAGTGAAGCAGGATTTGCAAAGCCTTCCATCTGTAATGAACCCTAAAACAAGTATCGAAGAAGGTGCTCCTGAAATTGATATTATTATCGACAGATACCAGGCAGGATTATATGGCTTGTCTGCCCAAAACATAAGCAACCAATTAAGCGATCGCCTCTTGGGTAAGGATGCAGGTAAATATGAGAATTCTGGTGCCATGAATGACATCACCGTCACTTTTCCTGAAATGAGTTTGTTTGAGTTCAATAGCATTAGACTTAACAGCTCCAGTGGAGAAGTCCCTCTTTATGCCGTAGCCACCATTGAAGAGTCAGTTTCTCCCAAACAATTAATCCGTCGCAATCAAAACAGAATAAGTACGGTAAGCGCTGATATTGACAGGAATATTGCTTTTGACAAGATCGTAGGGCAAGTCCAGGAACTACTTGATAAAATAGACCTTCCTCCTAATTTTCAGTTGGAGATTGTTGGAGAAGAAACCAAAAGGCAGGAGGCCATGTCAAACCTAAGCTTTGCCCTGATACTTTCCATTGTTCTGGTGTATATGGTGATGGCTTCACAATTCGAATCCCTAATCCACCCCTTCACCATATTACTCACCATACCACTGGCAGGTATTGGTGCCATTTGGGCCTTTTATCTGCTGGGTAGGCCTCTGAATATTATGGCATTTATTGGCATGATTATGCTGGCAGGTATTGCTGTGAATGACTCCATAATTTTAGTTGACGCCATCAATCAGTTTAAAGCAGCCGGCCACAGTATCAAGCAATCTATTATTAAGGCCGGAGAGAACAGGATACGACCCATCATCATGACCAGTATTACAACTATTCTGGCATTATTTCCTCTAACCATTGGGTTTGGAGAAAGTGCAGCACTTCGTTCACCCATGGCTATTGCGGTCATTGCTGGCTTGCTCAGCTCGACTTTCCTAACCCTTGTGGTCATACCATGTGTGTATTACGTATTTGAAAGCGGCAAACAAAAAGTGTTCGGCAAACCCATGAATGAAATAACTGAACCCCTGATCACTAAAGAGAATTAGGCCGATGAATTTTATTATCAAACGGAAAGTACTGATCAGCATGCTCTTTGTGGGCATGACTATGTTGGGTTGGTTCTCTTACAAACAGCTTTCTGTGGAATTATATCCCAATGCTCAGATACCATTCCTGTTTGTGAATGTGGGAAGCATGCTGGAAGTGGACCCGGAATACATGGAAAGCCAGGCCATCATCCCTTTGGAAGGAGCCGTTGGCACACTTAAAGGTGTAGAAAAGATTGAATCACAAGCAGGTCAGCAGCAGGGAAGTATCAGAGTATCCTATCAGAAATCTACTAACATCAAGATAGCTTACCTCAAACTAGTCGAGAAGATAGACGAGGTTAAAAAAACACTTCCTGAGGAATTCAGGGTACAGGTTTTCAAATTTGATCTGGAACAGCTGAACAATATGTTCATGACTATTCAGGCCAGAGGAAGTGGTGGAGTGGATCGCGTACGTCAGGTGGTGGAAAACGATATTATCAAACAATTTGAGAACGTCAATGGTGTATCCAATGCTGTGGTATTCGGAGGTCAGGAGAAATCTGTGGATATAATCCTTGACGAAGATATCTGCGAAAGTTATAACATTAGCCCATCAGAGGTCAGATCTGCATTGAATCAAAACAGCATGTCGCGGACCTTCGTAGGAAAATTGAATCAGAACAATCGCCTGCACTTTGTCAATGTAGTTTCTGAGTACACCGAACTAAGCGATTTACATGAACTGGTCATCAGGGAAGATGGTAATATTAAACTAAAGGATATTGCTCAAATTCATTTCGGTTTAAAGGAACAGGATTCCTATTCAAGAGTAAATGGGAAAGAGTCTGTCACAATCCAGTTAACCCGGGATTCTCAATCCAACATCATTGAGCTTGCCAATACAGTCATTCGATTAATTACACATCTAAATAAGGAATTTGAGAGCAAGGATGTCCAAATGGTGGTGCAATACAATGCCGCTGAGATCATGGAAAAGAATATTGATCTCATCATCCAATTGGCTCTCATTGGCGGTTTGTTGGCCATTTTCATTCTATGGATTTTCCTTAAGAACCTTAGACTGGTTTTTGTAGTCGCCCTGGCAATACCCATTTCCGTGTACAGTGCCTTTAATTTCTTCTATGCATATGATGTCAGTATCAATAGTTTAACCTTATTAGGCATGGCTTTGGCTATAGGTATGCTATTGGATAACAGCGTGGTCGTATTGGAAAATATATATCGGCTTGCGGCGAAAGATGATGACATCGACAAAGCCGTAGTACAAGGAACGAAAGAAGTTTGGCGATCTATTTTTGCAGCCACACTAACAACAGTAACGGTCTTTCTGCCCTTCGTTTTCTCCACCAATTTCTTTATAGGACTGTTGGGCAAACATATTGGTGTTTCCATCATTTCAACACTCCTGGTATCCCTGGCGGTGGCTTTGTTATTCATACCCATGATCACACATGCCTTCCTGAAATGGCGATCAAGATCCAAAAAAGTGCTGTTTGAAAATATCTCCTACCATAACCGTCTGGTACAGATCTACCTGGTATTACTAAAAACCAGCATCAGAAATCCTGGCAAAACCATAATGGGAGCCCTTGGCATCTTTTTCATCACCCTGATTATTAGTCTGGGTGTGAGTTTTATTTCCACAGAAGAACCTGAGGTTAAGGAACTCACCCTTTATGTTACCATGCCTAAGGGAACTACGTTGGACAATACCGACCTCCTGATTGCGGATGCAGAAACCAAACTCGAAGACCTGGAAGAGAAAAAAGATGTGATCAGCCAGATCTACGAAGAAGAAGCTATCCTTAGGGTGTCTCTCATTGAAGATTACAGAGATGCAAGAAATCTTTCGGTACCAGAAATTAAGAACGATATACTTGAGCACCTGTCAGAGCTCAAACAGGCGGAATTCAGCTGGGACCCACCGGCCAGCGGTGGTCGCTTTGGCAGCGGTGGTTTTGGAGATGACGATGAATTTGCAAGAATATTGGGTATTGGCACCCAAAGAGAACGGATTGTTATCAAGGGGCAGGACTTTGAAAAAATGCTCAATCTGGCCCATGACATAGAGTATTTTCTTGGTCAGTTGTCTTCTATTCAGCAGATCAACCTAAGACTACCGGATAAGAGACCTGAAATACAATTAAACCTTAACAAAGAGCTGATGTCTTTATATGACATCCCTCCTACTTCCATACTCTCAGAACTTAACTCCTTCCCTACTCATTTTAATACTGGTGTGTCATTTAAGCAAGGCACTGAAACCTATGACATCCAGATTAAATCCACTGACCTGAAGACCAAAAAGGAC
>JAERTD010000010.1 GCA_016845175.1 Bacteroidota bacterium | reverse complement strand
ATCGGCACACAATTCGCAGCTGTAGTATTGGATGATGACGGAGCCAATGGCATGCCAGGAACCGTATTGGATTCAGTAGTTATAGACGTAACCAACTTTGGTTGGGTGGACTTCTTTGGTGCTTTTAATGTAGCATTCACAGAAGGAGATTTCTATCTATCCATGGTACAGTTAGGTTTCCCTCCAAATGTTGCTCCAGTAGGTGTTGACACACAGATTCCAACTTCATACCGTTCTTACACCAAGCAGGCCGGTATGGGCTGGATGACTTCCATTTATCAGGACTTTATGATCCGTGCTTATGTAGACGGACCAAACCAGGGTGTTTTGATGAATGTTGCATCAGACAACCAATATGTACACCCACAGAAGCCACAACAGGTTGGCTTTATTGCAACCAGCGCACCAGCGCCAACGGGTGGCATGATGGGAACAGCAGATTTCAGACCAATGACAGATATGGCCACTGCCGATCGTGATTTGGTAAACTATACAGTAGCTATGATTGATGGATTTGATCCAAACATTGGTGAAACTCCAGACATGGGTACTATTAATGTATTAGGCAACACAGCCAATAACGAATGGAACGACTTATTGTACGGTGGTTATGACTGTGGATATTATGCTTATGCAGTAAGAGCCAATTATGATGGAAGTAATTCCTCAGACTGGGCTTACTCCAATATAGTAGGACACTGTATTGATAATGAAGTTACCATTACCATTGAATTGTGTGATGGCAACTCACCAGAAGGTGCAGAGGTTAGCTTGATTAACCCAACCACCTATCCTTTCCAATCTTATATGATGGTATCCGGAGCTGATGGTGTTGTTGTATTCGACTCTGTAATTGACGGAACTTATGATCTGTTGGTACAGCATGTTGGTTACACCGATTACTATATTCCTGGTCAGTGGATCTATGATGATTACACCCACCATGTAATTTTGACAGAGAAAGCCTATCCAGCCAGAAACTTAATGGTAGATCCATTAACTTCAGTAGCTACCTGGGATGAGCCAATTATCATTCAGTTGAGAACAGAAACTTTCGAAGATGCTACCTTCCCACCAGTGGGCTGGCAGTCATTTACCGATGGAGATGGATGGTTCCGTACCGAAGATGGTAGTTCAGGAGCATTCGCAATTCCAGCAGGTGATGGTTTTTATGCATGTGCCAATGATGATATGAACTCTGCCAATGATGGTGACATGGATTATCTGATTACCCCGGTATTAGACTTACGTGAGAGTGATGACTTTGCCGTATACTTCGACCATTACTTTACCGGAGCATACAGCCAGTCAGCTTATGTAGAATACAGTACTGATAATGGAGCTACCTGGATTCAAGTAGCCTCTATGTCCCCAGTAAGCGAATGGTCACCAGTAGAGGTGGACTTAGACGGTTATGGTGGCGCCACAGGACCAAGAGATGCATGGATTGCATTCCACGCAGATGACAATGGTCAGTGGGCTTCAGGATGGGCCATTGATAATGTAGCCATTAACAACGGACCTTCTCCATATTTGGGATACTTTGTATTCTTGGATGATGTATTTGTAGCTGATCTGCCAGCTGATGTAACTTCTTATGCTTATGGTGACCTGGAATATGGTGTAACCTATACAGCAGCAGTTGCAGCTAAGTATGCTTGTGGATTATCAGAGAAGATTTACTACACATGGACATCTACTTATTTGTACCCACCACGTAACTTATATGATGAGTACATTTATGGCACCAACGAGGTACCATTGAAATTCAACCCACCGATGACAGGTGACGGAATCCCAATGATGGCCAATGCTACTGTTGTGGATGTAGTTGTACCTGATGGCGGAGCGAATGCTGAGGCAGCTTCAAGTGCCAATGTTATAGCATATGACGTTGAAAACAACGGTCGTGACATATGGGATCTTCAGTTCTCATTCCCTAATGCAGAGGTAAGTGAAGCCGGTGTTGAGACCGACGGATACTTTATCTATACAGCTGTATGGAACTCAGGTACTTTTGTTAAGTACGAGTTAGACGGAACCATGGTTGAGACCTTCACCATTGGAGGTGTATCCGGTGTACGTGATATGGCTTATAATCCAAATGATGGATACTTCTATGGTGGCGCCGCTGCGACAACCATATTTGTAATGAACTTCGAGACTCAGGAACTGGTAACCACCTTTACTGCCCCAACAGCAGCAAGGGCGATTGCATACAATGATGTCGACGGAACTTTCTATGCCAACAACTGGAGCACTGACATTACCGAGTTTGATGATCAGGGTAACTTTGTGAACTCCTTCTCAGCCGGTGGCTTGACAGGTGTTTATGGTATGGCATGGGATGGTTGGACAGATGCTGGCCAGCAGTATCTATGGGTATACGATCAGGGTGCTGATGATGTACATCAGTTTACCTTACCTGATGGAACCATGACAGGTTTTGCTTATGACCCAGGTTCAATTGGAGTAACCGGAATCGCTGGTGGATTGTTCACCCAGTGTGGTATTGTAGAAGGCACTGTAACCTTAGGTGGTAATGGTCAGGGTGACTTGATCTGGGGTGTTGAATTGGCACCTTGTTCTGCCGGTGGTGGTCCTCAGCCAGGCGTTATTCCAGCTGGATTGTCTTACTTTGAAATGTACAGAGATGCTATGCACCTTGACTACATTCCTTATGAAGGACAAGAAACTGACGAATGGATTCTTTATGTAGACAACAACTTAATGCCAGCAACCTATGCATATGATGTATCCGCATGGTATGATCTGACAGACTATGGATTCCCAGGCGAAGAAGCTGAATCAGCATGGGAAGGTACAGTAGTAGTTGATGTTGTATGGGGAATTGATTTACCATTCTACGAAGAGTGGGATCAGGGAACCTTTGAGTTTAACTCATGGATGGAAGACGAGAACTGGCAGATTGATGCTCAGTACGGAAACGACGAACCATCTGCAGAATTTACATGGGATCCACTATTGGAAGACGGTTATTCATCAGCCTTGACCTCTAGCCCATTGAATGCTGATATGTTAACAGAAGGCGAGATCTGGTTAGACTTTGAAGTAGCCTTGGAAGACCGTACAGCTAATGGTGTTGAGATGTTATTGGTAGAGGTTTATGACGGAGCGGCTTGGAATGAAGTAGCTTCTTTCTCCAACGATGGTAGTTTTGATTGGGATGCTTCACATGTGGAGATTACCAACCATGCTATGGGTCGTGTATTCCAGGTAAGATTCAATGCCGTAGGTATGAATTCCTTCGACGTTGTTAGCTGGTTTGTTGACAATATTGCTGTATACCGTGTCTGTGAGGCACCAAGTGAATTCTTGGGAATGTATGATGGTGACGGAATGAACGATGATGGTTTGGACTTTGGTTCCTTACTAACATGGGAAGCTCCGGATGTACCATTGCCAATCGCAGAATGGATAGGCTGGTGTGATCCTAACCTGGGATCAGGTATTGGATTAACTGATGGAGGAACTTTCTCCGTAGCTGCCCGTTGGGATGCTGGTCAGTTAAGTGACTATGACGGAACTTCAATTACCAAAGTACAATTTGCTCTGAACGATGATCAGTACAGTGAAATCATTGTGAAGATCTGGACAGGAGCGAATGCTGGTAACCTTGTCTTCGAAGAGACAGTTGCTGGTAGCCCAGGTGCTTGGGAAGAAGTAACTCTGACTACTCCAATCGCATTGGATGTTAATGACGAATTATGGGTAGGTTATACAGTTGTTGATCAAGCAGCCGGTGGTTTCCCAGCGGGAACCGATGCTGGCCCAGCCGTAGCAGGTTATGGTGACATGATTACTACCGATGGTAGTGTATGGGATCCATTGTCAGGCTTTGGTTTGGATTACAACTGGACCGTACAGGTTTATGTAGAGGAGTTGGTAGTAGCTTCACCAGCCCCAGTAAGTATCATAGAAACCACAGTATATGACAACGCAAGCACAGCCTTGAGCCGTGATGTTGTTAGAGAGACCGGAGTAGAAGTAACCAACTCCAGCCGTTACTTAAGTGGCTTCAACGTATACAGAATGGGACCAGGAGAAACTGAGTACACCTTCTTGGACAATGTAGCTTACGAAGATGGCGTAACTGAGTACAGTTACTATGATGAGGATCCATATCCAGGCAGCTATCCATACGATGTATATTATCGT
>JAERTD010000009.1 GCA_016845175.1 Bacteroidota bacterium | reverse complement strand
CTGTGAGAGCTGCTTTCAAGCCGTGGAGCTTCAACTCAGAGATTTGATCTAATGTATGGTCTATCATACCATCCTCCTTAGTGGTAGCACTCACTACCACGAACATTTTCGTGAAAGCTGTCAGGAGGAGTCATCTCCAATTATTGATTATACGGTGCACATACTCGGAACGCACGATACGAACACCCTTCAAACCTTCATGTAATATCATATAATGAGGACATCCATTATATTCCGGTACCGAAGGAGGTAAGTTCGCGGGCGTACATCACAAATCATATACTTGCTGGATTCAAGGTCAACTGCCTTGTAGCGTAAATTGCAACACCTATGGACAACTCAAGATATAGGGAAGGGATGGCGATAAATTTTGTAGTTGCATTGATAATGATTTTGTATAAGTTAGTGAGCGATAACAAACATAGAGAAAGCGAATGACTGACAAGTACACAAAAAGACAACTACAAATAATTCACTCAGCTGTGGATCTAATCGCATCGAGGGGGATGTCAGCTTTGACGATGAATCGCATTGCCACTGAAATCAACGTTACCGAACCTGCACTATATAGACATTTCAAGAGTAAGAAGGACATTCTTCACGGTGTTATCAACCTCCTTAGCCAAAGTGGCATTGTACCAAATGAAACTGAGAATACCGGCTGGGACCTGATTGAACACACCATGCAGGGAAAAATTGAAAAATTCGAGGACTACCCTAGTCTGGCAGCAATCATATTTTCCGAGGAAATATTTTCAGGGGATAATGATCTGTCGACAAAGATTAATAATATGATGGAAGTCACCCAGGACAGGTTTATAAGGGTGATTCAGATGACACAGAAAAAGGGTAATATCCGCGAGGATATTGAGGCAGAGCAAATCGCATTATTCATGATCGGTTCTTTTCGTTTTCTGGTTACTCAATGGCGTCTGTCCGGTAATAAATTTGACCTGAGCAAAAGAGCAATAAGCCTTTTTCAAGACGCCAGAGAACTGTTTCTGGTCAAATAAAAAAATTTATTAAGGGAAGTATGTGATTACTAACTAACGGAGTCAATATGAAAACAATTCGAGACAGCATTTTAAACCATCCCTATATCACAATGGGGCTGATTCTCCTGCTCACGGTCTTTTTCTTTATGCAGATCAAGAACAAGGGACGCATGGAAACAGATCTTGATAAATATATGCCGCAAAATCACCCTGCTTTTGTCTACAGCGATCAAGCTGAAGAGATGTTTGATATCAAAGATGGTATTATCATCGCCATCGAGCACCCTGAGTCGATCTACAATGGTGAAACCCTTCAGAAGATCAAGGATATTACCAAATCCCTGCAGAAGATGGATGAGATTAACAAAAAGGATGTCACCTCTCTCTACACAGCTGACAATATCGTGGGAACTGAAGACGGCATGGATGTGAAGGCATTCTATAAAAGAGTTCCCAAGGCCGATAAACTCGAGTCAATGAAAGAGGGGGTTTCGAACAATGAGATGGTGTCTGGGCGGCTTGTTTCCGATGATGAAACCGTCGCAGTAATCATTGCCCGTATTGATGATGATGTCTTTACTCAGGATTTTTATAAAGCAATCATTGAACTTGGTGAAAGTTTTGAAGGCCCTGAAAAAGTTTATATTGCCGGTAGCCCGATTGTAGAAGGAACCATGGCACTACTGGGGCCAGCTGACATGAAACGTATGGTGCCAGTTGTTATCCTAATCATTCTCATTGTTCTGCTCGGTGTCTTGTGGAGTATCAAAAGTACCATTTTTACTTTTCTAGTGGTGGCAATAAGTTCAGTCTGGACTTTTGGACTCATGGCCTGGCTTGGAATTCCAGTATATGCAGTTTCAACCATGATACCAGTCATGCTAATTGCCATTGGTGTAGCAGATGGGATTCACTTTTATAGTCATCTTGGAATATTTCTTAAGAAAAATCCTGGTGCAGATAAACTCACTGCCGTCAAGGATATGATTCAAGGTATGTGGAAACCCGTTGCCATGACGTCAGTGACTACGGCAGTTGGATTCGTATCTCTCTTAACGTCTCAAGTATATCCCATCAAATATTTTGGTGTGTTTACAGCTTTTGGAGTTCTGGTAGCCATGTTTTTAACCCTGGTGCTTATCCCGGCGGGAATCATGGCATTTAATCTTCCCAAACAAAGGATATCCAAAGATAAATCGAACCATCAACCAGCAGGAATTGCTCATACTTTCTCTATTGCTCTGCTTTCCCAACGAAAACTAACCTGGGTGTTAACTCTGGTCCTAGTCTTGATATCAATTTGGGGAATCAACAAGGTTTGGATCAATTCCAGTTTTCTAGATAAGTTCGAATCAGATTCAGATATTGTGAGAACAGATGCCTTCATCAATGAGAAATTTGGGGGAACTTCAACAATCAACGTTATTCTGGAAACTGAATCTAAAGACACCTTTAAGCAACCTGATATCCTGAAGTTGGTTGATGCCATGCAGGACGATGTTGAAGCCTATAACATGGTGGGTAGCTCATTCGCGCTGACAGATTACCTCAAACGGATGAATAAGGTGATGAATGCTGATGATGAAGTCTTCAATACCATTCCGGATACTGAAGAACTCAACGCACAGTACTTACTTCTATATGAAATGTCAGGGGACCCTGAAAATCTATGGAAGGTCACAGATTATGATTACAGACGCCTAAATGTCACCTTCCAGGTTAAAAGTGATAACTCCAAGGTAATCAATGAAGTACTGGAGCGTATTGAAGGATATCGACAGGCTCTGAGTGATGAGGGTATCGAGTTGAATTACGCAGGTTCGGGTTATAAAGCCCTTATCTTTACTGATTTGATTCTTGAGGGTCAGATTAAAAGTCTGGTCTTATCTCTGCTTATCATCGTAGCACTTCTAGGGTTTATGTTTAAGAGTATCAAGGTCGGACTTGTAGGTAGTTTTCCTATTGTCATAACCGCACTGATAGGGTTCGGTGTCCTGGGAATTTTCAATATCCCGCTGAGTACTACCACAGCGCTTCTCTCGAGTATCACAATTGGTATCGGGATTGATTACGCCGTTCACTTTCTGGATCGATATCGTTTGAATAGAAACTCTGGCTTGAAATTGGAGCTTGCTCTGGCAGAAACCATGGACCATTCCGGTCGAGCCATTGTATTCAACGCTGTTGTTGTGATAGCAGGTTTTCTGGTCCTGCTAGCCTCGGTCTTTCCTCCCAACCGTGCACTGGGAGCCCTGGTGTCCCTAAACATGTTTATCAGTTTTGTAGGGACATTGACTGTCATGGTTCTGCTCATTGTCAAATCCGATTTATTCAGCCAAAAATAATAGAGGTGTAAAATGAAAAATTTACTAATTATCAGTACAATTCTGATCCTGGCCGGAACGATCTTCGGCCAACAACTCAATGGAACAGAAATTATCGAAATGACTTATAGTCGTCCCACGAGCAACACCATGGAAGCCAACCTTAGCATGATTCTGGAAAATTCCCGGGGCGATCAAAGGGTGCGGGAGATCAAACAATTCACCAAGGAATTTGGAGATGTGGAGAAGAAACTCATGGTCTTCTTAAAGCCCAATGATGTCAAGAATACCACTTTCATGAGTTGGAGTTTTGAAGATGGTAGTGAGGATCAATGGATTTATCTGCCTGCGCTAAAAAAAGTCAAACGAATTTCCAGCGACAGTAATAGTGACTACTTCATGGGCTCTGACTTCACCTACGAGGATCTTGGGGATCGTCATCCCTCTGAGGATAGGCACAAATTAACTGGAGAAGTAAGCATCGATGGGCATGATTGCTATATAGTTGAAAGCATCCCAAATGATGAAGAGTACATGTATTCAAAGACGATCACCTGGGTCATAAAAGACAAATGGATCGGCTATAAGAAAGAATTTTATGATGAAGATGAGGAGCTTTTAAAGGAGCTTAGTCTCGTGAATTTTGATGAGCATGGTGACGTCATTGTCCTGACCGAAGTGAAGATGAATAATGTGCAGAATGATCATAGTACCATTATGCGTCTAAGTGATGTTGAAGTGAACAAAGCCATTGCTGATAATAAGTTTACCGAAAGAATGATGAAACGCGGTATAAGATAATTTGCAGAATTAATTTGTGTAGGAAGTCCATCTGTAAATGGAAATTTCTTACACGATCCTCATTACAAAAGGGCCAAGGTATACCATGATTAGACAAATATTAACGACAATACTCCTCGCTGGCAGTCTTTTGGGACAAGTAGAATTTGGTGGATATGCCCGGAATTATATCGGTGTGCTCACCGAGGGTGATCAGGAATTTGCCATCATCCAGAACACATTAGACTTGACACTTCAGGGTTGGAGTGGCTCAGTAAGTTATTTTGCCAACCCTACAATCTACCAATCCCCAGGGAAGGATCTGTCCTTCGATCTGTCCGAAATTTATCTGGATATGTATTTCAACAATACGGATATACGGCTTGGACGTCAACAGATTATTTGGGGCAAGGGAGATGGTGTCTTCATAACCGATATCGTCTCACCCAAGGATCTGAGTGAATTTCTTTTGCCCGATTTCGATGAGATTCGAACAGGAATTACTGCGCTGAAACTGAACCAGTATATTGGGGATCAAACATTTGAATTTGTTTACATTCCCACTTTTACTTCAACTGTTTTTGCCGATACATCATCTATTTGGTCACGAACACCGGATTTCCCCGTCCCAATGACAACAGATTACTCGGAGAAGGATATTCCTGCCATGCTTGAGAACAGTGAAGTATTTGCCAAGTTCTCCGGTATTCTGCCTTTTATGGATTACGAGATCATGGCTGGCTATATGTGGGATGATGATCCCAGCATGCATATTACCCCAACATATTTGGGACCTCCACCAGCACTTTCAGGTGTTACACTAAGTCCTCAGCATCATCGCTTGAGCGTTGCTGGGGGGAGTTTTAGCACAGAGCTGGCAGGGATGGTCTTGCGAGGTGAAGGGGCTTACTATATTGGCAAACATTTTCAGGCTCAGAATGCAATGGATTATCCCATTGACCTGCTGGAGAAAGATTATTTTCACTATCTATTGGGTCTAGATTTTTCCAAGGGATCTACCCGCTTTAGCACCCAGTTCATTCAGCAAGCAATTATGGATTATGATGAATTGATTGTTCAGGAAGAAGCCATGAATACGCTGACTTTCCTTGCGAATCGCACTTTCCTCCGTGAGACACTTACAGCCCAAATATTCGCTTATGCAGGTTTGAACAAAAGTGACGCACTTATCCGACCCACACTCAGTTATGATCTTGCCGATGGTTTTGAAGTTCTGGGAGGAGCAAATATTTTTGTCAAAGATGCAAATCTGGGAGATGAAGAAGATCCGGGGCAGTTTGGGTATTTTGATAATAATGATATGGTTTATCTGAAGGTTAAGTACAGTTTCTAAGTCTACAAATCCTTGATGATCCCAGATGCTAAACTCTAAATATCTTTTTCGGTCAATCATAAGCACAATTTTATTTCTGACTGCACAAGGCTCAGCTCAGCACAAGGTTGCTTTGGTACTGAGCGGTGGTGGTGCTCAAGGCATGGCTCATATCGGGGTGTTTAAGGCTTTTGAAGAATACAATATTCCCATAGATCTGATCGTGGGAAGTAGTGCCGGCGCCTTAGTAGGTGGTCTTTATGCGTCAGGAGTGACAGTTGCTGAGATGGAGGAAATGGTTCTAGAGGGAACCATTGAACATTTGTTTATTGGTCGTCCCCAAAGCGCTGACCTGCCCATTTGGAAAAGAGATGAACTATATATGGGAAACCTGTCTCTTGGTATTGCCAATAGACAAATCGTAGGCTCACCAGGCTTACTAGATGACAAACTGATATGGAAGGAACTCTTCCTTCGAACGGCTGCGGCTGATTATCAGGCGAATTGGAATTTTGATTCGCTTTATGTGCCATTTAGGGCTGTGGCTTCAGACTTACGCAAACAAGAGCCAGTGGTTTTCAGCTCTGGTCCCATTGCTAACGCCTTACGCTCATCCATGTCAATCCCAATGATTTATTCTCCAATTCAGACAGAGGGTCAGATCCTGGTAGATGGTGGGGTGTATGTCAAATTACCAGTGGAAATTGCTTTAAATGAAAACCCTGATTTTATAATCGCTGTCAGCGCCGAAGATGCCCCTGAAGAGAATGGGGATATTCTTGGACTAGGCGGTATGTTTGAAGAGATTAACTCCAGTATCCTAGCTAGCGGTGATTCAAGTAAAGTAAGAGGTTGGGACTATTTTTTCAGGGTTCCCACAGGCGCCCATCATGTGCTGGATTTTCCAGCGGGTGAAGCTCTGATGGATGCAGGTTATGCCGCTGGAAAAGAGGCGGCTCAGGAATTGGTTGAGATTCTAGCTGGAAAAGGAATTGAAAAGAGAGAGATTCGAAATCGTAATGCGTATAGGGGTGCACTTCTTGAGAAAAAATTAGCCCTTACCCTTGAGTCGAAGGGAGCGAATTTTGATCCAGACTTGATTTGCCGGAAACTCAAAATGCCAGACTCCATTAGATTCGACCAAAAGCAACTGGAGGATCTCATAAATGATGTTTATGCCACGGATATTTATCAGGCAGTTATTCCGACGCTTGATAGAGATGGTAAGGGTATAATCCTAACTCTTGAGGAAAAACCTGATATTCGTACTCGTGGCAGGGTAAACATCAGTAGCACTGGAGGGATGACACTGTTTACGCGTACTGACAAACCAATATCGCGCTTTGGTGGTCTGGTGCAGTTTGATGCGACTTTTGGAAATGTTGCTGGTGGCGTTGAGTTGTCAATTTATCCGGTTTCATATCACAAAGCAGGTACTCGCCTGCCATTTTCCATACGACCAGCTATTGAAGCCAGGACGAGCTATCACAATTATGATCTACCCGGTTCGAAACCTTTGGCAGATCGTATTCATTCTCACGAGTTGAGTGTACACTCGGCAACTATTGGCGGTTGGAATCGCCAGATGATCATTTATGGAGGTGTTCGAAGGGATGACCCCGGTCAAATTATCGATGCCAATACAGATTTTAGTTTTCCAGAGCAATTTGACAAAGCAATGCCCTTTGCACGCTTTATTTATAAAGAGGATCACATTAACCGTGATAACCCCACGTTGGAAGGTTGGAAAATAGGCTTCCAAAGTGATTGGATCTGGCAGGATGCTGTGATTTCAAACCAGAATCATTTATGGACTACAGTGGGTGGTGATCTTGCACTTGGATGGGCTATTAACGGTGCAGTTGAATATTATGATGGTAATAAATCGCTCCCAGTATCAATGCTGGGCCAGGTTGCCAGCCCCAATGCATTGGGTGAAAAATATTATATGTACTTATGGGCTGACCAAGTATTGAATGTATCTCTTCAAACATCACATACGATAATCAGGGATGATATTCGAGGTGAGTTTACGATAATCCACTCCCGATTTAATAATCAGATCTGGTCTGGGCTAGACCCATACCTGGATAATGGGCTCTCTGCCATAGACATTTCTGTCAACTATTTAACAATTGTTGGTAAGCTGAGTGTTGGTTGGTCATTTTCAGAACTAGAGAGCTATAAAGGTACATCTTGGGCTCAAATGGGAATCACGTTGTGAGTATTCACTCGAGGTTAAAAAGGGGGGCTACCTGAGCTTGGCGAAGAGTCGAAATGTACTACTACTGCTCCTTGTGAGTAATTTTTCAGCATTTCCCCAAGTGCAAACGGCTGACACGACAAGCACTATTCATCCTCATAGAAATGCTTTGCTACACGTGGTAGCCCAACCCACAGCTATCTGGGCAGTCAACTGGTATGTGCTTGATCAATTTTGGGCAGATATCAGTATAAAGACATTGCGAAACAATATTGAAACTGGTTGGGTCTGGGATGAAGATGGTTTTGATGTTAATCAAGTGGGACATCCAACTCAAGGTGCCCTGGTTTATACAGCTGCACGTGCTCAGGGTCTTAGTTATTGGGAGTCATTGGCTTACCCAACTCTGTCTAGTCTGATCTGGGAAGTAGGCATGGAAAACGAAAGTCCCTCCATCAATGATATGGTCACAACACCTATGAGTGGGGTTGCTTTAGGGGAGATTGTCCACCGGGTTTCGAGCTTAACCTTGGGAACAGCAGAGAAGAAATCAATTTCCCGTCAAGTATTTACCGGATTGATCAATCCGCTTGGATATGGAGTCAATCGTTTACTCATAGGTGAGTCTATCCATCAAAACTTTAAAGCAAAACCGACCAACTTATTGTCAGCAATTTCCTTTGGCGGTGGGTCTGGTTATGATAACGAATTGGGCCTGGGAAAAAATGCTCAAAGACGGTTTGTCAGATTCAACCTTGTTTATGGTAATCCTCTAACTCGAACAAAAAACTTTAAACCCTTTGACAATTTTAGTCTCGTAACCATTCTGAATTTTAGCAGACAAGATTATGTGGGTGAGATCTATGCCAGCGGGATGTTAGCAAAACTTTATACCCGACACGGGGATCGATCAAAAATGGTCATTGGCATATACCAGAATTATGATTTTATGAATCAAGATGATTATAAAGTTTCCAGCACAAGCGTGGGGCCTGGATTAATCCATATTTACTCATTTACAGCCGATCTTACCCTGGGGATCCACACAAATGGTTCATTTATCTTTATGGGAAGTGCTGGTGATATTAGTGATACTGATGAATTGCGTGATTATCATTTTGGCCAGGGCTTTAGCACCAAATTTATGAGCAGATTTATCTGGGCTGACAAGGGACAGGCTTATCTTCGTCTAAAGCGCTATTATATATATGCTATGGAAGATGCCCACGTCGAAGGCTATGAGAACATCAATTTACTAACAGCCGGTGGGCAGATTAATGTTGGGAAGAAATATGGTTTAGGTCTTGAATACTTGATTGCTGGAAGAACAGTGAGTTATCTCGCTAAAGATCGTAAAGATACACTACAGAAAACGAGCTTGTATCGTGTTTACATCTCGTATCACCTAGCCGATAGTTTATTTGATTAAGGAGAAAAGATGAATAAGAATATAGTGGTAAAAATAGCAGCAGTGGTCGCAATCCTATTTGGAATTATTACGGTAAAAGCAGGTGGGGCAACCCTCTTCATTGAAGAGGTTAGGCTGGTAGCCGGAGATTATGTCCCATTTGTACTTTGGTCAAATTTTATTCTGGGCTTTGCATATATCATCGCTGGTGTTGGTCTCTTTCTAGGAAAAAGTTGGGCAAAAACACTTTCATTGACAATTGCTGGATTGACCCTGGCAACTTATGCAGCCTTTGGGATTCATATCGCTTTAGGTGGACTCTTTAAAGCTAAAACAGTGAAAGTTATGATCGTTCGCAGTCTGGCTTGGATAAGCATCGCATTTTTGGCAGTCAAAGCCGATCATAGTCATTAACAAAATAAAAAAAGAGAGAATTAATAAATGAACATTGTAAGTCGTCAGAGCATTTCGGAACTTAATAGCTAAAAGTTAAGAGACACTTTCGAGTAGTCCAGTTCAATTTGCCAGCACCTCTTGGCAGTGTGATTTTAGGTTAATTCGCTTGCGTTCTGCAAGCGTTTTTTGTTTTGTGATCTGCCTCTGTGTTAAGAAGGAAATTATAAGCCCCCGGATTCATCCGAGGGCTTTGATAGCGCTGGCTGAGGCTCTAATTACTTAAGTAATAACATTTTCCGCACCACCTGTGCGCCACCACTCTCCAGAACGATGAAATACACGCCACTTGCAACCGCTTTCCCATGGTCATCCCGCCCATGCCAGACTACCGTGTGATAACCGGGCTTGAGGTTCCCGTTCAGTAGTATCGCCACTTCACGCCCCAACATATCGTAAACAACAACACTTACTTCAGATTCAAGCGGGATTCCAAAATCGATCGAAGTCGTGGGATTAAATGGATTGGGATGGTTTTGTTGCATCACAAAATCCCCAGGAATTACCGCCGTTGCTTTCGTCAGTGGAATGGGATTTGCCACCGAACCGGCTTTTCTGGTTTCATCAAAGGATACAATTTCGTTGGTGAAAAATTCCGTGCCGGTTTCTGCATCGTAAATACGGAATTTCACCGTTTCACCGTTTGCCCGATTACTATGCACCATCAAGTAAATCCGCCAATCGTCCAGCGCCGTTTCATAAACGGGTTGTGCAATTCCACGCACTTCATCATCTACCATCGCAGAAATCACAACATTTTCACCCATTTCCCGTTGACCATTTTCCATTTTCCCTATTACCGGCATATTGTAACGAAATTCCTTCGTATTACACGTCCACGGAGATTCAATCGGTTCGGCAATATTATCCGCCAACATCCGTGCTAAACCACCGCCTTGCTCTGCGTCTAATCCGCTGTAAGTAAATAGCAGCGTATCACCTGTATTTTCATATAAATAGCCGTGACCAGGTGTCATCCACTGCAACGAACCGACCCAAAGCCCGATACTTTCCATATATTCTGCAAATTGCGTTTCGCTCTTGATGACCGATTCATCCGTTGGCGACAAGTTTTGCAACGCTTCATTTATACTATGGTTAAATCGTAGTGGATAGCCAAGCCAATTCCAATTTGGATGAAGGGTGATTTCCAGCGAATCAGGCGAAATTTCGTGACCGATAAATGTTACCGGCGTAAGTGTATCCAAATGGGCCATATACATTTCCCTGGGGTCTATCCTCATCATACCGGGAACCCATGCCCCCGCAGATTCACTGTACGACTCAAATTCGCTCTGGTGAATAATCCGGTCTCCACTGGTAAAGTGATCTTCGTGGCTGAAAATGTGGTTGATGTCCAGCCATGCATCATCGTGATTCAGATGTACACTGAACCACGTCCAGCCTTTTTCCATTGTAACGAACTGTGCCACGGCACCGGTCGCATTCAAAACCAACGGCGTTTCCAGATTGCCATAAACAGAATTCGACACAAACGGAAGATGCTGTTCAATCTCATAATATTCTTCGCAATCGGACGCATCCCACAGACGAAAATTCACATCTTCGTTGGTCTGTGCATCGCTGTGAACCGTCATAAATCCAAGATATTTATTCATTAAAGTATCGACAAAAATATGCGTATGTTCGATGCCGTTGTCATCCGTCCAGGTGGAATCATAGGGTTCACTCAAAATTAATGTATGTTCAATTGGTGCAAATCCGCGACATTCGTCATTTACAAATGCTCCAATAAAATCGTAATTATCGGTAGAAATTTCATCTTTCACCGATACTTGGCAAGTGAGATTCATCGAATACTGATAAGCTTGTTCGTCCAAATCCCAAACCGGAGGCGGACATAACGACCGAACAGAAATTGTCAGCGGTTCGTCTCCATCGGTGGTGTGTGCGTAAAATGTTTCTTCGTGTTCACCCAGATTCAGCATTCCGCTGATGGTCATTTCTACGGGAAATTCTCCACCCTGATTTAAATCACCCTGCATCGGATTTATATCAATCCACCAAGGAAGTGCAGTCGTCTGTTGATCCAAAAACCACGGTTGACCGCTAAATACAAATGGCGATCCTGCTGTTCCCGGATTGTGTAAAGTCGTCGTGATGGTTTTATCTTCTCCCATAAACACCACATCAGAAATGGTATTTTGATTCCAGTGAATCGGATTTTGATCCACGAAAAATTCAAAAACAATTTCCTGCTCCGTTTGGTTGCCCTGCAAATCCCAAAGTTCATCAATGGTGAGTTTGAGATAACAATTTTCGATAAACATATTTTGCACATCGGGGACAATCGTAATTTCGTTTTCAAAACAATCGTAATCGAACGCTACATCCAACCCGAAACTTTCGTTGTAAAGATGAATCTGGTTTGGATAGAGATAATCGCAGTCGATAGCTTCTTCAAACACCAGTTTGATTTCATCATCAGCATTTAACACACCATCTGTCGGGTGCATTTCTCCGAATATTTCCGGCGGTTCACGGTCTAATTGACCCGCGACCGGTTCTGATGCGTTCAAGGTTCCATCAATGCATTCACCAACAGCACGGAC
>JAERTD010000008.1 GCA_016845175.1 Bacteroidota bacterium | reverse complement strand
TAAATCCCATATCCATGACAAGTTTGATCGATTTGACAAGATGCTTGACTATCCAGCCAGTGCGCATATTGTTTTGTCTGAGGAGAAATTACGCAATATGGCAGATATTCACTTAACCTGTGACAGTATGAAAATTCATATCAAAGAAGAGAATGAAAATAACCTGTTTGCAGCCATTGATGCGTTATCCGACAAAGTAAAACTGCAGATTCGCAAATACAAAGACAGACAGCGCAGGCATCTGTCTGGTGATAAACAAAGTATTAAAGTCAATATGGCGGATTTGGAAACGCCATAAAACGATTACGGGCCGGTCTGAAAGATCAATTTCAACCGGCCCACAGTACTTTCGAACCTATCTTTGAGAAAATACACACCTTCATCCCTGCGGTACAGAATAGCAACTTTTCATTTTCTCAATCGGACTTTTCATTTTGCCCTAACTACAAAATTAAATTACAGATCCCAAAAAGATAAATTTTATCCTCAACAGCAAAATACCTTTGGTGACCAGCTCCGAGCTGTTAGAATGAAAAGATTCTTAACTATCAAACAATTAGCCAAACAACTCAAAGTTGACCCGACCTCCATTGGTAAACGGGAATGGATGGAATCAAAACCATTGCCTGGCTATAAGGAAAAATTATTGAAGTGGATAAATAAACATTAAACCCGGCTGATACTTTTGTTATTGCTTGCGCCTACCCCCAATCTTAGACCACGGAACTGGTTTTCTTAAGTGGAAAATGCGTTCCTGTGTTTCGTGATTTAGGCGCTTTCCGAGTCGCCTGTTTGGATACTTTTATGCCAAATTTCTCTTGTAATTTCATAGCACCATGATATCCTTCTGCCACCAGTCTGGAGGATAGGGCAATGCTGGGAAGCAACCTGAGCGCCATGACTGGTAACGGAGACATGGGGGGCGGCATATAGTCAAATTTATGCTGCCCTCTCTTCCATGTTTCTGTTCTCAATGCGTTAAATCCCCGCGCCTTAGCGCGGAATAAATACCCCGTAGGGCCGCCGGAGGCATATTCAATCATAATTCCTTATGAGCCTCCTTATTGACAGAGCCTTTTATGAATACATCAGCCGGGGTTTGCTTGTCCAGTGCAGAATGCTTCCGTTCGCAATTATAGTACCTGAAATATGCATCCAGCCCTCGATAAAGTGAGTGTCCATCACTGTAGTCTTTGGGATAGACATCTTCATACTTGAGGGTCCACCAAAGCCGTTCGATGAATACGTTGTCAATAGCTCTTCCACGGCCATCCATGCTTATGGCGACTTGTTTATCCAACAACACACCGGTAAAAGCTTCCGAGGTAAATTGCGAACCCTGGTCTGTGTTGAAGATCTCCGGTGTACCCTTTTCCAATGCCCGTTTCAACGCTGCAATACAAAAAAGATTTTCCAATGAGTTCGATAGTTCCCATGATAAAACATATCGGCTATACCAGTCGATTACAGCGATCAGGTACATGAACCCATGCTGCATCGGAATGTAGGTAATGTCGGTTCCCCAAGCCTGGTTGACGCGTTCAATCTCAACACCGCGAAGCAAATATGGATATACTTTATGCCCAGGAGCAGGCTTGCTCGTGTGTGGGCCCGGCGTGATCGCCTGAAGCCCCATGCGCTGCATCAGGCGTGCAACCCGTTTATGGTTGACACAATGTCCTTGATCACGAAGCCAGTCCGTCATTCGCGGATAACCGAATTCCGGATGTCTCATGTACTGCTCATCAATCAGACGCATCAACACAAGGTTTTCATTTGTTTCAGGGACGGGTTTATAGTAAAAGCCCGAACGGTTTATGCCTGCCAGCCTGCATTGGCGCCGGATTGAATAGACAGAGTCGGGTTCCACCCAACTCCGACGTGCTGAAACCGGCAGGCTCATAACTTTTTTTCGAGCCACTTGATGTCCATCTTCAGTCGCCCGATTTCTTCGTAAAGTGGAGCTGTGAGTTGCTCCTCGCTTTTTGGCTGTCGTTTTTTCCCAGATGAGAAAAGCTCCGGGGCATTTGAAAGCAGTTGTTTTTTCCAAGCCGATATTTGATTGGGATGTACCTTATAAATCGCTGATAGCTCGGCTAATGTTTTTATCCCCTTGATTGCTTCGACCGCTACTTCGGCTTTAAATTTGTCCGAAAATTGTCTTCTTTTACGTTTCATTTTCATGCGTCCTTTCTTACCATTTTCAGGACGCATATTCCACTTAAGCGAGTGGTCTAAAAATCGGGGTTAAGCGCAACCAGATGAAACTTTAAGGTGAGGACTACTACCTATTGGATCCGAATTTTCGGACTCAAAATTCACCCAAGACTATCCCTGTTAGTCATATAGGTCATCACAGCACAATACTTTTGTTATTGGATGCCACTTTGAAATAGGCCTGGGCGACAGACACTACCATTATTGATGACTTTTGCTAAAAATTTCTAACCACAATATATTAAATCTATTAAAGGAGACTGGCATTAACAATTATTAATATCAAAAAATTTAATTTCCTGTAACCGTCTGCCAGGCAGCAATCCATAGAGGCATAGCAATAAGACAAATCAGATACTGTATTACCATCATACTGCTGGTTGACTCAGTGTCACCGCCATAATGTTTTACAATTAGAATTAAATTGGTGGCTGGGGGCGATGCTGACTGAATCACAAGCACACTGCACAATAATGGCATGGAAATATACAACTTTCCAAAATAAAGGATGGCCGACACCGTCACAGGTACCAGTCCGTATTTCACAATATTAACTACTACAATGTCTTTTATTGAAGGAATGTTTTTAAATGACAGTGACCCGATGGTGGCTCCTAATATAAAAATGGCTACGGGAACGGTTGCCTGACCTAAAAGATCCATTGATGCAATCACAGAATCAGGCACAAATGTAGAAACATTTGTAAAGACCATTATGACGGCGATCATCATTGCTGAAAACGGAGGAGTAATAAAATCTTTGAAATATATCCTGCTGTCTTTGTCGCCTGAAATCATAACCTTTCCCAAACTCCACATCACAGGAACGCTTCCCAGCAACAACAAAAAACAGTACAGGGCAAACTTGTCAAATTCTTCAGCAAAAAGGACCTGGCCAATAGGCAAGATAATGTAAATAACATTTTGCATACTGGCTAAGGTCATCAATGGTCTTTTTTTCTGTCTCATTTTGAACAAAAGACCACTAAACAAAAGGCCAATCACCATAATCAACACACCTGCAAGGGGAAGTATCCACCAATTTGGAAATGAATCAGGATGAAACTGTTTAAGAGTTTTTGCGACGATCAAGCATGGTAAGAAAACATTAACTGTAACAGCAGAAAGAGCCTGCACATGCTGGTTTGATACAATTTGCCTTTTAACCAGAACAATTGCAATCAGACAAATAAGTAACAATTGAAAAATTGCATTAAAC
>JAERTD010000007.1 GCA_016845175.1 Bacteroidota bacterium | reverse complement strand
TTCGATGGCAATGCCCACTTTCTTAGCAAAAGCAAACAATGATTTGTAGAGCTCATCCTCGATATCCAGGATATAATCGATCTCTTTCTTGGGTATAACCAAAGTATGTCCCTTAGCCAAGGGATTGATATCCAAAAAGGCATAAAAGCGATCATCTTCGGCAATTTTATAGGAGGGAATATCTCCTGCTACAATCTTAGTGAATATACTTGCCATAGTGTTGTATTTCTTACAAAGTTACAAAAGCCTAATAATCCTGTTACAGCTTTCAATAGACATGACTATGCAGTGCTAACTTATAAAGTCAGTATCAGACATTCAAAAAATATTGTGAAAGTGGTCTGGACTTAACGATTGATCTCGATAATTTCGAAAGGAACCACTCCTGCAGGGACCTTTATATCTACTTTTTCTCCTACTGATTTACCCAGCAAGCCTTTAGCTATGGGTGAGTCAACAGAAATACGTGCCTTTTTCAAATCAGATTCTTCTTCAGGCACCAGTGTATAGGTCATGACAGCTGAATTTTTAAGGTTTTTAATCTTTACTTTTGATAGGATAAAAACCTTGGTGGCATCCAATTTCGACTCATCAATAATCCTGGCATTGGCTACCTTTTCCTGTACTTTAGAAATTTTTAGTTCGAGCATGCCCTGGGCTTCCTTGGCAGCATCATATTCAGCATTTTCTGAAAGATCACCTTTGTCGCGTGCTTCAGCGATTTGCTGCGAAATTTTTGGGCGTTCGATGGAGATTAAATGATCCAGTTCCTCTTGCAATTTCTGCAATCCCTCCTCTGTGAAATACCGTGAATCAGACATATCCGTTCTCTTTAGTGGTCTGTTAATAAGATAAAAAGACCCTTAATCTAGATTAAGGGTCCTTTTCGGCTGCAAAGTTAAGAAGAATTCTGCCTTACAGTCAAATAAGTTTTAGAAATTTAAAATGATCCCAAAGTTATGGGTGTGGTTGAAACTAGTGGTTTCTCTGAATGAATAATCAATTCCGATATAGCTTCCATTTTCTTTGTTCAGTGGTACCTGAACACTTAAACCAGCACTTAAACCTTTGTTGATGTTGGTGTTTTCTGAAGTTTCAATGCTTTCAAACATACCATCTTCGTAGGTATAACCACCTCTTAACATCAGATAATCTTTCAAGCTAAACTCAAGTCCCAAAGCAAATTGATCCTTGGTGAATGAGTTAGAAGTAAAGTTTCCTGCAAGGGTCAGGCGGTAATCTTTTGGGAAAAGAAAATCGTAAGCAGCTCCAATACATAGCTGTGTTGGTATCTCAAAAGCAGCTGAACGTTGTTCCATGGTAAACTGAGTTTCCTGTCCTGAAAGGAAAGTCTTCAGGGAGAGTCCGTCACCAGAGAATTTAAGTTGGGGTCCCACATTTTTAAGGGCCACACCAAAAGCAATCTGGTCGTGCTCTCCGGTCACATACTGGATACCGGCATCGATGGCTACACCAACGGCGCTAACATCAGCAATTGACTCGGAGATTACTTTGATAACCACACCACCATATATGCTATTGGAAAAGCCTTTGGCATAGGATATAGCGAAGTTCATCAACGAGGGTTTAAAGGTACCCAAACCGCCTTCAGGGCTTGTTGGGGTGGTGATATCAATTTCACCAAATCCCATGGACATGACCTGCAAACCAAGGGCTCCGGCATCACCTACTTTCTGGGTCAATCCGAAGGCGTTAATGGTGGTCCCTGTTCCTTTCAACCATTGAGTATGGGAGAAAATCAGCTGAGTTCCTTGAGTGAAAGCAGTACCGGCAACATTGCCCCACATAGCTTCCAAACCTTTAACTTTCGCCATATTAGCACTACCCCAACCACTGGAACGTGCCCATGGGTTAATTAATAACTCAGATGCCCCTGCCTGTCCAGACCTGTCTTTATTTCCTGCGAATGAAGGTTGTGCAAGCGGGAAAACAATAACAGTAACTAAAACAACCGTTAAATATTTATAAAGAGTTTTCATATTCAGCATATTTATCGTTATCTGATTGATTTTCTTATATTTTTAGAATGTGTTAAGGTCAGGTACCCTAAGCATTCCGAACCACTTAATTACGCGCTCACCTTGAGGAGATTTAATATGGATATAATAAATACCTCCTGAGATTGGCACACCGGCGAAGTTTTTCAAGTCCCACTCAATACTGGTGGTTTCCTGAGCATAGTCTTCCTTCTCATAGGAATTGTTATACTGTACTTCTGACACAGTATTCACATCATAGCTAAACTGACGAACCTTAATACCACTCACATCAAAGATGGTGATGATACAGCTTTTAGGGATATTGGTAATCCGTACCCTATTATCCAAGGCATTATTCTCGTAGGCCGAGTATGCATAATATGGGTTAGGAACCACTCGTATCCTGTCAAGATCCGTTTCAATTTTTTCAACAACCTCGTGCTGAGTAGCCAGTCCTTCAGTTGAGAAAGCGTACATAGGCTGGTTTCCATTCACATCCATACCTGGATAAACTGTATCCAATGGTAGTTCTGCGTAATGAGGTTTGAACGGTTTGGAAACACGGAAACGAATTTTAGCTTCATTGGATAACCAATCCTGTCCTTCAACAGCCATCGGCATACCGATATACATAATATTACTGTATACATAGTGGGTACTGAAATCGAAGAAGGCATCAAATACGGTGTCGAGCATGGTATGCATGGTGCGACCAGCATCATATGCAGGAAATTCATATTTGAATTCTACGCCTTGCAGGACCTCTTTGGTGGTGTTATGTCCGAGAACATATACAAAGTGTTTACCACCAAATACGGGTTGTTTAAGCAATGGGAATCCCACACCACTCAATACATTTGGATCATCCTCCTGATCTTCAATGGACAGGTTACGGGCAGTTGGGTTAAACAACATATCGCGACCGTTAAATCCTACCAGATATGAATCCTCTGAGAACATCATATTCATACGCTCACCTGTTTCAATATTGATGGCATAACCTGGGAACCAACCCATACCATGTTCACTGATGTAGTTAGGATCTTCCGGATTATCACTAGGACCTGATCCGAGGGTGGCAAAGTTACCATCTTTGTCAACGGATGGAGAAGCACGAAGTCCATGCATAAAGGCATTACCTTCAGCCAGCTCCTGGTCATAGCTCATCTCAATTACAGGACAACGGGTCCATTTGGATTTATCAGGAGTCATCACAATGTCTACACTGGCTAATTTTTCCATGGTGTTATACACCTTGGCATCCACACTAAACATTGGTCCAATCTGATTGTTTTCATTATTACCTGGTTTGTAGTTATTAGCTGCAGATGTTAATCCGGCAGGAGCCCAGGTTCCATTAAGTAATCTTTCGTATACTTCCTCATCATCCCATGGATTTGGTGGTGATGCACTCATATACCAGTCATTGTTAGCTGGGTCAGCATCATCACGACGGTTACCTGAACGGATCCAGTTGAATGGGTCACCAGGCACGTCATTGTCTTCCACACCACTTAACCAACGGCTTGAACTGTCAGCATATTCAATGCTTGATTCTAACAGACCATTGTTAGGTGCAAGAATGCTATGAGAAGTTTTAAGTGTTCCGTCAACATCCACACGACCCACAGGAATAGGACCTGGGTTAAATGGCTGGGTAATGTTTACGGAAATACCAAGATCAAGGAAGAGACGCTCACTTTCAGTAACGATAGTGGTATCACCTTTAATCTCTTCACCGGTTTCCATATTTCTGATGGTCCAGTTGGCAACCATTTTAGAAGTTGTATCACCTTCCAATTCAGGACGGCCAGTAACATCATGTAGCAAATGGTGAGTGAGGGTATCCATCCACAATACATATTCTGCTCCAACTACATTCAATGGATCAATAATCTGAATATTCAATGGACCTGCATTTTCTTTGTACACAGGGTTGTAAGCAATTGGATAGTCTGGATCACCAAAGAGATTATCAGGACCTGCTGGTGGTTTTGACATGATTTCGTCAACAGTTTCATCAGTCAGTTCCAGTACCAAACCACCATTTCCATTACCATTCAGACGGGTAATTTGTGGTGTTGTACCGTATTCACCATTGATCACAGTACCATTAACGGTTTTGTGAGGCATGGCTACGTATGTTTTAATATTGCGTCTACCTGACAGGTAAGGCTCTTTCTGTCCAAGATAAGAAACAGGACCATCGCTGTAGGGCAAATACTCATTATAAGCATAAGCCAGGGCGGTGTAATAATATTGTTTGTTGTTAATCAGGCTAACTTCACCTGTTGCAAACGCATCCTGTGTGAGTTCGAAGGAGTGCTGGATACCATTGTCACCACCAACAACTTCTACCACTGGTACGTTACCACCGATGAACTCATCATAATAATAGTTAACCAGTTTACCCACGCCATTTTTCACGTCAAACTGAGCAACCAATCTCATTTGGTCAGGATCATGTACACTTTCAATACTCACTGTAGGATCTTTCAATTGGAAGATCTGATAGCCTTCGAAACGGTACCATGGGTCACTACTGTCACCTTCCAGACTGGCTGGGTTTGGCTGAATAATAGTATTGTCATATTCTTTATACTTCTCTCTGTAATTATTGGAAGAAGGAGAGTTGGAGATATAAACAATCACGCGCTGATCGAGCTCACGGAAAGCGAGGTCTGGAGCACTTGGACCGTCAATAACTTTAAAACAGTTATCAAACAAAGCCTGACATTTATCATCAACTACTCTAAGCAATTCAACTGAGGCAAATGGTCCACCAGCAGTAGCTCTTGCCCATGGAATACCTACAGTAATATAGTTAACAGCACCTGGTTTCAAGGTAAAAGGTCCAGCTGACTGCATAAAACGTCTGTCACCTGATGGATTAGGCGCACCATCATCTCCGGTTTCTTCTGTCCAGTAAAAACCATTTTGGTTGTAACCGCCATTTGGTGGTTGCTGGCCAGTACCCCAGTTACAAGGATCGGAATCGCCTGGGAACATGAAATCACACTCTGGGCCTACTGTACCAGCTCCGGAAGCGTGCGCTGTTCCACCATACATCATTTTGGTATTATCTTTCCAGATACCTTTCAGGAAGTTATAATATTCAGGGGCAATTTGAGGGTCACTCTGGGCAGGGTTACCACCGTTGTTGTGATAAACGAATCTTCTCATACCGAAACGTTCATCATCAACGATACCATTTCCAAAGTTTACACCATTAATACTTTCATCACAAAGCTGAGTGGAATCAGGGAAACCGGTTTCAGGATTAGTGAAATACTCATACTTAGGATTGTCCAATTGGTCATCATCCATATAGGGTCCCTGGAAGAAGTCAACACCAACAGCAGGTGGTGGTGGTTCAGGACCGCCATAGGCTTCCACATCACCACTTCCGTCAACAGCACTACCATTGTAGCAGTAGCCTAGTCCACGTTGCACATCACAACCTACAAAGTCATCCCATGCATAACCCAAATCGGTATCTACCCATGGGGAGAAATAGGTTTGTGTAAGCTCAAAGGTTGAACGGTTGATAATTTCGTAGCTATAAAAGGTCATATTATTGATCACGTCGTTGGTTGCAAAAGCAAAAGCCTGTGCCCTAACTTCCATACCGATGGCAGAACCACTGGTTTCGGTATGTACGTTACCTTTATCGTTAAAGACCCACCATAAGGTTTGGTCACCTTTGATTACCTGGTCAGCAAGGATACTACCATAAATTGTTCCTTCAAACTCTTCATCCATGGTTGGGATATCTTTATGACAGAGTTCATTGGAAATATCGTAATAAGGGTAGTCACCATCATTGGGATCATACACACCATCACTACCTCTATCATAGAAAGGAGCTAGATAGTAACTCTGGCCTTTGTTTGGATCACCATGGGCAGGCCATTGCATAATCTCAGCAGGAATTTCATAATCTTCTGAAGGCTTAAAGAATCCATTTTCATCCAGTTGTCCAATGAAGTCATCAACCAACTGACGGTTCATTCTGAAATGCTTGTCATACTGTGCACAAACAATCTCATCAATGGCAGCTGTACCATCTATAGTCAATGGACCAGTCCAATAGTCAATACCCACCTGACGGTAACGCTGAGCAGCCAATTTCAACTGGTTGTTGATATCAAGTCCTCCAATCCACAAGGCTCCGGAGAACATGGCTGTAGCTGAACCATTTTTAGGTATATAATACTTTGAACCTGTACCACCGGGCAGATCCCACCACATGTCACCACCAGTGTTGATTCTTGCCCTTACATTGTTGATATCAAGCCACTCAAAACCCGATGCTGGTGCACAACCGGCTGCGGTTTCTTTCAGGCCTGTGCTTTGCTTACCTACCAACTGCTCTTCTACAGCGAAGGATTGGTTCAATGTAATGGCAGAAATAAACACGATCATTAAAATTCGAGAAATATTTTTCATGATGGTCATATTTTTTCTATCGTTATTATTCTTTTTCAAAATTCCTTAGTCTTAAAAGTTAAAGATAACACCTAATCTAACCTGGCGTGGCATACTATAGCCTCCCGGACCATCAACAAACATGCTGTAATAGTCGATGAATGATTGAGGATCCAATTGGTTATTGATCTCTCTTTGCCATTCCGGGGCTGATAAATAACCGTCATCATCCGGGTTACCTGTGTAAGGATACACATTGATCACATTCTGAGTATTCAGAAGGTTCAAGACCTGGAAATATACATTCATATAGGCTTGCTTGGCATTGTCGCCGTCTTCCTTTTTCATTTTGAAGTAAATATCCTTGTCTACCCTAAGGTCTAAGCGGAACTGCCATGGTAATCTGGCACCACCATAAGTACCTTTAAGCAATCTGGCACCACCTGAGATAGGTGAAGTCACATTACGGGAAGCAGTATAAGGAGTACCGGAACCACCAATTACTGTTAAACTAAATCCAGTGTTGGCCAATAGATCGACAGGAGCTTTATCTTTCTTGTCGCGGTTAATCTGTGGTCCGTTGTATTTTTTACCTGAAGCAAAACGATAATCAAGTAAAATATTAAATTGGTGTCTTCTATCCCAAGGCATTGGGAAAGTAGAACGAAGGTTTGGCAAACCAGCTGCAATCAAAGAAGCTGCAGTTGTGGTTGAAGAACCTGTAGCATCAGCAAATTGAAGTGTATAGGATGCTCTTACCCTTACATTGTTTGTACGACGCAAGTCATAAGCAGCTGTAATACCTTTTACAGTACCAAAGTCAAGGTTGTTATAAGAGGTATAATCCTTTGGGTAAGCACCATTAAAACGATACAACTGAATCATATTCCTCATTTCACGATAGAAAGAGGTAAATGTGATGGAAGAAGTATTGGTTAGTTTCTGTGTAAATCCAAGCTCATAATCAATGGTTTTGGTAGGCTCCAGGCTTGGGTTGTTAATTGATCCCCCAATATTATTAAAGAAATAATAGGTGGCCGGACTGGCAAATGAGTTTGAGGTTGGACGCTGGGTTAACACATCATAGTGAGCAAAGAACAAAGCTTCGTCTGAAATTGGGAAGGAGAATGAAATCCTGGGCATGATGTTGATCTGAGGATCATAATCTTTAAAGGATTTGATATTCACTTCATCCTGCTCTTTATCAACCAGCGCTGGTGAGATACCACTTCCTACGTCCAATACAGTTGGATCCTGAATCTCAACACCATCTGCATTAAACCATACGTTACCGTCACGATAACCTACTACGCGTGTGGCATTGTTTACTTTGTCGAGGTATACGACATAATCTTCTCCCATATTAGAAGGTGCTGTAAATGCAACTCCGTGCTCGGCTCTGATACCTTCTTGTTCACCAACGGTAAAGGCCGGATAGAGCAAATAAGGATCATTAAGTACTTTCTGGTTGGCATCATATCTGTCGATACGTACACCTACGTTAAAAATCAGGTCTTTAAAAGCAAATTTATCCTGGATATATCCAGCCATATAAATAGGTCTGAAAGCACCGATATCTCTGGTATGTATACCATTCTCATCAGTTTTTGAGAAAAAGTCATCAAATGCAGGCTGGCTTGAAAGCACATTACCTTCATAATCATATCCAAAGTAGTTGATATAGGCATTACCATTGTTCCACAACTCAGTGGGTGAGAACATATCGATGGAGAATTTGGCACCATCAAGATAAGCTACCCTGCGGTTTCCATCAAAATCGTAATAATCGATGGTACCTTCATTATAATCGTAGGAGTCCATGATGATATAATCCAAACCATCCACATCCAAACCAAGTTTTTTACGGAGGTTTTTGTCAAATTCCCATTGGGAAGCACCATCATATTTTCTTCTATATAATATGGTATCTACCACACCATCATAGCTAATCAACTCAGGGTTATCTTTATCGAGCTCATTAATATGGAAGTTGGTCAAACCACGCATCAATGTCCACAGGCCTGTGGGCGCATAATTGATGCTACGGCTTTCACGCTGCTCATACTGGAAACCCAGTTTCAGTGCATGTTTTCCAATATCCATGGAAGCATCTACCCTAAGGTTATACTGGTCGTTGTTGTATTTTCCGTAACCTGATTGGTTGGCACCCGGGCTTTGATACAGTCCATAAATTCCGGATGGGCCGCTACCATTAAGCAAACCACCACCCAACTCAATCTGGGAAGTATTTTCGTAATGATCAACAGGGGAACCATCAAAAATGCGGTAGTAGCTGTTGGTATATTCGGCTACCAATGGGTTGATGTCAAAAGGTTGCCATTCAACCAAAGTATCATAATCCCATGAGTTCAACACCTGTACATTTTCATAATAGTGTCCGTCAACAGTATCTGAACCCAATTCGTAGGTAGATGTTTTATGGGTGGTGAATTTACCCAGATAACCATATCTGAACAAATCGTCGCCATGATCAGGATCACCAAACTCTCCTTTTGACTTGGTATAGTCAAACTGGATGTTGTAATAAATGTTTTTAAATAAAGAGGTACTGTTAGGATCCGTTGGGAAACGGTGGGTAAAGGTTACATAACCTCTGTAAGTTTCATTGGTACGGACGGTGTTCTTATCATAATTAAACAGAGTAGCACTATAGTTAAAGTCTCTACCATTATAGTAGTTATATGAACCTCCCAAACGCAATGTGATGTTTTCGGTGGTACGAATGCTGATGTTACCCAAAACGTTCACATTGGTACGTGCGGTGTTTTGTGATGCTTTGATATGATCGAAATCACTGGCGCGCAGGAATTCAGCATTCAGGAAAGTACCTGACCCAGATCCGGAAGGACGCAAGGGATCTTGCTGAATGGCTTGAAGCACATCGTCTTTTGCAGCATAATGTCCCACAGCTGATGGTCGTCCATCCTGGTTGTAGTTTACATCACCTGCAATAAAGAAACCTAACAAAGCGGTATTGTTTTTGTCTTTTCCTTTAATCAATGGCCCCATGATGTTAAATCCACCTCTATTGTGTCCATAGGCATCCAGAAACTGAGAAGACTCCAGCTCAATACCAGCACCAAATTTCCGGGAAGCACCTTTTGTGGTTACGTTGATAATACCTGAAGTAGCATCACCATACTGGGCAGGTACACCACCAAGGATCACGTCAACCTGCTCAATGGCAGACTGAGGTACGTTACTACTTCCGATTACCCTAACACCATCGATAAAGGTAGCTGTAGCATCTCCACGGGCACCACGTACACTTCCACGCTCACCATCCTGTGAAAACACACCCCCTACTGTGGTGGCTACCGCATTAGCACTACGATTCGGCATTTTGGAAATTTCCTCCGCTGTTACCGAAGCACCACTGGCTGTATTATCCTTCTCAATCAGTGGTATTTTGTAATCGATAACCTCTACCACATCTAGTGTTTCAGTTGTTGACTCAAGGTCAATATCGTAGAAACTAATTTTATCACCTGAAATGAGTACTCCCTTCGTAAGTACAGTTTTGTATCCTACGTAGGTAGCTTTCAAATCATATTTTCCCGGCGGAATTGGCTTAATAGTATAGTTACCATCAAAATCGGAGGTGGTACCTCCAACCTGGGTGCCATTATTCTCAAGCACAATATTTGCAAAAGGAATTGCTTCTTTTGTGTCTTTATCACGCACCTGACCCTGTAACGATCCCTGTTGGGCATATGTCATAAGGCTCGTTGCAAGAATTAAACCAAGGGTAAAGAGTAAATTTCTTAACATACCTGCAAATTTATATTCAACTAAAATCCTGCTTTAATTATTAAAAAAGTGGGTAAATTTACTAATATAATAGACTTACCAAACAAAAATCATCAATATGTATTTCTTACAAATAGGGGCGCCGTAACAATTCTGAATAAATTACAGCTCTCCTCAAATCCAAGCGTCTTTTTTTTCTTCTTTTAACGGGTTTACTAAGTTCCTGAGTTCGTATTATGGTTTCTGGTTCTTTCTTATAGACGTCATCATACTCATTTACGTTGCTTTCCTCATACTGGTCATCATAAGAAAAAACGTAATTTTCATCAATGTTTTCAGCTTCAGCCTGAATGGGTCTCGTGCTTAGCTCTTCAAAATCATCAGGTTTGGGTTCCTCATATATGGGAGTTTGTTTTTCTTCAAACTCTTCTAAAAAAGCATCAATAAATGATTTTTTCTGTTCCGGCTCGGAGGAAGATGGGGCAGATGCAGCCTTTTTGCGCTTTTGGGCACCTTTATATATAGATACAGCCACCCAAACAACACCAATTAAAATGTATAAATAATCCTCAAACGATCCCTTAACTAACATTGGCCTTAAAAAAAATTGAAAGGCTAAAAATAGGAATTAAATGTGAATAAAAACAGGATTTAACAAAACAAGGACTAAAAACTTTGGCTGTTGTAAGCCGTGGAATCATCAGGCTTTCTTTTTCAGCAAAGCCATGATCTCAAAAGTGGTAAAAAGCAAATAGTAAACAAAGAAAGTTATGGTAAAGCCAACGGCTTCATCCCTGTTCACCCAGGCGAAAGCTACAATGACGATGACATAGAAAATCATCTTGAAAAAATTCAGCAACATAAATACGTTGACAAAACGACTTAACTTATTGTCCAGAGATTTTAACAAGCGGTAAAACACCAGCGATGTGAACAAATACATGAAACCAAGTAACCAGGGGAAATGAGCCGTTATGGGTAAGGAAGGAATCCATTTCCAGAACACAATACTTGCCAAAGCGATAAAGAGGGTATATATGGTAAAACCCTTTAGAAATTTCAGATAGCTGTCTTTAAAACCAGATGTCATAATTATGTGTTCGAGCTATTTTACTTGTCTTTGAACAGACCTCTCATCCCGTAGATAATGGCTATTACTACCGACAATATGGTTAATCCAACTGTAAAAGCAGGAAATTCCATCTTCAGTTTAGCATCAAGGGCTTTTCCTCCAAAGGCCCCTCCTACAATGATGACAATCATTTGCAGAGCCAGACTGGAATATTTGGCATAAAACTTTAATGGATTTTCCTTATTGTCAGATTTCAAATTAAGACTTTACTTTGGGCGCTGTTGCCGATGTCGACATTTGACAACTTCCGGTAAACACAGCACCGGGTTCAATGGATATTTTTGTAGTGCTAATATCGCCTTCAAAGCTTGAAGATTCTTTCAGTATGGTAAGTGATTTGACCTCCAGTTTTCCTTTGACTTTACCTGAGATATCGGCATTCTGACAATAAACCTGGCCATCAACTGAACCTGATTCGCCTATCACTATTTTTCCTTTGGATTTGACAGTTCCTGTCAGGCTGCCTTCAATTCTGAAATCCCCTTCCGATTCAATATCACCTTGAATCTTGGTTCCGGATGCTATCATATTCAGCACCTGAACTTCATGATTACCATTTTTAGTTTTCTTCACGGGTTTTGGTTTTGGGTGGTTGCTATTTATTTCTTGTAGTATTCCTCATAAAAGGACTTATAAGCTTCAATATCTTTCTCCTTATAAAATACCGGATAGTTTCTGGCAGATATGCTAAACAACTGAACCTGTTCATCTGTGATCCCCGACAACACATATTCATCGTTTTTCAATGCAGAATAGTAGTTATCAGCATCATTTTTGTTTTGGAAATTGCCCACTGTAATCAAGGTTCGTTGTTTATCGAGCATCAGGCTTTTCACCCTCAGATTAACCAGTCCGAAGTACTTCTGGTCAAAATCCGACACCCTCACTTTCAGTGCATTAACTTTTACATTATCCGAAGAAATAACCATCATAACGAAGTGGACGTCTTCAGCATTGAAACTAAACATAGAAGTATTGGCTTGCTCCTCTTCCTCTTTTCCCTGATCCTCAGGTGACACACCAATACCAAACTCATCATGAAGCAGGGTTAGCATGGTTTGAGCCATGGGAACCACGGGGCTGGCTGGGTATTCGCTGATAAGTGATTGCAAGGCTACATATAAGGTGTCCGGCACATCTACTTTTCCCAATGACATGGCTCTCAGATATAAGAAACGGGGAACCAATGCTGTATCATCAGGATACTGCTCAATGCCTTTTTCCGCAAAAGTGATTACCCTGTAATACTGCTCCTTACCATAGGCTGTAAAAGCCCTTTCATATAATTTGGAAGCCTGACTTTTCTGTTCACTGAGTTTTACATAGTAATCCGGATCCAGGATAACTTTGGCATAATCACTATCAGGGTAATTCTTGACAATCAGGTCCTTATATTGGGTAGCCTTAACAATATCGTTGTGCTCAATATACACCTTATACAATGCATACCAAGTTTGCAATAGGTATTTATTCTCAGGATACTCCTCCAGGAATGTGAGATATGTTTCTATGGCTTCGGTAGTATCACGAAGTTCTTCAAGATAGAGATAACCCAGCAAATAATAAGCTTCTACCCGCATGGAGTCTGAAGCCTTCATTTGCTCCTCTGTTCTGGGAATATCAGCCAGATAATAGGCCCTTTGTGTGGGTGAGGCCACTACTTCTGCCACAGCAGAATCAGAAGCCAAACTATCCAAAGCAGCTTCATCTTCATCACCAAACGATGGCAACACCTGACGTTTATCACTAAGCCTCCAGTTATCTTCAAGCTTTCGTTGTCCCCATTTCTTCTTGAACTCCGTAAATCCAAAACTCAGGGCAGTCTGGTTGTAAAAATACCATTCACCACCACCCACAGCATTGGAGCTGGAACTGGGCCGGTTCATGTCAATAAACTGGGTACCCTGCTCTCTGGCTAAGGCCTCCTCTGCACGTTTTCTTTCTTCTTCCGCAAGATAATCCTTGATGATTTGATCAATCACAGCATACAAGGCCGTCGAATCCAATTGGGCCAGACGCTGCAAACTGTCTTGAACCGTAATGGTCTGGATCTGTACCACCATATCAGATAAAATGCCGGCCTGGTTCTTTATTTTGTCGTAATCCGGAAAATCCAGGGGTATAAAAGAGACTGCTGTATCGTAATAAGCCTGGGCCTCGATATAATCAGTTTGCTCAAAATATATATCTGCCAGATCAAGTGAAGATCTGGTTTTTTGAAAATCATTGCTCACACTTTTAGCCACTGATAATTGAAGGTAGTGGATGGTCAAAGTATCATTATTGTCTTTGGTAGCCACTTCAGACAAAGCATAGTAAATCTGGTCGAGGAATTCTTCGTTCTTTTTATCCTCAGCCATTTTTAACAGCAGCTTGTTCAACTGCTTGCTATCGCCGAAAGCCCCATCATAACAGCGGGCCATATTCATTTGTGTTTCGAAAGCCATTTTATAAGGAGGGCTTTTCGTTAACACTTTTTTATAATAGGTAGTTGCAGTTTCCAGATTTTCTTCCAGCTGGTTAATTTGCCCCAGGATAAAATACAAACGCATGACGGTTTCCCGTTTCTTATTGAGCTCTAGCCCTCTTTCAAGATAGGGATAGGCACTGTTATAATTCTCCTGAGCCAGATAGAAATCGGCATAAACCAAGGGCATATCCTTTTCCACACTATGCGGAAACTCGTCATCCTCCAGTTTGCTTTGTAAAAGATTCAGCGCTGCTTCAGCTTTTTCGAAGCGCTCAGCCTGTACATGGGTTTTGGCAAGCCAGAGTATGGCCTCATAGGAAGAAGGTGTTTTGTCATATTCCTTGGCCACATAATCAAACACACGACGTGCACTGGTGTAATCTTGTTTATAGAAATGGGCCTTGCCCATCATCAAATAACTGTCATCTATCCATTTAACCCTTTCCTTTCCTCCAAAGTACATAGAATGCTTTTGGATTCCAATGGAGGCTTTCTTAATGGAACGGTCCATTTTAGGAAAAAGTGATTGTGCTTCCTGCAGATCACCATAATTATAGACCCGTAGTACGGTATTGTAATTATCCTCCACATTATCTTTCAAGGATTGCTCGCCTTCTTTCAGGCTGATCATCCCATTCCAATACACATTATAGTGGCAGGTAAGATTATGGTAGGCACGACGTGTCCAGGTATTCTTCTTGGTGGAACAAGAAAACACCAGCACAATGATGCTTAAAAGACTAAGTCCTTTTGCGATTCTGTTTAACAATTTGTTTGTCAAAATCTTGATTTTCCTAAATAACTATAAAACGGGCTAATTATTTTAATAACCAGCGCAAAAATAGGGAGAGTTTGTTGATAATAAAGCCGTAATGCCTTTTTTTACGGCTTTTTATTGCCCTTATGGTTTAAAAATGGGTGCATATGACCTGATTGCCCATGGGTTTACTTGATAATTCGTGGTAAAACCCATGGCTTTTCTATTCTTCTTTTTACAATATCTTTGCAAAAAACTGATGGATGGCCAAGGCTAAGAAAGATAAAAGGTGGTATTATAAACTGAGAAGCAAATACCGGCTTGTCATATTCAATGATCAAACATTTGAAGAACGGGTTTCTTTCAGGCTGACACGTCTTAATGTCTTTACGATATTTTTCAGCCTGGGTGTTATCTTTATCACCATCACATTTTTCTTAATTGCCTATACACCCATTAAAGAATATATCCCTGGCTATCCTGATGGAAGCCAAAAGAAACAACTTTACGCATTGAATCTGCTGGCTGATTCATTATTAAACGACCTCTATCAAAAGGACATATACATTGAAAATGTAAGGAATATCATCGAGGACAGAGATGTGGAGGAAGCCTACCAAAGCCCCACTGAAACGCCCCAACGTTACGATGACATTTCCATCACCCGATCTCATGAAGACAGTCTGCTACGGGCTGAATTTGAGCATCAGAATATGTACAATTTATACTTCAACGAAGGTGGCCAACGATTTGAGTCCAATCGTTCATCCATAAGAAACTTTAATTTCTTCACCCCCATTAACGGCATAACCACTTCCAAGTTCAATATGCACGACAAACACCACGGTATCGACATTGCCGCTGCACACAATGAGGCAGTGAAAGCCACCTTGGATGGTACGGTAATCACGTCGAGCTGGACCCTGGAAACAGGCTATGTGATTGCCATCCAGCATGAAGGAAATCTAATTTCTGTGTACAAACACAATTCCGTATTGTTAAAGAAAGAAGGCGATCATGCTACGGCTGGTGAACCCATTGCCATTGCCGGACAATCGGGAGAGCTTACCACCGGGCCCCATCTGCATTTTGAACTCTGGTATAATGGCACACCGGTGGACCCTGAAGAATATATCATGTTTAATTAAGTTTTTTTAATCTTTTAATTGCTTACTCCAATACCAATTGGGCGTAACTTTGCTCCCTTTCAAAGAAATTAACTGAAAACAACCCATTGAAAAAAAGAATCGCCATTTTAGGATCTACCGGATCTATAGGTGTACAGGCACTGGAAGTTATTCAAGAACAAACTGCTTTTTTTTGTGTTGAAGTTTTAAGCGCCTATAATAATGTGGATCTGCTCATCCAACAGGCTAAAATTCACAAGCCCAATGTGGTGGTGGTTGGCAATGCTGAGGCTTATCAAAAGGTATTTGATGCCCTGGATGTCTTAGACATCAAAGTTTATGCAGGAGAAGAGGCCCTGTCACAAATAGTGGAAATGGAAAGCATCGATATGGTGCTCATGGCCATTGTTGGCTTTGCCGGACTGAAACCTACGCTGGCAGCCCTTGAAAATAAAAAACCTTTGGCCTTGGCCAATAAGGAAAGTTTGGTGGTGGCTGGAAGCATGGTGATGAAGGAAGCACTAAAGAATAATACTCCTGTTATACCAGTGGATTCAGAGCATTCTGCCATCTTTCAATGCTTGATGGGTGAGTTTAGTAATCCCATCGAAAAGGTAGTTCTGACAGCCTCAGGAGGTCCTTTTAAGGGCATGACTCCTGACCAACTTAAACATGTTAGCCCACAGGATGCACTCAAACATCCCATTTGGAGAATGGGTAAAAAGGTCACCATCGATTCAGCCAGCTTGATGAACAAAGGGCTTGAAGCCATTGAAGCGCGATGGCTGTTTGATTTGAAACCAGAACAAATAGAGGTGCTCATCCATCCTCAATCCATCGTACACTCCTTTGTTTATTTTCGTGATAGCTCTGTAAAAGCACAGTTGGGTCTGCCCAATATGAAGCTGCCTATCCAATTTGCCTTGTCCTATCCGGAACGTTATAACAATCAATTGGAACGCCTGGATTTGGGCCAAACTTTACGGCTTGATTTTGAATCTCCTGACTTGAAAAAATTTCGTAATCTTGCACTCGCTTTTGAAGCCATGAAGCAAGATGGAAATGCCGGATGTATTCTTAACGCTTCCAATGAGATAGCTGTTGAGGCTTTTCTGACAGGAGATATTAGCTTTACATCAATTCCGCAAGTGGTGGAACACTGTTTATCAACAGTCGACTATTTAGGAAACCCGGACTTCAATGATTATGAGGAAACAGACTACCTCAGCCGAATAAAAGCAAAAGAATTTATCAAAAGAATTGACTAGAAGAGATAATGGATATATTAATTAGAATATTACAGCTGATACTCAGCCTTTCCATACTTGTTGTGGTACATGAGTTTGGCCATTTTGCAGCTGCAAAAATGTTTAAAACCAGGGTGGAGAAGTTTTACCTGTTTTTTAATCCCTGGTTTTCCCTGTTTAAGTTTACCTATAAAGGAACAGAATACGGCATGGGCTGGCTACCATTGGGTGGCTATGTGAAGATTTCAGGTATGATTGATGAGTCCATGGACAAGGAACAAATGGCCAAACCACCTGAACCATGGGAATTCAGATCCAAGCCAGCATGGCAACGGCTCATCATTATGCTGGGCGGTGTCATTATGAACATTGTGTTGGCCATGGTGATATATATTGGTATCCTAAGCTACTATGGGGAAGAATACTTACCCACCACAGAGGCCAATAAATATGGTATCAGTGTGGATAGCCTGGCCATGGAAATGGGATTCAGAAATGGTGATCGTTTCATCTCCATCGATGGTGAACCCGTGGAGGATTTTCAGAAAATTCCCGTGGACATCATCCTGAATGAAGCCAAAACTGCCCAGCTTGTTCGGGACGGCCAAAACATCGAAATTACTTTCCCGGAGGGCAGCCTGAACAAACTGGTTAAATACAAATCACGCGATTTTATGTCGGTACGCATCCCCTTTATTGTGGATCGATTCGGCAGCGACTCTCCCGGAGAAGCTGCAGGCCTTGAAATCGGTGATAGCATTATGGGAATTAACGGGAAATATGTCCCCTTCCTGCCCGATTTTAGAAATGAAATCCAGGTGTATAAGAATCAATTGGTCACCATTGATATCAAACGTGGGAACGACACCTTGCATATCCCGGTACAACTGGGAGAAGATGGTTTTATTGGTGTATTTACAAAAGCTGATCTGAATGCTTTTTTCACCCTCAACAAAAAGGACTACTCCATTGCTCAGGCTGTTCCTGCTGGTGTAAACAGGGCCTGGGAAGGCATTGGCAGTTATCTTAAGCAACTGAAGTTATTGTTCTCCCCCGAAGTAAAAGCCTACGAAAGTGTGGGTGGGTTTATTATGATTGGTAGCATCTTTCCACCCGACTGGATCTGGGAAAGTTTCTGGAGACTGACCGCATTTCTGTCGATTATGCTGGCCATTATCAACGTATTACCTATCCCGGCGCTTGATGGAGGACATACGATGTTCCTACTTTACGAAATTATTGCCCGTAGAAAACCCAGTGATAAATTCCTGGAATATGCTCAGGTAGTAGGGATGGTCATCCTTTTCAGCCTACTGATTCTGGCCAACGGAAATGATGTGCTAAAGCTATTTTCAAACTAGTGATCGGATGACTTCTGTCATCCAACCACCGTTTTTTTCCTGCTTACTCAGCTATTTTATCCTTTAACGACTTGAATCCGTTTCCAAGGATTTCATGTGAGTTAAGTACCGTCACAAACGCTTGTGGATCTATATGGTTGATGTATTCCTGCAACATGGACATCTCCCTTCGGTTAACCACGGTAAACATAATTGACTTCTCATTTTTACCGTACATGCCCTCACCCTTCAAAAAGGTACCGCCGCGATTCAGATCAAATACAATTTTTTCGCGAATCTCATCGGTTTTTTCTGAAATGATGAAAAGCACTTTGTCGTAATTCACACCTTCCAGAACCACATCTATTACCTTACCTGTGATGAATATCACGATCAAGGAGTACAAAGGAATTTTCCAATCGTTGAAAGCAATTAAACCCACCAATACAATGACTGAGTCCACGGCTATCATCAATTGGCCCATGGGTATTTTGGTATATTTTCCGATGATCATGGCTATGATATCTGAACCGCCTGATGAAGCCTTGGCCTTGAAAATCAGTCCAACACCCAAGCCAATAAACAAACCTCCAAAGATGGAAGAAAGCAGAGGGTCTCCTGCTACCAGTGGTTCGTGACCGTAAAAATAGGTGATGCCATCAACAAATACTGCAGTAGCAACAAAACCTACCACTGTTTTAACACCAAATCGAGGCCCCAGAACCCTGATTCCCAGGAGCGTAAGTGGAATATCAAAAAACAATGCTGTCATACCCACTGGAAAACCTGTCATCCAATGAATGACAATGGAAATACCATATACACCCCCGGGCACAATTTTGTGAGGGGTAATGAAGAAAACAAAACCGGATGCCATAATAAAAGCACCCAGCAAAATCATGCTGTAATTCTTAAGCCAACGGCCGCTGAATAATTTGTCTTTTTGAATGAATGCCATAGTCCTGAGTATTAAGAGGATTAATTTTTAAAAAGCGCGCAAAAGTACCTATTTAAAATTACTGACAATGACTTTTTTGAAATATGTTTCAAAAAAGTCATTACTTACTGATTATGAGCCCGTTTAAAACGCTCTTTTGTGTCATTCTTGTCGATGTATTATGGGGAATTACCTATGTTTGCTCCATGGGCTATTCACAGATTTCCTTAAAGCTTCCTACCGATTATGATTCTGAACGATTGAAAAAGAAAATCGGACATCTTCTGGGTATAACAGATTTCACCTATCAGATTGAGAACAAGAGCCTTGATGCCAGGAAAAAAAACAACATCCACTGGCAACTTCGGTTAATGGTACATTCTGACGAACTTGGAGAAGGAACGGTCGAAAAAAAACCAGGCTTACATATTCCTTATAAAAAGAGAAATAAAAAAGTGGTGGTGGTAGGCAATGGCCCTGCTGGCTTTTTTAGCGCATTGGTTTTACAGAAAGCTGGTTTTCAAACCACATTAATAGACAGGGGAACTGCAGTGACCAAAAGAGCTGAGGGCATTATGCACTTCGAACAAACTGGTTTGTTTGATCCCAAATCCAATTATGCCTTTGGAGAAGGTGGCGCCGGTACATTTTCTGATGGCAAGCTAAGTTCCAGAAGCAAGCGCATTTCACTGGAAAAGCAGTTTATTTTATCTTCATATGTTAAGGCTGGTGGGCCTGAGGAAATCGAATATATGACCCATCCACACCTAGGAAGTGACAGACTGAAAATTATCGTACACAAGCTTAACCAGGAATTTCAGGAATTAGGTGGCCAGTTGTTGTTTGAGACCATGTTGGACGATATAAAAGTGGTGAATGGAGCAGTGGTCCATGCCAACAGCTCCGCAGGAAATCTGGAAGCGGATTACTTCATCATCGCAGCCGGCCATTCGGCCTACGAAACTTTCAGGATGCTAATGAAAAGAGGTGTTGGCTTTCACACCAAGAATTTCGCCATCGGCAGCCGTATGGAGCATCCCCAAGAGTTGATCAACAGAGCACAGTGGGGAAAACCAAGTCTGCCAGGCGTAAAGGCTGCTGAATACCGACTCACCGCTAAAACAGAAAGTAAACAACAGGTATACACCTTTTGTATGTGCCCGGGAGGTCTGTTGGTACCAGCCACAGCCTATGAAGGCAGCAATATTGTGAATGGCATGAGTTTGTATCAAAGGGATGCCCAATATGCCAATGCCGCCTGTGTCTCGGGATTGAATCTGGAACAATTGCTGGGGAGAGAAGTGAGCGCATCTGAATCCCTGGATTGGCTGGAGCAACTGGAAAGGAAGTTTTATTCCTATACCTCCAGTTATGCGGCCCCTTTTTGTTCCATACAAGATTTCATCAAAGCTAAATCGCACACACAAAATACCGAAACCAGTTATCCCCTGGGTTTGAAAGCCGCTCCATTATGGGAGATGTTGCCTAAACAAATCAGTGAAAATATGAGACAGGGGCTCAATAATTTCTCAAAAAAGATTCAGGGTTTTGAAACCGGGAATATCATGGGTCTGGAGAGCAAAACCTCAGCCAGCATCCAGGTGGACAGGGATGAGAACCGTCTGTGTCATGGATTTTCAAATTTATATATGGTTGGAGAAGGCAGTGGCTTTGCCGGCGGTATTGTCTCAAGTGCTGCTGATGGAATCAAAGCAGCTATGTCGCTGGTCCATGCCAATACTTAAGTCATAGTATGAAAATAATCCATCCGTAGATTTACAAGAACCTTAAATTTGTGAAAGACTTAAGGTAATTTCTAAATTTGCAAGTATTAAACGAAACCTACTTATATGAAGATAAGACTACTCTTAGTATTGGTTCTGGCTTTCAGCATTCAATTGACTTCAGCACAGGACAATGATAGTTTGAAAAGCGAAAAACCCCGAAGGTTTGTTAAATACCTCGATCTGAGTTTTGAAAATGGAGCCATTTTGGGTAACAATAATGAGCTTTCAGAACAAGTGGTTAATGCTTCCTATTACAACGGCATGGACATTCGCCTTGGCTTTAGAAAAACTGATGCCAACGATATCTACAGCACGACCTACAGAAGGCCTTATATGGGTGTGGGTTGGTATGCTTCAACCTTTCATAATGAAGATGTTGGCAAACCCAATGCCTTATATTTCTTCCTCACCCATCCCTTTGCTTTTGAAGGAGATAAAAGGTTTACCTTTTCCTATACTGCTGCCTTTGGTTTGTCATACAATTTCAATCCCTATGATACCATAAACAACCCAACGAATATATTTATTGGCTCCTATAGAAACTGTTATGTTCACCTGGGAATTATGGCCAACTATAAGTTCAATGAAAACTGGGCCATGAACGCGACACTTGGATTCAAACATTTTTCCAATGGATCTTTCAAACAACCCAATTATGGCATGAACCTGATTCCTTTTACGCTTGGGGTAAGCTACAAACTAAACAAGGATGAGATTTACCATGAAAAAACACCCATACCGGAATACTTAAGGCATAATCTGGTAAATATTGCGGTGATTGCCGGTAGTAAAAACTATGAAATAGGTGGCGACAACTATCTGAAAGCCACCGTTTCAGTCAATTGGCTACGGCAAATCAATTATCGTTACCGCTTAGGTATAGGGATGGACTTTTTCTATTCCGATCAGGCCCATCTGCGCAACGATTCTGATGCTTCTGGTTTTTCCAAATCCTTTTCAACAGCTATTGTGGGTTCCTGGGAATGGGCACTCACCGAAAAATTATATGTACCTATTGGTATTGGTTTTTATCTGCATCGCAATGTTGAAAACGATGAAAAAACGGTTTATTATGAGCGTGTAGGTATGCGCTATCGTTTTATGGATCATTACTTTGCAGGATTAACCATAAAAGCCCATGGGGGTGCCGCCGATATTTTTGAGTTCACCCTCGGTTATACCTTCCACAAGGACAAAAATAAATACTAAAATTCATTACCTTAAGAGCGTCACATAACCTTGGTATTGAATTTGTTCAGCGTCAAGGAAGACTACATTTATGTGATACAGATATACGCCCATGGGTGCTGCTTGCCCCTTGAAATCCCCATTCCATCCTGAGTTTTGATCGTTTGGGTTGAAATGCCTGTTTTCATATAGCAAAGTTCCCCAAGAATTGTAGATCTGCATACTGGTAATTTCCTGCACATTGGGTGTTTCAGCCACCACATGAAATACATCATTCAGACCGTCTCCATTGGGTGTAAAGGCATTGGGGATAAAGAGTTTCCTTACGCTATGTACCGATACAAACACTGAATCCGATGCCACACAATTGTTGTGATTGGTCGCAGTCAGACTAACAGGGCTTGAGTGTGTGGGTATCCAAACCAATTCCTGACAAGGTGCCGGACATTCCAGGCCTTCAGGATCCCATAAAAGTTCACTGCTTGGGTCACTGATAACGGGGGTGATCTGAATGGCTTCTCCAAGCTCCAGTTCCCAATCTTCACCCAGGTCAACAACCAACTCTGCGGGTGACTCGATGGTCAGTATATCCTGGATAGTACATCCATAACGATCATGGATTGAGTAGGCATACTGCCCTGCTGCCAGATCGTTAAATATATGTTGGATCTCATATTCCTGATTATCGAAAATCAAGCTTAATGGCGGTCTCCCAAAGTAAACGGTATCTACCATAAAGAATCCGTCGTCGTAATAGGAACATGTGGGATTGCTGTGACTGAATTCTGCATACATACCCTGGTCAGCTGCAACATATAAATCAAGGCGTACAATACTATCGCAGCCCACCGAACTGATAAGGCTATCCTCGTAATTTCCACTTTGTGAATAAGCACTTTGTCCTACAGTATAAGTCATCCCTTCACAGATGGTATCTATGAGGTCATAAAACTTGGGCATCACATGTACAATTTTTTCATTGGAAACCACACGACATTTTGAATTGGCAATATTGGTCAGGCCATTGGCCAGTAAAAACCTATAATGGTAATGGCCGGTGCTCAAATTGGTGTGAGTAAATGATGTACCTGTTTCTCCTGGGATATTTGTCCAGTTTTCACCACCATCGGTACTTAATTGCCACTGAAAGGCAAGTGTATCGTAGGCTGCACCAACCACAGTAGCATCCAGGATAACGGGTGCGCCATCCAGACAAATATCATTGGTCTCCAGTGGCAGAATAAAAGCATCAGGGCCACAAGGTCGGAAACTGATATTATCCAGAGCCAGGTCATTACCCATACCTCCGGGTGCATTGTTTTGAAGAGACAACTTCAACGAAAATTGCCTGTGACACGTAGTTGGTCAAACTCATTCTCCCATAGATGGCGAGCCACTCAAAAATTTTTGATCTTCCGACCGGTAGATATATCATAATGAACAGAGAAATGATGCCTAAAGTTACAGACAAATTGAGGAAAGCAGAAAAAAGGGTGTCAAACAATCCTTTTTGCAAGTCCGACAAGGTACTTTCTGAAACCAATAACAGTAGAATTCTTAACAATATCACTGCCAAAACACTGATCATTAAGGCAAGGCTTATCTGTTTCTTATAGTCAATAAGCCGGTTGAAATAATCCTTTTTACCTATGATCAAACCCAAAATAAATAAGGCTAGTAGCTGAACCGCCCTTCCTGTATAATAAGTCCAGGCATACACCAGATATCTGGATTTCCAGGCATTTATTTGAATGACATCCCATAGCTTCCCACTGGCGTATACCTGTTCTGCTTCTGCAAACCAGCTGCCTCCCCAATCTGGCACAAAGGTATAGGTCGGGTCCATAAATGTTCTCATAAGATGGTAGAGAATGGGTATTTCAATAATTAAAAGTAAAGCCAGAATACTCAGTGTTTTAATTCGGCATTTGTATAGGAGCACCAAGGGTAATCCCAGTACGGCATAAATATGGAGTATATCTCCCCTATAGATCAATGAGTGAAGGAATCCCATGATAAATAGAAGGCATAGTCTCCAGATGTATCGTCCTCTGAAGTCAATTCCTACTACTTCTTTCCTGTGAATTTGAATAAAAAAACTTAATCCGAAGGTGATGGCAAAGATGGAATAGGCTTTTCCGCTAATTAAAAGTATGGTGGTGTCCATAACCCACTGATCCATAGCCGGGCTAACGAAAAATGTCACCTCTGGCTTATAAAAGAAATCGAAATGCTCTACGAAATGAATCAGAACAATACCCAATAAAGCAAAGCCCCTCAAGGCATCTACCAGTATTATTCTCTTATCCAATCCCGCCATAGCTACAAAAGCTCAATTTACTACCGGTTATTCTCCAGGTAGCCCATCACATAAACGGCAGGTGCATTCCAATTTAAACAAACCTCATTGGATGCATAGCTTTCCTCCACATCCTCATAGGCTTTAGCAGGATAAGGGGAGCTGTAGGATACCTGATTCTTATCCTGTCTGTCGTGGTTCGGACCTCCAATAATAAATCCAGGTACGGGATCATCGATTCCATCTGAACCGCTGGGCCGGTGGTGTGGAAACATCACCCTTTCAGAGCCAAAACCGGTCAAGAAGCAATAGGCGGTTGCATTTTTGCCAAAGATATAGTCGTTTATTTTTTCTGCTCCCTCCAGGTATTTTTCATCACCACTGATCCGGTGAGCCATACACAGGATTACAGCCTGGTTAAGAATATCACTGTTGGATCCCCATTCAAACCTTTCCAGGGCAATGCCATAGGGATTTGATGTGATGGCCACCAAAATTGAATCTGCCAGGTGAAGGTGCCCTTGTTTTAGTTGGTGGGCGTATTCATCTGGTAATTGATCTGCATTTTCCAACAACGAATGGAAAGCATTATTCCTCACAAAGAACTTCCAGCTGTTGGTTAGCTGGTGCTGATATAATTGACCATTCTCCTGCAGGTATTCAAGATATTTTTCTTTCCCGGTGGCCAGAAACAATTCTGCAGCCGCCCAATATAAGTCATCCTGAAAATAATCATCCCCATATTCACCGGTCACCACATCGGAAGGGTTATTAAATGCTATAGATTCGTGAGTTCTGGCCCATTTCCAGGCGCGTTCTGATGCTGTGATTGCCTTCTTGGCCCATTCCTGGTTTATTTCCTTATACAGTCGGGAAGCCTGAGCCAGTACAGCTGAAAAATTCAATGTGGCCGCTGTGCCTTTTCCGATGATGAGGCGTTCTAAATTATAGTTTTCAGGCATGACAAACCCACTGAAATTCCTGGCTGTTAGTTTATGGAAAACGCCACCATCTTTATCCTGCATCCTTAGTATCCAGTCCAACTCATAGCGCAATTCATCCCATAAATCACTGATACCATTCCCACTTTCCGGTATGTTTAAACCCTTGTCAGGGATTACATTCGGATATTGTTCCAGGAGCAGTAACATTTGCCCTGTGGACAATGAAGCATTACCCACATACTTTCCGTAATCACCAGCATCATACCAGCCTCCAGGAGCATCCAGACTCCTCAAGTCAGAGTTTGCACCAGGGTGGATTGAACAGGCCATATCATAATGACCTGCAGCCCTTTTGTAGATACCTCCATAGGTTTCTTCTATGGCCATGGATGCCCTTTGGAAGTAATATGATTTAACAGCTGCCTGCAAGGCCTCCTTATACAAGCCATCAGTTATCTGAAATGGATGGGATTTTAGCTTCTTATCAATGACCAGATAATAGGTTCCCGGTGTTTTTAAGGCGTGAAAGTCACCCATCAAGACTCTTTCTCCAGAAGCTTTCCAGATTCCTTTATCTGAAAGTTTGCCTTCATATACCTTATTGAACTTCATATCCATCACCTCAAAGCCAGCTACCAAGGTATCTGCCACAACAAATTGTTTTGCAGACTTGGGATAAAAACCCAATTGATTGATTCTGATGTGATCAGATGCTACATCGTTTAGTTGTTTGGAGGGCTCCAGCGTACATGAATTCATTAGAGTGGCCACCAACAGCATTAAAACCAACTGTTTTATCATATATCTCATATTCAAAAGATTGCTTACTGAATGAGTATTTTGCCTTGTTTAATAATTTGGTCCTTAGTAAGGATGGAATAGGTATAAACACCTGACTGAAGTTGAGCAAGGTTTATGTCTACAGCAGTACCTGTATACCAAAGGTTTGTATCCATCAATTGCTTACCCAACACATCAAAAATCTTAAGCCGGAGCTCCTGGCTAGCATGCACAGCGGGAAATTCAATGCTAAGGATATCTTTTGTTGGATTGGGATACACCAACACAGCGGCGCCCTCCCTTTCGTGAATGGCTGAGGGTCCAGAACCCGGAGCATACACTCGTATGTAATCGATGCTAAATTGGCTCGGAAAAGCATGCTTATCGATGCCTTCCACACCTCCCCAGCTTCCACCTACGGCGATATTCAACAAGATATGGAATCTCTTATCGAAGGGCCAGCGGGTCCAGTGTCCCTGGTTTTGAAAGCTGAAGTACAAATCCCCATCGATATACATTTTAATTTCATTCTCATTCCACTCACAAGCATAGATATGGTAGGCGGTTTCGCAATCACTGACCTCTTGTGCCACACCAACCTGCGTTCCAATCATATGATTATAGGCCTGTGTGTGAACCGTGGCATGAACCATCTCTTCATCATAGCCTACATGTTCCATAATATCAATCTCACCACTATCTGGCCAGCCGCCATACTCCCAGTCTGTGGGTAACATCCAGAATGCCGGCCATGTTCCCCTCCCTGACGGTAGCTTGGCGCGCATTTCAAAGTAACCATATAACCAGTCCCCTTTGTTCTTACTTACCAAACGTGCAGAAGTATATAATTTCTCCTTGTACAATTCATAGTGGGCTTCGATGATCAACTTTCCGTTTTCCACACGGGCATTCTCCAGTCTGTTCTCAGTATAATACTGCAACTCATTGTTTCCCCAGCCGTGTCCTCCAATATCATAGCTCCATTTCTCAGGATCAGGCAGACCTTCATAGTCAAACTCATCAGACCATATGATTTCACGGTTCTGTGCAGAGGTCTCCAAGAAAGAACATGCGAAGAAAAAAAACATAAAAAAAAGCATCAGCAACTTAGCTGAAGGCTTACATACAGACTGTTTGAACTTCAGGGATAGCAAGGGAGTATTGGCAGTTGGATATAAGGCAGTTCGCATGAGCAGGAATATTTGAAACTAAATTTTTATAAATATGTTCTTTCTATACAGGATCAAAACAGGTAAAAAGCACAGAAAAGTGAAGCTTATGGCCCATAAGACTGAGGCCAGTTCAGGCACCATTCCCAGAGATATCAGAACAGTCATAAAACCACTTTGAAGGGTTTCCCCATTGGACATATGAATTTGATTAAAGGGCAGCAAGAGAATATAGGAAAGCACATAGGCTGTAATTGCATTACTGCCAAATACAACCGAAGGATAGGCCCATTTTTGGTTATCAAGGATATCCATAATCCATATTAATAAGGCCCATAATATAGCAGCCATTCCGGCAGTCACCAGCACATAGGAACTGGACCACAGGTTTTTATTTATTGGGAATTCCAGTGACCACAACAAGCCCACTATCACAGCACTCAAACCTGCAATAACCAATACAAAGACCTTTGTCTCCCTGGACTTATCCTTCCAAAGTAGAATTTGGGCTGCCATCATGCCAAGTATCCCTGTTCCGATGGCAGGAAAACTACTCAAAATACCTTCCGGGTCCCAGCTTCCCTGATACATATGGAAAGGAATAATTTTACTATCGATCCATGCAGCCAGATTGTTGCCCGGCTCAAGTACACCTCGCCCTACTTCAGGTACATAGCAAAACTTCATGGCCAGGTAATATCCCAGCAACAGCATGACTCCCACAATTATTTGAATATTCCTTGAGGTATAAATAAACAATAGCGCACAGCTAAAAAACACTATGGCAATACGCTGTAGAACCCCTGGCAACCTTAGGTATTCAAAGTTGCCTCCAATCAAATTCAACAATACACCCAGACTGAAAATTAGTACTGAGCGCCAAAGAATCTTCTTAACCATATTGTTTTGGGGGAAACCGGAATCAAGCCTTTTGGTATAGGCCAACACTATGGATACCCCTACCACAAACAAAAAGAACGGAAAAACCAGGTCCGTTGGGGTCAGGCCATTCCATTCAGCATGTCTGAGTGGTGGATACACATAGGTCCATGATCCGGGTGTATTTACCAGGATCATCCCAATGATGGTAAGGCCTCTGAGTGCATCCAGAGAAATGAGTCTTTTGGTTTTTTGAGAGGCAATAGTTTCCATAGTTCAGTTGGCTGTTTCGTAATACACGGACGTCCTAAATAAAACCTGCTAATACAGGTACACATATATTTCATTGATATCACTTGTGACCAGGCGCTCAAAGTCTGCGCTACTCACTACAACTTTTCCATCTTTTGAAGGATCTATATTAATGGACTTCCCATTAATCTTCATTTCCTTAATTCTAAAAGAAGTGGCCTCTTCGATCAGATGGTAATACACCATCAACTTCTTGTTTTTAAAAGTGGTTTGTATGCTCACTATATCCTGGTCACCAAAAAACTGGCGATCCAGTTTTGGATGGAAGCATAACTGGCCTTCCTCTCCTCTAATGCCAAAAAGTTGTGTGGTCAGGCTGAGTAACAACCAGGCGGAGGATCCGCTTAAATAGGCATAGGCACCACGATCTCCGGGTTCAAAATATGATGGGACTCCCGGAAATATTTTGGATCGGGCCGAATCTGTAGCCAGCTGATAAACTTCCTGCAGAAGTTGTGAGGCATCCGCATTGAAGCCTCTTTTACAGAGTCCGTAAGCCAACATGAGGTTTTGTTGCATCCATTTGCTTCCATGCTCTTTATATCCATAGACAAAACCTGTGAGTCTTCCCAGGTTTAGGTCAAGGCCATCAAAAGGCCGGCAAAGGCGATAGCATAGACCATCCTCATCCTTCAGCAAGGAATTGCAAGCATTAAGTATGTATTGTATCCGTTCGGGGCTTGCCATACCATGCATAATACACATGACCTGCGTGGTCAGGTCTATTTGAATATCATCGAGATGTTTTCCATCGATGGGATTACCCAAATTATCATAATGACCATTATAGAATCCCATTTGGTCATTTATCTGCACCCATTCCTGTTTATTGATAAGTGACTTGATATGCTTATACTTGCTGTTCAAATCATTAATAAGCTCATCGATGCCAACAGTTGTTTTACTGCCCTTAACCTGATGGCTAATGGCTTTAAAGTATAGGCTAAGTCTTTCCTGTTTAGCCTTAGCAGATGAATAATCCACTGATTGCTGCTTATCCAGACCATCAAGCAATAGGAAGGCTTCATCCATCAGTTCTATGGATTGTATTCCTGTAGTTTTCAAATGCAAAAGTGTTGCCACCAATGCCTTGAGGTTGTTACTGTAGAAACTATAAAACCCAACGGATTCACCCTTCTCTCTCGCCATATCGTAGGTATCGTTCCAGTCGGCTCCTTCAAGGAGCAATATGTTGTGATCCCCGACATTAAAAAAGGCCGAAAGTTGCTGGAGTAATAGGTGCTCAAATACAGTTCCTGTATATATTTCTTTATCGCTGGTCAGCTGTCGGTTATTGGAATGGACTAGCTCATGGTTTGTCTGAATGATGGTACTTCTTGCGGTGAATTGATCTTTCCAATAGGGTAGCTTTTCAAACAGGATTTCATAATCTCCTGTTTGCTGGAGGTAGAAATCGATGGCAAATGCCGGCCATGTTCCATGATCACACCAGGATCGTGGCACATTATTCCTGTCAGCAATAAAAGAACCGGGTTCGGAACCAATAATGGTAGCATTGCTTCCATCAATTCGTACCCCTTTGAGATTATTCAGAATCTCACTTCTGGCACTATCTGGATCCACCATGAAAATGGACAATAAATCCTGCCAGAGATCGCGCCACCCACGGCCACCTCGTCCATAACTGAAGTCAGGAAGAAAACTATTGCCAAATATTTGACGGGCTTTCAGCTGATAAATAACCCAACGTACCCATTGATCAAAATCAGTATCAGCTGTATTTGTTTTGATGGTGGTGGTATAATCCTGCCAGTATTCCAGTGTTTCATTAAGTGCAGCTTCTGCTTTGGTGAGGGTACCGTAGCTTTTAACCCAGTGGTCCATATGGTTCTCCTGGTCGGATATACCATTAAACAGGATGAATGTCTTTTTTTGACCAGCTTTCAGTTCTATATCAGTGAACTGTATAGCCCCAATGGCTTCCTTACCATCAACTTCCTCGGGCTCATACAGTGGTGGTTTCTGATCCTTAAACAAGGCCACCGGATTATCCAGGCTTCCGCCCTCACCAATGAAATCCATCATGTTCACCCATATATGTTGTGGTGAGCCTCCATTCATATCCACACCACCTACGAAATAGTTTTTTGAATTCGGTGAATGACCATGTTCATCATGCACCATATTGGGTTTGATTCTAACCCCATACTTTTCAACGAAATTTCTCTGAAACATGGTGGTCACCTGTCGGTGGTCTCGAAAATTATCTGCATGTCGACCATATACAGGCAATGCATAGGTAAAATCGAATACCATGGGTTGCTCCGACTTGTTTTCAAGCTCCAACAGCATGAGCTCCACAAAATCCTTTGATTCCGGTATGAAAACGGTAATTCTGGAGGCTATTTTCAGATCCTTATGCTCCCTTTTAGTTATAAAGGCACCTGGATGACCTTCCACGACTGAATATTCCTTGTTGGCATCCCACTTCTCTGCCCTTTGCCAGCTACTCATTCCTGTGGCTGACCATGGTTTCTGACCCTTTAGACTAACCCAACAGTTCCGGCTCGACACCGAACGATGTAACTCTTCAGTTACCGTGGGCGGGTTCAGATAGTGGCTGAATGAACTACAGATATCTCCTTTTAGTTCGGGTGTGAGCCAGGATTTCATACCTGAAGAGTTCATTAGAGGAAAATACAAACGTGATACTGCCTCTGCATGAGCTGCAATAAAACTGCCTGTGCCATCCTCTGTAAACTTCCACAAAGTCTTTGGTTTCATATGAGTTTTTCCTTTCATAATTCTTAGCAATTACTTAACAAGGAAAGGAATATTTGCCGTGGCTGAACTTCCCTTGGCATCACTGGCATAAATAAACAATCGGTATTCTCCAGGTTCAGTCACTTCGAAATCAATGCTATTACCCACAGTATTATCTGTAAATTCTAATACTACCTCAGGTTTTTGTTCAAAATCTCCACCCTCGCTTTTCTTGCTATCATCTACCTCTCTCATGACTACCCATGAATAGTTAAGCTCATCTCCATCAGGGTCTTCCACCAGACATTCTGCCTGATAGTTTTGCATGGCTTTGAGTTGTACACTTTGGTAAGCTGTTTTGTTATCCAGCATCAGAGATTGCATGACAGGTGCACGATTTTCCGGCCACTTAGCTGTCCAGATATGCTCCATGACATCCACAGATTCGGTTTTGTCACCATTTTCCATAAAAACACCATACCAGGTAGGTGTTCTTTCTTGCTTTTGTCCCCATAAAAACACAAAAGAACCGATGCATTGCTCAGGATCAGATGCAATAACCTCATGGTATCTTTGTTGATAAGCCATTGCTTTTACATGGCTGTTTTGCTCAATGGGTCTTCCCCAAGAAGTTTTCTCAACTTCCCAATGGCCGGTGGCCCCCCATTCGGAGACAATATATGCCCCTTTATACCCACTTTTCTTGAGATATTCCGGTAAATTGACAATATCACCATAGAGCTGAAAGGAGAGCAAATCAAGGTCTGGACATCTTTCTGATAGTATTTGTATTTCAGCCTTACCAGCCCCAGCCAACATGGTGGTTACCGGATGGTTGGGATCTATTTCATGGATCATTTTGGCAATTTCGTTTACTGCATCCCACACTTTGGGATTCTTATAATGCAGGTTTAATTCGTTGCCTATGCCCCACATCATTAAGGCAGGATGATCCTTCAGTTCCAGCACATCCTTTTTGACCCTTTCAAACTGTGCCCTGACCGCCAGGCTATCGTTGTAATCAAATCCATGCCGCTCGCGTGCAATTTCTATTCCCATACAAACCAATAAACCATTGTTGTGGGCTTCATCAAGTACTGTTTTTCCAGATACTTTTCCATTGTCTACACGCCAGGTTCTGAAACTATTGCCACCATGCTTCTTCAAACTCGAAATATTTCCGAATTCCAAGCCTGCACCCTTCAAATAAAATGGCTGGTTGTTGCAATACAATTGATATTGACCGTTTTCCAGTTTTAACTCCACCTTAGTTACGGTATCAGATGACTCTTGGTTCTTCTTTGTTTGGGGTCCCTGGCATGAAACCATGAACCATAAACCAAAGACCAACATCCCGAATGATGTGAGGCAAGTGGTTTTCATGTGGTTTTATTTTGTTAAGATTTGTTCCAGTTCCTCCAAAGACTTACCCTTGGTCTCTGGGACTTTTATCAATATAAAGATCAGTCCTGCAGCTGCAAACATGCCATATATCAAGAATGTGACCGAACTACCCAATACTTCAAGCTCCCAGGGAAATATCAATTGAACCCCAAAACTAATTACTGAATTGATGAATCCTACGAATGAAATAGCAATGGCTCTGACGGCATTGGGAAATAATTCAGAAAACATCACCCACATAACGGGTCCTATAGATACTGCGAAAGAGGCCACAAAGGCCAATATTCCCAAGAGTATCAAGCTGGCATTCAACTCTATGGATGCTTTCAACAACTCGCCTTTGTTTTCAATGAAATTGTCCTGACCCATGGCGGAGACTAATGCTGACTTGAAATCAGTATCGTTATCAAAAGTTTTTCCCAGCATCCCATCTAAGGCTTCCTGATGTGGCTCCATCTGCAACTGAGCAATGGCTTCTTCATTTAGAGTATAGGTGGCTGACCCAAATCCGTATGACAATAAAAACATAGACAGGGTAATTCCAATCATTCCAATAGTCAACAGGGGTTTGCGACCAAATTTATCAATCAGGGCTATGGCTACCAGGGTAAATACCAGATTAATCAGACCCACGTAGATGGCCTGTGAAAATGCAGCATCGGTACCAATACCTGATTGTTCAAAAATCATAGGAGCATAAAAGAACACAGAGTTTATACCTGTGATTTGCTGTAAAATGGCCAACACAATTCCAATGGTTAACACAGTTCGAAGTGCCGGACTAAAAATATCCCTGAGCCTGGCTTTTTTCTTTTCCTTAGAGGCCTGTAGGCTTTCTTTTATTTCTATGAAATCTTTCTTCGCTGCCTCTTCACCCGCTGCCCTTATCATGGTTTTAAAGGCTTCTGTTTCTTTACCTTTCATCACCAGCCATCTGGGGCTTCTGGGCACTGCAAAAAGGGCAATGAAATAAATCAGTGCCGGGAGGGCTTCCAGTCCAAGCATCCATCTCCAGTTGTGTTGGTCGAGTTTAAGTGAATGTGCCCAGGAAGCATCCGATTGACCCCATTTCAGAATGAGATAATTGGTAAAGAAGGCCGCAGAGATACCAATGACTATATTCAATTGGTTAAATGATACCATGGTCCCCCTTAATTTGGCCGGGGCAGTTTCTGCAATATACATGGGGGCAATGATCAGGGAGGCTCCCACACCAAAACCACCAAGCATACGTGCCACCACCAGAAATACAAATGAAGGCGCCATAGCTGATGCAATGGCTGAAATGGCATATAGTATAGCAGCCACTGACAACAGGCGTTTCCGACCATATTTATCGCTTAAGGGACCTGCGATCATCATTGCAAGAGTAGCCGTGAGTGTTAGAGAGCTAACGGCCCATCCCAATTCTATCTTCGATAAATTGAATTCGGGTTCAATAAACTTCACTACTCCTGAAATCACCGAGGCATCAAATCCCATTAAGAAACCTCCAAGGGCAACGATCAGCGAAATCAGGATTATATAGGCTCTATTCTCTTTCATAGGGGTTACTTTGGGATGTAGATTGCTCTTATTTTAGAGTTTTAGTTTGCTTGGTTCATCGAATCGCTGGTCCTTTTCAAGATGAAGACTGGCCTGATGTCCATTGATTTCAAAAATGAATTCTCCGGCTTCGGTAACCAATTGGTTGTTGCGGTTGTAGAAGGCCAGGTCTTGTACCGATACTTTAAAGGAGACAGTTTTTGTTTCACCAGGCTTTAGTTCAATCTTTTCAAAAGCTCTGAGCCGTCGATTATCAGGACTAATACTTGCATAACGATCAGAAGTATACAGCATCACAACCTCCTTTGCCATCATCTCACCTGTATTCTTAACCTCAATACTCACTTGTAGAGGCTTTTCTGGTGATAGGGTCTTACGATCTACTTTAAAATTGCTGTATTCAAAAGTGGTATAGCTCAGACCATACCCAAACTCATATTGAATGGCTACTTCCGATTCATAATTGTACAAACCTTCCAGGCGTTCTTGCTTTTCAGAGGGTTTATAGTCGTAAGTAATCAAGGAATTGGGAAACATGGGGTAGGTATAGGGTAATTTACCACTGGGACAAGCATCACCAAAAATGATTTCTGCCAAGGCATCACCTCCGTAGTTACCTGGTAAATAAGTCTGCAATACACCAGCCATTAAATACTCAAATTTGCTAATGATCCGTGGACGGCCTTCATTAAGTATGAGTATGACCGGTTTGCCGGTTTTTGCCAGTGCTTTCGCCAGTTGTGTTTGATTATCTGATATATACAAATCATGTAAGTCTCCGGGTTTTTCGCAATAGGTATTTTCACCAAGAAACAACAACACATAATCAACTGTCGCAGCAGCTTGTATAACTGCGTCCAAATCCATGGAAAATTCTTCATAATATTTTCCCTCCATATCATAGGAAACACCTTCTTCATAGCTGACATTTTCCTTACCTATTTTATGCTCGATGGCCTCGAGGAAGGTATGGTATTCCTGTGCAAACTCCTCTACTTTTTCACCCTGCCATGAATAGGACCACCCTCCGTTGAGGGGACGCATACTGTTAGCATTTGGTCCTGTAACCAGCACCTTAGCGCTTTTTGGAAGTGGCAATATTCCTTCTTTATTCTTAAGGAGAGTGATGGATTCCAGGGCAGCATTGGTAGCCGTTTTTTCGAAGGCTTCACTTCTAAATTCAGGGTAGTCTGCAAAATCGGTGGTGGGCTTTTCAAACAAACCCAATTCATACTTTAGGCGAAGTATTCGTGCAGTGGCTTCGTCAATACGCTCCATACTCACTTCTCCTTCCTGTACCAATTCGATGAGGTATTCACAGAAGCGATAATTATAAGGTACCATGGACATATCAATTCCAGCATTTATGGCTAGTTTAACTGCTTCTTTATGTGAAGAAGCTACCTTATCGCGGTTATGCAGGTTCTCGATATCAGCCCAATCGGTCACAAGCATTCCGGAAAAGCCCATTTCATTCCTTAGCAGCTGGGTAAGAATTTCATAATTGGCATGCACCGGATAGCCATTAATCAGACCAGAATTCACCATAATGGTTTTCGCACCAGCATCTATGGCTGCCTGAAATGAAGCCGCATGACGTTCCTTCAATTCTCTCACTGAAATATCCAGCGGGTTTCTGTCCTTGCCGGAATTGGAATTATATGCCAGATAGTGTTTAAGACATGAGGCACCGTGATAGGGATCGGTAATTGTTTCCTCGCCTTCAATTCCTTTAACCGCAGCAGCTCCTAGGGTCTGACATAACAACACATCTTCACCATAGGTTTCCCAAAACCTGGGGTCACGAGGATCACGCCCCATGTCCTGAACAGGAGAAAAAGTCCATGGGATATTGGATGCCCTCATTTCATAAGCTGTAATCGCATTAAGCTGTTTGATCAGCTCCGGATTAAAAGTAGCACCTTGTCCTATTTGTTGAGGATACAGGGTGCTCTCGGCTGTATAGGTATTGCCATGTATGGCATCGATTCCAAAAATAATGGGAATCCCTGTGGCCTTGATGGACCTTTCCTGAAGTTCATCAATGGTAGCCTTCCACCATTCCAGTGTGCGGGCCCGGTTATTAACTGTATTCAATACAGAACCAATCTTATAAATATTGAAGGCAGAATCCAAGGCTGCAGGATTCAGTTCCACCGGTTCGGGTCTTTCATCCGCATGGCCTCCCTTAGCCAATACTCCAAGGGTGATTTGAGTCATTTGACCTACTTTTTCTTCCAGTGTCATTTCTGATAGCAACTGATTTACTTTTGAGTCAATTTCATCCATCTGTTGTTGGGCTTGTAATGAAGTAAATGATATCAGTAACAGTGAGCTTGACAGCCATGTTAACAGAACCGATCTTATTTTCAAAATATCTCTTTGCATATCCGCTTTTTTAGTTTTTACGATTGAATCAGGTAATCACAAGCTCAACTTCATGAGTTTTCCCTGTTCCATAATAAGGTAGTAGTTTCTCGCATGGAACACCATCCATGCTGTAGTTGAAGGTATTGCCACCATTATTCTTAATATGAATAAGATAGGTAGCCCCTCGGTATTTTCGTATCAATTGAAGTGTTTTTAATTCAGCCGGAAGCTTAGGTTCCAATAATAAGCCATTATATTCTGGTCTAATGCCCAAGATATACTGGCTTATGGCATAAAAATTCCATGCAGCCGTTCCGGTGAGCCACGAATTTTTGGCTTCACCCGGTAAGGCGGCATCCTTCCCTGCGATCATCTGAGCATACACATAGGGCTCTGTCCTATGAAGTTCGCTACTGTTTTCCAGATAGGCAGGGGCAATTCGTTTGTAATAATCGAAGGATTCTTCAGTATTCCCCAATAAGGCCTCTGAAATAATAATCCATGGATTGTTGTGACAGAATATTCCGGCGTTCTCCTTATATCCTGGAGGGTAGCTAGTAATCTCACCCAATTCAACATGGTATTTGGTGAAAGCCGGGTTGACCAATACTATCCCATGGGGAGTGGCCAGGCGTTGCTTGACGGAATCCATAGCTTTTTGAGCCCTGCCATCTTCATGTCCAATGCCCGCCATAACACAAAAACCCTGAGATTCAATGAAAATCTGACCTTCTTCATTTTCCTTGCTTCCTACCTTTGCTCCAAAATAATTATAGGCTCTCAAAAACCAATCCCCATCCCAGGCATGTTTGTCGATATTATCTTTCATATTATCTATATGAGATCTGGCCTTCACAGCTTCGTCAGTCCGCTGAGTCAGATCACAGATACGAGCAAATTCTTCTCCATACATCACAAACATTCCAGCAATCATTACTGACTCGGCAGTGCCGTTGCTCTTATTTTCAGTGGTTTGAAAAGATTCTCCGGGTTTTTCCGAAAAACAATTCAGATTGAGACAGTCGTTCCAATCGGCCCTGCCAATCAGCGGTAGTCCGTGAGGACCGAGGTTCCTAACCACATGGTAAAAGGAACGTTTGATATGTTCGAAAATACTGTCCTCATCACCATTGTTATCGAAGGGTGCTTTCACCTCAAGAAGGCTCCAGTCACCTGTTTCCTTAATATAGGCCGATACAGCCAGAATGAGCCACAATGGATCATCGTTGAAATTTCCGCCCACCTCATGATTTCCCTTCTTGGTAAGTGGCTGATATTGATGATATGCACTACCATCCTTCATTTGCGTACTCGCTAAATCGATGATGCGTTGTCGGGCCAGCTCGGGCACCATATGCACCATACCTATGATGTCCTGATTGGAATCACGAAATCCCATACCTCTTCCAATACCCGATTCAAAATAAGAAGCGGAACGAGAAAAGAAATAGGTCACCATACACTGGTATTGGTTCCAGATATTCACCATACGGTCGAGCTTGGAGTCCCCGCTGTTTATCCGCAGATTTCCAAGCAGGCCATCCCAATATTGTTTTAAGTCTGATACGGCCTGTTCCACTTGGTTTGTCGTCTCAAACTGATTGATCATTTCCCTGGCTGTGGATTTGTTGATCACATTGGGGGCAGAAAACTTTTCTTCATCAGGATTCTCCACATAACCCAATACAAAAATCACATCCTTTTCTTCACCTGGTTCCAGTTCTATTTCTATGAAGTGGGAAGCTATGGGCGACCAACCATGTGACATAGAGTTTCCAGCACCACCTTTAACTACCTGGTCGGGTGATTCCAGTCCATTGTACAAACCAAGAAAATCTTCTCTGCTGGTATCATAGCCTGATATGGCCTGATTGACAGAATAAAAGGCAAAGTGATTTCTTCGCTCCCGGTATTCCGTTTTGTGGTAGATCACAGAGTCATCCACTTCAACTTCACCAATGTTATAGTTCCGTTGGAAATTGGTCATATCATCAAGGGCATCCCAAAAAGCCCACTCGGCAAATGAATGCAGTTTGATGGACTTGCCTTCTTTGCTGTTGTTCGATAAGCGCAACTTTTGAACCTCTCCATTAAAATTCAGGGGAACAAAATAGAGCACTTCAGCAGTAAGATCGTTCAAGCTTCCTTTTATTCTCGAATACCCCATGCCATGACGACAACTATAATCATCCAGCACTGTTTTCATGGGCCTCCAGGATGGCGACCATAGCTTTCCAGCATCGTTGATGTAGAAATACTTTCCTCCCTCATCCACAGGTACATTGTTATACCTGTAGCGGGTGATGCGGCGCAAACGAGCATCCTTATAAAAACTATAACCTCCCGAGGTATTCGACAAAATGCTAAAGAAACTATCGTTCCCCAGATAATTAATCCAGGGATAAGGTGTCTTTGGATTTGTGATTACATACTCTCGGTTTATATCATCGAAATGTCCAAATTTCATAAATCTTCTTTGCTTAATCGTTGGGCAATTTATCCCACCAATTGAATTTTAAAATAGTTGTAGTAATTAAAGCAATTGACAAGGCCACCCAAAGCTGGTTCCATTGTCGTAGGACCAGAAATACAGGTGCTGCAATGATGGCCGTTTGCCAAATAATGCCGATAAAAATATTCACCATATCAGCCGAAAAATTGGTGTTGGGTTTGAACTGTCTGTTGCTGGCCATAACCCTTTCCCGTACCGGCTTCCAGAAACCCCAGGGACGTACAGAAGTATAAAATGAGTCCAATACGGCATCTTCCGTAGCCGGTTTCAAATAGGTTCCTGCAAAGCAACCGGCCAATGAGGATAATAACAACACCGGGAAATAATATAACTCAAGCGTTTCCTTGAATAATAAAGGAAATACAAGGGCAGGAATCAAGCCGGCCACCATTCCCCAGAAATAGCCATGACCATTAAAGCGCCACCAATACCATTTAAGTACATTGGATGCCACATAGCTTCCCCATAAAGCTGATACGATCCACTGAAGCAAACTGTTGACATCTCTGGCATAAATCCCAAAAATGACACTAATCACCATGATCAGTACACCTACCAGATAATTGGTATTCCGAATCTGTTTGTTGCTGGCTTTCTTCTTTACTTTCAGATAAATATCATTAACAATATAGGCCTGTGCCGCATTCAATGTCCCTGCAAACGTGGACATAAAGGCAGCCAGCAGTCCAGCCAACAGCAATCCGGTAAGCCCAATGGGCACAAATTCCTGTATGGCAGAAGGAAGTATCTGCTCGAAGTCGATGTGTCCGGCAACTATCAGGTTCAGTTTGTCGTAATACAACACGGCAAGCACCACAAAACCGGTGATCATAAAATAACGTACCGGATTCAGAATAACGGATACCATACCACTCATCTTAGCCCCTTCTTTTGGCGACTTGGTGGACAGGATTTTCTGCATATCATAATTTGGTGCAGGTCCGGCAGCACTCACCAGGAATCCCTTGAACAGCATCATCATCATAAAAATGGAAAACAGGGAAAAGCCATCTTCCTCGATCTTTTGGTTGACTTCAGGGATGATATTTTTCCAATCCAGATCCAACTCCCATCCAAACCATATGGAATACCAGTTTTCGGGAACCAATAATGTGTGGTTTCCCAGGGCATTCATGGCTATTATGCCAATAATAACTGATGAAATAGTCATTATGAGGTATTGGAGCAAATCGGTCCAGACTATGGACATCATACCACCCAATACTGCATAGAAAGTAGCAAATAGGGTAAATACAAATCCATATACATGGGGTATATATTCCGGGCTGACAATGCCGGGATCAATACCTATGAGTTGACAAACAAAATCCCATGGAATGAAGATCATGATAAACTTTCCCAAACCCACAAAACCATAGGCCAAAAAACCAAGACAGCTGATCAGGGCATAGACTACCACAATATTGTGAGACAATACAGAGCCCTTACCACTTCCGAAACGGGTTTTAATCCATTCTGCACCTGTGGTAACATTGGATCGTCTCAGCCAGATGGACAAAAACACCATCAGGAAAATCTGGTTAAAAACCGGCCACAGCCAGGGTATCCAAATGCTTTTTAATCCATAGACAAAGCCCAGGCTCACCAACCACATGGTTCCAGATATGTCGAACATACCGGAAGCATTGGAAAGGCCAAGCATATACCAGGGCAGTTCATTACCGCCAAGCAAATAGGATTTTTTGTTTTTCTGTGCTCGTTTCTTCAGCACAAAACCGATGACAATTGTGGCCACCAGATAAACTCCAATAATAAGAAGATCAATTAAGTGCAGATCCATAGGCATTCGTTGGTTTCAAAAATAATACACATTGCCCAATAGCATCAGGGTTTAACCTGATACTATCATTCATTACACTTAATTACAATTCGAATATATCAAATGGAGAAGTCGAGCTTCTCTTTTTTTGTTCTCTGATAAACATCCTTACTGAAAATAAAGACCTGGGCGGGCTTATGGGCCACTCCCCTTTGCTTTTCATCCAGCGGGATTACATATTTCATTAGGGCTACTTTCTTTCTGAAGTTGCGCCGATCTAGTTTTTTGCCAAGGACTGCTTCATAAAGACTCTGCAACTGAGAAAGTGTAAACTTTTCAGGAAGCAATTCAAAACCAATGGGTTCTCTGCTGAGCTTAACCCTAAGACAATACAGTGCTTTTTCAATTATTTCGGCATGGTCAAACCCGAGCTCAGGTAAGTCCTCCACCGAAAACCATTTGGTTTGTTGGTGAGCCTGGTCAGGCTTAACGGTCGCACTATCCACCAGTGAATAATAACCCACTGACACCACATGATGTGCCACCATGGGGTAGATTTTCTCAGTCCAAAGTATGTCACGCTCATTTAACATACGGTCAGTATTACCGAAGGTATGGAATTGCTCTAAAAAAATATCATGCAATCCTGTTTTATCCCGTAGAACCCTTATGGCTGCTTCATTGAGATTCTCTCCTTCAAGCACATGATGGCCCTGCAAGGTATAATCAGTAAAGATTATTTCATCGGTTTTTGGATCCTTAAGCTGACGTTCAGTAAGCAGTACATTCAGCTTTTTCATGTCGAATCCAAAGACAACGCAATCTACTGATATGTTAGGAATAATAGGCCTCACAGCTTATGTGTTAATTATACACTATGCAAAAATAATAAATATAATCGAGAAAAATACGCCTCACTAAAATAAATTGAAAATACAACCCTTTATAAATGTCTTATTATTAGTCTGTTACACAATTTTTATTTAGAACTATTAAAAATAAGCGATAAAACATTAAGGAATTGTTAAAAATTCAAAAAAAATTCTACTTTTGTATGTGTCGTTTTTACACTAAGTATATCGTTCTTATAATCATTGTTTTAATTAACCCTATATATTATATGAGTATATAATACATAATTACACGAATTCGAAGTATCATTTTTTTTGTTCAATAAGTAACTTCTAAAAACAACAATTAAATAAACGTTTTACCTATGAAAGCAGATTTTTACAATTACCTAAGATTGGACACGTTTGCTAAAAAGTTCCTGTTATTAACAGGAATGCTGTTTCTATGTGTATCTATTACATTAACAGCACAGCAAGTGTATACATTCACCGGTACAGTTCACGATGCAAATGGTGAACCTTTACCCGGAGTGAATGTGATCGAAAAGGGAACCAGCAATGGTACCACGACCGATTTGGATGGCATCTTTGTTCTCAATTCTGAAAAGAACACTATAGGCTTGTCATTTTCAATGATCGGTTACAACACTTACGAGAACACATTTGTCAGCGGCGAAAAGATTGATATCAGTCTCGAAGAAAATGTGATTGGTCTCGACGAAGTAATGGTTGTGGGATATGGTACTCAAAAGCGGTCTAATTTGACCACTGCCATTTCTAAAATTGATGCAGAACAACTGACACAGGTACCTGTGGCATCAGTTAATGAAGCCTTACAAGGACGTATGGCGGGTGTGAATGTGACCAACAACTCAGGTTCACCAGGGTCAGGATTGAAAGTAACCATTCGTGGAGTGGGTACCAACCTGAATACTGCACCTTTATATGTAGTAGATGGAGCCATCACGACCGACATTGACAATATAGAACCTTATGACGTGGAGTCTGTTGAGGTACTTAAAGATGCTGCTTCTGCTGCTATTTATGGTGCTTCTGCTGCCAATGGTGTTATTTTGGTTACCACCAAACAAGGGAAAGAAAAGCCAGCTGTTGTTTCTTACAATATGCAAATTGGCTCCCAAAGTATTGGTAACTACACCAAACCCATGGATGCAGCCAGTTACGCTACCTGGGTAAATGAAGCTGATGTGGGCTGGGATATTCCTACCAATACGGGTGTGAATACCGATTGGATGGACCAAATCCAAACCAATGCCATGATGCAAAAACATCATTTGGGATTTAGTGGAGCCACAGAAAAAGGTGGTTATTATTTCTCAGCATCCTATTTAGATCAAAATGGTATCGTGGGTGGTGACAACTCAAAATTTGAGCGCTTCACCATCAGAGCCAATATCAACCAGGAAGTTAAAAGCTGGTTGAAAGTGGGTGCCAATATGAACTACAGCCACTACAATTTAAGAGCCATTAACGAAGATGATGAATTTGGTGGTATTATTGCCTCCGGTTTGATGCTTGATCCACTTACTCCTGTTGTTTATGACGGTGACTTACCTGGATTTGCACAGGATGCATTGAATGAGGGACACACCCTGGTTCAAAATGGCAGTGGCCAGTATTATGGCCTTTCCGAATATGTTAAAGGAGAGATTGCCAACCCATTGGCTCAAATCGATATCGAAAAAGGACATACCAAAGCTGATCAGTTTTTGGGTAACTTTTATGCAACCCTTGGAGACAAATCATGGAAAGGATTTTCTTTGACAACCCGTGTGAATGTTGAAGCAGGCAATGCACTCTTCCACGAATGGTATCCTACCTTCTGGTTCTCATCAGAGCGTATGAACACCCAAGCCAGCGTAAGGGATAACACCGCATCTGTATACAATTGGATGTGGGAAAATTATATTACCTATGAGCGTACCTTCGCCGACAAACACCATTTGAATGTGGTGGTTGGTACATCAGCACAACAATTTACCAATAAGTATATAACCACTTTCTCTGGACCAATGTTCGCTGAAGATGACAATTTTGCTCAGCACGGTGGTGTTGAAATTGACGGTAAAGTCAGTGGAAACCTCAGAGACGACAGAATCAATTCCTATTTTGGACGTGCAAACTACGAATATGATGGCAGATACCTTTTCAGCGCGATTATCCGCCGTGATGGAACTTCATTATTGGGTTCTGATAACAGATGGGGCAATTTCCCTTCAGTTTCTGCAGGTTGGATCCTGACAGGTGAGAAATTCTGGAATGTAGAATTCATTGATTTCATGAAAGTAAGAGCTTCTTGGGGACAGAATGGTATGTTAGGTGATCTTGGTCCAGACCAATTCCGCGCCCTGATTACTACTTCAGGTATTAAATATCCAAAACCAGGTGGCGGGTTTTATACCGGTGCTGAACCAGAACTATTGGCCAACCCAGAATTGGTATGGGCCACCAGTGAACAAATTGATATCGGACTGGATATGCATATGTGGGCCAACAGACTGACCCTGGGTATTGATTATTATACCAAGAAAACCAAAGACCTGCTGACACCAGGAACCCCTCCATTATCCGTAGGTAACAATGCACCATTTGTAAATGCTGGTGATGTAACCAACAAAGGTGTGGAGTTTGAAATTGGTCTGAGAAAATACGAAGGCAAATTCAACTACGACATGAATGTGAATATGACCTGGATGGACAATGAGGTAACCTATCTGAACCCATTACTCGACAGAGTGAGTGGTGCAAGCGTGGGTACTGGCTGGACAGCTACTTGGTTCGAATTGAACCAGCCTATCTGGTACTTCCGTGGTTACAAAACAGAAGGTATCTTCCAGAATCAGGCAGAGATTGACGCTTACAAAGCTGCCAACGGTGGTTTGTTAGGCTATGATCCAACACCTGGTGATCCAATTGTTGCCAACACCAATGGTGATGATCTGATCAATGAAGAAGATCAAACCTATATCGGAGACCCTCATCCAAATTTCATGTGGGGAGCTGTATTTAATTTTGCCTATTCAGGATTTGATTTAAGGTTAATCCTCCAAGGTGTGCACGGACAAGATGTATTGCTGGGATGGAACCGTTACGACCGTTCTACTTCCAACAGACCTCAGTTCTTCTTTGACGAACGCTGGACAGGTGAAGGCAGTACCAACGAAAGACCAGCTGCTGACCAATCAAGCCCATATTTCTACAATAGTGATATGATGGTTTACAAAGGCTCATTCGTACGCATCAGACAAATCCAATTGGGTTATACCATCCCAACACAACTGATGAAAAATAAAGTACAGAACCTCAGATTGTATGTTTCATTGGACGACTACTTTACATTTACTAACTATCCTGGTATGGATCCTGAAGCCGGTTCATCCGACAACGCAAGTCAGGGAATCGACCGCGGTTTGTATCCTACACCACGTAAGATATTGTTTGGTTTATCATTTACTTTCTAAACAATCCAGGTGAATTAACGTAGATTTTTTAATGCAAATAAAAAAACATAAATATGAAAATTAGATATAAAATATTAGTTGTCCTTGCCCTGATCACCAGTATCACGGCTTGTAAAAAGGACTTTTTAGATGTGGATCCCATCGGTAAAATGTCAGAGGAGTTATTTTATGATACCGATGAAGACGCTACCATGGCTATTATGGCTACTTACGACATTCTCCAGTGGATGAATGCCCGTGACTGGAACAGTGCTTATTTGGTAAAAACCTTCCCTTCTGACGAATCCAACGTTGGTGGAGGTGATGCCGGTGACCAACCTCCCTATCAGGAATTGGGTAAATATACCTTTGGCGCCAGTAACCCTACCATTACAGCAGTATGGCAATCCAATTACTTTGGTATTTACAGAGCCAATAAGGTGATAAACAATGTGAAACCAGAAACACCGTTACGCACTCAAATTATTGCTGAAGCTAAATTCATGCGTGCGTATTACTATTTTGAGATTGTAAGTATGTTTGGCAATGGTCCATTGATGCTGGCTGAACCTGCTCCAAGTGAGTACAACCAGGAGTTTGTGGGTGCTGCGGCCATCTATGCGCAAATTGAAAAGGATCTGGCAGAAGCCATTCCAAACCTTCCTAAGAAAAGTGATTATTTTCCTGAAGATAAGTTCAGGGCTTCCAAAGGAGCTGCTCAGACCTTATTGGGAAAAGCATTGCTTTATCAGGAAAAGTGGACGCAATCAGCAGCTGCCTTTGAAGATGTAATAGGCTCTGGTGAATATGAGCTTCAGTCAGATTATTCAACCTTATTCCTCAAAGAATCAGAATATGGTATCGAATCCATTTTCGAAGCTGCCTGGGTAACCACAGAAGGTTATGACTGGGGAACTTTCCAATGGGGCGGTAACCGTGCCATGGAAAATAATATCACCTGGCAGCTCACCGGACCTCGTGGTGACTATTTTGTAGCCGGGGAAACAGGTCTCATTGGTGGTTGGGGATTCAACTATCCAAAAGCCAATGCTTATCAGGTGTTTGTAACTGCTGGTGATACCACCAGAAAACCTGCTTCTATTCTTTCATTGGAAGACCTGCGCGCCCAGGGTGGCGACTGGACCAATGAGGAATCATGGGGATGGGATGGTCATATCCGTGTGAAATACGGAACCCGTATGGATGAAACCAGTGGAGACGGTGGTGCCGTTCCTGAATTAAACTATGGCACCAACCTGCGTCTGTTGCGTTATGCCGATGTGCTCCTGATGGCTGCTGAAGCTTATCATATGGCTGGTGATGATGCAAGCGCCGCTACCTACCTGAATCAGGTGAGAAGCCGTGCCAACCTTGATGCCTATACAGGTGATATCATGGAAGCTATTATGGCTGAACGTCAAATGGAATTGTGTTTCGAAGGTGTGCGCTACCTCGACCTTATTCGCTGGGGTAAAGCTCCTGAGAAATTAGGTCCTATGGGATTTATCGCCGGCAAACACGAGGTGTATCCTATACCTGCTGACGAAATGAGAACCAATAACAAAGCGGTTCAAAACAATAACTATTAGTAATAGTATATATAAAAGTTAATTTTTGGTTTTTGATTTTTGGAAGGCAGGGTGCACCGATACCCTGCCTTCCTTTTTTTATGCCATCTCCAAAGTCAAATACAAGCCAATACAAACATCCAGTAATCAGCCTAGAAGCTGCATAAGTAATCTAAACACTTGTTTTTTAGCTCTTCTGTTCGTATATTGCGGAGTATTAACCTATTACCCCATGCCAGCCTTAATATCACAGGAAAAAATTGTTAGTGTACTGGGTTTGTTTATCAAGTGTCCCCTGGAAAAACCTTTGGATGATTGTCCTGCCAATAAATTCAGGATTCTGAGTTTTAATGAGAAATACCAATTGGCCTTGAACATGAAAGAGGAAGACCTGGACGTGATTATCAGCAAACACAAACGCTGTTTGCGTATCAGGGAAAAGGAACTCTATGGGAAAAGCTCAATTAATTGAGGATGTATCTCGTTTATGCAATACGGATTAACAGTAATGCAAATCGGAACTATTGAAGAAACAGCTTCTTTGCACCTACTATCCCATGCACAGTTTCTACAGAAAGAAGGTAAATGCCTGAAGGAAAATCTGTAGTCTGAATTTTTGTCAAAGGACTGCTCACCTGGGTACTGATAAGCTTTTGCCCATTTACATTCAGAAGCTTAACGGTCATCTCTCCTATGGAAGAATTATGGGAAATTTCAATACAGTCATTTTTATTCAGAATATGAATTTGTGAGAAAATATCTTCATTTGCTATACCTGATAATTCCGAACCATTATACACCTTCAGATTTTTCCAGTAACCCAAAAAAGTATTCCCTGTACCGGCATGTTCATTGGAAAAATTAGCATCATCGTTGTGTTCAATAAACGGCATTTCCAGCTGATAAATCAGCTCATCATCAAAAAATAGCTTGGCTTGTTTACTCAATTTGTTGTAGGTCAAACCCAGGCTATGCCATTCATTGAGACTGACCATGGTAGTGGTCAGATTGTAATCGGCCTGGTCGTTTGCCATAAAAGCCATACGACCATCTTCAATATAGGCTCCAATCCAGCGCCAGGAATTACCTCCAATAAGAATGGGCATTTTTCCAGCAGGATGAGATTCCACCAAAAAATCAAGGCTTACGACAAATGCATCGGGATCAAAATTTTGAATAGTTGGAGAATGGATTTGAGAACCCAGGGTGTCATCACCATAATAGATTCCATTGGAATAAATGGCTTCGTTTTGAAAAGGAGCATTTCTGACAAAGGCATCATCATTGAGGCCCGTCTCATCAATTGTATTACTCATAAGGGGGTAATTGGCAATTAAAGATTCAGTTTGGGCCAGCGTGCTTAGGGTTATTGCTGTAAGCAACAAAAACAGCATGGAAAATTTCTTCATAATAAAAACACTTTGGTTATGAAATTGCGCACTTGATCTGCTGAAATCCAAATATAATACTTTGGTCATATATTGAAGCTGTTGAAATCCAATAATCCATTAAGGATTAGCCTCCCATGTTGTTTGAAGTCTCCTGGAGCATTGCAAAATATCATAAAATGAAGGGTTTCATCTTAAAACTATACATTTTCTACTTAACAGATATGATTTAATTAAATTCAATAATGCCATCCCAATTCCTGGAATCATTTGTTATTCAAACCATAGCAAATCATAAATCTTTACCAATATTTAACAAATCATCAGGCCAATAGTTAATTCGTTGTTAAATTATCCGCCTGCGATAGGGCAAATGTTAAATTGGTAAAATTCTAATTACTAATTATTTACTAAATTTTCACGAAATGAAAAAAATTACTACCATGATCCTGGCTGTTTTGGCCATGACTGCTTTCACATTTGCACAAGAAGAGGAAAGCTACACCATGTTCGACAACACACGCTTTGTTGTTAAATCGGATAAATACAAAGAATTTGGCAAAGCCATGGCACATCACAACAAAACCTATCACAGCGGAGGACCCTACCACGCCAATGTGTGGAATATTGTCATCGGCGAAGACGCAGGACATATGGTATGGTCCATGGGGCCTTGTACCTATACCCAACATGATGATCGTCCTGATGGTGAAGAGCATATGGAAGATTGGTTAGGAAATGTGATGCCTAACATCAAATACATCGAGTCCAGTAATCTTTGGAAGATGGACGACAAACTTTCCTACAGTCCTGAAGGAGATGCAAGGTCATCTAAATTGTCCATTAGAGTTTATGACCTGGAAGATTGGCAATCCTACCGATTTAAGGAGCTTTTAACTAAGGTTATTGAAGTGTATAAGGAAAAGGAATATGAACATACATTGGGAACCTATTGGTCGCAATTTGATGTGAAAGCCGATGAGGATGTGGCCATCGTATGGGGATTCAACGATTGGGCATTTTTCGACAATGACTCGAAATTCATGGCCGACTTTGAAGATGTACACGGCAAAGGATCCTGGTTTAAGTTTTTGGAAGAATTACGTGGAAGCGTAAAAGGTGCCAAAGATGAAGTGTGGGAAATTGTACCGCAAATCAGTGGTGATATGGAATAGTATTCAATACTAAAATCTGACTCTATAAACCCTCATGAATAGAAGGCAGTTGCCCTTTTCATGGGGGTTTATCATTTGTCAAAAATTATGGGGCAAGCATTCTCCTGGTCTGAACCAACTAATTGTCCACTATGAGTGCAGCATCAACTAAAACCAATCAACAGTAGCACACATATCACCTCCATGAGGTAATGGTATATGTGTTTTCAACTCACCTTGTAAGTTGACGACATAGACACCTCTGGTGGTACCAATGGCAATCAGGTCATCATGTGGTGACCATGAGGACTGCATTACATAAAAATTCTCGCTGGGATTTTCCTTCGAAAAATAAGTGAGCTGTTTAATATTTGTTCCATCACTGTTACATATAAATACCTGTGAAAGACCATTGGAATCTTCTTGTTGAAAACTGATTTGACTGCCATCCGGTGACCAGGCCGGATGGCTTGGAAACTTCAATGATTCACTCAAATTTCTTGTTGTATGTGTATCCAGATTCCAAATAAGAATGCGAGAGTTAATTGGGGAAACACTAAAAACGATCCTATTGGTTGTTGCATGCCAATCCAGAGTTTGGCAATTGCTTCCTTCCAGACTTAGTGAGTCATGAATCAGACCTAAAGAATCTGAAAGGTAAATATGAGTAGAGCCAGCAAAAGCTATCCAATCATGTGGCCAGACCACATCATTGATGCCCTTGCCGTGTTCTAAAATCAAGCGTTCACCTGTCCCATCGCTCTTGATTATCTTTAACTGAGTACCTTGTGAAACATATATAATCTGCTTTCCACCCCCTGACCATCCTGCCCCTGTGATGGTTTCATAATTTCCATGAGAGGTGATACTTTTCAATCCTTGCTCATCAATGGAATAGAGTCTTTCGGATTGAATACCAGGGGTAAAATAATTCTGAGTAAACAGAATCTTACCATTCATATCCTCTTGCCAGTCTGTTGGACTTTCATCGTTTTTGCTACAACTATTGAACACAATTAAGACTACCATCAACAAAATAGTTGAAGTTACCAAGGTCAAGCATACATTTTTACCATCCATAATTTGCTAAGGATAAGTAGCAAATCTACGATACGAAAGCCTTTATGTCAAGGGGTGGAAACCCAAGAAGTGAATAATGTTAGTTGATACAAAAACCTATCAGTACCTTTTGTACCATACTGAAAAATGTTATGAAGTCAAAAAACAATACATTTATGCATGATTATGAAAAGACAGATCCTTTTCAACCACATCCCTAAAACCGGCGGTACCACCTTGCGGGTAATATTAAACCGTGTGTACGGACAGGATAAGGTTTTCTTTTTCAATAGCAGGGATATTAGCTCCTCTGTAGAAGAATTCCGAAATATGAATACCGCTCAAAGGATCAGCTATGCAGTGGTGAGTGGACATGGCACACCCCTGATTGCCGAAAGCATGAAGAATCCTTTCATGCTTAGTGTCATCCGCGAACCGATTGCCCTTTTTAAATCTCAATACAACTACCTTCGATTCAGTGATAAATCCAATTTTCAGGCCGATGTTTCTGCCCTGAAATCGGAAGCTGAGTACCTTGAATATGCCATCGCCAACGGCCAGGATAATCTATTGTGCAGATATCTTTCTCATGAGCTTCATGGGCTTGCCGCTCCAAATCAAGGCATGCCTAGTATGGAAGAAGAAGGAGATGAGCTTCTTCAACGGGCCAAAGAAAATATGCGATCCTATGATTTCCTGACCGAACTATCAAATTTTGATCAGGGGATATATATGCTCTCCAGGCAATTGGGTTGGTCTGGTATCCCCATATACCGACCATCGAACAAAGGACCAAAATACCCTGAGCAAGGTGCAGCAAACGGCACTTACCTAAAGCATTTGAAGCACAAGCTCAGATGGGATATCCAACTTTATGAATACTTTAAAAAAGAAAGATTGGACGTTATAAACAGGAACTATTCAAAAGGCATGTCTCTTGCTTTATTCATCAAACGACAACAAATCATTGGAACTCTGTCAAGAATCTTAAACAAAACCTAAGCCACCCAGCCTATTATCTATCCCGCTAAGCATTAAGATTGTTTAACATAATAAACTTGTAGCAAAGAGCTTACAGCTTTAGTTTTGTAACTGAATATTAGTCATTGGTAAGCTGAACAATCCTTTCCTGATAACTTAACCAATAATACATAACACAAAACCTATAAACTCAAACCCATGAAAAACAATTACTCACGGTTGGTTCTACTTTCTCTCATGCTTTGCATAGTCTATCCATCCTTTTCACAAGAGCAGACACTTTTAGCTGATAAACTGGTCATGATTCTGGATGTTCAACGTGAATATACTCAGAATGCAATGGAGCCCAGGGAATCCGAAAAATTCATCAATTCCATCAATTCCGTAATCGAAAAAACAAAGGCTGAGAATCTTCTCTACATCAAAACTGATCACAAAATGCTGAATCTTAGTTTTTCATCTCCTTTTATCTATGTTTCCATTGATACTGCCTCCCAATGGAAGTTGGATGAACGATTGATCGTACTACCAGACAGCCATTGTTTTACCAAAGATGAAGGAGATGCTTTTTCCTCAGAATCACTTTGTGCCTTCATTGAGGCAAGCCAAAAAAAGGAAGTTATAGTCATTGGCCTGCTTGCTGAAAAATGTGTACGCAAAACGCTTTTAGGAGGTATGGAAAAAGGCTATACCATGCACGTAATTCCTGATGCTATAGCTGCCAAATCTGATGAAAGTAAGAAGGAAGTTCTACAAGAATTACAATTGGAAGGGGTTAGTATCATTAGTTCAGATCAGCTTTGAGTGGGTATGTCCAGGAGAACCTTGAAAACCATAGCTACAGAAAAACCATCGGCCCACATCGGCTGGCATAAATTCCCCTGAGATTTTATATTTCAACTACCTTCGTCAGTAGAAAAATGAATATCGGACATACATCTGCTATGCTTAATTTCAAATGGGAATGCTAAGGATTTATCATCTCATCTGAATAAAACCAGAAGGAATAAGATGACAAATATCAGGGATATATTTATTAGTCTATTTGGATCGAAACCCATACTCTCAGAGGCACCTGGAAGAATCAACCTGATTGGTGAACACACCGATTACAATAATGGGTTTGTATTACCCGGAGCAATAAACAAAAAAGCCCGTTTTGCCATTGGCTTGAATAAGGAAGCTGTCTTTCGGTTTTATGCAGCCGATCTTGACAAGCATTATCAAACCAAAACCATAGACCGCGCTCCCATAGAGTTTTCATGGGCCAATTATCTCCTTGGGGTGCTGGCTCAGTTCCAAAAGGCTGGTAAAAGCTTCACCGGTATCGACTGTGTATTTGACAGCAATATTCCCATAGGTGCAGGCCTGTCTTCCTCTGCAGCCATCGAATGTGGTTTTGCCAAGGGACTGGACAGATTATTACTGTCTGATATCCAGCCACTGCAACTGGTAAAAATGGCACAGAAAGCAGAACACGAATATGCAGGTGTGATGTGCGGTATTATGGATCAGTATGCAAGTGTATTTGGTAAGAATAACCATGTGTTACTCATCGATTGTAGAACCAATAAGCATACCTACGTCCCCTTTCAGATGAATAACCTGAGCATCGCACTATGTGATACCAAGGTCAAACATGAGCTTGCATCATCTGAATACAATATACGAAGACAAGAATGTGAGCAAGGGGTGTCAATTCTGCAACAATTGAATCCGGATATTAAAAGCCTGAGGGATGTAGATACGAAATATCTGGAGATGCATAAAGGTCTTTTTAGGCCAAGCATTTATGACCGCTGCCATTATGTGGCCATTGAAAACCAACGGGTACAGGACGCCTGCAGAAACCTGGAAAATAGCGATTTCACTGAATTCGGAAAGTTGATGTATCAATCACATGATGGCCTTAAGAATCGATATGAAGTCAGTTGTAAAGAGCTGGATATTTTAGTTGACCTGACCAAACCCATGGAGTCTGTTTATGGATCAAGAATGATGGGTGGTGGTTTCGGAGGCTGCACCATCAATCTCCTGGAAAAAGAGGCTGAAGAACAATTTCATCAAACCATAACCGATGGGTACAAAAGCCAAACCGGGATGGAACCCGATATATATTTCGTTGAATTAACGGATGGCGCGAATGTGATTCCAGATGAGCCGTAGACTCTTGATCAGCATCTACCACCTGGTGCATGGGATAAATTCTAGATCCAGATCTTGGTTCCCTCAATACAGTTGCGGCAAATGTCGATATTCTTGCGGTTTTTCAACAGATTTGACCTGAACTGTTTAAACTCTTTACCTTCCCATACTTCTCTATAAGATTGGGATTGCAGGTCTCCAAGCTGATAGCTGGCATTTTTATCAAAACAACAGGGCACCATTGTTCCATCCCAGGTCAGGACGCTGCTTTGCCATGAGCGCCAGCAATGGTTATAGAATTTGTTATTGATGCTGTAGCTTCCGTCTTTTTTCTTTGTGTACCTGCTGAACTTCTGGTTTTCAGGAATGATATTGCTGTGTTCGTAATCGTAAACCTGGGCTGTTTTTAATGCCAAATGATCTACACCAATATCTTTTGCAAGTTTTTTAATGTCTTCTATTTGATGCTCATTGTTCTTGAAAACGATAAACTGAAGGACCACCAAAGGAGTTGATGCTTTCATCTCCTTTTTGGTTTGCATCATCAGTCGCAAGCCCTGAGTCACTTTTTCCAGTTGCCCACCTTTTCTATAGTTCTCATAGACCTCCTGGGTAGTGCCATCCATGGAAACTATCATCCGTGAAAGACCTGAAGTTACTGCTTTTTCGCAGCTCTCTTTGGTAAAATAATGGCCATTGGTAGAAGTGGTGGTATAAATCCTTCTCTTGTGGGCATAGGCAGCAAAATCAAAAAAGAAAGGATTTAAAAAGGGTTCACCCTGAAAGTACAGGGTCAGGTAAGCGGTGTATTTGTGTATTTCGTCTACTGTTTTAGTAAACAATTGCATATTCATGCTTCCGCTATGCCTTTTCAAGGCTTTCAAGCCCGTAGGACATTCTGTACATCCTAAATTACACAAACTGGTTGGTTCGATGGAAGCACTGAGTGGCATTCCCCAATGAAACACCCTCTTAAAGATTCGTGACAAATAAAATGAAGCCAAGACCTTAGTGCCATTCCAAAGTCTTAGAACCGTCAGGGTTCTTAAAAACAATCTGGCTTCAGTGAGTTTGAATATGATCATCAGGAATCATTTATGCTGAGGAAAGTGGGTAAAAATAGGAAAAGCACTGACAGGAAGTACTGCTTTAATTGATTAATTGAATATGGTCTTCGCAGACACGGAATGCATGTGAGGGTTTAACTAAGGTAAATGACGAAGCATATCCGCGACTTTCCAGTAGGTGCTCCTCTTTTTCAGCCCTTCTTTCCTGATAGTTTTCCCCAAAACTCAAATCTCCCAGGAACAATATTTCGATCTTGCTATCATCAGCTTCCATAGGAAAATAGGTACAACTAGCCAGTGAAAAGACTAAGCATGAAATGAAAACAATCTTTCGTTGAAGTTGGAACATCAAACGTTTTTTTACAATATGAATACAATTACTATCCAGACCTTAGCAACGATTACCCAATCCCCCATACTTTCATCAATTCTTCAGGCAGTTCAGGCCTGCCTCTTTCATTAACAGCTGTTCCAATAACCATAGCCTTAATTATCACTTTATTATCGGGCTTACGATGAATTTGCTGTACAAATGCGAAACGCAGCGGTGATATTCTTTCCATCCTGAGTACAGAAACAAACTGATCACCGCTTCTCAATGGGGATTGGTAATCAATCTCTATCCTTTTAACCATGAGATTGATTCCCTTTTTACTGAGCTCAGTAAAATCAATTCCCACCGATTTTATGTACTGGTGTCGGGTATGCTCCAAATAATTCTGATAGACTGAATTATTAACAACTCCCTGTATATCGCATTCATAATCCCTCACTTCCATCTCATAACTGAAAACAAATTCTTCCATTTCTTTAGGTATATAGGTTCTAATAATTACAAATTGTATTTCCCGGGCAAAGGCTTCTGAATTCTATCAAGTATCATTACCTGAGTGATCCCTGGCTTGGGTTAAAAATAAGAAATGATTGTTATCCGGCTTAGGCCTTCAAGCACTAATTATTAATACTTAATGATTCGTAAGATTTGGATGCTATTTCCGAGGCGAGCCTTCACCAGATATATCCCGGGTGTTACTTCATTTTCCGAATCGCCCCTCCCATCCCAACGGATCTTATGTTCACCTAGTGGCAGGTTTTCATCCTTGAGTTTGCTTACCAATCTCCCTGTCAGGTCAACAATATGCACACGAACCCTTGTTTCACTGACAAGGTTAACGCTCAGGTTTATGGATTGATCAAATGGATTTGGATAGGCTCTAAGCAAATGATCCTCCCCGATTTCAGGGCTTGGAGTAATATGTACCGGTAATTCATCGCCTATAACTTTAATAGTTATATGAGTCATATCTTTAAACCCATCCTGGTCTGTCACGATTAATGTAGCCACATAAGTTCTTTTCTCATGGTAGATATGTGTGGGTGAAATGGCATTGGATGTATTCCCATCGTGGAAGTTCCATTCATAACTATCGATAATGCCATTGGGATCTTGTGAGGCACTACCATCAAATGAAACTGTCAAAGGAGCATATCCTTCCAGGACATCAGTGTTTGCCATGGCATTGGGCGAATCTACCGGCCAGCCCTCATAGGTAAGATTAGCATTAATCATGATGTTATTGCTGCTTCCTGCCAATTTGTAGGGCAGACTCTCGTATGAAATCAAGGTATTATTAGTCAACTCACCTCCCCCCACATCATGCAAATAGGCAGCTGCACCTTTTCCCTGTGAATAGTTATTGTTTATATAGCATGCTGAATTATTGGCTGCATAAATGTATAATCCATTGGTAGAACTATCTGAGGTGTTCTTCACATAGTTGTCCTCAATTACCACACTTTCAGGTCCGGCAGTGTAAATACCCCTTCCCGACTGTGTGCTTTGCATTCTGTTGCCTCTGATGGTATCAAAAAAACTCTTTCCGGAGCCTTTGATGGCAATGGCACCATGGTGAGAAGTAGCATTGATCAATACATTATCTTCAATCAAAGAATAACGTCCCTTCATATAAATGCCTTCATGATCTGTTCCCGGATTCATTTCCTTGATCGCATTACTAATAATTCGTATGCTGTCACCATAGACAAGAATTGCATGGGTCTCAATCTCTCCCTCAGTTGAGGCCACTATCGTATCAAAATAGTTACCGGAAATCAACACATTATGGGTGGTTAACAGATTAGCATTTTCGCCAATTTGAATGGCTGTTGCTCCTCTGGTATCCGAATTCGAGATTAGATTATAGAAGTTATTATTTGAGATATTGATATTTTTAATGATGCCCTGGTACAGATATATATATTTTACACCTGGAGCCTTCAAGCCAAGAAAATCACAATTCGTGATCGAGATATTACGCACCCCTGCAGCCGGTGATACATCATAGCGTGCCAACAACAGTCTCGTTTTTTTGTTACGTTCAACCTTACCAAAAATACAATCTGAAATATCCACACCATCAAGTACAGAACCTTCATTTACCTTGAAGTTAAAAATAGTACGCTCATAATTTGTAAACTTAAGCTGGCTCATGTTGACCATATGATCGTAGGTAGTCCCGATGATATGCAGTGTTCCCATACTATCCAGAACCGTTTCATATTTATCCTCTCCAATAATGCTTATGGGCTGACTCAGCTCTTTGGTAAATCCATCCAATTGATAAATGCCCTTTTTAATAAACACGGTATCCCTCAGTCCAGCAGAATTTATTCCCATTTGAACACTCAGGAAGGGTTCATTTTCAGTGCCTGGATTGTCATCACTGGCCAGAGGATGGTTTTTATCCACATAGTAGATTTTGGCATCCAATGATAAGGGAGGCAGCAACAACAGTCCTAAGGACAGGAGGGAAACACATACCATAACATGAGCACGCATGCTTTTGATTAGCAAATTCATGTATTAAATGTACAAACTAATTCCACAGGAAAACCAAGTGACAGCCTATAATAGTTGTAGCAAATCATAACTAACAAACCCCTGCAAGAGAATAATCCTGCAGGGGTTTGTAATGTGATAAGGCCTTTGGTTTATCCCTATTCTTTCAGGGATTCACCTTGATACTTTTCCAAATAGGATTTTACCCATTCAGGGGCAACAGTTTCTTTAAATACCTGTTTTTCCTGGTTCATTTTATCCATGGGCAGACCAATAAAGGCTTGTGCTTTGGCTTTTGTTTCAATATCGGGATAAGGCACTTCCTCATTAAACCCAAGGCTGGCCAATATTCTGCTCAGTTCCAAACGGGCTTCCTGTGCCTTAACAATTCCTGTACCGATAACACGGCTGGTTTCAACAGGTGAATGGAAGGAACCTCCATGACTGGCTGCTGCATAATCCCAACGCCACTGGGCATGACGAATATGCACCAATGCCTGCTGCATCTGCTCTTCTGTAGCACCTTTGTCCCAGGCTGTTTTTGCCTCAACATGCGCTCTAACCAATAATTCCTCGAGCTTATCTCTGTTTTCAATAATTCTGTCCTGACGTTCGTACACATCAGCAATCAGACGGCCTGTTTCCTCCCTATGACAAACCTGGCAAGAATTGGCAACATTATTCAAAGGACTCTGGATGTGGTGGTCAGTAAATTTCTGACCGCCTTCACTTTTATAAGGCATATGGCAATCTGCACATGACACCCCTCTTGATGCATGAACACCGGTCAGGAATACTTCATAACCCGGATGCTGTGCTTTCAACATAGGTGCTTTAGACAGTTTATGTGTCCAGTCCTTAAAATTAATCTCATCATAGTAGGCTTCCATATCTTCAGCTGACATGCCTTTATCCCATGGGAAAGTTAAATAAGGTACGCCTTCTACAGGAGTCTTCTTATTGAAATAGTACTCCACATGACACTGGGCACATACCAGACTTCTCATTTCCTGATGTGAAGCTTTGTTGATGTCTTTACCCATACGTTCGAAGGCTTCTATCAGTGCAGGTCTTGATATTTGCAGGTTCATGGTCACCTCATCATGACAATCAGCACAACCAATGGGGCTATGTACTTCTGGTCCCAGTTCATCCCAGCTACCCTTATAAAAGTTGGCTATGCCATTCTCTTTCATCAGGCGTGGAACATCAGGACTTTTACAAGACCAGCAGGTGTTTGGCATGGGGCTTTTCTTGTCACCAACTGGCGCTCCTGAACGCAAACTATTTCTTAAATCTTCCACTGCATAGGCGTGGCCTCGTCCCTGATTATAATCTTTCGCAAAACCATAACCAGCCCATAAAACGACCAATCGTGGGTCAACCTCGAGCATATCGATAGTTGCCGCCCCATTATACTTACTTCTAAAACTAGTGTCGGAAGTTTTCATATAGGACTGATACTCCCTTGGGAAGAATTTCCCCCATTCCGCATTATTAGCTTCCCACTCGTCCAATTCAACTTTTGGAGAATAGGCATAAACTGCTTCAGTTCTTCTCTCAATCACAGAAGACGCCAATATACCAATCAGGAAGACAACTATTATCGTAACAAAGAATAACAACCATCCAATGGCAGGTTTTTCATTAATTAATGTACGTAAAGGCCTCATTTTCTTTTGTATTTAATTATTTAATTTTTGCGTAATTTTTTTAACCATTCGGGTACTGTACTGCTTGGCAGTGGTGCCCGTGCATTGGGTGTACTATTTAAGCTTTTAACTCTTCCATGTGGCACCTCACGATGGCACTCCCAACACTGCCGGTCTGTTTTATGTACAAAGAGTTCTTTATTATGTCGGTAAGATTTATGGTCGGTTAATACCTTTTCGTGGCAACGGATACAGTTGTTTTGCACCACTTCCTGTCCGGCTTCATGCATTTGAATGACCTGTGGTTCGGCTCGCATGGTAAAAATCGTGGCGTGACGCAGGCCATCCTTTGCCTTAAAATAATATTTGTTGGCCAAATTATTATGTGGCACATGACAATCATTACAATTGGCCCATTGACGGTGTGAGCTCTGAGTCCAGGTTTTATACTGCGGTACCATAATATGGCAGTTGATGCAGGTTTCCGGATCATCAGATAAATAGGATGGGGCTTTGGAAACGTAAGCCGTAAAAAGGAAAAGACCCAGTAATACCCCCGATAACAGGATCACAAAAGGCTTCCAGTTATCGGGAGGAGTAGTAATCTTTATAATGTTGTGTAGAATCATATCGCAAGATACTAAAGAAGCTTTTTTTAATCATTCTAAATAAGGGTAGTCTCTGCAACAATAAGTTGCAGAGACTACCTCTGATTAGGCTATTTGTTTATCCAAATGTTTTTCCAGGTCTTCTTCGACGGTTCCGATACCGGAAATTCCAAAATTCTCCACCAAAACATTGGCCACATTAGGTGATAAGAAAGCAGGCAATGTGGGTCCCAAATGGATATCTTTCACCCCCAGGTATAACAAGGCTAATAAAACAATAACTGCCTTCTGCTCATACCATGCGATATTATAAACTATGGGTAAATCATTGATGTCATTCAGTTCAAAGACTTCTTTCAGTTTCAAGGCAATGACGGCCAAAGAATAGGAGTCGTTACACTGTCCGGCATCAAGCACTCGTGGTATGCCGCCAATATCGCCCAACTCAAGTTTGTTGTAGCGGTATTTGGCACAACCTGCGGTTAGGATTACAGTATCATCTGGTAATTCCTGGGCAAAATCAGTATAGTAATCACGTCCTTTCATTCTGCCATCACAACCGGCCATCACAAAGAACTTTTTAATGGCTCCTGTTTTTACTGCATCCACAACTTTATCGGCTAAGGCCAACACCTGATTGTGTGCAAAACCACCTACGATTTTTCCTGTCTCAATTTCAATGGGCGCTTCACATGTTTTGGCATGCTTGATGAGGGCTGAAAAATCTTTTTCACCGTTTTCATTGGCTTCAATATGGATGGCTCCTGTAAGTCCTGATGAACCCGTTGTATAAATCCTATCAATATAGCTTGCTGATTTTGAAGGAGGAACAATACAGTTGGTGGTAAATAAGATAGGACCGTTGAATGAGGTAAATTCTTCTTTTTGTTGCCACCAGGCATTGCCATAATTACCTACAAAATGTTCGTATTTTTTAAAGGCAGGATAATAATGGGCGGGAAGCATTTCACTGTGTGTATACACATCCACGCCAGTGCCTTCGGTTTGTTTGAGCAGGGCTTCCATATCTTTCAGGTCATGACCTGAGATCAGAATACCTGGTTTGTTTCTGACACCCAAATTCACCTCAGTGATTTCAGGATTGCCATAGGTTTTGGTATTGGCATTGTCGAGCAGGGCCATAACATCCACACCAAATTTTCCGCATTCCAGGACCAGAGCTACCAGTTCATCTGCAGAAAGCTCTTCTGTAGTGGCAGCCAAACCACGGTGCATAAATTTAAATACTTCTTCATTGTTGAAACCCAAATTAGCCGCATGCTCTGCATAGGCAGCCATTCCCTTTAATCCATAAACCAATAATTCTCTAAGAGATCTGATGTCTTCGTTGGCTGTCATCATGATACCTACTTTTAAAGCTTTGGCATCAAACTCATCTTCTGTTCCCATCCAACGGGTGCTGCTGTGAAGATCCTGAGGTACTCCAACCCCTTTTACCTGTAATTCGGCTTTAACCAATTCCCTAACAGCAAATCCTTCTTTGATCTTATCGATGATGGCTTTGTTGTCGAAATTGGCATTGGTAATTGTGGTGAACAAGGCCTCAAATACATAGGTATCCGCCTTTTCAATCCTCACTTTATTTTTATATCCAATATCGGCCAATATGGAAACACCTTTGGTAACAAATACCAACAAATCCTGAAGATTCGACACGGCATCATCTTTTCCACATACTCCTTTTATTGTACAGCCTATGCCTTTGGCTGCTTCCTGACACTGATAACAAAACATGCTCATTTTTGTATTTTTTTGTGATTTACACTCTATTTAATACTCTTGATAATTTGATACTGCAAATTAAAGTACTTAAAGTCCGAAATAGATGTAACATATGTTACACAAGCATAAATATTTTAGTTTTGTGGCAAAAAAAATGATCAATATACTAACCAGAAGCAGTCTGTTCAAGGATATGACTGAAAATGAAAAGAAGGAATGCATCGGCAGTTTTCATTTTCAGCTGAAAAAGTATAAGAAAAACCAGGTGGTTGTGTATGCTCAGGATAAAGTCATACAACAGTTAATCCTTCTTTCTGGCGCTGTGAAAAATGAAATGTCCGATTTTAATGGTAAGTCCATTAAAATTACTGATATAGAGGCACCACGACTGTTGGCTCCAGGCTTTCTATTTGGTAATATGAACCATTACCCGGTTTCCATTTTTGCCAACACCGATTGTGAAATCATGGCCATCAACAGAGATGATTTTCTGAATACCTTACTTAAGAATGATCAGCTTCAGTTGAATTTCCTCAACCTGATTTCCAACCAAACACAATTTCTGACAAGAAAAATCAATTTCCTGAACCTTAAAACCATCAAGGCAAAGGTGGCCCATTATCTGTTAAACCTTTATAAGCGCCAGCACAAGCAAACCGTTCTGCTGCCCCAATCACAAACCCAGTTAGCCGAGCTGTTTGGAGTCACACGACCCTCATTAAGCCGTACGATTAATGAACTCAGCCATGAAGGCGTTGTCAGGATAGAAGCCAAGAGAATTACCATTTTGGATATGGAAGCCTTAAAGCAATGTCTCTCTTAACCCATTAAAGCGAGAAATTGACTACAAGAACACCACAAAAGTGCCACTACTTATGGTAACTTTGTTGTTGCTGTTATTCATAGAAGTGCAAACAGCATTAAAGGTTCCTTTTAATTTGCCTGTTTCCGCGTTGTATTCTTCTACAGTCAGGCTCCCTGATTCAGAAGTAAACCTTTCAATATTATAGGTGGAATGAACCACATCCCATAAAACACCATAAGCAGAGGATTCTGACAAATCGTGTTCCCCTTCGGTAACTTCTGATTCAAACATCAAACCCATTATATGTTGTGCATCACTAAAGGATCCAATTACCGTTAAACCAAAACCCACATCGGTATTCTGAATGAGAAAGGATTCATAGGCTACGCCATCCACTATAAGGGTGATTTTATCTGATTCTGTTTCCGGGTTTCCGTCATCATCTTTTGAACACGAGCAAATACCCACAATAAGTAATACAACCAGCAATGCTGATGCAAATTTCAATAAAGTCTGATTCATGATCTTGTGTTGTTTTTAGATTAATAAATTGGGTTATTATTAATCCAAAATTAGACCAATTATCATCCTCAAAAAAATGAGTTGAGAGATTTTAACTAATTCTAAATAGAAGAGGGCACAGGCTTTCTCTTCAGATTAATTCATCTGTTGGAATGTAGGGTATTTACAAGGACTGTTAGGATTTACTCCAGCGCTTTATTGAGGTGTTCCACATCTTCATTCTTGACCATAAAACCCCAGCTGATAAAGTCAATGCCCCAGCTATCACCGGTTTTTATGATCTGATAGGTTTGGCGCACATGGAGAATGGAACTCCAACCACTGATCACCAAATGTTCTACGAGAATGGCTGATTTACCATTGGGTGCCATTCTTATTTTCCGCTGATCGATTTGATAGCTATAATCAGTTGAATCAGCAAACGCAGTAGTCCACATGTCCAGCAAAGCAGCCTTATCGAGCACTTCTGACGGATCGGTTCCACAATAGAGGCCATCATCTGCTATCATTTGGTTTAATGCATCAATATCTTCTGCATTCCATGCCGCTTTATACTCATCTGCTATCTGCAAAACCGCTTCTTTGGAGGCTTTCAAATCAACCACATCAGTTCTGATGGCATGTTCACATCCTGTGGCAATCATCATGGCTACCATTGCTAGTAAGAAGATCTTTTTCATAGTTTTTGGTATTTAGGTTATTAAAGTATGCTCTGACTTATTCAATTCTTAATCTCCACCTACTCAATATTGCATAGGTGTGCAATGCCCAACCCCAGCTTTCGTCAACTTTGAATTTTGGATAACTTCAAATATAACAATAATTTAGGGAAGGTGGTGAATGTAGAATGTAGAATGATGAATGATGAATGATGAATGGTAATTGACAACTAGTCCAATTCATAGTCAAGTGTTAAGCAAAGCATCACCTGGACTTCTTGTTTAGACCATTGACTTAAACCCTGCCCTGAAGGAGGGGAAAGTGATGGAAGGCATGCGAAGAATTCGCGCGCCAGTAAAAGGGTAACTAGTCATTGGTAATTAGTAATTGGTGATTGGCGACTCATGCAAAATATTAGCCTATTTTTGAAACACACCAACCCTGTGCGTTATGAACCTATGGAAATCCATAATTGTAGTGTTAGCTTTTATAATTGTACTCCCTGCCTGTAAGCAAATTCAGGAACAAAAACCGTGGTTTGACTGGAAAAATGCTACCGTATATTTTATGCTGACCGATCGATTTTACAATGCCGATGAAAGCAATGATGTCAATTTCGAAAGGACCCATCCTACCCAGGATCTGAGACGCTTTCAGGGCGGCGATTTAAAAGGGATTACGAAAAAAATACAAGCCGGTTATTTTACTCGCCTGGGCGTTGATGCCCTATGGTTCTCACCTGTCAACGAGCAAATTCATGGTTATGTGGATGAAGGAGCCGGTGACACCTATGCCTTTCATGGCTATTGGATAAAAGACTGGACCAGTATTGAGCCCAATTGGGGTGCCGAGGCTGATCTCAAAGCCCTGGTGGAAACAGCCCACAGTCAGAACATCCGAATTCTAATGGATGTCATCATCAACCATACCGGTCCTGTGACTGAAAAGGATGCTGTTTGGCCTGCCGATTGGGTGAGAACGGAACCCCAATGTACTTATCAGGATTATGAAAGCACCGTGTATTGTACCCTGGTTAAAAACCTGCCTGATGTGATCACCGAACAGACCGAAGAAGTAAGCTTACCTCCCCAGCTCACTGAAAAATGGGCCAATGAAGGAAGATTGGAAAAGGAAATTCAGGAGTTGGAAGAGTTTTTTACACGAACTGGTTATCCCCGTAATCCCAGCTATTATATCATCAAATGGATAACTGATTATATAAGAAAATATGGTATTGATGGTTTTAGGATAGATACGGTCAAACATATCGATGAATCGGTTTGGGCTGAGCTGGCAAAAGAATCAAAAATCGCCTTTGCCGAGTGGAAGAAAAAGCATCCATCTGAACTTCAAAAAGACCAGGAATTCTTTATTCTGGGTGAAACCTATAATTATGCGGCCCTCAATGGTAAGGACTTTGACTTTGGTGATCGCAAGGTTAATTATTTCGATTATGGTTTCGACAGTCAGATTAATTTCGGTTTTAAAGGTGATGCTCACTGGGACTATGAAACACTATTTTCAAGGTATTCCAAGGAGTTGAATCAGGGTGAGCTGAAGGGCCTCACTACCATGAATTATGTCAGCTCTCATGACGATAGCTGGCCATTTGACAAGGAGAGGAAGCGCACCTTTGAATCAGCTACCAAGCTTATGTTGTGTCCGGGACAGGTTCAGATTTACTATGGTGATGAAACCGCCAGACCTTTGGAAATTGAAGGTGCCGAAGGAGATGTTAACTTAAGAGGTTTTATGAATTGGGGAGCAAATCCTGATTTGCTGGTGCACTGGCAAAAACTGGGCACTTTCCGTCAGGATCATCCGGCTGTTGGTGCAGGTGTGCATCAGATGCTGAGTAAGTCTCCCTATGTTTTTTCCAGAACATACAACAAAAATGGCTCAAAGGATCAAGTCATTATTGCCTTGGTGGATCCAGGAACAGATTTGAGCATTGAAGTTACCGAATCCTTTGCCGACGGCAGCAAGCTACGTGATGCATACAGCGATACATATGTCAAAGTATCCGATGGCAAGGTTAATCTGACTACTAAATCAGGAATAGTGCTTCTCGAAAAATCCCAATAGCTGACACTGTGATTTCGGGAAGTTTTAATAATTGGTTTTAATTAAGCGTCTGACCGCTACGGCCTGTCGGTCGAGTTTAATACCACAGAGATAGCTTCCTGCAGGGTAATTTTCTGAATGCCAATCGTAGGAATGCTTGCCCGGTTGTAAATAGTTTTCTTCAATAACTTCCAGCAGATTGCCATAGATATCACGTATCTCAATTGAAATATGGCCTGCAGTTTCAAGATCCAGGCTAAATCTAGTAGTCGAAGTAAAAGGATTGGGGAAAGCCTGAGACACTGTAAACCCACTGAAAGGGCTCGACGGAACATCCAGGTAAATATGGTTGTTCTTTAACATATACTGGTGTGCAACCTTTTGTAGTTCTTCCTGAAGGTCGAATTTTACCCTTGTACTACCAGCAATATTAGCATTAAAAACAAAAATTTCAAGACTTTGTGGATTATAAATGGATGAATAGATGGCACTATAATAAGCATGTGAATTGGCTTCACACACCTTTTGCATATTGTTCACATGAATGTCCATAGTGTCCAGCATACTATGTGCTTTCAGGAAACGGCTGCAAGGGTAATCACCAAGTCTGATTTCAGGATCGGCAATGCAATAGTTGGTCATCACCTGAGCATTGACTTCCTTTCTGTGGATATAGGTTGTACTCCCAACCACTTCTACTATGGCAGAAGCACCGCTTTTATCCATAATCATGATGTGGTTCACATGATGGCCCGGCCAGTACCAATGGGTAAAAAATCTGAGGGCATCATCCAGGGTCGCACATTTAGTCAACAGATAATCCATCAGATCGCCATGAGGTTTTCCGGTATAGGCGGTATGAGAAGGCAGTGCAGCTACATCGAAGCACAAGCCCTGATCATTCATTCCCCCTGCAATATTCCCATTATAGTAAAAGTAAAAATGACCGAAATTAAATGCATCAGGGTTGGCAGGTACAAAATGCAGATAACTGATATGGTGAGGAGCTTCATTTTCAATATTGCCAAAAAGCACCTGATTGTCTCTGCTGATATTAAAAACCGTACAGGCTTCCGTTGGATTTACCATGCCTAAAATGATAAGAAGGCTGGCTAAGTTTTTAAATATGCCCATACTGTGTACCATGCTCTAAAAATACAATTATTGGCTGATTTTTCTAGCCACAAACAAGAATAAAAGGCTGTAATAGGAAAGATTAAAATATCAATCTAACAATGAAACAATTGAGCAATCGAACCAAGAAGCCATTGTACCATCCAAATCTCCTTCAACATTTATGCAAATGTCCTTCATACTTTGCCCAAATCTCCTTCAACATTTACTCAAATGTTCTTCATCTTTTGTTGAAAGCACCAGGGTGAAAATATAAAAGCACTAGTCGGTAAAGAATATTTTGCCATACCAGCTTGAATGATGTACCTATTAGCAGCTGGTCATCAGATAGTATTACAAGAATAGTTTGGCGAAGGAGAAGGATGGGAATTCTGTCTATGAGTAACAAATATTAGTTGTCTTTAATACATCTCACCGACAGCGCCTTGTCACCATCAAGATTTTGGAAATAGGTGGCCCTAAACTCATTCTCATAGGTAAGCAAAGCATGCCATTGTTGTGAATCATCCGCAGACCAGAAATACGCTCTTTCAGTAACGAAACTGAAATTATTGTCGTCAAAATAGGCGCCCCCAGGCCATGCATTAAAAGCACTGGAGTTGGTTCCATTTCCATTGGAGAACCAGCCTTCGATTGATTTCACCTCTTCAGCAATGGCCACTTCACCGGTAAGCCAGAACCAATCCTCATTGGTGGGTAATCGCCAACCTTCGGGACATACATTTATGGCTGTTTCCCATTCATATAAACGTCCATACAAATCACAAAATTCTGAATTGTTTTCGTAGCAATAATTGATTCCGGTATTGTAGGTCATATTCCGGTCCATCCAACACTGTTTGCCCATTTGAACAGTACCATACACCTGACCATCACGGCTATCGGTAAAGCTAGCCATGCCTTCACAGGGTTCGCCATGCGCCCCACCATCAGTAGAAAACATCAGTTCTTCACCATAAGAAATTCCGAATGAATTCATTGCATAGGCCTTTACCAAATACACAGTATCCTTTATCAGATTTATCATCAGTTGATCGAAGCTGCCCAGTGTTCCTATGGTATCATAGGTGCGATGCTCCGTATGATTATTAGGATCGTTGATTTTCCAGATCAATCCTCTCATGGATACGGATGATCCTCCCTCATCCAAAACTGTTCCCCCACCAGTGGCCATGGTATGGCTGATTTCGAACACGGGATTGGTCGCAACCACAGGTAAGGAATTGGTGGCTTCTTCTTCGATGTTTATCATCTGACTATCCCTGGCAATCTTCCCTTCTGTAGTCATAACTTCAAGGATAACGGTATAAGTAGCCGGTAATTCAAAGGAATATTGTGTGGAATAATTATCACCCCATTCTATATCCCAAACACCGTCTCCGTTAAGGTCCCACCTATACTGTATGGTATGGCTCTGGTGTAATCCGTCATGGCTGTCAGATGCATTAAAAATAAAAACCGTAGAGGGAGTTCCGCTGGTAGTATTAACTGTTAATATGGCTACAGGATCCGGAGTGCTTGATTCTTCGTTTTTCTCACAACTGAAAGCAAGAATGATACCGCTAATCATTATTGCCATCGCACAAAAAAGCCTAAGAGTTTTCATGATAGCAAATTATATTTATTGGGTGTATAAATATAGAACATAATGAACTAAACACCAAATAGTTTGTATTGAGGCCAATACAGAGGAATATCATATACCCTCTCTTGCTTTGGTTTAAAACCTATGCTTTACATTATTCTGAACATCCTGGGATGGTAGTTTAAGATACAATCTTAAACCAGGGATAGGTGTGCCAGGTTTACATTTTTAATATTTTTGATCCTAAACCCAAGAATTCATTAACCTGGCTATGAAAAACATTATAATGAGCATGACTTTAATGTTGTGCTACCTTCTATCAAATGCCCAACCGGGATCCATCGATCTCACATTTAACCCCAATGATATAGGCTTTGGCAATGGTGATGGAGCCAATGACTATGTGAATGCCAGTGCTACACAGGATGATGGTAAAATTATTATTGGAGGGAGTTTTACAAAATACAATTACATTGAAAGAAGTCGCCTGGCACGATTGAATGTTGATGGAAGTTTGGATACTACATTTCTACCTGGGGCAGGAGCAGATGGTCGGGTTAAGGCCCTTGCCATTCAACAGGATGGTAAAATACTGATAGGTGGAGAGTTTTCTCATTACGAAGGTGTATTGAGCAGGTTTTTGGCACGTGTAAACCCTGATGGAAGTCTGGATCCCACTTTTCAGATGGGAGAATCCATCGATGGGTATATTTATACGATTGCGGTACAGGCAGATGGTAAAATACTCATCGGAGGTGCATTTACCATTTGTGGTGGATCATACATTAACCGTATCGCACGCTTGCATACCGATGGAAGTCTTGATACCAGCTTTGACCAGGGTACCGGGGCCAATGCAACCATAAGGACCATTGCCTTGCAAGATGATGGGAAAATACTAATAGGAGGCCAGTTTTCCTCTTACAATGATATTAGTTGTGGGAAAATTGCCCGCATACATACTGATGGTAGTCTGGATGATTCATTCAATACTGAAACAGGAATACATGCCTATCAATCCATTGATATTGTTACGATACTGGATGATGGTAAAATAATAATCGGAGGATCCTTTAGCAGTTATCAGGGTTCAGAGGTAGGCATGATAGCCCGTTTAGACACTGATGGCAATTTGGATACGTCATTTACAAGTGGAACTGGAGCAAACAGTTCCATCAGATCCATAACCATCCTTAACGATGGTAAAATTATTATCGCTGGTGAATTCTTTACATTTGACAACAATGAAAGCCATTATATAGCACGCCTGAATTCAAATGGAAGTTTCGATCCTGATTTTAAGGTTTCTCCTGGTGGAAGTTCTATAATAAATACTATCGAGGTGATGAGTGATGGTAAAATTATTGTTGGAGGTAATTTTACCCACTACAATGAGATTCGGACAGGTCAAATTATCCGGCTGAATGCCAATGGTGATTTTGACCCAACTTTCAACAAAGGAAGTGCTGCAGATAATTGGGTCCATTGTATTGCACAACAGCCAGATGCCAAGCTAATTATCGGTGGAAATTTTACAAGATACGATGGGATGGTGAGTAAGCGGATGGCCCGACTTCTTCCTGATGGAAGTCTTGACACTAGCTTCGATATTGGTAGTGGGTTTAATAATGGTGTCAATACCATTAACATTCAAACCGATGGGAAAATAGTCGTGGGAGGTGGCTTTACCACATGTGATGGAACCCCTGCAAGCTTTTTGGTTCGTTTAAACGCTGACGGAAGTGTTGATCCCTCATTTAGTACAGGAAGCGGTTTTAATGGTAATGTAAGAGCTGTTGAACTACAAGATGATGGTAAGATTCTTATCGGAGGAACCTTTTCCCGTTATAATGGATCTGATAGTAGATTTATAGTCCGTCTAAATACAGACGGAAGCATCGACAACAGTTTTGATGCGGGTGATGGAATAGGAGGGTACATTTATGCGATAGCCATTCAAGCCGATGGAAAAATTCTTCTTGGTGGAGCTAAACATGCGGGTGAGTTTAGAATTATTCGTGTATATCCTGATGGTAGCCTGGACACGTCATTTGATTGTGGAAGCGGAGGTGACCATGATATTTATTCCATCATTATCCAGGAAAATAAAATAATTGCCGGAGGCTACTTTTCAAGTTTCAATGGATCGGGTAGTTATGGGATAGTAAGATTGAATAATGACGGAAGCCTGGATACAGAGTTTAACCCAGGAACCGGGTCACTGGGAGGCATTCGATCCATTTCTATGCAAAGCGACCATAAAATGATTATTGGGGGACAATTTCTTGAATACAATGGTACAGAAATTCAACATCTGGCAAGAATCAATAAAGACGGAAGCTTAGACCCTAGCTTTGAAAGGGGAAGCGGACCTAACTTTAATGTGTATACAACTGTCTTACAATCTGATGATAAGATACTTTTTGGTGGTGGATTTATTAGCTATAATGGTGTGGGCAGAAACAGAATTGCACGATTAAATAACAACTACGTTGACCATGTCTTCATCTGTGAGGGAGAATCCTACCACTGGCAGGGAACAGAATATAATACTGCCGGGGTTTATTATGACACCCTAACTTCGTCTACTGGTGCGGATAGCATCCTGCAACTGACACTGGAAGTTGATCCGGTCTATTCATTTGAGGAAGATCATCAGATGTGTCATGGCGAAACTTACAGCTGGCAGGGACAGGATTATACTGATTCAGGAGTTTACACTAAACACTTCTTCACCGAGGCAGGATGTGACAGCACCTACACACTGGATCTTGCAGTAGCTGTAATCGATACCACAGTGTCGATTGTCGGAGAGACCATAAGCTCCAATGTTACGGCAGGCAGCTACCAGTGGGTAATTTGTGACCAGGGATACCAAGCCATTGAAGGTGCCACAAACCAAAGTTATACAGCTACCACCAATGGACATTATGCAGTGGTCATCACTTTGGACTCCTGCACCGACACATCCGTTTGCACAGAGATCACTAGTTTCAGTGTGCCCTCCTTTCATCTGTTCTCTGATATTGGAGTTCACCCGAACCCTTTCTCTGATGAATTGATTATTGAAAATGAGGACTGCAACAGACCCATAAGCTATAAACTGTTGAATTCCAATGGGCAAATACTGTTGCAAGGAAGTCTGAATGACAGGAAAAAGGTAGACACCAGTCAACTTCCCAAAGGCGTCTATACCCTTTATTTAGATACTGACGAGGCCCATTCGGTTAGGAAATTGATCAAGAATTAAATTAAGACAATACATTACCATATAATTCCCTCTCTATGTCGAAGCATCATGGATTTGGTAACTGATATGTTTTTCTTAAGATAGTTGAGATTTCAATGTAAGATAATTGAAAAGGTAGTGGTTTCTTCCTTTCCACTTCTAAGGACTAAGTCTCCTCCCATTTGTAGCATCATTTGTTTACTCAGGCTTAAACCAATCCCTGACCCTTCTTCTTTGGTTGTAAAGAAAGGGATAAAGATTTGCTCTCTGATTTCGTTGGGTATTAAGGGCCCGTTATTTGAAATATCAATCCTGGATTCATGGTTAACCTGATTCAAACTGATACTTATTGCGGGATCTTTCACATCATCCATAATGAGTGCTTCACATGCGTTCTTCAATAGGTTAATCACAACCTGCGACAGTAACTCCTTATCTGTATCAACCATGACCTTCTCAGAAAAATCTTTGGTGATACTAATACCTGTACCTTCCATAAAACTAGTGGAAGCAAGAACCATGCTTTCCAATACTTCACTCAAATTACAAGTCTCCAATTGTGGAGCAGGTAGTTTGGTAAACTTCCTGTAATTCTCAACAAAATTCATTAGTCCAACACTCCGCTCTTCTATTACTTGAAGGCCTTTTAAGGTATTTGAGATGGTGTTTTGATCAAGCTTTGAGAGGCTTATGGGAGAATCGTTAAGAGTAAAATAATCCGAAATTACTTTGGAAAGAGTGGTAATTGGAGCAATGTTATTCATTATTTCGTGGGAGAGGGTTCGCGCTAATTTTACCCAAGCTTCCACTTCTCTGGTATCCAGTTCTTTGGTAATATCACCCACAGCGATAAGCCTGATTTTCTTTTGCTGACTAATAATTGTTGACCGTTTAAACAATAGCTTTTGGCCATACTGGTTTTCAAATACAGCAGATTGTTCATGATTATTGCTTATTGGCTGCAAGATAAAAGCGGGTAATTCCTTATCAATGGTTTCCAACATATTAATATGGTGAAATTCCTTCAGCCCAACCAACTTTATTGCGGCAGGATTGATATTTACGACCCGTCCATTTTCATTAACCGAGAATAAACCAGTTGCTGATTGATTAATAACTGACTTATAATAATACTCCTGTGTGGTTATATCAAGTTTAGCTTGCTTGAGCAAGTTCTTAATTCGCTCCACATTCATATATACATCATCCACTACTTTATTGCCGGAACCAGAAGGAACTTTCAATGAAGCATCTTCGTTCTCAATCCCTGATAAATAGAATGAAACCCATGTATTGATTCGGTTGAAATACTTAATTAAGTTGATGACCAATATAACTATGATGGGGATAATTATGCCCCCCCATAGGTAAGCATTCTTAACCAAAAGTAAATAGGTTGAAACTGCCGTGAGTACTATTACAAGTAAAACCCTAAAGAGAATATTTAAATAGAAGTATCTATAAGCCATATTTCTTGATTTTATTGTAAAGGGTTTGTCTGGTGATGCCCAGTTTGTCGGCAACAGCACTCATATTCCTATTTTCATTGGTAATATGGGTACGTATCATTTCCCTTTCCATAGCTTTAAGGCTCAGGTCAGAAATGCTGTTGGAAAGATTCTGAGGTCGATTGTACAAAGTGAAACTATTTTCATCCAGCACTGTGCTGTCAGCTAATATTACGGCTTTCTCCATGCTGTGTTGCAATTCTCTTACATTCCCAGGCCAATGATAGCTTAACAACTTTTGTGACGCCTTCTGGTTTAGTTTTAAACCATACTTTTCATATTTAGCAGCATATTTCTTAAGATAGAAATCAGCAAGTAAAAGGATGTCGTTACCTCTTTGTCTTAGGGGTGGCACTTCGATGGTTATGGTGTTGATCCGATACATTAAATCCTCTCGGAACAAGTCACTGGCGATCATGTCATCCAGATTCTTATTGGTAGCAGAAATCAATCTTATATCAATGGGTACAATTTCGCTACTGCCTATTTTTGTGATTGTTCTGTTCTGTAAGGCCGTTAGTAATTTTGCCTGCATGGCCAAAGGCAAATTGCCGATCTCGTCCAGGAATAAACTGCCCTTGTGCGCCGTTTCAAACTTGCCTATACGTTCATCTTTTGCGTCAGTAAAAGAACCTTTGGTATGACCAAATAATTCACTTTCAAATAAGGTCTCACTAATGGCACCCATGTCAATGCTCAAGAAAACCTCTTGATTCCGCCTTGATTGGCTATGGATCTCACGTGCAATCAGCTCTTTTCCTGTTCCGTTTTCACCTGTAATAAGGATGTTGGCGTCCGTAGTCGCCACTTTTCGCACCATGTCCATTACTTCCTCCATAGCCTCTGATCGTCCGATAGCTATTTTGGCTGGCTGGCTGATATGTTGCTTTAGGTTTTGTGTCGTTCGGCGTAATGATGCACTTTCAGCTTTAGTCTTACTGAGTAGTACAGCCCCATGGATGGTACTCAATAGTTTGTGGTTTTCCCAGGGCTTTAAAATAAAATCGAATGCCCCTTCTTTCAATGCCTTTACAGCTAGTTCAATGTCTCCATAGGCAGTGATCATAATCACAGAAATATTTGGGTCATATTTATGGATCTCATGTAACCAATAGATCCCTTCATTGCCGGTATTAACTCCTGCCTTGAAATTCATGTCCAACAATACCACATTGATGTGATGTATTTGTAAAGTTCCCAATAAATTGTTTGGGCTATTCAGGCAAATGACGTTTTCATAATCCTTTTGCAGGAGTAATTCCAGAGCTGTTAATACGCTTTTATTGTCATCCAGAATAAGAATGTTAGCCTTCATATTTGGAATTATGGTTCTTGAATATAACTCATACCTTTTATTAACCTCCTGCTAATATATGAATCTGTAAATTAATCATACAGCATCTGTCTAATTTTTTTACACTTATTGTGATAGGCAATGAAGTTGAACTTGCGTATTTCCCTGTTTTTAAGGTATTTGGATTTGTCGGCACAGGGCTTGCTTTGAATTCAGCATTAGCTATGGTTATAGCTTGCAGTTCATGAGATCAATGCCTGAAACTTGATCATACAACAGGAATCAGCTCAAAGAGTAGAACCAAAGCTTAAAATAAAATGCATTAGAAACTTGGCTTATGCTTAAACAAATAATCAATACCCTAAGAAATTTTAGAAACCGGCCGCTACTATTGTTCATCAGCATACCAGGTTTAGCCATAGGCCTTACGGCAGTAATGATCTTAATGATTTACGTCAAGCATGAGGTAAGTTACGACAATCATTTTCCTACCAAAGACCGTGTGGGTCGTTTATATAACAAAGTCATTGATGAACATGGCAGTGCTACTTATCCCATAACCTTAAGAAGTGCCTATACAGATGTTCCGCCTCAGATCCCTGAGGTTGATTTAACTGTACAGTTGTATAGGGGTGGAGATTTTAAAATCAGACATCAGGAAAGTCAGTTTGACCGACAGTATGGTTTGTATTCAGATGCTACTTTTTTTGATGTGTTCGGGTTGAATCTCATCAGCGGAAATAAGGAGAATGCGCTGGCGGCTCCACTATCGGTTGTGCTTTCTGAGTCACTTGCTATGAAAATATTTAACAGTGTGGAATGCGTGGGTAAAATTATTGAAACCAAGAATAAGAAATATACCATTACTGGTGTTGTTAAAGATTTACCTGCAAATACGCATTTTAGCTTTGATCTGCTGCTCTCCATGAGTAGCATTCAGCCTGAACAATATGGAGGCCTTGAGTTTTTCACCTACTATTTATTAAATAAGGAGGCTGATTTTGAAAGTGTAGGCCTAAAGATATCATCGGTTTACAATGCCATTCTAAGTGAGAAGTTTTGTCCGCCTTTTCAGGAAACCCAATCAGGAATTGAACCCTTAACTGACCTTCACTTGTTTAGCGCCGCTGAATCTGATTTGTCAGCAAAAGGGAATGTCAAAGACCTTTACACCCTTGGATTTTTGGCAGTATTCATTTTATTGATAGCTGTTATTAATACCATAAACTCATTTGTTCTTTATGGTGAAAAGCGCTCCCTTGAAATAGGCATTCGAAAATCACTGGGTGGCGGGAAACGTCATCTACAGAAATTGTTCTATTTCGAATCCGCTGTTTTATGCATGGCTGCCTTTATTTTGGCGCTTCTGGTAACGCAGGCAATAACACCACTGTTTGCTGAAACCATTAATAAAAAACTGGAATTATCCATTATGTTTGATAAGCTGGGAATTATAAGTCTCGTAATATTCCTCTTCACACTAATACTTATCTGTGGAGCCTACCCTTCCATGTATTTATCAAAACTGAGCACTATAGCAGCTATCAAAGGTGGTTCAAATACCATTCGCAGAAAGAAAATTCTGTCTATTGCAGCAGTCATCACACAATTTTCAATCAGTGTATTCCTTATGATTTGCCTTCTAGTGATTATGTCACAAGTAACACACTTAAAAAAGGTACCTCTCGGGTTCAGTTCAAATCAGGTGATAGGCATTTCTGGATTTGATAAAACCATAAGAGAAAAAGCAAATTCAATTAGAGCCGAGATGTTGAACTTACCCTTTGTATCCAGCTTTGGAACTTCTTCACATTTTATGGGTGGTGGTTGCAGTGGACAGTTTATCTATGAATATGGCGAATCAGAAGAAAATATGAAAACCATCCATCAATACCGAATTCAACAAGGTTTTTGTGAAACCATGGATTTACAGCTGGTATCCGGACGGTTTTATTCCGGAACTTCTGAAGATAAACACAGTATTATTATCAATCAGGCCGCTGTGGATATGCTTGGGTTAGAGGATGCTGTAGGCAAGCATCTGGTGATGCATACGGACCCCCTGAAAATTATAGGTGTGGTAAAAGATTTTTATTACAACGAAAATGCGGGTGAGACAATCGCTCCATTGGCATTATCATGGGGTTCTAGCAATCCACGTGTTTTCTATATGAAACTTACTGGTGATTTGGGTGATTTCGAAAAACAGAAGATAACTGATATCATGCAAGGCTTTGATGAAAATTACCTCCCACATATTTTTAAATTGGAGGATATGTACAGCAGAAAATTCTGGAAAGAAGATCAGCTCATCGACCTGACACTCTTCGGCACTGTACTCGCCATCTTGCTAAGTTTTGCAGGCATGTTTTCACTTTCTGTATTTAATGTTGAAAAGAGGACCAAGGAAATTGGCATACGGAAAGTGATGGGCAGTTCTTCAAAAGAGGTCATGCTATTCCTTCTGGGTGATATGCTCAAATGGATATTGTGGTCCATGATACCCGCATTTATTGCTGCCTATTTACTTATGAGTGATTGGCTCATGGAGTATGCCGTGAGAATAGATTTAGGATTCGTTTATTTCATTGCCTCAGGCCTTATGGCCTTGTTCATTGCTATTGTAGCAATTTCAGTCCAAAGCTATTCCGCTGCTACTAAAAATCCTGTGGACAGTTTGAGGTATGAATAGAATGGATACTAATCCGGAATGATAAGCAGGCAGTTTAAAGCAATTACATCTATCGAATACTAACAATAATAACATGATACAATCGGAAAATTTAACCAAGATATTCAGTACAGAAGAGGTAGAAACTCACGCCTTGGAAGGAGTAAATATATCTGTCAAGACAGGTGAGTTTGTTGCAGTCATGGGTCCTTCGGGCTGTGGGAAATCAACACTCCTGAATATACTTGGTTTGTTGGATAATGTGAGTAAGGGTAAATATCTTTTTTGTGATACGGATGTTTCCCATCTTAAGGAAGAAAACCGCACCCAATTTCGCAAAGGGAATATTGGATTTATCTTTCAAAGTTTCAACCTTATCGATGACTTGAGTGTTTATGACAATGTTGAATTACCTTTATTGTTCTTGAAGATAAAGGCTTCAGAGCGTCGTAAAAGAGTGACAGAGGTACTGAAGCGCATGAAAATTAGTCATCGAACCAAACACTTCCCTCAGCAGTTGTCTGGCGGTCAGCAACAGCGGGTTGCTATCGCCCGTGCAGTAGTTACCAACCCAAAACTCATACTCGCCGATGAGCCGACAGGTAACCTTGACTCAAAAACCGGTGTCGAAGTGATGAGTCTTTTGGCTGAACTCAACCAGGAAGGAACAACTATTGTGATGGTTACCCATAGCGACCGCGATGCTGCCTATGCACACAGGACCATTAATATGCTGGATGGTCAGGTAATCTTTGATAAACAGAATTAGTTGTAAGCTTGAATAAAAACCTTGGGAATTGACTGTGTTATAGTTTGGGTTTAAGACCAGAATCCAATCATACTCAACCCTCACATGCTCAGTATTCCCACTGCTATCTTTCTAAACCTCGAATTAAAGCGAAAAGGATCTTCGATAGTTCTTCAGCTTTTACATGCATCAATGAAAAAAAGGACATGTCAATCTTTTCTTCATCCTTAAGCACATCCAAAATGGCCACACATTCGAATATTGAACTACGTGAAATCACATAAAAGTGACGCTTGTCACGTTTAGAAAACCTGCCTGTTCCTTCGGCGATATTCAGAACAATACTCAACGATGCTCTTGACAATTGATTTGTAGTATTACTGTCAACTGTCCCTTTTGATAAGAGTACACTAATAAGGCGGTTAAACTCCTTGGCTTTGGTATAAACCTCGAGTTTTTCAAAATCGAACATTTGAATAGAAATTGCTTGTTTGCTTAAGTTTGAGTTAGAGTGTCAGTGTGAAGAGCCTTCACGCTAACAACTCACACTCACACTTCTTTTGTAGCCCCACCAGGCCTCCCCGATAGCGCTCCGCGCATCGGGATAAACTTCTCGTCCTGGAAGCAAAAAAGCCTCCACTGTCGCGAAGGCTTTGTAGCCCCACCAGGACTCGAACCTGGATCTAAAGTTTAGGAAACTTCTATTCTATCCCTTGAACTATGGGGCCATTCGACAACCCTCCTTCGCTAAAGCTTCGGAGGATGAAAACGGGGTGCAAAGATAATGAATTGACCTTGTAAAAAGCAAGTCATTCACTATAACAATCGGCCCTGAACATATCGCTCCAGCTTGATCAGATCATTGCTGAAATTTCGTATACCTTCCGATAGTTTCTCGGTAGCCATTTTGTTTTCATTCATCTGCCAGCGGAAACTCATCTCATCAAATTCAATGCGTCGGATGCTCATTTCTCTGGCGGCATCAATACTTAATTTCGCCTCAATGGTTTGCTTACTTTCTTCCAACTCCTTCAACAGTTTTGGAGCAATGGTCAGCAAATCACAACCGGCCAGCTCAATAATCTCCTCCTTGGAACGAAAGCTGGCCCCCATAATCTCTGTCTGATAGCCGTATTTCTTATAGTAGTTGTAGATTTTACTAACCGACAATACCCCTGGGTCTTCAGGAGCCGGAATATGATCCACTCCCCTGTCCTTTTTGTACCAGTCGAGTATCCTGCCCACAAATGGAGAAATCAACTTCACCTGAGCCTGGGCACAGGCAATGGCCTGAGTTTTCGAAAACAACAAAGTCAGGTTGGTGTGTATACCTTCCTTCTCCAGTATCTCGGCTGCCTTAATTCCTTCCCAGGTGGCAGCAATTTTAATCAGTATTCTTTCTCTTGAAATACCCTCTTTCTCATACATCCGGATCAGACCATGGGCATAAGAAATAGTATCATAAATACGGAAGGATAATCGGGCGTCAACTTCGGTGGACACTCTTCCGGGTACAATTTGTAGTATCTCCAGTCCAAAGTTTACCGATAATCGTTTCAGGCAAAGGTTGAGCTTATGCTTTTCGTTCTTTCCTTCCAGTCGACCATAGTTGATGGCATCATCAATCAGTCGGGCATATTTCGCATCCTGAGATGCCTGTAAGATCAGTGATGGATTGGTAGTGGCATCCTGAGGTTTGTATTGAATCATGGATTCAAAATCCCCTGTATCTGCCACAACTGTGGTCATTTTCTTAAGTTGCTCTAAGGTATTCATGAATGTTGGGTATTAAGTAGGCTCAGTATATCTACATTATTTAATCTCACTGCCATCGCTGACATCTTCGGTTGGAGAAACAAAACAGAGTTTGCCATCGCGATCTTCAGCCATTAGTATCATGCCTTGTGATTCAATTCCCCTGAGTTTACGAGGAGCCAGATTCACCAGTACACTTACTTTCTTGCCAATGATATCTTCTGCAGCATAATATTCGGCTATTCCTGAAACAATGGTCCGCTGGTCGATACCGGTATCCACTTTGAGTTTCAGCAATTTTTTGGTTTTGGCCACTTTTTCTGCCTCAAGAATAGTGGCAGTGCGGATATCCATTTTCATAAAATCATCAAAACTGATGCTGTCTTTCTCTGGCTTGGCCGGAGCAGCCTCTTCATTTTCTTTTTTGGTATCCAATAGACGCTGCTTCTGGGCTTCGATTTGTTGGTCTTCGATGCGGTCGAACAGCAACTCTGCCTTGTTGATCTGGCTACCTACTTTCATAAGGTCAGCCTTTCCGGCATCTGCCCATTTCAAATCACCTATGTTCAGCATTTGCTGTAATTTATTGGCAGTGAAAGGTAAAAAGGGCTCACAAACAACAGACAAGTTTGCCACAATCTGAAGAGATACATTTAAGATAACCTTCACTTGCTCCTCATCGGTTTTGATAAGTTTCCAGGGCTCTTTATCGGTTAGATACTTATTACCCAATCTTGCCAGATTCATCATCTCACCAAGTGCTTCGCGGAAGCGGTAGGCATCCATGCTTTTGGCAATCTTTTCTGGATAGGTTTTCAGTTCTTCCAACACCTTGGAAGACACCTCATCAAGGCTGCTAATTTCAGGCACCTTTCCTCCAAAATATTTATGGGTAAGCACCAGTGTTCTGTTGACCAGGTTTCCAAAGATGGCCAGGAGTTCGTTGTTGTTTCTTGCCTGAAAATCCTTCCAGGTAAAATCATTATCCTTGGTTTCAGGGGCATTGGCCGTCAACACATAACGCAAGACATCCTGCTTTCCCGGAAAATCTTCCAGGTATTCATGAAGCCATACCGCCCAGTTTCTGGAAGTGGATATTTTATCGTTCTCCAGATTCAGAAATTCGTTGGCAGGTACATTTTCGGGGAGGATATATGATCCTTCCGCTTTGAGCATGGCAGGGAAAATGATGCAATGAAATACAATATTGTCTTTTCCGATGAAATGCAACATCTTAGTGTCTGCATCCTTCCAATAAGGCTCCCAGTCTTTTCCTGTGGTCTGAGACCATTCCTTGCTTGCCGAAATATAACCAATGGGTGCATCAAACCATACATACAATACTTTTCCGCTGGCATCTTCCACCGGCACTTCAACCCCCCAATCCAGATCACGTGTAACTGCCCGGGGCTTTAAGCCCTGGTCAACCCATGATTTCACCTGGCCGTAGACATTGGGTTTCCAATCCTTCTTATGGCCTTTAATGATCCACTCATCCAACCAGTCTTCATATTGGTCAAGAGGCAAATACCAGTGTTTGGTTTCTTTCAATACTGGTGTATTACCGCTTAAAGCTGATTTTGGATCTTTTAGTTCCAATGGACTCAGCGACGTTCCGCAGTTTTCACACTGGTCACCATAAGCTTTATCGTGGCCACAATGTGGACAAGTACCGGTAATATAGCGGTCAGCTAAAAAGTGACTGGTTTCTTCATCGTAGTACTGCTGATTGGTTTTTTCGATAAACTTTCCATCTTCGTACAACTTCTTAAAGAAATCAGAGGCCGTTTCATGATGAATGGGTGCAGAGGTACGTGAGTACACATCGAATGATATTCCAAAATCTTCAAAGGATTTCTTTATCTGTTCGTGGTACCTGTCTACTATCTGTTGTGGTTTCAGGCCTTCATTTCTGGCCTTTATGGTAATGGGAACCCCATGCTCATCTGAACCTCCGATAAACAAGACATCCTCATCTTTCATACGTAGATAGCGTGCATAAATATCTGCTGGAACATAAACCCCTGCCAGATGTCCGATATGTATGGGTCCATTGGCATATGGAAGGGCGGAGGTGATGGTATGTCTTTTAAACTTTTTCATGGCTGTTGGTCTGGTCTTTTCCGAGGCTTCCATCAATGAATGAATCATTTACCACTTCTAATAATCGAAGATTTTCGCTATTTGACACTGGTTTTTTATGGATTCTTTCGTAGAAAAATGGCCTTGAAAATTATAATTCTTTAATTTCGGGCAAAGTTAACCAATCCATTGAAAGATGATAGCACCTCCTGCCCTCAAATCAGGTGATTGTATCCGCATGGTGGCTCCTGCCAGAAAAATAAGTCTGGAGGAATTAAATCCTGCAATAAAGATCATCGAATCTCGCGGGTTTCAAGTGCGCTATGACCCTTCTTTATTTGCTGAAGATCATCAATATGCCGGGAGCGATCAACACAGGCTGGAGTTGATGCAACAGGCACTGGATGAGGATGACACACAAGCCATCCTTTTTGCGCGTGGCGGCTATGGAAGTGTACGCATTGTGGATGCTTTAAACTTTGATCGATTTATACAAAAACCCAAATGGCTGATAGGATACAGCGATATCACTGTTTTTCACAACCATGTGAATCGTCAGCTAGGCATTCAAAGTTTGCATGCCAGCATGCCCATGAACTTTCCATCTAATACTTCTGAATCTTTGGATTCACTATTTCAAACCATTCTGGGAAAGGACCAACCGACCACCTTTGCCAGGCATAAGCTAAACCGAACAGGCGTATGTCAGGGGACTCTTTGTGGAGGCAATTTATCAGTGCTGTACAGCCTATTGGGCAGTCCATCATTTCCTGAAACCACTGACAGCATACTCTTCCTAGAAGATCTTGATGAATACCTTTACCATATCGATCGCATGATGCAGGCTTTAAAAAGAAGTGGTGTTCTTGCCAGGCTTTCAGGATTGGTGGTAGGCGCCATGTCAGAGATGAATGATAACTTGGTTCCTTTCGGTAAAACAGCTTATGAAATCATAAAGGAGGCCGTTTCCGATTACTCTTACCCTGTGTATTTTGGATTTCCATCCGGCCATATTGCTGACAACAGGGCGATAATTATGGGAGCAAAAAGCAAGATAGAAGCTGTTGATGGGGGCAGCATACTGAAACAGAATGACTGAGAAGAACAACTGTTTTTCATTGAATCATTTGATACAAAACAAGCAATATCCTATGGCTCAGCACAACGAATTAGGCAAACAAGGGGAAGCCATTGCCAGAGAGATACTCACTAAGAAAGGCTATCACATTCTGGAAACCAATTGGCGTCATGAACATGATGAAATTGATATCATTGCCAGGGATGCCAGTGAGTTGGTTATTGTTGAAGTCAAAACAAGAAGCTCCGCCTATTTTGGTTACCCTGAATCTGCTGTTGACTTTAAAAAAGAAGCCTTTCTTATCCGTGCCACCGAAGCCTACGTAGAAGACAAAAACTGGATGGGTGAGGTAAGATATGATGTGGTTTCCATTGTTTTGAATGATAAGGAAGCATCCGTGCATCATATCGAGGATGCCTTTTTCCCCGAGTAAGTATTATATCTGGATGAATTCAATTCCCTCAAACCGGTTGGTTCTCCTTTTTCTACAAAAGATATCGTTATGGTCTGGCCTGGAATACAAATAAGGGGATATGGGTCTGAAATAGAAAGCGTTTGGTAATACTGGGTTTGAAAAGCCGTTCAAACAAACTCCGTTTATGAGTGGTCAGTGCCAATACATCAATTTTCTTTTCAATGATAAATTCCTCGAGGCCTTTTTGAAGGTCTATACTTTCCAACAAGCCACATTCCACATTATGTTCACCCAGATTATCATAAATATAGCTCTTGATTTTCCGCATATGAAGCTCATCAACTTCTTCTGTATTTTCAATGGCCACATGGACGCAATATATTCTAGCCTTGAAGGGACGAACCAGGCTTACCAATTTGCGCAGAGCTGAATAATCAGTGCTGTCAAAATCTGTGGCATACAACACCCGCTTCGGCCCCACTTGTTTAAGGCTATCATAATCGAAAGGTACAGCCAAAACAGGTATATGCAGCTTGTTGATAACCTGCGCAGTGACACTTCCAAAGCTTCTAAGGCCTTCGAGTTTACTTCCCCTGGTTCCCATCACCACCATACCGGGTTTGTATTCATCAACCATACCACTTAACACGCCCACGGCATTTCCTTTAACCATGTCATAACTGATGTCGACACCCAGAATTTTATCTTTCTTTACTTTCTCTTTGAGTTTCAACACGAGTGCATTCAGACTGTTTTGAGTTTCCTGCTCCACTTCTTGTATGATTTTGTCAAGATCCACCTGATAGGTATAGGATTCAAGATAGGATTGTGGTGTAGTCATGGGATCCATATAGGCGTTGATCAATTTGATATCGGCCTTTAATCGTGATGCCAGGTGAAGTGCGTAATAGGCAGCGTTTTCTGAATAAGCACTAAAATCAACCGGAACTAAAATCCTTCTGATGCTTTTCATATAATCCAGTGCACGCTGTTTTTCCTGGCCAAAGGCATTTTTAAAACGCTCGAATATGATAATGGCTTTATCTGCGTCCAACTCCCGAATATTCACTTTTACACCACCCGGCCCTTCCTTTATCATATTCATATGGGTCATGAAACACTCAATGCCTTCACTTTCAAGTGCGGCACACAATAATTGAGCTCTCATATAAGTAAGGGTGGCAAGAGTAATAATCCGGTCTGGCATGGCTGTTTATTTTTTGGTAAGATCAATGTAAATATAACGATTTTGGACAGGAAAAGCAAGTATTACGGGGCTTTTAAAGGGTATATTCCTGATTTAGAGCCTCAGATCCGATTAACAATTGTAATTTTGTTGCCTCAAACACAGGAAGTCATAAGGACTAAGTGTAGACTAACAACCTATAGCCACCAGCCATGAGTGAGAAGAAAAGATATACTCCCAGAGATAAAGATAACAGAAAGAAGTCCAAACCAGGCTACGGAAGGAAATCCGGTCAGGCTAAAGTTAAAAAGGAAGACAGCATCCCTTCAGCTTTCATTAGGATCAATAAATATTTGGCTGATGCTGGTATCTGTTCACGTCGTGAAGCTGATCGTATTATCGAAAGTGGTGCAGTGATGATCAACGGCAAGGTGGTCACCCAGTTGGGCACAAAAGTAGGGCCAACAGACAAGGTACAATACGGCGGGGAAACGCTAAAGAGAGAAAAACATCAGTATATATTGTTGAATAAGCCCAAAGGATTCATCACCACATCCAAAGATCCTGAAAACAGAAGGACTGTAATGAATTTGGTTGAAAATGCTTGTAGCGAGCGGATTTACCCTGTGGGCAGACTGGACAGAAATACTGTGGGTTTGCTTCTGTTCACCAACGATGGAGAAGTAGCAAAAAAACTCACCCATCCGAAGCATGGAGTCAGAAAACTATACCATGTATTCCTTGACAAACCTCTGACTAAAAATGATATGTTGAAAATTATCAATGGACTGGAATTGGAGGATGGTAAGATCTCACCCGACAAGATTTCTTATGTTGAATCGGAGAATGACAAAAAGCAGGTAGGCATTGAGTTGCATTCTGGAAAAAACCGTATTGTTCGACGAATATTTGAGCACCTGGGTTATCAGGTCACCAAGCTCGATCGTGTGGTATTTGCTGGACTTACCAAAAAAGATCTTCCAAGGGGTAAATGGAGGTTGCTGTCAGAAACAGAGATCAATCTGCTTAAGAGATTATCATAAAAAAAGGCTCCAGGGAGCCTCTTTGTATTTTCAGAAAAATATTCTTAGTGTTTTTCCATTTGGATCAACCCGCTTCCATGTTCTCCGCACCTGGTAACATGCCCTGCAATTGATCAGGGTTGTGGATGAGCATAGGTATGTGCTGGGGGCAAATCCAATAGTTGGTATGTTGGTATGACAAGGTTACCAAAGGTACCTTTTCTTCATCGCGCTTGCAGAACAAGCAAACTTTCTCACTGGTATTCTCCATCGTATTTGAGATTTTAAGTATTTAATTGTGCAAATATCCGGAATATTTAATTCACTCTCTGTTTTTCAGAAGAATTTTTTGTGAAGTCATAATATGTCCTTCATTTGTGATCGTTATTATCCCACAACTATTCCTCATGGCAGCGATGTCCACGACCTGCTTTTTGGAAATAAGAGCTGTCTTATACAATTGAGCCCCGCTAAGATCTATCAATGTAAACTGAGGATTATTCATCCGTTCGAAATGTTTACTAATCACAACCAATTGTTTGCTCTCCATATCAACCACCACCTGAAAATCATTGTTGGCATATTTCTTACTAACTGCCGGGCCACATGGCTGATGAACCATTCCATAGGATTCTAATAGGTCGATCAAGAAGCTGGGGCTTGGTATAGGCCATATATCAGTCTCAACAATCCTTCTGTCAGGAGCAATGAGTACAGTTGTCGGATGAGCCTGGATATCATAAAGTTCACAAATGGAGCTGCCATTATCTTCTAAGCCTGATATGGAAGGGCAGCATAGGTCGTAATCTTCTTCAAATTTGGAGACCTCTTCTTTGGTATCCTTGTGGTTGATTCCCAAAACTATTAATTGTGCCTGGTTGCATCCAAAATACTGATAGGCATCTGATATATACGGAGCCACATCCTGGCAAAACTGGCAGTCGACACCATAAAAGAACAAGCAAACATACTGGCCCTGATCGAGGGCTTGGAATAGACTCCAGGGGGCACCACCAATATCATTGGCATGAAAATCAATAGCTTCGGTTAAGGTTGTTTGGGCAAAGGATGTGGACAGCCAACATACGATTGCCATAAGAAAATAGATTCGTTTCATTACAGCAATGGGATTGATTACTTACAAAGTTAAACTACCTAATAGCCAATGTCAAGCAGTATCCGACTAAACAATTTGAACATATGTGATTTTAGCAGTCGAAAACACTATATTTGTCTCAACCCAACACTTAGCCTATGAAGACCATTACATTTACCATTATCAGCTTATTGTTTTCCATTGCAATTTTATCAACCGGCTGCGCCGAAGACAGTGATCCCGTTGTTGGATTTGGAGATCTCAATGGCTATTGGAGCCGTGGCGATATTGTTATTTATTTTGAAGGAGACATAGGCGTTTTCGATGAATTTATTTCAGGGAACTGGTATCAGGCAGCAGAAGAGGGATGGGTTTCTATCAATGATTCGAAGTTTATCTCCGTTATGCATGTTTCCGGAAACAGTTATTATGCCCGAGAGATGTGGACCAAAAAAGTTGACGGTGAGGTGGTAGAAGTGGCTTTCTCAGAAAATGCAGGTGATTTAACCGTATCAGAGGATGGTCTGACACTTCATGTGAGTTGTCCAAGTCCTTGGGATGAGGGCGTTTTTAGTAATGATACTTACCATAAGATCAATCGGGAATAGGCGTTGTATTTATTAACGCGTTCGTAAGCCAAAATTTTCATTCTGATTGCATGAAGTTAATCTCGTTTGGGATTGTACTTCAACTCCATATCAATTTTAATACCGACTGGATACTATACCGAATCTCCATCTCCGAATAATAAATGTTAACGCAGCATCTGGTTGTTTCAAATAAAAAAGGCCGCTGGGGTTGCGGCCTCTTGCTCCTCCTCTAGGACTTGAACCTAGGACACCCTGATTAACAGACAGGTAAGCATCTATCCCTTTTATGACAGAAATCTTCCTGTTCTCTTACAGTTACAAGTGTTTCAAATGCAATTTATGATGGTTTAATTCATCCTATATTCCGAGGAATGGCAAAAAACTGTCAAATTGCTTGCAAAATGCTTGCAAAAAAATAGTTTTTTGATTTGCTCATTTTAGACCAACTGTATTTGAGGACAGATACATATTCAGAGTTAATAATTAATGAAAATGCCCATGTATTCATTATCAAAATAGATTAGCTTAAGTTGTGAGATCAACCTTAGCAAATTCAAAGAGACACTAAAATAGTTTTCAAGAAGACTAACAGGAATTTTATTGTATAGATGTATAATGCAATACTAGTTTCAAGATAACCTGGAAGTTTATATATATCATCATTAACCTAAGCGAATTATTTGACTAACAGTCCGTTAATGATTCCATGGTTAATTTTAACCACCATAAATGGTAGTATAATACCTACTGTTTTTTAATGTTAAATATGGAGTTAAAACTGTTAACTTGGCATCTCGAAAAGCTAACATCATATTTTGGATATCCGTATCAATATAAATGAATGTGATTTTCTCTTTTATGGATGTCTTAATAAGTTCATTTAAGATCAGGCATTTACATGAGGCTATTGCTTATAGATTATTAATATTATTTACTTTTAAATTTGAAATCCTCTATTATGAATAATATGTCACCTGAATTAAAAAAATATATTTGTCTTATTGTCCTTTCCATACTTTCTTTATACCCTGTATTGCATAGCCAAGAAATAATAGATTTTCCGCCAGATGATGGAGGTACAATGATTGGAGATATTTTACATACGAACAATATGATTTATACGTATTCCTCTGATAAAATCATTGTATATAATGCACTTAACGAAAATAAAATTGGGGAGGTGTTATTCAATGAATGGGGAAAGTTTAATCCATTCTTTTTTAATCCTAAAATGTGGATAGGTGAATTCAACATAATGGAAACGAATACCACAACAGGTTATGTGTATGCTTTTTCTCCAGATCTTAAATTATATGTAATGACCGGCGCTTCTAAACTGGCTAGTTTGGATCTAGATATAGGCCCAGGGCAATATTTAAGCGATACTATGCTTTCTCAACATGGAAGGGTAATTATGAAATATGATCCAACTTCTGGGAATGAAAGATTATATGTGCTTCTCGATTCAAAAGACCCTAGTGGTACAGGTAATATTAACTATCCAGGCTGTTTCCATCAGAGGAAAACGTATTTTGGCATTTACAAAGTAAATAATTCCATATCTCCTGGTGTTCCAGGTTATTTAACTTTATTGCATAATGAAATTATTGATTTTGATGAAGAGAATGATTATGGTGACCAGATCAATAACTTTGAGTTTAATACGGCTAATCAAAACTATTTTTATTTGACGCGCCTTGACAAATTCGAGATTTGGGAGATTTCAAGTGCGGGAGTAGTTGGAAATGAGCCATTACATACAGAAGAAGTTGAAGAAACATACTATGGAAACGATCCGAATGACTTCTATAAGTTTGGTAAGATGCTGAATGTTAATACAGGACAGAATGGACTGCATAAAATTATAATCACACCTTACCGTTATCCTAATGCTAATATCTCAGATGTAAAAGGAGTGGTATATGTGATTAATGGGGATCATACCAGTACAATCTTGCCAAATGATATAAAGGAAATTGATGCTCCTAGTAGAAGAGTTATCGATATCTGTTTCCATGAAAGTAGAAAGGAATTAATTCTTAGTTATTCACCCAACGATGATATACAATCTCCAGCTGATGCAGGAACTGATGTATCTATATATTCTTATAACACCGCTACTGATGAATTCGGGTTTGTTGAATCATGTACTACAAACCAATCGAACAATACTTCAATCTATGATGAAAATTATAGTATTCACTTAACAAAGGTTGAAAACGGGAGTGAAGACATTCTTGTGTGTAAAAAAGATCAAGTTGTCAAGCTTTTTTATAATTCTACGATAGCAAAGTATGATAATACTCAATTATTGGAAGCAGAAAACAATATTTTCAAAAAGGGAATAAGTGGGTCTAGTAAGACATATATCATTAATAGTTCTTTGGGCAAACTAGAAATATTTAATAATTCAGATTTCTCACATAGTAGTAAAAAAACTGGACATCCAATCCATCACATTACCTCAACCCCTACAGGTGATAATATGCTGTACTACAATAAATTAAACGTTAATAACACGGGCGTTTATTCAATTCGAGGAGAGTCTGTAAATTATATCAGTCTTGACAATCCTATTGGTGGGTGTATATATAACCCCCATCAGAATCACTTTCTAATATCTCAGTTTACTGGTAATGAGGCTGAAATTCTTGTGATGAACCCTGAAAATAATTCTTTTTTAGATCCGATAATCATACCAAACAAAGAATATGCGAAAGAGCTTTTTATTGCACCCGATGGGAAGCTTTATATTATGACAAATATGATAGATCCATCAACACCAATAGTTATGATTTATGATTTTGATGAAGAAGTTGGAAATAATGGTCAATATGTTCCATTTTCAACACCAGTAACTATTAGCGGTTTGAGCTGTAGTGAACCATATCTGTACTATACGACGCAATTTGATTCACGTTGGACTGGTGACAATCCAGATGTGTTTATTACCATTAGACCACATGATTTAAAAGAGCCCCCTTATAATTCTGAAACAAATTATAAATATGCTGAAGGCCCTGAAGGCAACTACGATAACAGTGGAAAATTCGTGCATTTAAATAATGGGTTGCAAAAAAGTATACCTATTAAGTTCCCAAATAAGATTAATTGCCCTGTTAAAATTATAAATGGTAATGATAGTCAATATGAAAACTTAGTGTTTATTTCTGGAAAGATTTTATCAGTCTATAACGTTTCAACACAAGTTTTAATCAATCAATTCCCCACGGTTTATTACGCGTTCATTGATATTATTTATGATGAAAACAATGATCAATTATTTGCCTTGCGAAACATTGCTGTTGATGAAGAAGATGAAAACAGAATTTGTACAATTTGGGATATTGATTTTGATAGTCAACTCAACACTTTTGTTGCTGAACAGACAAACTTGGCTCCAATACCAGGACAGGCGGCAGCATTTTTTGTGAATCCATATGATGGAAGAGTATATTTGCATAGAAAAATTGATAATGAGAAGCTAGGAGATGTACAAGTTAGCCTTCACTCTTTTGACCCTTCAGAAGCAGAACCATACTGGTCTAATTTAGATCTAGGGCTTATATCATATGCACCTGAATACGATCAAACTTCTGACCCAATAAGATCTAATTATTACAATTTAACTACACCTTTTATTGATCCATTTGTTAATAAAATCTACCTTCCAAACGGGGGCCATTCTAATGTGAGTGTTGTGAACTTCGACGCTTTTGAGACGTTAAACATCACAGAGGGTACCAATTGGATTTCAATTCCAAGGCATAAAGGGAACCTTGGTACTCAGACGGATGAATCGTATCCAACGAAAAATGTTTTCGACAAAATCACGAGTTTTCAAACTCCTTATAATAAATTGATCCTTGAGCATAATAAAACAGGTCTTACTTATGAAGACCTTATAAATGCAAAGTATAATTATGGTATACCTTACGATTGGGAGTTCGAAGACGATATGGATGACACATATAGTTATAGAGGATATAAGCTAAATTTAGAACCTAGCCAATCAAACACTCTTTTTCTCAATGGATATCTGGAGGATCCCAATACATACATCACACTTTATCCTGATGCAAAGAAAAACTGGGTAGGTTATTTTATTAAAGAAGAACAAGATGTTTTAGATGCTTTGGCTGATGTATTAGATGACATCTATGTTATTAAAAACAAAGACTATTTCTGTTATTTTGGGGATGTGATGGATGGACCTTCATCAGCTCAACCTCCTGTTCCTACACATAATTGGCATTGTAATACCATCGCACACAATATTAAATATGGGCAAATGGTGGAGATATGGGCAAAAACTCAACTCGATTTTACTTGGAATTACTCTGGTAATCCTCCTCTCAAGACTACCACCGGAGGTCCCGAGTACTTTACTTTTACCGAGCAAGCTGATTACGATATGTTGATGGTTGAGCTTGACACAACTGAGAATCCAGTTGAAATAGGAGCTTTTGTGAACGATTCTTGCGTAGGAGCTAGCCTTGTTGGAGTAAACGACACAGTCGTTGGCATGCAAATCTATGATGAAGGAATTGCTGGAGATATTACTTTTGAGCAATATTTTGGCACGAAGTCGAGTGAAAGTGAAACTATAAGAAAGTACTCTGTATACGATAAGAATAATAGAAAAAGCATAAAGCAGTCTTTGCATTCCCAAGAACTTGATGGACATGCTTTTGTTTCCTTGCGATCTGATGAAGGAGTTCATTCTTCTTCCGATCGCGATATCGGATTAAACTGTTACCCTAATCCAACAAGCGAATTATTGACTATTAACTATACAGTTAATAGAAAGTCAGATATTAAATTAGATGTGATAAATAGTGTGGGGCAAACTGTTGCCATACTCGTAAATGGATTCCAAATGGAAGGAAGTAATATGACTACATGGGAGTTAGAGGCTTCTGATGGTACAAAACTAAATACTGGCCTCTATTCTGTGCGACTAATGACATGTAATAATATGATTATTAAGAAAATAATTATACTATCTAAATAATTATGATTGTCATAAATAATGCTTAATAAAAAGATTATGAACCCTATTGTAATTGAGATGCTTATAAGAGGGTTATTGTCTCGTAAAAGATCTTTGTATGTAAAGTAGATTTATACCTCAATACAATAAAATGAATACTTTATACAGAATATTGTTTATTGTTCTTTCAATACTCCTAAACCATAGTATAATAGCCAGTATTATTACTGTCAAACAAGATGGTTCTGGCAATTATACCCTCATTCAACCTGCCGTGAATCAGGCAATGACTGGAGATACTGTGTTGGTTTGGCCTGGTACCTATTATGAAAATATAGATTTTCTTGGAAAGAATATCACCTTGGCAAGCCTTGCACTCACAAGTGGTGATGAATCGTACAAATATACCACTATCATCGATGGAAACTCGAGTGGCTCCTGTATGGTATTAAAATCAAATGAAATAGATGTTTTAATACAAGGTTTTACATTGCAAAATGGAAGTGGATATTTAGATTCTACCAACCAGGAATCTTACGGAGGAGGAATTTATCTTTCCACAGCTTCAGCATCCATTAAGAATTGTATTATTAAGAATAATAAGGCTTCTCATTTTGGAGGAGGAATTTATTGTAACTGGTATGTCAGTTTAATTCTTTCTGGAACTAGTATTCTTTGTAATCACGCTTATGGGGTTGGTGGTTTAGGCATAGGATATGAGTGCGCAGTAGTTTTTGATAGTCTTGATAAGTGTAGTATTTATAATAATTATGCAGGGATAGCTTCTGACATTTCTCATGGTAATGAGTCCTTTTTGATGGAAATAATCCTCGACACTTTTAGTGTATCTGCTCCAACGAATTTTTTTATTTTCAATACTGATAATAATAATGAGTATTCTTTCGATGCAGATCATGCATTCATCATTCCTATAGATGCAGATTTGTATGTGAACCCAATTTCAGGTGATAATAATAATAGTGGTCTATCTCCGGAAGAACCTCTTAAAACTATATCTTTTGCGCTTGCAAGTATTGCAATTGATAGTCTTAATTTAAATACAATACACCTATTAAATGGCTATTATTGTGACTCTACGAATAATGAAAGATTTCCACTGAATTTAAGACCATATACAAATATAACTGGTGAAAGTAGAGATGGAGTTATCATTGATGGACGCTATCAATCAAAGATATTCTATGGAAATAATGGGATTACGAATTATAATATCAGCAAATTAACCGCCATAAGAGCAGGCCATATTAAATACAATGGGTATTCTTTTAATGATGGGTTTGGGTTATTCTACAATTATGGTCATGAGTTGAATATTTCATTTGACAGCCTTTTAGTCGAACGAGCTTGGAATTCATATGCAGGATCTTTGCACGCGATAAGAAGCAATACTACCGTTAGCAACTGCGAGTTTGTAAACAGCATTGGGGGTTCTGGCCTAAGACTAGGGACTGATGAAAACGACACTTCGTCTGTGATTAACTGCATGTTTATTGATAATATGCCTGATTTCGATAATCCAGAATATAGTCTGGGAAAAGCACTATCTACCTTAGGGAGAAATGGTAACTGTATTGTAACAGGCTCCCTCTTTACAGGAAATAATAGAAATGCTATTACGAATTGGGTTTTCAATAATTTGTATTTAGTTAATTGCACTTTTAGTAACAACACTAATATTGTGAATACAGGTTCCTCAATTGGGAATATTGATGCAAATATGTATATGTATAATTGCATTAGTTATAATGATGGATTACTGCCAATTTCATTGACAACCGATGAAGCAGTAGATTCAATGGCTATTGAAATCTATTCTTCAAATATAGAAGGTGGTATTGAAAGTATTAGCTTAAGTGGAAATTTTAGCAAACTTGTATATGACGAAAGCAATATAGATTTGGACCCCATTTTCTACGGTGGACATGAATTTCCTTTCAATCTGGCTGATAATTCACCATGTATTGATGCAGGTACTTTAGAGTTGCCAGAATTTCTCGTCCTACCTGAAAAAGATTTGGCAGGAAATCCACGAATTTGGAATGGGAACATTGATATGGGTGCATATGAGTGGAATCCAACAGTTGGTTATCCAGATTTTCCAGAGTTTGAAGATAAGATTACATATTTATCAGTAGCTCCAAACCCCTTTACTATTGAATCTAGTATCACTGTAAAACATCCTAAACAAGGGCATATTCTGGTAGAGCTTTTTGATAATAAGGGGTATAAGATTAAGAAGCTTATTGATAAATTTACAATTGCCGGGACAACAAGAGTGGAATGGAATGCAAACGAAAGTGATTTTCATTTACCTACAGGACTTTATCATATTGTGATGAGTATTGATGGTAAAAAAGTTGAGAGTCTAAAGGTTGTAAAACTCTAGCCTGAATGTTTAATGTAGGTGCCAGATTATGTAAGATTAAACCTCTACTCTTTTAGTTTGTAGCCTTCCATTCATTGGGAAACATCAATAATAGAGATTATCCTTCTATTTGTGTTTTTTTCAATCATCTGAATCTAATAGTTTGAAAAGGGTTTGCAGATTCAGCAGGAACCTGGAGCTTGGTTCAGAGATGTTATGTTTGATTGACTAAATGCATTTTTTCCATTAATATGAGTCTAGCACCACTCTTTGGACTTCCAATCTAGACTGGTAATGTAAATTTTCAGCCTAATGTGGACTGATTTAGATAAAAGGTTAAGAGATAGTTTTTTACCTTTCAACCATGGTTGAAAGGTATATTTCAAACCTTAAAATCAGTTTAAAATGACGAAGAAAAAAACTAGTGAAAGTTTGGTACGAGATATCAAACGAAAGACCCGGAGGAAATTCTCCTCAGAAGAAAAAATCAGAATCGTAATAGATGGCTTGCGTGGAGAAGTAAGCATTGCAGAGCTATGCCGCAGAGAAGGGATTGCCCAGAATCTGTATTATAGGTGGAGTAAAGACTTTATGGAGTCAGGCAAGAAACGGCTTAATGGGGACACTATGCGTGAAGCCAACACCTCTGAGGTGCAAGCTTTAAAATATGAGAATTCTCAGCTTAAGGAGCTAGCCGCAGAACTACTATTAAGAAATCGTGTGCTTAAAAAAAGCATAGATGGGGAAGATTCAAGCGTATGAAGTATGAACGATTTACCCAGTCTGAAAAAATGGAGATAATTCAGATTGTTCAGGAAAGTGAAATTGGGGCAAACAGAACTCTTAGGGAGCTTGGAATCCATAAAAGCACATATTATCAATGGTATGGCAGATATCAGAGTGATGGCTATGATGGCTTGGCCCCAAAGAAACGTACTGTGAAAAGTCACTGGAATAGAATTCCAGACAGCCACCGTCAGAAAGTTCTTGAAGTAGCCTTGGATCTACCTGAGATGTCCCCCAGAGAGTTAGCCTTTCATATTACAGATAACATGAGCTTTTTCATATCAGAATCCAGTGTTTACAGTATACTGAAAAGTCGCGGATTGATTACTTCTCCGGCACATCTGTTAATGCGAGCTGGTAACGAGTTTAAAGACAAGACCACCAGAATTAACCAGATGTGGCAAACTGACTTTACGTACTTTAAAATCATCGGGTGGAGCTGGTATTATCTGTCTACCATATTGGATGATTATAGTCGATATATTGTCTCCTGGGAGCTCTGTAACAGTATGACAAGTATGGATGCTCAACGATCAGTTGAACAAGCCTTACAGCGCATGGGACTAAAAAACAATAATACCCCAAGGCTATTATCGGACAATGGTTCCTGCTACATCTCAAATAACTTGGCTAAATATCTTGAGAGTGTTGGTATGCATCATGTCAGAGGTGCACCAAATCACCCTCAGACTCAAGGAAAAATCGAACGGTATCACCGGTCAATGAAGAATGTGGTCAAGCTCGAACATTATTACAGTCCGGATGAATTAAAGTATCGATTACAAGAGTTCGTGGATTATTATAACAACCAACGATATCATGAGTCATTGAATAATGTGACACCGGCAGATGTATACTTTGGCCGTGATAAACAGTTACTAAAAAAGAGATATTTGATGAAGCAAAAAACAATGAAGAAAAGACGAAAATTGCACTTAATTACTCAATCAGAAATATGACTTAACTTTATCCTAAATTAGTTCGCTTTAGTTTAAAGACTTACATGATATATTCTATAAATGCAAGATAATACGGCAATCATGATCGATTATGCGGAAAAGATTAAAAAGCTAAGAAGGCTTTTTTCATTGACTCAATCCGAACTTGCTGATTTGGTAGGTATTAGAAGAGGGGCGATCTCTCAAATTGAATTGGGGAGGCAGAAACCTAGTCTGGCACTTGTTTCTTCGCTTGTTACAAAGCTTAACATCAATTACAGTTATTTTTTCGAAGAAGAGACTCCTGGCCAAGTACCCTCAGAGGATTTAGATGCTGAAAATGAAAAAGAGATTGAAATATCAATAACCGAGAAACAGTTACTTGCCTATATGTATGATAACGTAGAAAAAATACGAAAGTCAATCTCAGAAGTGGCCAGGAATTCCTCAGATGTGCACGCAGAAATAGCAGAAAATAATAAGTTGCTTAGGGAATTGATAGTGATTTTAGGAGATAAATCAGTCAAATGATTAATGATTTGCTTGCAAAACGCTTGCAAAACGGAAGATGATCATTTTTGGAGCTAAAAACAAAACCCCCGTAAGTTACTTGCTTACAGGGGCCTGAATCCGCTCCTCCTCTAGGACTTGAACCTAGGACACCCTGATTAACAGTCAGGTGCTCTAACCAACTGAGCTAAGGAGGAATTTCCTTAAAAAGGAGGCTGTCAGTTACTTAGCTAATTCTTGTGATTAAATATTGTGAACGATTGGTCACATTGGATTGTACTTAGATTGTACAACACATTGTACCAGTCATAGTGTTTAATCTAATACAATTGCTATGGCAACAGTTAGAATCACCCTGAAGACGAATAGGAAGCTTTCTAATGGAGGTTATCCAGTGGTAATTAGAATGGCTCACTTAAAACAGCAAGCTTCCTACATACGCTTGAATGGCTTAAGTGTGTCGAATCTCAATGAATGGAACAAGCAACTTTCAAGATTTACACCCTTGAAGGAAAAGTACAAAGAACTAAATACAACACTTACAAACACTGAGAAGAAAATTGATTCCATTGTAGAGTTACTGGAAGCAAACAACCAATTCTCATATCTCAGTTTTAAACAAATGTATTTGGGGAAAGTACACATCGACAACAATGTATTTGAAGCGTACCAATTAAAAATTAACAAGTTAATTCAGCTCAAGAAATTTGGAACCGCCTCTTTCTACTCTGACTCCATGGCAGCAATAAAGAAGTTTAAAAGGCATTTGCATTTTGAAGAAATTACATATCAATTCCTTCAAGAATTTACAAATGACAAACTTGCCCGAGGTACTTCCGGAAACTCCATTGCTGTATATCTCAGAGGATTGCGGGCTATACATTACTGGCATTGCAAAATAAACAACTTATCACAGCCTACTACCTACTCTAGGTTTAAAATACATTCTCTTGTGAGGCCAACAAAGAAGCGATCATTATCATTGACAGAACTGAAGGATTTTGTTGATTATCTCCCTAAGTCTAAACCCGAACAATTTGCTAAAGACGTCTTTCTACTTTCCTTTTACCTGAGAGGAGCAAACTTAATGGATTTAGCTAAACTGAAAACTAATAATATCATACAGGACAGAATTGAATATCGACGATCAAAAACAGCCGGCTTGTTTAGTATACGTATTACGCCGCAAATACAAGAGATTCTTGATAAGTATAAATCAGACACGGGGTATTTACTACCAATAGTAAAGGAAGGCAATCCTATGCGTGATACGGTAAGAAACTATAATCGAAGATTAAACAAGTATCTAAAAGACATAGCCAGTAAAACGGGTTTGCCAAAAGGTTTAACTTCATATTGGGCTCGGCATTCTTTTGCTCAAGCCATGAGAGAAAGTGGTGTAAATATTGAAACCATTAGTGCATTGCTAGGTCATAACGATCTAAAAACCACTCAGGTTTATCTGCGGTCATTTGGCAATGATGAATTAGACAACATTACAAGTCACGTTATCAACTCTCTAAAACCCTGAACACCTTAATAATGTTTGTTGTATACAAGTTAATGCAATAATATAGTGTCTGTATAGATAGAGCAAATCGAATTGCTCATTAAAAAATATATAGATGAATAAAAACAAAAAAACCATTAGAAAGGTTGTTATGCTTGCGTCAAAAGATATGGCCAATGCGAACAAGATCATGAGTGAGCTAGGAGTGGACGGCTTCCCAACACTTGTGAGAATATTATTGAATTTGTACTCAAAAGGGCTGTAATATGAGAGAAAATAAAAACAATGTTGCACCAATCGCTACTGTCAAGAATCGCAGTTATAATTTAGGTGTTCTATTGTCATCAATGGAGAATGCATTGCTCAATAAACAGGCTGAACTATACAACATTAGCAAGTCTGATATAGTTCGCCTTCTGATCAGACAAGAATTTTCAGAGGCCACATTACAGAAGGCATTTGATATGACTAATGAATCAAAGGAATTTAAAATGAAATTAAAACTTATCAAAAATGACTAGACAATTAAACAGAATTAAAATTGGAATCAATTCATCTGAAGAAAAACGACTTAAGCTTCTAGCTAGCCAATTTGCAGAAGAGGCAAATGAAATCTTAACCAATACCAAGATATTTGGAACCGATTACCCAATAGAGTTAAGCAAGATTCCGGTTTGGTTAAATAAGACTCTTTCAGAGGGAAAGGAATATGTTCCAGAACAGGCTGCAAGACTTCTAGGGTTAGAACACCAATACCGTTTTATTATTACTACAATAGAAGATTTACAAGATAGCTCTAACTATCAAAGGTTTCGGGCATTCTTGAAGTTTGATGGTAAAAAGTACATTTTAGATTCAAAGGTCGATACCTACATAAAAGACTTGGTAACAGAATACCTTGAGGGAGATAGGCCGATATCCATGTACTTTGAGACTCAAAAGCTTATAGATCAATATATGCACTTAGCTGACATAGCAGGTCTTTCAAATAATGGCTGGTTTGATAGAGATAAAAAACGTTTTGCCAATTCAACTGAACTTATTCATTGTGATACAAGCTTTGAGTTGAAGCCTTCAGCACAGACAATAAGAGAAAAATATTCGTAATGAGACTAAGAATCAAGGTAAAGATAAAAGAGGAGAATTGTTATAGAAAGACGTATTCTTTATGTAGAACCTTGGTGGACGAAGTTATTTTAAGAGCCTTATAAAAACCGTGGCTTCTTTATGGGGGGCGTGATAAAATTGGGCTGAATTCATACAGGTTCATAAAATCACCCCCCTGACTTCTTCTTCTAGTATAAAATAGAGATAAACATGATTGAAACAACTCATACAGACAATAGAATTACAACCATTGAGCAATATACAGCTAGTAGTACTAGTGAAGCTTGGTTCAGCTCGCGATATGGTAATAATGGATTGGTAAATGAACAATTTTACTCCGAACATAACTATATTTACAAGTATACCGAAAACCTAAATCTAAAACCAGAAAACGCTCAGGAACTTCCAACGGGAATCATAAAGAACGCAGGTATTAATCGAGGTGCAATGAAAGAGATTATCGCGTATGAACTATCTTACCCATACATACGGTTCAATATTAATTTTGGCATTGGTTTATTGAATAAGGGCAATGTCATTCAACAGCTCTTGCGTTATTTAACACAGTTCCAACAATTGAATTATACTTATAATGATTACGATCTTAACGGAGTTTATGACGATGTGGTTATAAGGATTCAGCATCAAAGGGGTCTAATGCCAAACTACTCAGAAATAAAAGATTCACTTCTTGATAAAGCGACCACAAATTTTCATAATTCTATTAAGGGTAAAGCCTATAGCTCTATTAGAGAAGTTGTAAAGGGTTTGGGGCTTGGTAAGCTTCATTATAACTATGTTTATTCAGATAGTAATACTAATGGAGCCTCATTGCTACTAAAAGCTCTTAAAAGGAAAGAAATGACAAATAATACGGCCAAAGTAAATGATTGTATTGACGAAATGATGAACGCACAAATGTATATTGATTTACGAACTATTGGCGAACAACTCTTCAATTCTAACCATAAGGTTATCGAAAGAGTTTTTAAAGACCGAAAACAAGAAATCAAAAAGTACAACCTAAGTACTCTTGGTGTTGCAAGTTATAAGAAGTATGTACAGAATTACCTTCAATAAAATTTTACCCCTACGGTGTATATAAGTACTATATAAACTGTGTGGGTAAAATAATACGAGAAGGATCAGAGTTCTTAGACATCATGAAAAATAGTTAATTTGATTATTATCGATTTTTGGTATTTGCCTATGGCAAGAGCGACCTTCCTCACTCTTAACATTTATAATATTGTTTTTCAGCTATTCTAAGTTTTTCATTCACTTCTCTACTCATTTGATTATGGAGGGAGAGAGATGAGGCATGGAGATAGTGGCAATCTGAGAACCATTCAAATATGCGTTTTTTTATTAAATTGCAAAAGATTAACCTAAACACATGAAAAACAATTGGCAGGACTATTTAAAGTTGATTCCCGTTGTTTACGCGTTTCTTGTTATTGTTAGTTTCATAAAGCTTTATCTATTCTATAAGTCATTCAATATTCACATTGAAGACTATTTAGATTTAGCTGAAATCCTAGTAACATTTCTAAATGATATTATTAACTACTTCTTTATCTTGTTAATATCGTACAC
>JAERTD010000006.1 GCA_016845175.1 Bacteroidota bacterium | reverse complement strand
CTCTCCCTCATCGCCTACGGCGTTCCCCCATGCGGCAACGACACATCCACAATGATTTTAACAGTAGATTCCATCCCCACCGGAGTTTTTACCTACACCCCTGTCGACACCTGTTGTGTTGATGAGTTGGTAGATTTCAATGCATCCAGCACCTGTATAATATCTGATTGGAGCTGGGACTTTGGCGATGGACAAATCGGAAACGGGCCAGTTGTATCACATATTTACAATGAAGGCGAGTCCACTTACAATGTAGAACTCACCCTACTGAACAACTATGGCTGCACCACCACATTGGAAGATTCAATATTCGTAGATAGCGTTTTCACAGATTTTGCCATAAACACTCCCATAATGTGTTTAAACGACCAGGTCACCTTCACCGGCACCGGTGATGATATTACCTTCACTGATTGGGAGTGGAACTTTGGAGATGGCCATACTGCCATTGGCAAAGATCAGGATCACATATATGCAAATTCAGGAACATACGATGTTCAATTAATAGTTTGCACCGACACAACCCTAAAACAGGTAGTAGTAAATACACTACCTGAGTCTGATTTTACAATTTCTCCCAACGATACCAGTTGCATGGGCGAGCAAATCGACTTTAACGCCACCGATCTAACCAGCGATATAGTAAACTGGGACTGGGAATTTGGAGATACCCAAACAGCAACCGGTCAAGATGTAACCCATATCTATAACACCCAAGGAAATTTAGACATCCTTTCAATCTACACCAATGTAAACGGCTGTATTGATACAACGATACGTACCCGAACAGTACAACAAGTAGGAATAGATTTTTCCATAAATCAAAGTCCAAGTTGCCAGGATTATAATGTTGATTTTACTTCCATACTTGACAGAGTAACCTTTACACCCTATAACTGGACCTTTGGAGATGGATCACCACAGGCAACAGGAATAGATGCTATCCATACATATACCACCCCTGATACTGTAGATGTGGTACTAGATGTTTGCTCAGAGCAACAAACACATCAGCTAATCATCAATGCAGCTTGTGCAGTAAACGCAGGTTCCGATGAAGCCACCTGTGAAGATGTTTATTTCGATCTAAGCACAAGTGCAACACCACCCACAGCCGATGACTTTAGCTCCATAATGTGGACAGCTATTAATGGATTGGGATACTTTGATGATCCTACACTTGAAGCACCAACATACTTTCCCCACGATACCGAAGGTTCCGTACAGATAGATACCCTTATAATGATGATGGTAGGCTATGGAATAGCCCCATGTGAGAATGATACCTCATATATGGAACTAAGTGTTGTTCCCGGAGCATATGCCCAGGCAGGAAGTGATGAAAATGGATGCTTTGGTTACCCATATGACTTTGCAAACTCTACCGACTCATCCTTTGCCACCAACTACGTAACATTAAACTGGACCACCAGCGGAACAGGCTCGTTTGTAGATCCAGGTGTACAACACCCCATCTATATACCAGGACCAAATGAAATAGGACCTGTTACCCTAACCCTTGTAGCTGCGAATATCATTAGCTGCGATTCAATTGATGAAATGATATTAACCATCCGCCCCACTTACGAAATGCCCACCGATATAACAGTATGTTACTATGATTCGGTATATGCACAGGGAGCATGGCGATATACATCTGGAACCTATTACGACACATTACAAACAATGTACAATTGCGATAGTGTAATAGTTACTAACCTAACAGTTAGGCCAAAAATCGACAAAAGCTTTACAATCTCTACAAGCGATAGTATCTGTTTAACAGAAACCGTAGCTTTCACTCCAACAGGATCAGCAAATATTACCAATTGGTTATGGGACTTTGGCGATGGAACCACTTCCACTGATTTAAACGCTACCCACCAGTACAATACAGAGGGATACTTCACCATCATCTATCACTATACCGATGATAATGGATGTTCCGACTCCACCACAAGAAATGTAAGGGTATTTGATCTTCCTGATGTTACCTTCACCACAACAATGGCTGATGCCTGTGTAAACACCACAGTTACCTTTGAGGGAAGTAGCAACTCCAATATCCAAATCTGGGATTGGGACTTTGGCGATGGACAAACAGCAGCAGGACAAAACCAAAACCACCAATACACCACATGGGGTAATATGGATGTAGTATTAACTGTGACCGACAACAACGGCTGTAGCGAAAATGCCTATGATCAGGTAAAAATCGCCGAGCCCCCTGTAGCTGACTTCACATATGCACCAATCATCTGCGACTCCCTCCAATTCACCGACCTAAGCACCAGCGCTGCAGGCTACAACCTTGTAAGCTGGACCTGGGACTTCGGCGATGGCGTAGGCACCTCAGACTTACAAAACCCCACCTACCAATACCCCAGCAACACCACCCCCGGAGGCGAAGTCTACAACGTAACCCTAACCGTAGTAGCCGACTCAAACGGTTTTATGTGCTCAGATAGCGTAGTACTACCAGTAATAGTACCTTCACTACCCGATATCTTTTTCACCTATATGCCCGATCCAACCTGTTTGGGCGACTCAACCTACTTCTATGGCGAGTCAGGCTTCTTTATAGAAACCTGGCACTGGGACTTTGACGATGGCAACTTCTCCAATGATCAATATGCCGCACATCAGTATGCAGCAGAAGGAACATACAATGTAGAATTAAACATCACCGACACCAATGGCTGTGTAAACACATTGAGCAATGTCATCACGGTAAGCCCTGTTCCAACCGTAAGCTTTAGTATGAGCGACACAACAGCCTGCCATGGTACGGAGATACAGTTCACAAGTACCAACTCCACCAACGTAGAAACCTGGTACTGGGACTTTGGTGATGGATCGTTTAGCACAGACGATGATCCCATCCATTACTTCCCCAATGGAGGCACCTATACAGTAGTATTAACAGTAACCGACTCCGCAGGCTGCGAGGCCACAGCTACTAACCAGGTGTTAATCCTCCCCGGAGCCACCGCAGACTTTACCTACTCCAATCTAACTTGTAGCTCAGTGGTCTTCCAGGATCTATCCATAGCCCCACCTGGATATAACCTAACAGAATGGTTCTGGGACTTTGGCGATGGCTTTACCACCAATATCCAAAACCCCAGCCATAGCTATACAACCGGCATCGGAGTATATGATGTAACGTTGATA
>JAERTD010000005.1 GCA_016845175.1 Bacteroidota bacterium | reverse complement strand
CACCAGGCCTGAGCAGACAGCAGTCTACCGCACTGAGTTATCCCTTGGCATCGGAGTCCCCTCTCGTATGCCTCTGTTTCACTCAGATATCTCTATCTGGTCACAATTAAATATCAGTTCTGCACTGATTGTTTTCTCCTGTCGCACATAGGCTTCTGCCAGAAGTAAAGTGCCCATATTCATGATCTGACGACGATTTCCCCTGCAATGAGACGACATGATTTGCAGAGCATCCGGATCAAAAAGAGTCTCTGGCGCCTTTGCATTGGCAAGCCTGGATTTTATGAACTCAAGACTGTCGTTATCGTTAAGGGGATTCAAACTAAAAAGTCCGGTAAGCCTTGTTTTAACCGGCGCCATTATCTGTAAGGACAGCTTTTTTTCAAAGGTTTCATCACCGACAAGAATAAAGCTTGCTGCGACTGTTTCCCTGTCTGGGTTGAACATCAGCGAACACATATCCATAAGGGATTCTTTTTCCATCAAATGAGCATCATCGATGGCAAACACCGGGAACATACTGCGGTTTTCTGATGCCATCTGCATAATTTGTTTTTGCAGTTTGATCAATAATGGTACTGTTCGGCCATTGGTTATCACTCCCAACACATCAGCAATGGCCTTGAGCATGCCGTTTCGCTGCAACCCTCCGTAAGGAACCAGTGCAGGTTTGTAACAATTGGCGTCCAGCTTGGATAATACATAGCGTACCAATGTTGATTTCCCGGCTCCGGATGGACCGGATAAGACAAAACTTTTACCTGTGGATATTAAAGATAATGCTGTTCTAAAAAACCGGTTGTCCTGTTTCCCTAAATAAGGGGTTTTTACCCGGTAAGTATCTGCAAACGGATGATACCTGTAATTAAAAAATTCTGCCGGGGATTCTCCATTATTTATCATTGTTTCCTCCCCTGGTTGGGATGTTCAAACCGCCTTGCATTGGCATTCAGGTCCAGGACACGGGCTTTTCTCATTTCGTTTCCATAATAGATACAAGTCTTATCCCATGGCATATAATAAATGGTCACTCGTGAACCGGGTAAACAGTCAGGAACTTCATATGTTGTCTTTTTAAACCGGATGGTGGAGTCATTGTAAACCCGGCATCTTTTCTCCATCCTGAAAAGGGCTTCAATATCAGTTGACGGCGGCAAGGCCCGGCAGACATTTCTAACTTGAAGTCGTTTTTGCAGTGGTGAGCATCCCAATGATGAATGAAGGGTTTCATGATAACGGCTCATCCATTTATTAAAAGCATTGTTGAGCTGTTTAACACATTTAAATTTATCACAAAGCAGTTGGTCTCTTACGGTCCTGAAGATTCTCTCCACCTTCCCGCGCCCTTGCGGCTTGAACGGAGGAGTGTGCACCAGGTCAATGGCACTTCTGGCACATAATATTTTTAAATGGCGACTGGCATATGCTGCCCCGTTGTCTGTATAAAACCGCTGAGGGATGCCAAACCGCCGGACAGCTCCCATAAGATCATAGATCAGCGGTTCCACAGATTCGGTCAGATAAAATCCACCATGAACAATAAATCGGGTGCTGTCATCCAGGATAACATGCAGATAGGTCTTTTGTTTCTTTTTGCCATTATACAATTTAGGACCGTGGAGATAGTCTGCCAGCCATAATTGCCCAAAATGACTAAATGCAAAAGGTCTTACATCCTGCTGTGGATTTATATGGGGGTCTCTTTGCAGGTTGTGGGTTTTTGCATATCTGTAAATTGCAGATCGGCTGGGTTTATATCCATTCCATATTCCTTTTTCGGTCAGTTGCCGGATCATCCTGGCAATCGTCCATCTGGGGTGTTCGATCCTCATGGCCGTCATGCTTAAGGTAATGTCTTCCGGTATTTGATGGCTGCCTTTATCGGATCGTGTTTTACCCATCAGACCCGGTAAACCCTGGTGGAGATACCGGTACAACCATTTTCTTAAAGTTTCTGCACTCAACGTTATATGTGTGCCGTTCGGGTGCACATACCGGTTCCATGAGGCTAGATCCAACACCTGTGCTGCTGGAAGATCGTTGGCGTCCCGGTGCAAAAGAGGGCTGATAATCCCATAGCGCCAAAGGGCAAGGCCCATATTTTTGTCATTTTCTTCTGTCATTCAAACCTCCGTTATTTAAAATTAATTGCCATGGAGGTTCGATTAACAAACCAGCTGATATTGTTAAATATACGTTTTGTGTTGGTGAACTTTCAACCCACCTGTTTTGGGTAAAAAGCCCAGGAAAAATTCCGGGTAAAAGATGCCCAATTTCGATTTTTTAAATAACAAGGAAAGATGGTATCGTACTCTTTTTGTATCCAAGTCCGGATCGATAATGCTTTGGCGATCCATCGCTGTATTCTCGGCCAGTTACTGCTGGTATGCCTGGCAATGCCGGCAATGGTCCAGCCTTGTTCATACATTTTCAATATATACGCCAGCATGCACAGAGAAGCCCTGATGACAGGCAAAAAGGCATGCGGTAAAATTGAAAATGTTTTTCGTGGACACAAATCGTTATCACAGCGGTAACGTTGGATAAATATCAGTTCATCATTAAACAGATATCGCTTGTAAAAGCCCCATTTTATATAGGTATGGCGGTTGCCGCAGTGAGTGCAGCTGACAAGCAGATCTAAATTTTGTCTTGTGATATCTGACAGAAAGGTTATTAATGAACTCCAGGGGGGGTGCATGTGCTGTTCTCCTCATTTTAAATATTTGGCGATATGAAAAATTAAGAGTTATATCACATGCCCCCCC
>JAERTD010000004.1 GCA_016845175.1 Bacteroidota bacterium | reverse complement strand
AGTCCTTCATCAATCACAATATCCTGCTTAAACCTGGCGTATTCATATTCAAAACCAGTCCGGAAGTTATAATTATTCCTAAGGGTGGTATTGAAAAATACAGATCCTTTGTAGTTCGAAATATCAAAGGTGTTTACCCGTTCGTCTTTTTCATAAAAATAAAACCTGAAGCTGAACATATCCGCCATCACGCCAAAACCGGGTTTGGCTCCATTGTCGAGCATATACAAGGCCCTCATCCTTAGATTGGTTCCAAGTACAAGATCAACAAATAATTTGGTTCGCTTACCTAACACGTTTCTCATCGCCGCATTCACCAGAATACTTCCTTTATAATCGTTATCATAATGAATACCGGCTGATAAATACCCGGGATCAGCATCTTCCACTTCGACGATAAGATTGGTTTTCCCATCCTCATATTGAAGCTCATAAAAGACATATTTAAAAAACCGTGTACCGTTTAACAAGCGGATCTTCTCTTCAAGTAGATCCATACTCACCTCATGGTGGGCCACATCTTCAAAGGTGCTTTCAAAAAATGATTCACTCATCTTCTTTGAGCCTATCACACGAACTTCGTTTATTTGAATGGTTTTAATCGGGCCAGTAGTATAAGGCTTTAATGCCTGGTATTCAATGGCATTTAAAGAATCCGCAAGTGCTTTTATGTCATCATAATGATTGCGGGCAACCTGCTCACCAATCGCAATAATTGAATCATATTTTTCGAAATCCATCATGCCATAAGGCATTTTTATGGGTATGTACAAATCTGTATTCTCATAACCCACCTTATTAGCTTCCATACGGTAATAGCCCGTAATCTGATCAATGATTCTGGTCAGACTGTTGAGTTCTTCGATGGTTCTGTAGAGGCCTGATTGCACATCAGCACCCAAAATAAACTCCGCCCCTCTTTCCTTCAACACATTCACCGGATAATTGTTAATCAATCCACCATCCACCAGATAATAATTTTCATACTCGGTAGGTGTAAAATAGCCTGGTATAGACATGGATGCCCTAATGGCTTTGGACAGGTTTCCTTTATCAATCACCACCTGCTTCCCATCTATTAAATCAGTACCAATACAGATAAATGGCGTTTGCAGCTTACTGAAATCTTTGGTTTTATAAGCTGGTGAAAAATACCTGTTCAAAAGCAGGTTAATCTCCTGACCGTGATACAGGGCGGGACTTAAGGCAACAGACTTTTCTTTAAAGGGAAGCGTCACAATAGCCTTATCGCCAAACTCTTTTTCTTCAAAAGCAATATACTTTCTTTCCATCTCATCTTTAAGCAAGGCATTCCAATCCTGTGATCTGACTATGGCTGCAATTGAATCCGGATGATAGCCAATGGCATATAATCCCGCTATAATACTTCCAATGCTGGTGCCACCCACATAGTCAACAGGAAGACCTGCCTCCTGCATAACCTTAAGCACACCTATATAAGCAAAACCTTTGGCACCACCACCACTTAGTACCAAGCCTAATTTAGGACGTTTGCCTTCAGCTTTATTGACAATGGGTTGGGAAATTCCTAATTGCCACAAAAAGAGGCAGCTAAGAAGAATAATTGTGAATTGGCGGGTACTTACTGACTTCATAAAAGCAGGCTTTTAAATGCAATCAAAATCAGTTCGAAGTTAAAAAAATCTGAGCTAATGAAAAGCAAATAAATTCCTAAAGAGAATTGCTACCGATCCAGCAATTAAAGGAATAGGAATACGCTTAATCCGGAAATAAATCTATTATCTAAAACTTGGGTTCAAATGATTCGTAATCTATGTCAAGCAACCTGAATTCGCTAAAGAAATTAGTGACTTCATAATTGTTGTTATTGGCCACCAGTGTATACTCAACGCCTCCCGAAAGTCCCAGTGTATCTGCATTGGGGAGAGGCAGGCCTTCGTCACCATTGTAAATAAAGAAAGTAATCTGTCCACCTCCCAACTTTTCAATTAGCCAAACGCCATCTTCTGCAAATGTGATATGCCCAAATTTATCGCCTGGGGTGCTTAGATTAAATACAAACTGAAAATGATTGGGTGGATTCACCAAAGGTTCTGTATAGCTATAGATGGGCACTTGAGGTTCGGAATTGTTTTTATTGCAATTGCAGGCCAGAGTCATGATACCGGCAAAAACCAAAATCAACAGATGAATTTTAGGTTTCATGTGGATGTCTTTTATACAAACTTAGGCATTTTTTCCATGACACTGTTTAAATTTCTTGCCACTGCCACAAGGACAAGGGTCATTACGACCCACTTTTTTCTCCACTTTAACGGGCTGTGGTTTAGATTGTTCTTGGGTATCGCTATGTGCCTGAGATAGCATATCACCTCTTTCCTCTGTCATTTGTGACCTGTCTAATCCCCTGGGCTGTTGTGCTTCGCTTACACCGGAGTTTTCCATGAAGATATCACCTTTGATGAGGTAGGAACCCACTTCTTTATTGATCTTTTGAACCATTTTCTTGAATAGCTCAAAGGATTCGAATTTATAAATCAGCAAGGGATCCTTCTGCTCATAGGAAGCATTTTGCACCGATTGCTTCAGGTCATCCATTTCGCGCAATTGCTCTTTCCAGGAATCATCGATTGTGCTTAGTGAAATGCCTTTTTCAAAAGCAAGTGCTACTTCAGCACCTTTTGAATCAACTGATTTTTCAAGGTTGGCTACGATCTGAACTTGCTTCAATCCATCGGAAAACGGAATGGCAATATTTTCATATTGGCTTTGCTTCTCATATACATCCTTTATTACAGGATAGGTATTGTTGGCCAACTTCTCACGTTTGCGCTCATACTCCTCATAAACCTGAGTGAAAAGTTTGTCGATCAATTCATCGGATTTGATTACCAAAAACTCCGCTTCATCCACAGGTGTTTCTGTGGATAAGGTTTTATAGAGTTCCATTTTAAATCCGTCATAATCGCGGGCATCCTGATAATCAAGTACTGTTTGCTCACAAAGATCATAGATCAAATTGGAAATATCTACGGACAATCGCTCTCCAAACAGCGCATGGCGGCGTTTCTTATAGATCACCTCACGCTGAGAATTCATCACATCATCATATTCAAGCAAACGCTTACGAATACCAAAGTTGTTTTCCTCAACCTTCTTTTGTGCCCTTTCAATGGATTTGGTAATCATCGAATGCTGGATAACCTCTCCTTCTTCCAAGCCCAGTCGGTCCATGATTCCTGCAATTCGTCCTGATCCAAACATACGCATCAGATCATCCTCCAGAGAAACAAAAAACTGTGAACTACCCGGATCACCCTGACGACCGGCACGACCACGTAACTGTCTGTCCACACGCCTCGACTCATGACGTTCTGTACCAATAATGGCTAAACCACCACTGGCTTTCACACCATCACCCAATTTAATGTCAGTACCACGACCCGCCATATTGGTAGCAATGGTTACCATTCCCGGCTGCCCCGCTTCCTTTACAATTTGGGCCTCTTTTTGGTGGAGCTTCGCATTTAAAACATTGTGTGCAATATGCTTTCGAGTAAGCATCCGGCTTAGCAGTTCGGAAGTTTCCACTGATGTGGTACCCACCAAAACAGGTCGTTTGTCACCCACCAGAATCTCTATCTCACCAATAACAGCATTGTATTTTTCACGTTTGGTTTTATAAACCAAATCCTGCCGGTCATCTCTGGCAATGGGTCGGTTGGTAGGAATAACAATGACATCCAATTTATAGATATCCCACAACTCACCAGCCTCAGTTTCAGCAGTACCGGTCATACCAGCAAGCTTCTTATACATTCTGAAATAATTCTGAAGGGTAATGGTAGCATAGGTTTGTGTAGCCGCTTCAACTTTTACATTTTCCTTGGCTTCTATGGCCTGGTGTAAACCATCAGAGTAGCGACGACCTTCCATAATCCTGCCGGTCTGCTCATCAACAATCTTGATTTTGTTATCCATGATGACATACTCCACATCCTTTTCAAAAAGCGTATACGCTTTCAGCAATTGATGTACGGTATGCACACGCTCTGATTTAACAGAGTAATCCTTGATTATTTCACTCTTTTTATCCATGAAATCCTTCTCTGCCAAAGCCTGATTCTGCAGGTTATTGATTTCAATATTGATATCGGGAAGAATGAAGAAATCCTGATTATCATAGGATTTGGTAAGCAGATCAATACCCTTTTCCGTGAGGTCTACCGAATTATGCTTCTCATCAATTACGAAAAATAATTCATCATCAATAAGGTGCATATTCTTGGCCTGTTCCTGAAGGTAGAAACTCTCTGTTTTTTGCAACAGGGTTTTGTTTCCTTCCTCACTCAGGAATTTGATCAACGCCTTATTCTTGGGCAGTCCACGATAGGCTCTAAACAACTGATCACTGCCCTTTTTTACAATTTCATTATCCGTTTTATTCTCCAGCAATTTCTTGGCTTCAGCCAATAGGGAGGTTACCAGACTTCTTTGTGCAGCATAAAGCTTTTGCACATCAGCTTTCAACACATCAAATTCATGAGAATCGCCTTTGGGTGTTGGACCAGAAATAATCAACGGGGTTCGGGCATCATCAATAAGAACAGAATCAACCTCATCCACTATTACATAGTTATGCTGACGCTGAACCAACTCATTGGGGTTCCCTGTCATATTGTCACGCAGGTAGTCAAATCCAAATTCGTTATTGGTACCAAAAGTGATATCTGCCAGGTAAGCCTGTCTTCTTTCATGAGAATTGGGCTGGTGTTTGTCGATGCAGTCCACTTTCAAACCATGAAACTGATACAGCATACCCATCCATTCAGCATCCCGCTTGGCCAGATAGTCGTTAACCGTAACCAAATGCACACCTTTGCCTGGCAAAGCATTCAGATATACTGGAAGTGTAGCCACAAGGGTTTTACCCTCACCGGTAGCCATCTCTGCAATTTTCCCCTGATGCAGGACTGTTCCACCAATTAACTGAACATCGTAATGGATCATTTCCCATTTCACCATATTGCCACCAGCCAGCCATTCATTATCATAAAGGGCTTTTCCATTTTTAATATTCACATTATCCATGGTGGCAGCCAGCTCGCCATCCCGCTCATTGGCAGTTACTTCAACCACATCATTTTCAGTGAAACGCTTGGCCGTTTCTTTGATAACACAAAAGGCTTCCGGCAATAGTTCACTGAGCATCTCCTCAGTCTTTTCATCACATTGCTTGGAAAGCTTATCTATGGTTTTATATAAATTCTCTTTTTCCTGTATGTCAATATCCGGGTCATTCTCAGCCTGCTCTTTTAAACGGACTATTTCCTGCTCCTCTTCAGCTATATTATCTGCAATTCTTTGCTTAAACTCTGCTGTCTTACCCCTAAGCTCATCATTACTTAACTGACTGATGGCCTTATAGCTGTCGTTAATCTTCGCTAGAACCGGGGTAAGGGCTTTCATGTCTTTGGAAGCCTTATCACCCAGAAATTTCTTTAGTATGTTGAACATAATTTCACTTAATGGTTATGGTGAACGTATCAATTATTATTCCAATGGAGTAATGAAACAAAAATTGGCGGATCAAAAGTACTGAATTCCTTAGAGGGAAATGTTATTTATTTGAATTTAGCGATGGCCTATTGGTGCTCATTCTCATATTTCTGTATGAATCGGTTCAGGAAGAATTCCAGGTTTTCTTCCGGCATAGGAGCTGGTGACATGGCAATGCTTCCATCAGGGTTCACAATTACAAAGGAAGGATAGGTTCTGATATCATAGGATTCCAGCAGCAATATCTGACCATCAACTTGCAATACCGGCCAGTCAAAATTTCGGTTTCTATTGTAGGTATTAAAGCGCTGATCAGCATCATCCACAGCCAGGGTGAGCACCTGTAACTTTCCATGTTGGTTTTCCTTCATTTCATTGAGAAGAGGTAAATACTCAAAGCACAATTTGCAATCGGTTCTGACGAAATTCAAAAGCACAAATTTTCCCTTATACTGCTCCAAACTGCGATTGTAACCCTGTGCATCAGCTAATTCAAAGGGAGTGGCAGGATTTCCATAGCTATTTCGTGACAGTTTTTCCAGAAAATTGGCGGCAACCAATCGGTTTTCTGTGAAAGGGCTGTTTCTTTCGAGTTGCCTGATAACCTTAACCACCTGATCCCTCCTGAAATCATTGACATAATAATAGCGAGACAGGCTTAACATGGCCACCAACTCACGAAGCTGTTGGTTATCCGAAAGCAGGCTATCCCTGGCCAATATGGCATCGAAGTTTGCATAGGAGTTCTTATCATTAACCGCCATTACCAATTCTGAATAGGGCATCAAATGGGTATAATTGGAAGGGTAGTTTTCAAAGAGCTCATTGAAAAAGCCGGTATATTCAATATTATTGAACAACAGTGGTTTATTCTGATAGTAGTTTTGAATGATTTGTTGTGAACTTCTTTTCTTGGAAAGCCATTTTATGGAGGCTATTTTATAGTTGATGTAATCCTCAAAATAAGTCATCTGATGATCGCCAAACTCATTGGTTACATAGGCTTCAAAATCACGAACTGCTTTTAGACTCCTGCTTTTATAAATACTGTTAAACTCCTGAAGTACAAAAGTGTTGAACATGGTATTAAATCTCTCAATGGACTCGTTCAGCTGTTCATCATCAGCTTTTAAATCAAATGAAAGAGGTTGTTTATCAAAATAAGATTTTTGTCGGCTGCTGGTATCAGGATAAACTTCAAAGTAATAGCTGGCTCCCGGTTTGAGATAAAACTCACCCTTATCCAGGTTTATGGCTAGCAGGGCATAGTTTATTTCTGAATAATCGAAGGATATATTAAAAGCACCCTGCTCATCGGTTTGGGTTGTGGCAATGGTTTTTTCCAAATGAGAAAACTGATCGGCGTATACAATTACCCGGACCAATTGGTTGGGTCTGTCAGTGGCATGACCTGAGATACTCACTGATTGGGCCGTCACCGGCATGATGAAGATCAGGGTACTAACTAAAACTAATATTGAGTTCAGAATAATAGATTGGGCTGGCTTTATCATCACTTAAATGGCTTCTGTTGATTGAATGTATGGATATTGCGCAAAACAATATTATGGAAACGCAGAGCTACGCAATTTATTTTCAAACACTTACCTCTTTGGGCACCAGGATACTATAATTGCCTTTATGACGGATCACGTCCCGCACTATGGATGAACTGATGTGACTGTGCTCACTCTCAGTAAGCAGAAACAGGGTTTCAATATTTGGGTCGAGGCTTCTGTTCACCTGACCGATGGCTCTTTCAAACTCAAAATCTGAGGCGGTACGCAAACCTCTTAATATATAGTTCGCCTTATTTTCCTTACAAAAGTCGATGGTCAGTCCTTTGTATGACTGCACACTAATTTTGGAATCGTTTTTAAATATTTCCTTTATCCACTTCACTCGCTGCTCCATCCCAAACATATAATTCTTATCGGCATTAAGCCCAATAGCAACTATAATCTCATCAAAAAGCGGCATGGCCCTTTTAATTATAGAAACATGCCCCAATGTGATGGGATCGAAGGAACCGGGAAAAACTGCTATTTTTTTCATGCCTGTAAATTATTTAAACGCGATTGTTAGCAAAAGTTAAGGTAAAGATACAATAAGTGTTCTCAGCTCAGGTATTTTTTGAGGCTTTCATGTAGGGAGCGGTAGCTGGTGGCCAGACTTTCATGTGATGTTTTCAGATCCATCCATTTCACTTCGGTAATTCCTTCCTCCAACTGAGGCTTTAATACACCTTCAAAATCAGTACGCATCCCATACCAATGGGTTATTTTAAGCACCCACTTTCCTTTTAAAAAATATATGTGATAGGTGGCCAGAAGTTTCTCTAACATACTAACCGACTGCAAATGTGTTTCTTCCATCACTTCTCTCAAGGCACATTCTTCCAGTGATTCCCTGGCTTCAATTTTACCCTTCGGAAGATCCCACATATTAAATCTTTTGATAAACAGATAGTCTCCATTGCCGTTTCTAACCAATCCTCCTGCTGCAGTCATCTGATAAAAGTAAGATTGAAAATCCTCCCACATACTTCCCGTTTCATATCCATGTAAATAGGTATCCTCAGGCTTTACACTATTGAGGTAATAATCCAAAAAGCTAAAAAGGGAGTTTTTATCGGCAACATTTTGTCTTAATTGGCCTTCATGTTTTGGTGAAGAACTACCAATAATTATCAAAGCGTTGTTGTAAAAAACTTTATACATTTGCTACATGATTTTTAACCCAGAAACCGCGGCTCAAGTTGCAGAGAACTTGTTGCAAATTAAAGCAATTAAACTGAACAATGCGAAACCTTTTGTATGGGCATCAGGACTGCATTCTCCCATTTATTGCGATAATAGAATTTCGTTATCCTACCCGAAAATCCGCACATTCATCAGGCAGGAGTTTGTAAAAGCCATCAATGAACATTTTGGCACTGTGGATGCCATTGTTGGCGTAGCCACTGCTGGTATTCCCCAAGGAGCATTAGTTGCTCAGGAAATGGGGCTGCCGTTTGCCTATGTGCGTTCATCTGCAAAATCCCATGGCATGACCAATAAAATTGAGGGCGTGCTGAGTTCAGGTCAACGAGTTGTGGTGGTTGAGGATTTGGTTTCTACTGGTAAAAGCAGCTTAAATGCTGTGGATGCGTTGAACAGCATCAATGTTGAAGTGAAAGGCATGGTTTCCATTTTTACCTATGGTTTGAAAGTAGCCACAGAGAACTTTGAGAAAGCCAACTGTAAACTGGTCACTTTATCCAGTTATGAGCACCTCATTAAAAAGGCTGTGGATGGATCCTTTATTTCGGAAGATGATCGATTGTCATTAATGGAATGGAGTGAAGATCCTCAGGCTTGGAGCAAAAAGCACGAATAGATCGCGCTACGCATTTTCTCACCTTTAAGTCATCTATCAAATGAAGATATCGACAAACCCTGTCCAGATACAGGCAACACAAAAACGTGTTTTTGAATTCCTGAGTGATTTTAACAATCTTGAGCAATTAATGCCTGAACAAATAACCAATTGGCAGTCGGATACTGAACAAGGCTCCTTCAGCATTCAAGGCATGGCTGATATTACCTTAAAATACAGCAAAAAAGAGCCACATTCGCTCATTGAAATCCTGCCTGAAGGTAAGACGCCCATTCAATTTAGTCTGTATCTTTTGTTGAATCCGGGAGAGCTGAATGAACAGCATACTACTGCTGTTGTTGAAGTTGACGCCCAACTAAACCCAATGATGGCTATGATGGCCAAACGGCCATTGGAAAACCTGGTGAATGTTATCGCAGAACAATTGAATCAGGTTTTTGCAGAATAAAAACCCTTAGATGAGGAAGGATACTTCCTTAAACCCAAATTTTCGGATTGTTCCATCCTGAATCATCAAATGCAATTGACCCATAGTATCTACGTTGCTAATGGTGGCAACAAAGGTTGTATCCCCAACTTGATATTTCGCTTGTTCTTGGTATCTGAATAGATGCTTAATGTATTCTTCATGCATTTGCTGTTGCATGGCAGGCGATCGCGAGGACTCATAATGATGGGCAAATTGTTTTTGAAGCAAGTCCAGCAGTTTTTTTATACTTATTTTTTCATTTGTATGAAAACACAGTGAGGTGGGATTGGGTGCATCGGAGTGAAATTGCTTCTGATTGATGTTTAATCCGAGGCCGATGATACTATAATCGATACTATGACCCTTAATGGTGTTTTGTATGAGTATCCCCCCAAGCTTTTCAACCCCTATGTATATGTCGTTTGGCCACTTGATGCTCACATCAGCCTCGGGGATTAATTGTTTAACGAGTTCCACCACAGAAAGAGAAATAATTTGGGTGAGCAAAAATTGTTGTTGGGGTTCCATAAAATGAGGCCTAACCACAAAACTCAGTGTGATATTCATACCTCCTTCACTCTCCCAACTACTTTGTGCATGTCCCCGCCCCTGGGTTTGAACATCAGTGGTAACAAGTATGGGTTCCCTGGCCAGCCCTTGTTCTATCATTTTAGCAGCCTGGATATTAGTGGAATCCAATTCTTTATAATGATGTCTGGTAAAGCTAATCATGTTTATCAGTTGATACTTTCATTGGTCTTTTGAAGACCTTAAAAGTAAAGTAGTTTTTAATTCCTTAAACTATGAACATAAAAAAGCCTTCCCTTCACTCCCTAAGACCGGCAAACCATTGTTTTACTTATTTTTGTCTTTGGTTAATACATTACTATGACAAGAAGATCTGAAAAGACTGAATCTAAAGTACTCCTCAATACAATTGTTGAGTCCATGCAAGAGAAAAAAGCCAGGAAAATATTAAGCATGGATTTGGGCAATATACATACCGCGGTTACCAAATACTTTGTTATCTGCCATGCCACCTCAAAAACCCAGGTTGATGCCATTTACAATTATGTAATTGATATGGTACATAAGGATTGTGGAGAAAAGCCGTTTAACAGAGAAGGCTATGAAAATTCGGAATGGATTTTGATAGACTATGTTGACGTTGTGGTTCACATCTTTTTAGAAGAGATCAGAACCTTCTACCAAATTGAGGATCTGTGGGCTGACGCAACATTGAAGGAATACGAAAGTGATGAATAGGTTTTCATCAAATAATTTTTTGACAGAATGGCAGAAGAAATAAATGACAATACAAGTCCGAAAGACAAAGAAAATAAAGATAAAGAATCTAAAAATCCATTTAGTAACTTAACCGGTGGAGGCGATGGCAAGAAACCCAAATTCAATTTTTATTGGGTGTATGGTATTCTGGCGGTTGTTTTCATAGGCATACAATTACTATCCTGGGATAGCGGAGCGAAAAAGACAGGTTGGGGTGAATTAAAGGAAATGCTGGAAAGAGGCGATGTGGATAAGATCGTCCTAGTGAATAAAGAAACCGCTGAAATTTTTATCAAACCCGAAGTTCTTTCCGATGAAAGATACAGTGAAGTAAAAGGTGAATCAGCCTTTAACAAAGGAAATCCACATTATTACTATACGGTAGGCTCCACCGACAAATTTATCGAACAGGTGGATGAAGCACAGCAGAACAATACCAGTCCCATTTACATAGAAAATGAAGTCAGACACAATTGGGGTGGTGAAATCCTTTCCTGGATATTCCCCATCTTACTCCTAGTTGGTTTGTGGTTCTTTTTCATGAGGATGATGAACAAAGGCGGTGGTGGTGCCGGCGGACAGATATTTAACATTGGTAAATCCAAGGCCCAGGTGTATGATAAAAACACCAGCGTCAACATCAGTTTTAAGGATGTGGCTGGTCTCGAAGAAGCAAAAGTTGAGATAAAGGAAATTGTTGACTTTCTCAAAACACCCGAAAAATACACCAAACTGGGAGGCAAAATTCCCCGTGGGGTGCTTCTTGTAGGCCCTCCGGGAACCGGGAAAACCCTGCTAGCCAAATCCGTTGCAGGTGAAGCTCATGTACCCTTCTATTCAATTTCAGGATCTGATTTTGTGGAAATGTTTGTGGGTGTCGGTGCTTCCAGGGTACGCGATCTTTTCAAACAGGCCAAAGAGAAATCACCTAGCATTATTTTTATTGACGAAATTGATGCCATTGGACGTGCCAGGGGTAAGAACCCTATGACTGGCGCCAATGACGAACGCGAAAACACCCTGAATCAGTTACTGACTGAGATGGATGGCTTTACCCCTAATTCAGGAGTTATCATACTGGCAGCTACCAACCGTGCTGACATACTTGACAAAGCTCTTATGCGTGCCGGACGTTTCGATCGCCAGATTTATGTAGAGCTTCCTGACCTGGAAGAAAGAAAAGAAATATTTAAAGTGCATATGCGCCCACTAAGACTGCACGATACGGTTAATGTGGAATTCCTCTCCAAACAAACCCCTGGTTTCTCTGGTGCTGATATTGCGAATGTATGTAATGAGTCAGCCCTTATTGCTGCCCGGGCAGATCATGAAGAGATCACCAAACAAGATTTTATGGATGCCATCGACAGAATTATCGGTGGACTGGAAAAGAAGAACAAAATCATCTCTCCCAACGAGAAAAAGGTAGTTGCCTTCCATGAGGCCGGACATGCGTCCATCAGCTGGTTGCTGGAGCATGCCCATCCATTGGTAAAGGTCACCATAGTACCCCGTGGCAAATCACTGGGGGCAGCATGGTATCTTCCTGAAGAGCGACAGATTACCACCTTCGAACAAATGGTAGATGAAATGACCGCCGCTTTAGGTGGACGCGCCGCTGAGGAAGTCATATTTGGCAAGGTATCTACCGGCGCCCTCAACGACCTGGAAAAAGTGACCAAACAAGCTTTCGCCATGGTGGCCTATTTTGGCTTCAGCAAAGAAATTGGAAATATTAGTTTTTATGATTCCACTGGCCAGCAGGAATATGCTTTCAGCAAACCTTTTAGTGAAAAGACCAATGAAAAAATTGACAAAGAAGTCAATACACTGGTTGAGAATGCTTACAAAAGAGCCATTAAAATCCTGAAAGAAAACAAAGAAGGCTTGGAAAAACTGGCAGGCAAATTACTTGATAAAGAAGTCATTTTCAGTGAAGATCTGGAAGCCACTTTCGGAAAAAGACCCTGGGGTGACACCCATGAATTGATGAAGCCTCCAAAAATTTCCATCACAGAGGAATTGAAAGCAGAAAAAGAGGCGGAAGAGGCTAAGCAAACCCAGCAAGCTGCTGCAGAGGAAAATCTGGAGACAGCTAAGGAAGAAGATACGAGCACAGAAGATTAAAAGAATTATCTTTAACCCCTGTCAGAAGCTGGTGTAGACCATGGAAGAAAGTACAACCAAAGAAAAAATACTCAAGCAGGTTAGAAATGCGCTGATCTCTACCCGTGATAATCCTTTCAAGGAAATTGACTTTAGCAGCCCGGTATTTAAGGATTTGGAAGAAGTGGCTGAAGTTGAGTTTGCACAAAAATTAGCAGCAGCAGGAGGAACATTTGTCTATTGTGAGAATGAAAAAAACCTTCTCGACAACCTTCAGGTTTTAAAGGAACAACAAAACTGGGACACCATCCAAACGGTTGATGAAAATCTTCACCATTTACTGCAGGCTGCAGGGGTAGAAATACCTGCTGATGAAGAGGCTTTCAATGGGATTCAAGTAGGTATCACCCGTTGTGATTTTTTAGTGGCACGCTTTGGCAGCGTAGTAGTTTCATCGGGTTTGTCTTCGGGACGGCGAATGTTTGCTTATCCTGAAACCCACATTGTTATTGCCAATGCTACTCAGGTGGTTTCAGAAATTAAAGATGCCTTAAAGGGATTAAGAATTAAATATCCTGAACGTTTGCCCTCTCAAATTACCATGATTACCGGCCCCAGTCGTACTGCCGATATAGAAAAAACATTGGTTATGGGAGCCCATGGGCCAAGGACTTTGTTTGTATTTATGGTCGATGACTTATAGATAGTCAAGGCTTCTTCCTTTCTTATTTTCTCAACTGTATATTCCTGTTCGTCTGAGTTATATATGCTCCCAAGTATATTGAGGAAAACTGGCCTGACATTACTCCAAAAGAGCACATCGATATTAATCGTTGACAGCAAGCATCTCTTTTCGTATGTTTGCCTATATATTCATCAAGACCATTTCTTTGAAAGATATATACATTCGGACCATAACGGGAGCTATATTTCTTGTCGTAGTAATAGGATCTCTTCTGTTTCACCCTCTGGCTTTTTTCGCATTGTTTTTTGTGTTCAACCTCATTGGACTCAATGAGTATTTCCTGCTGGCCAGAAAGGAAGATAGCAGAAAAGACAATTACCTGTATTTTATCTTCGGAAGCCTGCTCTATGCTCTGGTAGCATTAATGGGTCTGGCCTATCTCGATATTCGTTTTTCCTACCTGGCTTTTGCGATCATGTGTAGCCTGATCATTTTTGAGGTAATGAGGAAAAACAAACCCTCCTGGCAGCGGGTGGGCAGCTTTTTGGCCGCCTATATGTTCATTAGCATTCCCTTCGGACTGATGAACGCCCTTTACCTGACAAAGGGAAGTGAAGTTCCTCATCCTGGCATACTGATTAGTATGTTTGTCATTATTTGGTCGAGTGATATATTTGCTTATCTGGTGGGTTCAATGATAGGCAAACACCGATTGCATGAACGCATTTCCCCAAAGAAATCCTGGGAAGGCAGTATTGGTGGATTAATCTTTGCCTTTATCGCAGCCTATATATTATCCTTGTTCTTGACTGAATACACCCTGATCGAATGGCTTGTTATGGCTACCATTATAGTGATTACCGGAACATTCGGTGACCTATCAGAATCTTTGCTAAAACGTGAAGCAGGAGTAAAAGATTCGGGTAAAATATTTCCCGGACATGGTGGAGTCTTGGATCGTTTTGATGCCGTTTTACTGGCCACACCCTTTGTTTTTGTTTATGTAAACCTCATTTAATCATGCACATTCATAAAGAAGGATACAAAATAATAGCAGTTTCGGTGGCCATAGCTTTGCTTCTGGGATGGCTTTCCTATATTTTTATTCCCTTCCCTGCCTTGCAATATATAATCTATTTTGGGCTATTCATTTACCTTTTATGGACCTTTAGGTTTTTTAGGGTGCCTCATAGGAGCATCAATGAAAACGACAATCATATTTTGGCTTCAGCCGATGGTAAAGTAGTAACCATAGAGGAAGTGGAAGAAACAGAGTATTTTAAGGGTAAACGTATACAAGTGTCGGTTTTTATGTCGCCCTTCAATGTTCATGTCAATTGGTATCCATTCGACGGAGCAGTTACATACAGTAAATACCATCCAGGAAAATTTCTGGTAGCCTACCACCCCAAATCAAGCGAGTTAAACGAAAGAACCACCATTGTTCTGGAGAAGGAAGCCGGCAAGGATATTCTTATTCGACAGATTGCAGGGATCATGGCCAGACGCATAATCAACTATGCAAAAGCAGGTGATCAAGTTAAGCAAGGTGACGAGTTTGGCATTATACGTTTTGGTTCCAGAGTGGATTTCTACCTGCCCTTAAGTGCTAAAGTTAATGTGAAGTTAGGTGATAAAGTTAGTGCCCAACAGACTGTAATTGCCTATTTCGAATAATACACATAACAGCTGTCGTCAATTAACCCGGAAAACCTCCTGATTTTACAGGAAATTCTTCAATTCAATTAAATCCCTAATATAGAAGGTTCTTTGACTGTTTTGATGGCTTCCATGTGGATCGAAAAATACCTGATCCATTCCAAAATTTCTGGCCCCGATAACATCCACTTCATAATCATCACCGATCATCAGGCTTGTATCCACTCTGGCACTTGCCTTATCCAGCGCAAACTGGAATATTCTGGCATCCGGTTTTTTAACCCCGGCTTCTTCAGAGGTAATCATGGCCGCAAAGTATTGACCCAAACCTGAAACCTTCAGTTTCGTTTGTTGCGTTTCGCTAAAGCCATTGGTTATTAAATACAATGGGTAATTTGGCTGTAGATATTCAAGAATTTCCATGGCATTGGGAAACAACACCACATTTAGTGGACTCAGGTGCACATAATCATCTCCTATAGTATCCCCAAGTGACTTGTCATCAATTCCGAAACTGTCTAAAGTCAACACAAAGCGTTTGCCTCTTAACAATTCCTTACTGATCTTCCCTACCCTATAGAGGTCCCAAAGCTTTTCATTGTGCTGGCTGTACACTTCGTGAAAGATTTCCACACTTTCAATCCCTCTACTTTTGAGTTGGTGTTTTTCATACAGCTGTTCAAAGGTAATAGCAGCACTACTTTCAAAATCCCACAAGGTTCTGTCGAGATCAAAAAAGAGGTGGTTGTATTTGGAATTCATGAGCTTCAATTTTGCTGGGCAAAGCTATACAAAATAGCCTCACCATTGGCAGGTGAATTTGAGACTGGTCGCCGGATATCCCTGGCGCGCGATTCCTTCGCGTGCCCTACTATTCAACTCACCACAAATTACCCTTTCCTTTAGGGCAGGGGCTACACCACAGTCCAAGTGACGCAAGCTTAATACTTGGACTATTGTTTGATCCGCACCTACTTTCAAACAATTCGTCATTGCGATCCTGACCGATTATGGGAGTGTCAGGAGAAGCAATCTCATTGTTCATATACTTTTGCTTACATCTTAATAAAGATCGCTTCTCCCGATAAATCGGGATCGCGATGACGTTCCGTTATATTAACGGACTGGCGTACGAATCCTTCGCGTGCCCTACTATTCAACTCACCCTCAGTTACCCTGTCCTTCAGGGCAGGGGCTACACCACAGTCCAAGTGACACAGGCTCAACATCTGGACTATTATTTGATCCGTAACTAGTTTCAAACAACTCGTCATTGCGATCCTGACCGACTATGGGAGGGTCAGGAGAAGCAATCTCATTGTTCATATACTTTTGCATACATCCTATTAAAGATCGCTTCTCCCGATATATCGGGATCGCGATGACGTTCCGTTATATTAACGGACTGGCGCGCGAATACCAGACTGGCACACGAATCCTTCGAGTGCCCTACTATTCAACTCACCATCAGTTACCCTGTCCTTCAGGACAGGGGCTACACCACAACCCCAGTGACGCAGCCTAACACATGATCTATTATTTGAGATATCAAGTGATTGCAATCCCATTAAAATAATAATCTTATTTTTGCCCACAATCAAAGCCAAAGGATTAAGGATGTTTAAAACTGCTGCGTTTAAACTGGAGCTGGTACTGCTCCTGTTAGTTATTATTGTTTCCTCCCAAAGAGCACAAGCCCAGTTTGAGTTTCAGGTTACACCCTGCCAAACTGCCGATGAAGTATTGGCACTTATTGATACAGTTTTTCTAAAAGGAGTTAATCCACAAGCCATTGGTTCCGTTACATTTTCAGGGGACCCAACTGCCGTTGGTTATTTTACCAACGCTTATTTTACAGGCTTTAGCAATCCGGCTGGAATTATCATGACCACCGGAAAATCTGATGATGCAGACAAGACTAATGTTTGTAACAGTTCTCAAAATGCCAGTACTGATAATAATGGGGTTGAAGGTGATCCTGACCTTACCGATGTTGGGGGTGTTGCCTCCCATGATGGATGTATCATCGAAATATCTTTCAGACCTTCAGCAGATACCGTCCGATTTAATTATGTTTTTGCCTCCGAGGAATACCATGAGTATGTGAATGGAGGTGTAAATGATGCTTTCGGTTTTTTCTTACATGGCCCGGGAGTAACAGGTCCTTACACTAACGATGCAGCGAATATCGCCTTGATACCGGGCACTAATATGCCGGTATCCATTAACAATGTAAATTTTGGTTCCGGTGGATGGACATGTGAAGGCAAACCCGGTGGTTGTACGAATTGCGTGTATTTCAATGACAACAGCCAACAAACAGATCCTGCTTTCCATAAAATGGTTTATGATGGTTACACCACCAATCTCATGGCAAAAAGCGCCACAGAACAATGTGAATGGTATACCATTAAACTGGCCATAGGTGATGGGGGTGATGGACTCTGGGACTCTGGTGTCCTACTGGAAAAAGGAAGTTTCAATCCCGGAAATGTGAGTGCCGTTCCTGAATCCAGTATGCCTGGTGTGGCTGACAGCGTTTTGTATGAAAGTTGCATGGGACAAGAAACCGTACTTTACTTTAGTGTAGCCGAACCATTGGGATTTCCTTATGTGATTCCATTTCAAGTCCATGGTGATGCAGAACGTGATATTGATTATGAACTGTTTTCCACTACTCAGGGAGATACCATCTATATTGGAACAGGTGAACTATATGATTCCATCATTCTCCGCCCCTACCTCGACAATGATATTGAAGGAATAGAAACCATTGACATTGTTTTCAACCCGGAAATGTGTAACAGCTTTGGATCAAGCTATGATACTTCCAGGATTTATTTATCCGATGTACCCGATTTCAATGACACGACCTTAGTTTTCAATTCTATTTGTGAAGATACTGTCACCCTAGGCTTTGGAAATGCTCTAAACGGAATTGAACCCTATACATATGATTGGTATACTTTAGGAGCCCATGGGCCATGGGTGGATTATATAATTACCGACACAGATTCAATTGCCATCCCTTGTTTGGTAACAGATGTATGTGGCTATCAAGCCTTAAACCATGCTGTCGTAAAAGTTCCGGATCTTAATACTGATGCAGGCATCGATATTTACCTCTGTAATGTAAATGATACCATGCTCAATGGGGTATCTCCGGGAGCCCAGCATTTCCAATGGGACTCAGATCCCAATGATCCTTCTCTTTATGTGAATAATCAGGACACTTTACCCAATCCTGTAGTTGGTCCAGTGGGAACCACTACCTATACCCTTCTGGCAACTGACAATTGCACCAATGCTGATGAAGACGAAGTACTGGTTAGTCGTGATGGTCTTGTAGCATATGCTCAAGGACCTGACCAGGCATGCTTCGGCGAGGAAGTGATGTTGGTATGTACGGAAGGCATCACCCATGACTGGAGTTGCCCTACAGATCCTTCCATTGGCAGTCAGGACAATGACACCATATTTGTGAACCCACCAGCACCAGGCACTTATACTTATACCGTCATGGTGCATGATGATTGTGGACACTCAGATGACACACAGGTAGTTGTTGTGGTAAACAGTTTGCCACCAGCACAAGCAGACAATGGAGAAGTTTGCTTTGGCCAGACTTATCAGTTACAGGAAGTAGGAGGAGGTGTAGCTTGGCAATGGAATTCCATTCCATCAGATCCGACACTGACAACCAATGGACAAGACACCCTGGTCAATCCAGTGGTAACGCCACCTACACAAGAAGAATATAGATATTGGGTTACGGTTACCAACCAGTTTGGTTGCGTGGCAACCGACACCATGGTATTAGCTGTTAATCCGGTACCCGACCTTTCCCTGAGCACTAGTCATAGCATATTGTGCCACGATAGTGCAACCACTATTGAGGTGATTGGCAATGCCGACCTGGTGTGGACAGCTAATACACCCAGTGGAACAGCAAGTTTACAAGGTCAGGAGAACAACCCGGTTATCACAGTCAGTCCTACTGAAACCACCATCTTTACAGTTACAGGAACCGCTGTAGGATTCAATTGTCCTGCCAGCCTCACACAAACCATTGAAGTAAAACCTGAATTGTTTTCAACCTTTAGTACTGCTGCAGCAGAAATTTGTGAAGGTGATGCCTTGGCCATCCTTTATGAAGGAAATGCCACAGGGAATGCCAACTATGTCTGGGATTTTGATGATCCGGCCAACGTATTCGGTAGTGGCTCCGGACCCATCGATGTGGTCTGGGATTCAGCTGGGATCAAGAACATATGGCTGACCCTTACAGAAGATGGATGTCCGAGTGATACCAGTTTCCATACCATTGAAGTCTTACCAACACCAATGGCTTCTTTTGAAGGAGACCTACTCGAAGGATGCGATCCTCTCACGGTTCAGTTTGATGGTTCCACCTCAGCAAATCTGGGCACACAAATTGATTGGTTGTGGAATTTTGGAGACGGACAGCAATCAGATGAATTAAACCCTTCCCATACCTATACTCAGGCAGGGAACTACACGGTTTCCTTAAGCTTAACCAATCAGGGTATGTGCACACATACAGCCAACCTTACTGATTATATTGTAGTTCGTGAGACGCCTACAGCAGACTTTGATCCACAACCTGCAGAAACCATTTTGGAGGATGCACATATCCAATTCGAGAATTGGTCATCAAGCGTGGATGGTGTGACCTCCCATTGGGATTTTGACGATGGTTCCGACTCAGATGAAACCAATCCTTCTCATACCTATACAGCTGAAGGTGCATATGATGTGGTTCTGACTGTTGAAACACCTTTCGGTTGTGTCCATGACTCTTCCAAACAAGTTCTTATCAGACCTGATGTGGCTGTATATGCGCCCAATGCCTTTACTCCCAACGGGGATGGTATTAACGACTTCTTTGAGGTTAAGGGTGCCGGATTGGAAAAGTATAAGTTGCAGGTCTATTCACGCTGGGGTGAACTGATGTTTGAATCCAACGACCTGAGTGTTCAGTGGGACGGAACCTATAAAGGAGTTCCGGTTCCCGGAGGCACCTATGTTTATCATATTTATTACACCAACCTGATCCACAGAGAATACATTGATAAGGGTTCGGTAAGTGTGATTCGTTAGAAATAACTCGCGTGCGAATCCTCCGCATGACCTACCTGCGATTATAACATAAGTTACCCTGCCCTTTAGGGCAAGGATAAGAATTATCCTAACAGTCCAGGTGACACTATGCCTAACACTTGTAATATACACTCGTTGAGATCGCTTCTCCCGTAAAATCGGGATCGCGATGACGATACGATAAATAATCCTGGCGCACGAATTCATCACGTGACCTAATTACGATTATATCATAAGTTGCCCTGTCCTTCAGGGCAGGGTCTTCAGATACTGTCCTAGTAGCCCAAGTACCGCTGTGATCAACACTTGAATCATAGCCTATGAAATTATTCCTATGATTAGTCTTCTCCATGCTGGAATTCCATAAATTTGCCCACCTAAAACGATTGCACCCATGTCCAACATTAGAATAGCAATAAATGGTTTTGGTAGGATTGGCAGGATTAGCTTCCGCAAACTACAGGAAAGATCAGATATGGAAGTAGTGGCTATCAATGACATTACCGATTCTGCAAATTTGGCTCATTTGTTAAAGTACGATTCTGTTCAGGGTCAGTTCGATGGCGACATTGAACACAATGGTGACCATATGATGGTCAATGGGCATAAGGTGTTGGTTTATAATGAAAGTGACCCTTCTGCTTTACCCTGGAAGTCATTGAAAATTGATGTGGTCATCGAATCAACGGGAGAATTTGTCCAATATGATGATGCCATCAAACATGTAAATGATTCAGGTGCACGAAAGGTGATTATTTCTGCTCCTGCCAAAGGGGAACACGATCATATCAAATATGTGGTATTGGGTGTGAATGACCATATCATCGACAGAAAGGATGTGATCATTTCAAATGCTTCTTGTACAACCAACAATGTGGCTCCGCTTATTAAGATCCTCGACGATCGCTGGGGTATTGAAAAAGGTTTCATGACCACAGTTCACTCCTATACCAAGGACCAGAATCTTGTGGATGGGCCTCACAAAGACTGGCGCAGGGGTCGTGCTGCAGCTTACTCCATTGTACCAACCACCACAGGAGCTGCGAAAGCTGCCACCAAGATCTTCCCTCATCTGGATGGTAATCTGGGAGGTGCCGGAATCCGTGTCCCTGTGCCTGATGGATCGCTAACCGACCTAACCTGTACCCTTAGCAAATCCACCAGTATAGAGGAAATCAATGCTGTGTTCAAAGAAGCATCACTAAATGAAATGAAGGGCATCCTGCAATATAC
>JAERTD010000003.1 GCA_016845175.1 Bacteroidota bacterium | reverse complement strand
GATGTGGTAGAAAAACTTCAATCCGGCCACGATGCGCATCAAATAGATGAGCAAAACCGCGGAGAATGGGACCGGACTCTGCCGCTTGCGATGACGTTGTGGTGCAAGCTGCTCAAGAATTTTCATGATACCGAGTTCATGTGCATATTCCGACGCATTCCGGACACCCATTCCGATTCATTTCGGACAGTGATTCCAATCCATTCCGGACACCCATTCCGATTCATTTCGGACACCCATTCCAATCAAATCCGGACAGCTCTTTTTGCTTGTTTGGATTATCAGATTTAGAGCTTTCATAGGCTTCTGGATCGAGCATTTTTGAGACGCTGGATAATTGAGAGTTCAGCCACTATTCTCCCCTTAAAATAAAATGGGGAGAAAACCAATGGCGAGAAGGAGATTATCCATGCGAAAAATCAAAGAAGTTTTAAGGCTGAAATTTGAAAATGGTTGTTCAATACGGCAGATAGGCAAGAGCTGCGGTATAGGTCGATCAACGGCTGCTGACTACAACGGGCGCGCTGAGAGGGCGGGTTTAACATGGCCGCTCCCTGCCGATCTTGATGATAACGCCATCGAAACCCTTCTTTATCCGACCGTTAAAAATGGTAGCCTTAAAAAATGTTCCATGCCCTCCATGGAACAGTTGTACCAGGAACTGAAGAGAAAAAGTGTTACCCTGCAACTGCTTTGGTACGAATACAAACAAAAAAATTCGGACGGTTATCAGTACAGTCGTTTTTGCGATCTTTATCGAGAATGGCATAAGAAATTAGATGTTTGCCTGAGGCAGGAGCACCGGGCTGGCGAAAAGCTCTTCATTGATTATGCCGGCCAAACAATGCCGATAATCGACCGGGCAACAGGAGAAATCACTGAGGCCCAGATATTTTTGGCTGTTTTCGGCGCCAGCAACTATACCTACGCAGAAGCTACACCATCCCAGGAGCTGCCCTTCTGGATAAAATCACACGTGCATGCCTTTGAGTTTTTTGGTGGCGTTCCTCAAATCCTTGTGCCGGATAACCTCAAATCCGGCGTGACCCACCCCTGCCGGTATGAGCCCGATATTAATCCAACATACCAGGATTTAGCCGAGCACTATGGAACAGCTGTAATTCCAGCAAGGTCCAGGAAACCCAAAGATAAAGCAAAGGTTGAAACGGGAGTCCTTATTGTTGAACGTTGGATACTGGCCGCCTTAAGAAATCATACCTTTTTCAGTATCGCTGAACTCAATAAGGAAATTTCACAAAGATTGCTTGATCTGAATAATCGGAAATTCCAAAAACTTGATGGCACTCGCAAAAGCCTGTTTCTGAAAATTGATAAACCTGCCCTTCAGCCGATTCCCACTATTGCATATGAATACGCCGAGTGGAAAAAAGCCAGAGTCAATATCGATTATCACATTGAAATTGTGTATCATTTCTACAGTGTACCTTATCAGTTAGCGAGGCAACAGGTGGATGTCAGGGTGACGGACAGCACAATCGAGGTGCTGTTCAAAAATCGGCGAGTGGCCAGTCATGTTAGAAGCTTCAACAAAGGCGGATTTACCACATTATGGGAGCACATGCCAAAGTCTCATCAAAAACATCTTGAGTGGACTCCTTCAAGGATTATCAACTGGGCTGGGAAAAATGGCCCCAAAACCAAGAGGCTTATTTCCCATATCCTGGAATCTAAACCCCATCCTGAACAGGGGTTTCGATCCTGTCTTGGCATCATGAGGTTGGTAAAACGATATTCTCCCGAACGACTCGAAGCTGCATGCCATCGTGCCCTTATGATCAAGGGCTATTCGTATAAAAGCGTAAAATCGATTCTCAAAAACCGACTGGATCAGCAGCCTCTGCTTTTTGAACAAAAAGAGGTAAACCCCCGTTTACTCAACCATCCCAATGTCAGGGGAAATGTATATTACACTGGAAAGGAGGCCTGCCATGCTTAATCAGCAAACCCTGGAAAAACTCTATGCCATGAAGCTCAACGCCATGGCAGATGCCTTTAAAGAACAGATCCAACAACCGGATATGAACGAACTTGCCTTTGAAGAACGCTTTTCCCTTCTCGTTGACCGGCTTTGGACATGGAAAGAAGACCGACGGATGAATCGCCTTCTCAAAAGCGCAAAATTGAAAATCAATGGTTGTGTAGAAGATATCAACTACAAGACCCGCAGGGGCATCGACAAATCCGTCATTTTTCGGCTTGCCGGTGGTGATTGGATCAGAAACGCTCAGAACATTATTATTACAGGTCCTACCGGGGTGGGAAATTATGTAAAGCTCCTACTTATGTAAAGTATCAAGCGTAATCCACCACTGATTCCCACATTTTAATTCTGTTACTTTCCATAATATTTCTCACAAAAACCACTATCCAAGGAGAAAATTATGGAAAAGGCAACCATCCAAGAACTGAGCACATCTGTTCTCACAGAATTGCAACGGCTCGGATATGCTTCCGAAACCATTGCATCCTATCGCAGGATCTACCAAAGACTTATTCGTTATGCAGAGGCAAACCAGTTTCAGCAATACTCCATAGAGGTTGGAGAGAGGTGGCTAAAAGAATCGTTTGGAATTGATCCAGGTCTCGTAGTTAAAAAGAATGGGGAGTACCATTCAAAATGGTACTACCTGATCCGGCCCTGCCAATGCCTTACGGAATGGCAGCTTCATGGCTGCATCCCCTTGAAAAAGCAAGGGAAGCTTGCTTCTCAGGCGATTCCGCATCAATTCAAAAGCGGATATGAATCGTACGCCGATTTTTGCCAAGATTCAGATTATTCGGAACGAGGCACCTATACAAGGCTTAATCGAATAAAACGCATGCTCCTCTTTTTTGATCAACAAGGAGTATCGGGTCTTAACGATATCACCGGTAGAACGATATCCGCATTTTTAGCGACCCAAATAGAATTGGACAGCCGAACCATCGCAACGATGCTCTCATCGTTGCGTGTCTTTTTCCGTCATATTTATCGCACGGGATTGATCCAAAAGGATCTGAGTGAAAAATTGCCAGTAGTGAAAGCAAACCGGAAGTTCAAACTACCGAAGGTGTGGCGACAAAAAGATATACTGACCGTTCTAAATTCAATAGATCGCGGAAACCCTGTCGGTAAACGCGATTATGCAATTTTGATGTTAATTACCAGATATGGATTACGTTCTGCCGATGTCAAAACGATGAAGCTGCCCAATTTGCGCTGGGACGAAAATGTAATTGAGATCATACAGAACAAGACGCAGAATCCGTTGCGATTACCGTTGTTACGTGATGTCGGGTGGGCAATCATTGACTATCTACAACATGGTAGACCACCTTCTGAGCATTCGGAAGTTTTTCTAACCTGTACGATCCCAATACGACCGTTTGGCGTTCATTCCAATGCCCTGAATTCCATACTGGCAAAACGAGTCCAACAAGCGGGGGTGCGAATCCCACGCGATGTACCAAAAGGTATGCATTCCCTTCGCCACACCTTGGCAAGCGTCATGCTCGCAAATGATGTCGAGCTTCCGCTCATTTCTTCCACCCTCGGTCACATTACATCCGAAGCCACAGGCATATATCTGCATACCGATATTTCCCGGTTGAGACAGTGTGTTCTCGATCCGGAGGAGGTGTTGTCTCATGAAGAAAAATGAAAAAACGTTCACACACATTGTGGATGACTATATCAAGGAGAAGCGGGCAATCGGATACAATTTTGAGAAAGGGGCCCAGACCCTTCGACGTATAATTCATCTCCAAAATGCCGTTGACCATGACCTTCCCATTCTTTCAGAAGAACTTGCAAATCGCTGGATCGAAAAAACAGCATGGGAAAATGAGACGAATCGAAGTCACCGAATCTCTGTATTGAGGGGCCTTGGGGCTTACATGATACGAATGGGCTACGACGCAAAAATTATTCCGCGACGATTGGCGCCGTACCGAGACTACCCGTATACCCCATATATCTTTTCCGAACAGCAACTTGGCCTAATACTTGGAGCAATAGACCGCTTGTGCAAAAATGGCATATCAAGGCATTCCGATCTGATCTTCCCGGTCGTGTTCCGTATCCTTATTGGTTGCGGAACACGAATTACAGAAACATTGCACATTGAAAAGAAGGACATTGATTTGGAGAGTGGAACGCTGATTCTGCGCCATACGAAAGATGCAAAGGAACGGATCATTCCGATGGCAGCATCTCTTGTGAAGAGATGCAGGTTATATAAAACAAAATGCCAAGTGTTTCGAAATTTCGATTTTACACCCTGGTTTTTCCCCAATAAGCGTAGAATGCCCTACAGCTCCAGGACAGCATATGACCTATTCAGAAAAGCCCTATTTATTGCCGGAATCTCTCATGGAGGCAAGGGAAAAGGCCCACGTCTGCATGATCTTCGCCACACTTATGCTGTTCGCGTCCTAAATAAATGGGTTCAGGCGGGTAATAATCTCACGACGGCGCTCCCATACCTTGCCATCTATATGGGGCATGAGGGCCTGAAGGCCTCCCAGCACTACCTTCGCCTCACCGCGACGATGTTCCCCGAGTTACTCCAAACCGTGGAAAAGAAATACGGATGGATCATACCGGAGGTGTACCATGAATGAAACCGATTTCGCACAATATATAACCGGCTTTCTGTCACGGTATTTGCCCGGCCAACGGAACCTGAGTAAAAATACGATTTCTTCATATCGGGATGCTTTCAAATTGTTCCTCGTCTACTGCGAATCTGAGGAAAATTTGAAGATCAAAAAAATCATTATCGCTCACATAACCCCCGAATTGCTGATGAGGTACCTTGCATGGCTCGAACGTGTTCGCGGATGTGGAATAGCGACTCGCAATCAGCGATTAGCTGCATTCAAATCGTTTTTCCATTATGTCGTAGGGGTGGACCCCAAACATCTGTTGCTTTGCCAACAAATTCTCGGTCTTCCCATGAAAAAATCCCCTCGCCCGACGATGAGTTTTTTCTCTCCTGGGGGACTCCACCGACTTTTGAGACAGCCAAATACTGCCACAAGAAATGGACGTCGTGATCATGCTATGCTCGTACTTCTCTACGACACCGCGGCCAGAGTTCAGGAGATTATCGACCTGGCTGTACGCCATATTAGATTGGAGCAGCCAGCTACGGTGGTTCTTCATGGAAAAGGTCGAAAAACACGTGTCGTTCCCATTAGTGCGAAAACCGCGTCTATTATGGAAAAGTATCTGAAGGAGAGAGGATATATCGGTGTGACAGGATTTCTTGATTTTCCGGTATTTACGAATAGCCGCAACTGCAAACTTACCCGTGCCGGTGTCGCGCACATCCTGGCAAGACACGTTAAATCCATGTCAACCAAGGACAGTCACTTTGTGCCTAAATCTGTTTCCCCTCATTCCCTTCGACACAGCAAGGCTGTTCATCTTCTACGAAGCGGCGTGCCCCTCATATATATACGTGATTTTCTTGGGCATGCGTCAGTAAAAACCACCGAAATCTACGCCAAAGTAGATGCGGAGCAAACACGTAAGGCACTTGAAGGGGCATATGAAGTTCCTTCACAAGAGGATATACCGGCGTGGGAGAATAACAAATCTCTGATGTCTTGGCTTTCCGAGCTTTGCGAATGAAATATTATGTAAAGTTGTTAGGGCTCACGACTTTGAAAAGAAACGAGATTCTCTGGCAACTTTACATAAGTAAAAACTTTACATAATTCCCT
>JAERTD010000002.1 GCA_016845175.1 Bacteroidota bacterium | reverse complement strand
ATCACCCCAAAAGATAAAAAAAGGGCAGCCGATTGTGTAAAATGTCCGGTTTGCAAAACCGCAAGGCGCAAACAAAAAGGATTTGCCTACTGGTTTGTCAAAAAAATTGAACATGGTTATTGTCCCAATTGCCAGGCCTATGAGAAGGTATATGGACGAAAAGCCTTCGAAGCGGTCCCTCTTAATGAAAATCAGAATTAGCGATTTATTTCGTTGATGGCATCTTCCATTCCGTAGATAAAAACCCTTCAAACGATGAATATGTTTTGAAGCTTTCATTTGTATTACTTCTTTTGTTCCTTAATAATCAGAAACTCTTGAAGCATGAAGAAGTACTTGAGCCTGTGTATGGCCATACTCATTAATATTGGACTGGCCAACAGCCAAAACTTTTATGATATCAACACCATTAATACCATCGAAATCACCTTTGAAGAATCCAATTGGGATTATTTACTGGATCAGCTGGTGGCAGCTGGTGAAGAGGAAAGGTTGATAGGAACTGTCCTTCTCAATGGCCAGTTTTTTGATAGTGTGGGCGTACGTTACAAAGGCAACAGTTCCTACAGTGCGAATCAAGTGAAGAACCCACTGAACATCAAACTTGATCATATTATTGATGATCAGCTAATAGAAGGTTACGGAACATTAAAACTGGCCAATTGCTTCAAAGACCCTAGTTTCATCAGGGAAGCCTTGAGTTATGAGATAGCACGCAATTATATGCCTGCCAGTCAGTCTAATTATGCCAATGTATACATCAATGGAACCCATTTAGGTTTATACACAAGCGACCAAAGCGTGGATAAATTTTTTATGCGGACCCATTTTGCCAGTGATGAAAATGCCAGGGCAAAGGGTGAAATCACCACCACTGGTCCGCCTTCTGGAGGTGTTTGGGAATATTACGGAACTGATTCCAGCACTTATATGGCATATTATGATATGAAATCTGACTATGGATGGGCTGATTTGATTGAATTTCTTGATGTACTCAATAACAACAACACATCTGTAAATGAATACCTGAACATAGACCGCCACCTTTGGTTTCTGGCCTTTTCAAATTTGCTGGTAAATCTGGATGGTCCCATTAATAATCCACAAAACCACTACCTCTATAAGGATGATAATGGTCGTTTTAACCCCATCCTCTGGGATTTGAACGAAAGCTTTGGAGTATTTGCCAACCATCAAACACTGGGTAATTTAAACACCATTCAGCTACAACAATTTAGTCCCTATACCAATAGGTTTGAAGCGGAGTTTCCTGTCATTAGCAAAATATTGGATAATGATAGCTATCGCAAGCAATATGTTGCCCATATGAAAACCATCATCCAGGAGTACTTTGATAATGGCTATTATGAAACAAGAGCGCTGGAGATACAGGATATTATTGATGAGGCAGTATGGGCTGACCAAAATAAATTCTATACATACGCCAACTTTACATCCAATGTATATAATGCAGTAGGAGGTGGCCCCAATGGCATCATAGGCATTGTTCAATTAATGGATGCCAGGGTGAATTATTTAAATGGATTGGCAGATTTCCAGTCTGTCCAACCCATCATAAGCGATGTTTCCCATACACCAGAAACGGCTGGTTTTAATGATGTAATTTGGGTAACTGCCAGCGTTTCTGAAGAGCAAGAAGTTTACCTGGCCAGTCGGTCAAGTTTGCATGGGACATTCACTAAGGAACCCATGTATGACGATGGTAATCATGAAGATGCACAGCCAGGAGATGGCATCTATGGTGCTTCCATAACCGCCGGATCTACAGATATCCACTACTATATTTATGCTGAAAATAACGAAGCAGCAGCATTCTCTCCTGTAAGAGCGGCCTATGAATTTTACCAAATAGAAGTCTCAGGAGGACTGGTAATCAACGAATTTATGGCAGATAATGAGCAAACCATAGCTGATCAGGATGGTGAATATGACGATTGGATTGAGTTGTATAACAATGCAGATGAAGACATTGATCTGGATGGTTTTTATTTAACAGACGATGCCTCTGAACCAGACCAATGGATGTTCCCTGACACCACCATTGCTTCCGGAGCCTACCTGATCATTTGGGCAGATAAGGATGAAGACCAAAATGGTTTGCATGCCAACTTTAAACTATCCGCCGAAGGTGAAACAATCATGTTATCAGATGATATTCTAGGCCTGGTGGATGAAGTAAATTTCCTTCAGCAACTACCTGATACAAGTACTGGCAGGTTTGAGAATGGTGTAGGTGACTTTATTTTCATGCCACCTACCTTTGGAACCGGGAACATTGGCTTCTTAACAGGAATAAGCCCAGTTGATGTCAATACAGTTGGTTTTGAATTGAAGCAAAACTACCCCAACCCCTTTGATTATGAGACGACCATAACATTTTCTATAGATCAGGCTTCTGAAGTAAGTCTTGATATTTATAATACATTGGGTAGTAAGCAAACTTGTCTGGTGGATGAGTATTTGTCGGCTGGAGAGTATAAATATACCTTGAATGCAAGCCATCTGAAACCAGGTATCTATGTGTACACCCTTCAGGTGGATGCTAAACATATGGTAAAAAAGATGGTTGTTCAATAGCATGTATTAAACAACATTGAGAAACAGAATATTGCCCGCTTGCACGACACTGCTGCAAGGCGGGCTTTTTCTGTGTTTTCATACTTTCTTTGTATGTAATCCGAGTCATTCAACCTCATCAGAAACAGTATCCTTAGGAATTCGTTGATAAAAACATCCCAACCGTTGAATATTTTTTTTCCTGGGTTTCCATTGCCTTTTATTTGTATCAAAATTAAGATCAAAAAGTATCCTGATGGAGGCAAGAGACTTAATACATGCAGAGGCCGAAAATTTTGAAACCATAAGCCTGAAACAAATGGACAGGGTAAAACTGATGAACCGCATGGATACCAAATACTGGTTTGCCAGAGAACATCTTCAGCAAATCCTGAGTCAGATCAGACCACACTATTATATGCTGCAGATTGATGGGGCACATCAAATGTCATATGCCACCACTTATTTTGATACAGTGGATGCCCGTTTGTATACTGATCATCACAATGGCAAACTAAACAGATACAAAATTAGGAAGCGCGCTTATGTGAACTCAGGTATTTCATTTCTGGAGGTTAAGTTCAAAAGCAATAAGGGCAAAACCAATAAGAAACGTATCCCGGCTGGTACTGATTTAGGGAGCCTAAGTAGCAAGGAAATCCAATTCATCGAATCCATAACACCTTATTCAGGAGACACATTGAAAACATCACTTAACAACAGTTTTACAAGGCTAACGCTGGTGAATAAGAACTTTAAGGAACGCTGCACCATTGATTTGAATCTTGCCTACCATTTTCAGGAAAAAGCTCAGGCCCTGGGAAATCTGGTGATAATTGAAATTAAATCCGAAGGGAAACCATCATTGTCACCCCTTGTACTGGCTTTAAGAGAGCACAGGATAAAAGCCACTGGCTTTAGTAAATATTGTGTGGGAAAAACCATTACAGATGATGGATTTAAAAGGAATTCCTTCAAAAAGAAAGTCAGACGAATAAATAAAATTATACATATGGATATCGATCCATTCAAAAAGAATTAGAAAGATGATAGACGCAGTATCAGTAATGAACCTGATAAGTCAGGCAGTTGATGTTATTCCCGATCCCTTGACCTGGGAAGATCAGTTCAGATTCCTTGGAATCAAGCTAATAAACTTAGGAGACTTTAGCGATTTATTATTTCGTTTTGCCTTCAATACCCTGATGATATTTATAGTGGTACAGTTTATTTATGCCAAAAAAAGTAAGCGTAAAGACTTCTACTTTAGTTATATAGCCATAGGGATTATTGTGTTCTTTTTAAGTTCATTACTCAACAATGTAAAACTCGAGTTGGGCTTTGCACTGGGTTTATTCGCCATATTCGGAATTATAAGATACCGTACCAATGCCATACCCATTAAGGAGATGACCTATTTGTTTGTGGTTATAGGAATAGCTGTGATTAATGCTCTGGCCAACAAAAAAGTAAGCTATGCCGAGTTGATGTTTACCAATATGGCCATCATTTTTGGCCTCTGGATACTGGAGAAGCGATTGTTGTTAAAACAGGAGGAATCCGTAAAACTGATTTATGAAAAGATTGAAAATATTCACACCATGAGTGAGGAGGTATTATTGGCCGACCTTCGGGAAAGAACAGGTATTGATATAGTCAGATATGAAATTAAAAAGATCGACTTCTTAAAAGATGTGGCAGTCATCAGATTGTATTTTAATGTAAACGGATCCAAATAAAGAAAGGAAGAAAATGAAGAAAAGAGGAAAGATAATGGGATTGATAGCCTGCCTGCTGATTGGCGGACTGCAGCTTGGAGCCCAGGAAGTTGAAAACGATTATGAATACCGTTCCTTTTTTAAAATGTCCTTCAAACCCTTGAAGAAGTTAAAAATCAGTTTCTCACCTGAGCTTCGATTAAAGGATGATTTTTCAGTGGACAGATATTTATTGGAAACCGAGCTGACCTACCGACCGGTGAAAATCCTGTACCTGAGCGGAGGTTACCGTTTTGTGGTCAATCCAAGAAACGAGAAGGAAACCGAGTATCTGCACAGGTATGAATTTAGTGCCGCCTTAAAAAAGAAATTTGAACGCTTTGAGCCTCAGCTAAGGCTGCGCTTTACAAACTATGCGGATGATGATGCCGACGATAGGTTCATGAGGTATAAAGCAGCTTTGGCCTATGACATTAAGAATTTCAAACTCACCCCAACCCTGAGTGCTGAACTCTTCCACCAGCTTTCAGATAACAGTGCCTATAAAATGAGATATAAACTGGCTATGGATTATAAACTATTCAAAAAGAATTATATAGGTGCTTCCTATCGATTCGATTACTACCTGCAGAAAAGCAGGAACAAACACATATTCAGTTTGGGTTACAAATTAAAATTCTAAGATATGAGACGGAAAATTATAGAAGTGGCCATCATGGGTATGTTACTCCTGCTGATTATCGCCTGCCGCAAAACAGATATAACAGAAGACATAGAAGGAACAGTTTCTGATTATTCAGACTGGTCTGAAACCACACACAGCAATACGATTGAACCGGATTACTCAGTGGTCTTCGAACAGAATACTATACTTAGATTTGATATTCAGATCAGTAGCAATAATTGGTCTATCATGCGATCAGATCTGGAGGATAAGGTCGGTAGTTCCGGCGGTCCGGGAGGAGGCATGGTTTCAGAAGATTATGATCTGGTTTGGGTACCCTCCACAGTGACTTTCAACAATACCCAATGGTATAATGTGGGTGTTCGCTTTAAGGGTAATTCAAGCCTGAAATCGGCCTATAATTCGGGTAACAACAAATTGTCCTTTAAACTGGACTTTGATGAGTTTGAGGATGATTATCCTGAACTCGAGAACCAGCGTTTCTATGGATTTAAACAATTGAATCTGAACAACAATTTTGATGATGCCTCCCTGATGAGGGAAAAGGTAGGTGCCGATTTATTTCGAAGTTTCGGATTGGCATCAGCACAAACGGCTTTTTGTGTGGTCTATATAGATAATGGATCCGGTCCACAGTATTATGGGGTCTACACATTGGTGGAGGAAGTGGATGATACGGTCCTTGAAAACCAGTTCAACGCGGACGATGGTAATTTGTATAAGCCCGATGGTGATGCCGCCAGTTTCGCATCCGGTAGCTATGATGCATCTGAAATGGAAAAGAAAAGCAATGAAGAGCTTAACGATTATACCGATGTGGAAGCATTGTATACCATCATTAACAGCTCAGACAGGATAACCCAGCCTGATCAATGGAAATCTGATCTCAATGCAGTGTTCGATGTGGATGTCTTTTTAAAATGGTTGGCAGCTAATACTGTGATGCAGAATTGGGATACCTATGGAATAATGACCCATAATTATTATTTATATAACAATCCTGATAACAGCAAATTAACCTGGATCCCCTGGGATAATAATGAAGCCCTGCAAAATGGTAAACAGGGAGGAGCCCTAAGCTTGAGTCTAACAGAGGTGGGCAATAACTGGCCTTTGATCAGGTATTTGATGGATGTGGAGGCTTATGAGGAACAGTATAAATCCTATACCCTACAATTCATTGATGAAGTATTCATCCCATCACATATGGTAGCAACCTACGACATCTACTATGAATTGTTAAAGGAATACGCTTACGATGAAGTCGCCGGTTATACCTTTATCTACAATGCCAGTAATTTTGATCAGGCTGTGAGTACGCTGCAGACCCATGTGCAGTCAAGGAATGCAGCCGTACTATCTTATATTAACTAAAAGCATTATTTATTGGTTTTTGAATTTTTGTTAAGTACGCCAGGGATACGCTCACCTCTAAAAAGGAGAATCGTATTCCTGGTTTTTTTATAGACCTTAGGACTTAATCTCAAACAATAGCTGACCATGTGCATTCGTTGATAAAAACCACCCAAACATTGAATTTATTTGTTCCTGGCCCAATTCAGTACTTTATTTGCATCATGAATCATTTAAAACATACAACTATGAAAACCTGGATGATATCAATTACAGCATTGCTGTTTTTAACTACAAGTGCTTGTACGAAAGATGAAGATACAATAGTTGAACCTGATGATAATTTACCTGAAATCACTGGTTTCCCCATTGTTGGCACACAACAAAGCATATTTTATAATAATGCCACTACTATTTCAGCACCCGTAATGGGTGATAGTTTTTTTGGTCAGAATGCCCATTACCCTGGCAATACACCATCCTACGTCGACAATGGCGATGGAACAGTAACAGATATGATTACAGGTCTCATGTGGCAGAAGAGCCCGGATACCGATGGTGATGGCGACATCGATGCCGATGACAAACTCACCTATGAAGAAGCCATGGCCGGTGCCTCAAGCTTCAATCTGGGAGCTTATGATGACTGGAGGTTACCCACCATAAAAGAACAGTATTCACTCATACTTTTCAGTGGGGTTGATCCCAGTGGTTATGAAGGGAGTACAACCGAGGGATTGATACCTTTTATCAATACTGAATATTTTGATTTTGCTTACGGAGATACCGATGCCGGAGAACGGATCATCGATGCCCAGTATGCCTCCTCCACAAAATATGTGGACCTCACCATGTCGGGTGACGAAACCTTATTCGGTGTAAACTTTGCCGATGGACGAATAAAGGGCTATGGAATGCAAATGCCTTTTGGTCCGGGAGATAAGACTTTCTTTGTGACTTATGTCAGAGGCAATGAAGCCTATGGGCAGAATGAGTT
>JAERTD010000001.1 GCA_016845175.1 Bacteroidota bacterium | reverse complement strand
CCCTTTTTCAGTGAACCTGTTAAAATCCGGTTTTTCCGTATCCTCAAGCTCAAGTCTTAATTTACCTAGATTTTCCTGCTCTGCAGCTTCAGTAAAATCTGGTAACAGGAATTATGCTGCGAGATTAGTTATGTTGCGTGTTTTCTTCTCTGTTTGTTTTCTTCCCTGTTTTTGTCGTTGTAAACGATTTATATCTTCTTCCTCCTTTTTCTTTGGATTTTCTTCTTTTTCTTCCTTTTTTTGATCGATAATATCGGGAAAATACCCTTAACGAACGAAAGGCCCGAAGCAGCCACTTCGAACCTTTCTACAGACATCCCGTAAATACGGAAGCCCAACAAGCACTTTCATATAATCACGGCTTCCGTATTTGTTCAAGTCGGAAGAATGGATTTCATTTTACTGAAGGTTATTTCATGCAGGCAGTGTGGAAAAACTTTTTATATCTGCCGGAGCTGCTGGCGGGGACAGGCCTACTGTTGTGATGCTTGTCGGCTGATTTCCCAGGGAGAAGCCCACCGTTTGGCCCAGCAAAGATATCGACAAACAGCAAAAGGCCGGGAGTGAGAGTAGTCACAATAAATGATGGAATAAAGAGCTGAAATGTGCAAGATAAGTGATGGAAGGGCAAGGAGTCCCCTCACGTACCTTGCAAATACAATTAGAGGACTCCTGCCCATAATGAGGCAGGGAAATGTTAACAGAACTTCTTCAAAGCGCCAACCTTTTTCATCTTCTTCACCGTATTGACATTGATTTAGCCAAAGAGCAACAGCTTGCAGGCTGTCCTTTTTGCGGTGGTCCTTTGCATTATTCTAACTATGAGCGAAAACCACGAGGTGGTCCAGAGACACTGCCTGAAGAGATTTGTATCCGGTTAAGCCTCTGCTGCGGCAAAGAAAATTGTCGTCGTAGAACTCTTCCGCCATCCACGCTTTTCATGGATCGGCATGTTTATTTCAGGGGTGTGATTTTGATTATTTTGACACTGCAGCAGAAATTTCCTCGAAAAAACAGTAAGGCGCGGTTGATGCGTATGTTTGATGTCAGCAGAAAGACAATAAATCGGTGGCAAGGATTTTTCCGTGACGTATTCCCCGTAAGTGCTGTATGGCATCGATTGCGTGGCATGATCAGTACTGATGTGAGCAATGACAATCTTCCTGGTGAGCTGATAATTTACTTTGCCAAGCATATAAAAACTGCAGAGAAGGCATTGGTCAGCTGCCTTGAATTTTTAGCGCGAGGTGAGGCCCAAAAAATGATGGCCAGGTAGTTTCACGCAAAAGATGGGGAGTTCCAACAGACAAGGGGATGCTGTATAGATCGGTTCCATAGATAAACGAACAGGCTTCCATGGTGGAGGCCTTAAAAGCCAAACAGGAGCCGCAAAATGAGAACATCCCCAAAGCCCAGATTGAGTTCTTGGGCCCAACTACGCTTTTCTATTATTGGTGGATTATTGGCAAGACCGCCAAAGACAGGAGAGTTGTGCGAAAGGTTGGAGATCCTTGCCAGTCGTAGCTACCGGCACCCCACTAAGAATACCTTGGTGACATTCGGAACTTCAACTATCGAGCGTTGGTATTACAATGCGCTCAAAAGCACCGATCCTATTGACGCGTTGGCACGCAAGCCACGCTCTGATGCAGGAGAAAACAGGGCAATGTCTTCGGCATTGCTCTCAGAACTTGGCCGACAATACAGGAATTTCTCCAATTGGAGCTATAAACTCCATTCTGACAACCTGATAGCTTTGGTCGAAGAACAACCTGAACTTGGAGATGCTCCTTCCTACTCCACGGTGCAGAGGCGAATGAAGGAACGGGGGTGGTACAAAAAAAGTTCCATTCGGAACAAAACCAAAGGCCAAAAGCTGGCCGACGAACGGCTTGAACAGCGAGAAGTGCGGAGTTTCGATTGCTCACATGTGCATGGACTCTGGCATTTGGACTTTCATAAAGGTAGGTTACGGGTGGTTGATAGTCATGGTGAATGGCACACGCCGATTGCTTTATGCGTCCTTGATGACCGTTCCCGACTCTGTTGCCATATCCAGTGGTATCTTAACGAAACAACTGAAGTGTTACAGCATGGACTCACTCAAGCCTTTGCCAAGCGAGGTTTACCACGTAGTTTGATGACCGATAATGGTTCGGCCATGTTGTCTCATGAAATCAAGAACGGCCTACTAAGTCTAAGCGTCCAACATAACAGGACATTACCTTATAGTCCTTATCAGAACGGAAAACAGGAGTCCTTCTGGGGCCAACTGGAAGGCCGTCTTGTATCCATGCTCGCGAGGGTTGAAACATTAGACCTTAATTTCCTCAATAGTGCCACCCAAGCCTGGGTTGAAATGGAGTATAACCGCTGCCGACATGAAGAGATCAACTGCACTCCTGTGAGTCGTTTGCAAAAAGATCCAGATGGTTCCCGCCCCTCCGTGAGCAGTAAAGAAATGGAATTTGCTTTCACTCTTCTTGAAACCAGGGCTCAGCGTAGGAGCGATGGTACTCTGCAAATCAAAGGCGTTCGTTTTGAAGTGCCTTCCCGCTTTCGCCACTTAACGCGGTTGCATGTGCGTTATCGAAGCTGGGATCTTAGTCGAGCATGGTTAGTTGACGAGCGAACTAATGATCTGCTCGCTGACATTTATCCCTTGGACAAAATAAAAAACAGCAGCGGCTTCAGGCGTACCTTAACTCCATTGCCGGACGATCATTATTCAGCCGACACTGATGCTGATCCACTTCCACCACTATTACGCAAACTCATGGCAGAATATGTCGCTACTGGCGTACCCCCGGCTTATATCCCTATAGAAAATAATAAGCCTGCCACAGAGGAGGCCAAAGATGAATAATAACAAACAACTACAGGCGATCTTTGGTTTAAAATGGAACCCGTTTTTACCTGGTATTCCGGTGGAGTCTCTGTGGGCTGCGCCAGAAATGGATACATTCCTGTTTCGGATTGAAAATTTAGTTATGGATGGAGGGTTCGCCATGATGTGTGGTGACCCAGGGCTGGGAAAATCGAAAAACCTCCAACTTCTGGCTCATCGCCTTGAACGATTGGACAACGTTATCGTCGGTGTAATGGAAAGGCCACAAAGCAATTTGGGTGATTTTTACCGGGAACTCGGAGAACTGTTCGGAGTTAATCTCTCTCCTGCAAACCGTTATGGCGGTTTTACGGCACTGAGAAAACGGTGGAAAGAACATATTAAGAGCACCTTGTTCAGGCCAGTATTGTTAATCGATGAGGCTCAAGAGATGATGACTTGTAGTCTTAATGAGCTGCGTTTGCTTGGTAGCGCCAAGTTTGATTCTGAATGTTTATTGACTGTGGTTTTGTGCGGTGACACAAGGCTACCAGAGCGTTTTCGATCCAATACTCTACTTGGACTGGGCAGTCGAATACGTTTTCGCAGGATGTTAGAGCCGTATGAAAAACAGGATCTGCAAGATTATCTCGACCATTGTCTTGAACAGGCTGGTGCCCCGCAACTAATGAGCAAAATTCTTAAGAGGACCTTAGTGGAACATTCTACAGGTAATCTCAGAATACTCAATATCATGGCAGCGGAGTTGCTCGCAGTCGGAGCACAGCAGGAGCTCTCACAACTTGATGAAAAACTTTTTCTGCAGGTTTATTCGCGTAATCCACGGAAAAACAAAACACATTAAAACTCTTTTAGACGTCCATGCCGTCTGCATGGACGCAGAGGTCTGGTGAAACGGAGGTGGGCTCTGCTGAGGAGCAACCCACTAAGGGATAACCAGATGGGTGACGACGAAATAGAAAAAATCGTCGGGGGAGTCTTCGGACTCCCCATCCTTTTTCTATTTTTGAGTTATCCCCATGCCTTAAAAACCTATCGACTGTGGCGAAGCCACAGCCTTTATTGCATCTCTCTTTTCTTGTCCATCAAATAACGCGAATATACTACCATCAATTATCGTGCACCGACTCAAGCCACAAACACTTCTTTTTGTTGATTTCTTAGGCGGTAAAAATGGATACAGGCTTGCTAAAGATAAAACGACAAAACAGCCACTTGCTAAAGCTGCAGGTCTAAAACCGGGGTTCAGGCCATCGGTTTTTGATGCGACAGCAGGCTTAGGCGCGGATGGATTTGTTCTTGCTTCACTAGGATGTAAGGTGACCTTATGCGAAAGGTCGCTTCTCATGTACTCTTTGTTACTTGATGGTTTTGAGCGAGCTGCACAATCTCCTTTCACAGAAGAAATAGCCTCTGAACGAATCCAGCTGATTTCCGAAAACTCTATAGATTATCTTAAAAAGTGCAAAAGCAGGTACCAATGTATTTACTTAGACCCCATGTACCCCCACAACACTCAATCGGCCCTTAACAAACTTTCCATGCGAACTATTCGGGCGCATGTAGGGGATGATCAGGACAGCGAACAATTACTCGACATCAGCCTGCAAAAAGCCATAAACCGGGTAGTTGTAAAACGCCCAAAGTTTGCACCATGCATTAGTGAACTAAAACCATCCTGAGAGGAATCACAATAAATGGTGGAATAACTGTTTGAAATGTGCAAGATAAGTGATGGAAGGGTAAGGAGCCCCCTCACGTACCTTGCAAATACACCAAGAGGGCTCCTGCCTATAAATCAAAGGCAGGAAAAATGTTACCAGAACTTCTCGAAACAACCAATCTTTTTTATTTACTTCATCGCATTGACATTGATTTAGCCGAAAAGAAAAAGCTTGGTGGTTGTCCATACTGTGGTGGTCCTTTACATCATTCCAACTATGAACGTAAACCACGAGGTGGCCCCAATAACCTCCCAGACGAAATTTGTATTCGATTGAGTTTCTGCTGTGGAAGGGAGGACTGTCGTCGCAGAACCCTTCCACCGTCGACGCTTTTCATGGATCGTCGTGTGTATTTTAGGGGCGTGGTGTTGATCGTGTTGACATTGCGGCAACATTCTCCTCGTGAAAACAGTAAGGCACAGCTGATGCGTTTGTTTGGTGTCAGTCGCCAAACCATCAATCGATGGTTAGAATATTTCAAAGAAATATTCCCCTATAGTGGTACATGGAAACGTATCCGGGGCATGACCAGTGTCGATGTTGGTAATGATGAGCTTCCCGGCGGGCTGGTTATCTACTTTACCAAACATATAAAACCTGTAGAGGAGGCTGTGGTTCGTTGCCTTTGTTTTTTATCCACAAATTGATGGAGGCTCAGTTCCCCGCAGAAGATGGGGAGTTTCGACGAGCACAAGGATACAGTATAGATCGGTTCCATGGTTGAACGAGCAGGTTTCCATGATGGGAGACCTCTAAAACTACACAGGAGCCGAAACATGAAAACAAACCAAAAGGCCCGGCTCAGTTCCTGGGCCCAACTACGCTTTTCTATCATTGGAGGTTTGTTGGCAAGACCTCCAAAACCAGGAGAGCTTCGCGAAAGGCTGGAGATCCTTGCCAGCCGTAGCTACCAGCACCCCACCAAGGACACCTTGGTAACATTTGGTACTTCAACTATCGAGCGCTGGTATTATAATGCGTTAAGAAGTAGTGACCCCATTCACGCCCTGGGACGTAAGCCTCGCTCTGATGCAGGAGAAAACAAGGCGATGTCCCCGGCGCTGCTTGCAGAACTTAGCCGGCAATATAGAAACTTTTCCAACTGGAGTTATAAACTTCATGCCGATAACCTGTCTGCTTTGGTTGAAGAACGACCAGAACTTGGAAATGTTCCTTCTTATTCCACTGTGCAAAGGAGAATGAAGGAACGGGGATGGTATAAGAAGAAGTCCGTTCGGAACAAAACTAAAGGTCAAAACCTGGCACAGGAGCGACTCGAAAAGCGGGAAGTGCGCAGCTACGACTCTTCCCATGTGCATGGGCTCTGGCATTTAGATTTTCATAAGGGAAGGTTGCGGGTGGTTGATAGCCAGGGAGAATGGCACACACCTATTGTTCTATGTGTACTTGATGACCGCTCCAGGCTCTGTTGCCATATCCAGTGGTATCTTAACGAAACAGCCGAAGTGTTACAGCATGGACTCAGTCAAGCGTTTGCGAAAAGGGGACGGCCACGTAGCCTGATGACGGATAATGGTGCGGCCATGTTAGCCCATGAAATCAGAAACGGTCTGCTAGGTTTAAGTATTCAGCATGACAAAACTTTACCCTATAGTCCTTATGTAAATGGCAAACAGGAATCGTTCTGGGGTCAGCTGGAAGGACGCCTTGTATCTATGCTCGCAAGGATTGAGAAAATAGACTTTGATTTCCTCAATCATGCCACCCAGGCTTGGGTTGAAATGGAATATAACCGAAGTCGACATGAAGAAATTAATTGTACCCCTCTGAACCGCTTACAAAAAGGCCCGGACTGTTCACGTCCTTCTGTTACCAGTCAAGAGATGAAATTTGCTTTTACTCTTCTTGAAAGCAGAGCCCAGCGCAGGAGCGATGGGACCCTCCAGATCAAAGGCGTTCGCTTTGAAGTTCCTTCCAGGTTTCGCCACTTCAAACGACTTCATGTGCGTTATCGAAGCTGGGATCTTGGTCGAGCCTGGTTGGTTGACGAGCGAACCAATGATCCGCTGGCCGACATTTATCCCCAGGACAAAATAAAAAACAGCAGCGGTCTCAGGCGCACCCTGGCTCCGTTACCAAATGATACTCCTCGTGCCGATACTGATGCAGATCCGCATCCACCGTTATTACGCAAACTCCTGGCAGAATATGCAGCTACCGGTTTGCCTCCAGCATATATCCCAAAAGATAACAATCAGCCAGCCACAAAGGAGACAAGACATGAACAATAAACAACTACAGGCAATCTTTGGCCTTAAGTGGAACCCGTTCTTGCCGAATATTCCTGTGGGGTCCCTGTGGTCTGCTCCAGGAATCGACACATTCCTGTTTCGAGTTGAAAATCTAGTCATGGATGGAGGCTTTGCGATGATGTGCGGCGACCCCGGCCTTGGGAAATCGAAAAACCTGCAGCTTCTGGCCCATCGCCTCGGACAGCTGGACAGCGTCATCGTCGGAGTGATGGAAAGACCACAAAGCAACCTGGGTGATTTCTACCGGGAACTCGGTGAGCTGTTCGGAGTCAATCTATCCCCGGCAAATCGCTATGGCGGCTTTACTGCACTAAGAAAACGGTGGAAAGAACATATCAAGAGCACCTTGTTCAGGCCAGTGTTGTTAATCGATGAGGCCCAGGAGATGATGACTTGTAGTCTTAACGAACTTCGCCTGCTCGGCAGCGCCAAGTTTGATTCTGAATGTCTATTAACCGTTGTCTTGTGTGGTGACACAAGGCTGCCTGAGCGTTTTCGCTCCAACACACTGCTTGGCCTGGGGAGCAGAATACGTTTTCGCAGGATGTTAGAGCCGTATGAAAAGAAGGACTTGAAAGATTACCTTGAACATTGTCTGGAACAGGCTGGTGCCCCCCAACTCATGAGTAAAGCTCTTATAGATACTTTAGTGGAACATTCTGCCGGGAATCTCAGACTACTCAATATTATGGCAGCGGAATTGCTTGATATTGGAGCTCAGCAGGAACTTGCACAGCTTGATGAAAAACTCTTCCTGCAGATATATTCAAGGAATCCACGAAAAAACAAATCGAATTAATG